>NZ_JABKKF010000001.1 GCF_013166605.1 Xylanibacter muris
CTTGTATTCAGCCTTGACAGCCTCGTCAAGGTAAATACGAATAAGGGATGATTCCTCTTCCACACGTACAACTTCAAAATTCGAAAGTATTTCAGATGGCAGAATTAATTGTGCCAATGCCAATAGCCCTTGAGTGTTCATGATGCAAAGGTAGCACTTTTCGGATAAATAAAAGAAACTCCCCCCGGTTTGGCGGATGAGCCGAAAGGAGGGCTCAGTAGAAAATCAGTGGGGGAAAGCAAATAAGTTTGCCAAGCGAAAAAGGGGTCAGCCGATTTTCTACTGCCCCCATATTTTGGGTCAGCCGACAATCGGCCGACACGCAAACCCGCAGGCTCTGAATCAATGGGCTCAACGGAAACGTCCGTTTGTTGCTTTCATCCTCCATGTAGGGACGTGCCTTTGGCACGTGTCAGGCGGAAAAGCATCCTCCAATAAAATAAAGGTATGCATTATCCACATCGCAGACTCTTAATATTACCATACATCTTTCCTTTGACACGTGCCAAAGGCACGTCCCTACATATAGGATGAAGCCCCTCCTAACATCCTCAAAGGGGAGGAAAAGGGATGAAATGTGGAAGTATCAGGTGGATATCCAAGAAACTACCACATGTAGGGACATCGCTTTGCGATGTGTACAATGTAATTGTATGCTAAAAACGGGATTGTTCATTAAGGGATTGTTCCGTTTGACACGTGCCAAAGGCACGTCCCTACTTGAGGATGAAGTCACTCCGGCTTTCTCTCCCCTTTCGGGCAACCAAAAAGGCTTTTACCATATACTAATGTAATAAAAATTCGCAACCTTTCTTTACTTCTCTCTCACTCTTTTTATAACATTCATAAAACACTGATATACAACACGTTAGGAATAATAAAAATCACATTGAAAATGAATGGCCTATTCATTAAACGAGAACAGGCTATTCACGGTCGATGAACATGCCATTCACTGAGCATGAACATGCTATTCATCGCAAGAGAATTTTACATGTATCCTTATATGTAAAGACATTTCAAAAACACACGCTTAACTTTTTGTCGTCAAGACACAAAACAAACACAATCCCATGACACACCGCATAGGAGGATTTCAAATCACGCCCGTATCCGAAATCACTCCCTCATAAACTATATTTCTAAAAAAAACGATATTTTTTCGTTTTTATAAATATATTATATATATTTGCATATAATTATAATCCTTACGTATTTTAAAGAATAATATGCCAGCAATGATTAAAAATAGGATAAGGTCTATACTTACCTGCGGACTGATGATGTTTTCCTGCATCTCGGCACAAGCTGTCATTGGCTACTCCGAACCAAGAACGGTAGTACAACCGGACGGAACGGAAGTAACGCTGCAGCTCTTCGGCGATGAGTTTTATAACTATACTATGACTGCCGACGGCTATACGGTCGTGTTCAACGATATTACCCGGGCATGGGAATATGCCACACTATCGTCCGACGGAAGGATCGTATCCACCGGTCTCAGTGCCGCCGACGGCAAAAAAGCCCCAATGTCCGCAAAGGGCCTGCGCCCGAAACTAACGCAAGCACAAAGACAAAACATACGGGAACACGGCATATACAAACTGAAAACAGGTCAATATGACTATAGTAAGTTTCGCGGCCTTGTGATTCTCGTGGAATACAACGACGCTCCGTTCTCACGCGATGACATCCACAACATATTCGATGAAATGGTTAACAAGCCGGAATACACCGGCTACATGACCGACAACCTCATACCAAGCAAGGTGGAATATACCGGCTCTGTGCGTGACTACTATTATGAAAACTCAAACGGTATGTTCAATCCTCAGTTTGACGTGGTCGGACCGGTAAGGATTGACTATTCGCAGCATTATGCCCGCAAGACATCCGGCGCACAGACCCTTGTGACCGCCGCACTTCGCGCCGCCGACCAAATGGTGGACTATAGCCTCTACGACACCGACGGCAACCGCGAGGTAGACATGGTGTATTTCATCTTTTCAGGCGGAGGTTCAAACTTTTCCGGCAACGACGAGACACTTATATGGCCCCACGCATCGACAGTCATGAATCTTAGTCTCGACGGTGTGTCGTTCGGACGCTACGCATGTTCAACCGAGCTTTACGGTGACCCGTCCAACAAGATCCTTGACGGCATCGGCACAATATGCCATGAATTCAGCCATGTGCTCGGTCTGCCCGACCTATACGACGTTGATTATGAGACAGGAGGCCAGTCTGTGCACCCCGCCAAATGGTCGGTGATGGCAAGCGGCTCTTATCTGAACAAAAGCCGCACACCATGCGGATACTCCCTGTTTGAACGCTACGCGCTCGGATTTGCCTCACCGAAACCAATAACCAAGGCCGGTGAGTACAGCATCACGCCACTCAACGAAGGCATGACACCCGACGGATGCCGTATCAACTCATCAGTGGAAAACGAATACTTCCTTCTCGAAAGCCGCATAAAGACGCGGTGGGACGAGTATCTTCCAGGAGAAGGGCTGCTGGTTCACCGCGTGGACTCCACAAATGCAGCCGTATGGGAAAACAACAAGATTAATGCGACACCGCAACACACATACTATACCCTTCTACGGGCCACTCCCAAGACCGTCCCCACCACAACAGGCATGACAGTGACAGACAGTGACGGAGACCCTTTCCCGGGAAGCGGCAATGTGACGGAACTCAACAACACGACAAACCCATCGCTGCGCTCATGGACAATGTTGTCCACACCTCTTATCCTTGACAACATCACACAAGCCGATGACGGTAGAGTATATTTCAGCATAAAGGCCGACAACGTGCCTACACTCATGGAAGACTTTGCGGCAATGCTGCCGACCACAGGCAATGCACAAGACATACAGGGACGTTTCACGACATGGAATCTCACCAAAGGTGCAAAGATAGAACTTGCGGAAGAAACAGAAGAGACAATGCTGACAACCATAAAAGGCTCTGAGGTGGAATGCGCCGCCATAGACGCAACAGTGGAAAACGTGGCCATACGGGTGAACAACGCCACAACATCGAATGCGATTTTCCGCCTTTATTACTCAACAGGCAAGGGCTCGGCATGGATTCCGGTAAACACCGTCGAAGGCACGGCCAACCCTTCGGTACGTCATGGTGAGACAACAACCATACATTATAATACAGGGTTGCTTGAGAAACCGTCTTTCCGACTGGTGCAATTCACCGGAAGCGCTTCGGCACGCTGCATCGTGGAACGTATGGAAATAGGACTCAAGCCCGGAACAGAATCGGGAATCGACAACACCACCGTAACAGTACATGCAACAGACGATGGGCCGAAATGGTTCAGCATTGACGGACGCCGGATCAACAGCCCCGTCACCCCGGGAACCTACATCCAAGTGAACGGAGGCAAGGCAAGAAAAATACAAATATCAAATAACAAATAAACTCAGAATATACCAGGAACAAGAATTGCTGTCCGAAAAACTGAGGACACGGACGCAATGCTTTCCTGGTTTTTATAATAACCAACGTTCCTCAGCCAATAACAATTATGAGAAGAATCACAACTTCTTGGCTTTTGGTATTAGGCATGCTCGCAACAAACCTGACCGCCTGGGCACAGACAGAAAGACTGTCGGCCGTGGCCGAACTTGACGGCACAGCCGCCAAGGCAGCAACTGCGACAACGGGTTCTAATTCTTTCAAGCTGGAACAGCCTCAAGGCAAGTTCTTGCTGAAAGTGCCGGAACAAAACCTTCTTAATGCCGAAAAGAAAACATCACCGATACTCAAAGGCAGATCGGTGAAGGCAGCCGAACCGCAAACAGCCGACATCAGCGGATACTACGTCGGCACGTATCTGACACTCGCAAGCGGAAGTTTCGACGGAGGCTCTACGATGCAGGTTGTACCTGACACGGAGGGAGACTCGCTGACTATCAAGAACTTCTGGAACGGATGCAATGTACGCGCCCATTACGACAAGACTACGTCAACGGTCACCATTCCACGTCAGTATATGCTGACCGACGAATCGTTAGGGCAACTCGACATTGCCGCAACACAACCAACCGGAGCACCGGACTACAATACCCAGATTACCGGTACCGTGAAATCAGGAGGCATTATCGACTTCACACAGGCATGGTGGGGCATCTATGTTCAAAAGGCAGGAGCCAACAAAGACAAGTTCGTTGCCGCCTACTACAACCTGGCAATGGGCAAACCTAACGGAACGATGATGTACAAGACAGCGTCAGGGCAACAGGCCGGCTACTACGTCATCATCAACCAGACATCACCCAATATGCTGACGGTGACAAACATCTTCAACCGCGGTCTGGACATTGAAGTCAAGCTCAACCGCAACCGCACGGCAGAAATAAACAACCAGGTTGCATTCATCAACGCTTCAGGCTCATGGACAATGATCAAGTGCATCGAGTTTAACGAACAGGGCAACCTTACAAATTATTCACCTGTAATCACCATAGAAGAGGCTGCGGCATCAAACAACAACACCCTCTCATGGACAGACTGGTCAATATTATGTGCAGAGGCAAAATCATTCGCAGGAAGACTGACCGATGCCAGGCTCACGGCTGACACTCCATGGTCTTATCCTGAATTGAGCATAAACGACTTTGAAGGTGAAGGAACCGTTGAGAATCCATATCTTATTTCATCTCTCGACCATCTTATTCTTCTTGCCGACAAGGTGAACAACGACGACAACTATGTCGGTGTTTCCGGCAAACAGACATACACCCGCACATACTTGGGCAAGCACTTCGCCCTTACCAATGACATCGACATGCAGAACTACTCCTTCGAGGCCATCGGAAAAAACTGGAACCAGCGTTTTGCAGGCTCATTGGACGGACGCGGTCACACGATCAGAGGTCTTAACGTAAACGGCGGCGGTGACTCATACGCCGGTCTGTTCGGCATTTGCGACACAACAACCGTCATAAAGAACCTCACAATGGAATCTCCTGTCGTATCAAGCACCTACTTCAGCGCAGGTGCTGTGGCGGCATGGTGCATCGGCTCCATTGAAAACATAACTGTAAACAATCCTAACGTCTCCGGGGCACGCTCGGGCAACGGTGCCGTTGCGGGTATCGTATCCGGCAAGATGGAAAACTGCCACGTCACCGGTGGCATCGTGATGGGAACAGGCTTCCTGGGCGGTGTCGTGGGTGAAGTTCACGGAGGCATCCACAACTGCTCGGCCGTAGGAACAAAGGTCTGCATCACAGGCGACAGCAGCCCTTCCGGAGGAGTTGCCGGAAACATTCTCGATGCAGACGGCTCCGACCTCTATTTCAGCGGTCTGATGACTTATGCAAACCTGGCGAACGACAACGGCCAGATCATCGGAGGTGTTGTAGGTACGCTTCAGAACGTAGCCTTGAGAAACTCATTCTCATCGGGCGTTGTGCGCGGCTACAGCTCACAATCGCAAATCGGAGGCGTTGTAGGTATACTTTCAAGCGGTACGGTTGAAAACTGCTACTCTTCAGGTATGCTCCACTGCTATACAAGAATGGGCGGCGGCATCGTAGGACAGATACAGCTCGGTTCATCAAAACTCACACCGAAAGTTATCAACTGCTACACATCCGCAACTGTCGAAGTGGAGACATACCAGTACGACCGCAACAACTGCTGCGAGGTCATCGGCAAGATATTGGACGGAACAGATCCTGAATTGACAAACATCTACTACGACAAGCAAGTGACAGACTTCGGTTCAATCCGTTTCGGTACCACAACAGCCGAACTGACATCGCCAAACGGCCCGAAAGGCTTCTCTTCAGATGTATGGACATTCACAGAAGGCGCATATCCGCGCATAAAGACACTTGCAGAGACAGAGGCTGCCAAATACAGTGCCTCAGCCGTAGTGATGAGCGCAGGAGACAGCTTCAAGAAAATCTCCAACAATACACCGCTCACAGCTTTGGGCAACACTGTTTTCTGCATCTCAAAAGGACAGAATCTCTACACCGAGGGCCACTATTCAAAGATTGCCGGCAACAATACCCTTGAAATAGGAACGGAATTCGGTACAGACACTCTCTACGTCATCAACGGTGATGTGCAGACATATCATTTCGTAAACATCGCTCCTATCCCATTCGAGGGAGCCGGCACAGCCGAGTCTCCTCTGCTCATAAAGACAAAGGACGACCTCATCAAGCTCTCGGAAGCCACAACGGCAAAACGCCAGACTTTTGACGGAATGTATTTCGCCATGACAAATGACATCGACCTCGAACTTGACCCCGCATTCGACGGAATATGTGCTGACGGCTCGGCCGGCGCGGCATCAATCAAGTTCCAGGGAATATTCGACGGTCAGGGACACACCATCGAAAACGTATTGATACCCAACCGTGTTGTATGGACAAAAGAACCCACTGAAACATCGGCAGGCACTCTTAACACATCGGCATGCCGCACCATGGGAGGTCTTTTCGGCCGCCTCGGTGAAAGCGGTGTCGTTCGTAACCTCAGCATCGGAGCCGGTTCTAAATTTGAAATGTACGGTACTTGCGCGGCGTTCGTGGCGTCACTCGACGGCACAGTGGAGAACTGCCGCAACTATGCCGATGTCACCGGCTACTCATGCTGGGTAGGAGGTATAGCAGGCATGGTGAACAAGGGAGGAAGAATTATCAACTGCTACAACGCAGGAAACATCCGCACCGGATATGCTAATGTAGGAGGTATAGCAGGTTCTACAAACGGAATGATAGAGAACTGTGTGAATACCGGTGACATCTCTGCTTCCGACATCTGCACAAATTATCTGAAACAGCTTCAGCGTGCAGGAGGTATTGCAGGCGGCAGTAACGCGTCTTCCATCAAGAACTGTGTGAACTACGGAACCGTCTACGCACAGAATAACAACGCAGGCGGTATATGCGCCTCTATGGAAGGCACATCTACGGCAGGATCGGCCAATGACAACATCGTCAGCTGTCTCAACCTCGGAAACGTATACTGCGGCAATAAAGCCACAACAGGAGCCATCCTCGGTCTGAAAGGTACGAAAAACGTTGAGAACGTTTACTTCGACGCACAGACAACAGGCATCAAGGCCGGTGCTAACTCCGATATAGAGAATATGAACGGCATTGAGACAGAAATCCTTATCTCCGGCCAGGCCCTCGAAGGTCTGACAACCGAAATATGGGATTATCAGGCCGGCATGTATCCCGCCCTGAAGGCATACGCGGAGGAGACAAAGGTTGCAGCGGCACGTAAGGTCATAGCCAAGGCCGCTACAGGCGATATCTTCACAGAACTCTCAAGCGATGTCGAGCTTGGTGATGGAGCCACATGGACGCTCGCCGACGGCAAGACATTCAAGATTGAGAACGGCAAGCTCATCGTTCCCAAGAACGTTAGTGCAATCGTTGCAGACACTCTCGTGGCTGTAAACGGAGCTGACGTGCGCCGTCCGATGTTCATACAGGCTCTTCCGGCCATGCCTCTCACAGGCGAAGGTACAGCAGAAAACCCGTATCTTATCAATAATGTGGACGAGTGGAACGCTCTCGCGGCATATATGGACAACACCGGCAAGAACCTGAGCGCCAAGACTGTCAGGATTACAGCCGACCTCGACTTCACGGGCAAGACTCCTTCCCGCATAGGAGCCGACGGAATAACAGTAATGGCCGGTACCGTTGACGGTGACAACCACACGATAAAGGGCTTTGAAATCAATTCAATAGCCAATACAAGCTGCGGCCTTTTCGGAACCATCGATGCAGGTGCAACAGTCAAGAACCTCATATTCGAAGGCACAGTAAACGGAACACATACATTTGCCAACCCTGTTGCAGACAAGCTTTACGGAACACTTGAAAACATTGTATCAAACGTTGCCGTGACGACAAACAAGGCTAATGTATCCGGAGTTGTCGGCAATGCCTACACAGGAGCAGTGCTCAACGGTGTCGTATTCAGCGGCTCGATAAAGAGCGGCATGGCATCCATAGGCGGTCTTGTAGCCACCGGTGCCGCAGGAGTGACATACAGCAGCTGCGAGTTTAACGGAAAGATCGAGCAGACCGGATCATACACCAAGGCGACAGCTGTCACCATCGGAGGATTTGTTTCAAGCTCCGGTGCGGCAACGTTCGAGAATTGTAAGAGCAACGGTGAGATTACCGTAGCCACACCTGAATGGGCACACACCGTGGCCGGATTCCTCGGCAATGCGGTAGGCGCCAAGGGCAACGGTCTTTACACCTTCACATCATGCTCCAACGCCACTTCTATCAGTGCGGCAGGAAAGGTTGCCGGATTCATTGCCGGTGGACCCACCTCAAGCTCTGCAGCCGCCAACGCACAGTATGTGATGACGGACTGCCACAACACAGGTGACATATCTGCCGTTTCCACAAAATCACTCAGCACAGGATATCCTACAGCGGGTCTCGTGACATTCTACACACCGGGCTCATCGTTCACACGATGCTACAACACCGGTACAATTATCTCCAACTTCAACGTCTATGCCGGAGGTATAGCAGGACAGACACAGGGTACACCAGGCTCGTCCACAACTCCCGACGAGGCTTCGTTCACCGACTGCTACAACGAAGGATCCATCATTGCCGACGGTAACCAGGGCGGAGGTATCACAGGTGCCGCATCAGGAAAGGTTATCTTCAAGAACTGCTACAATACGGCCGACATCGAAGGCAACCGTATGGTCGCAGGTATCACCTCACAGTTTGCAGGCAACGGCCCGCAGATGATCAACTGCTACAACACAGGTAACATCACCGGCAAGACCGACCGCGTAGGAGGCCTTATCGCATGGGGTTCACCTGTCGACGGTCTCGTAGAGGGATGCTGGAACACCGGTAACGTATCATCGCTCAGCGAAGTACAGTCTACGGTAACGAAAGACAATCCTTCTTATGAGATTGGCGGTCTGGCAGCTAACTCAGGTGCAACATTCAGGAACTGTTACAACGCAGGCAACGTGAAAGGACTTGCACGCGCAGCCGGTCTCGTGGCCACACCTGAAAAGAACAAGACACAGTTCATCAATTGCTACAATGCAGGCAGGATTGACGCTCCGGCAGACTCCTGCGGATCTATCGTAGGCGTATCCATCACCAACGGCAAACAGTGGACTGCCGACAACAAGATGGATAACACCTGGTATCTCGACATCAACAGCAGTGACAACGACGAGGCTTTCGACGCAAAGAAAATCTCTGCCAAGGAACTTGCAGCCCTCGACCTCGGTGAAGGTTTCACCTCACCAGACGACTATACCTATCCCGTAGTGAAGACTGCCGCCGATAATGAGGTTGCATTGTTCCACGCTGCCGAACTAATCCTCGCAGACGACAATACCTTCACTAAGGTGACCAAGGATTTCAACGTGGGAGGAACCCCTGTAGTGAAATGGTCAAGCGACTGCGCAAGCCTCGTGTTCAACGGCAACTCGGCACAGTTTGAGAAGTCTGTATCCGGCACGGTTGTCGTTACGGCCACAGCCGGTGAACTGACAAAGACTTACGAGCTTACCGTAGACTTCACCTCCGGTATCGATGCCATCGGTGCCAATGGTTCTGAAAATGTTGTCAGCCGCAAGTTCTTCAATGCTGCTGGTGTTGAAATAGCTGCTCCGCAGACAGCAGACGGACAGGTTTATATGGTGATTGAGAAACTCAACGACGGAACAACACGTGTGATCAAGATTGCAAACAAGAAATAAACAGCAAACCAAATGCAGAAGCAATTCATTTTGACTATGCTTAGGCAAAACGTTTATTGAAAACAAAATGATCCATAGGGATTATAAACACTCAAAGAGGGGTGGAACTGTCCGGTTCCACCCCTCTTATTTTTAACAACACCAGAATTCTCCCACCATTTCCATTTTCAAGACTGTCAGAAATGAAGTGCACCTTAAAAGTTTTTATTTAACTTTTAAGGTGCACTTCATAAAACATCCACGAGTAGGGACGTGCCTTTGGCACGTGTCAGGCGGAAAAGATCCTCCAATGATTATACCTTAATAATATGTGATTGTTTTCTGCAGAGTCCTTCCACGGATAATGCCATCGCTTTGCGATGTGTATAATAAATCGAGGTGTGTGGTCGTTTACCGCCTGACACATGCCAAAGGTATGCCCCTACATTACATGATTATACACTGGGTCACAGACATTCAAAAAAACGGTTCCAGACTTCGTCACTCAAAAAGTCACGAAAAACTTTTTAAAACGCTATTTCTTTTTCGGCTTCTTCACAAGCTTGTACGCTGCGGTGAGCATTATGTACCGCGGAATGCAATTGTATAAAGTCTCGGTACGTCCCTGTGCGTTTATGACGTAGCGCACGTTCGACAGCTGATGCAGCAGGTCGAACATCTGAAGCTTCGCCGTGAGACATCCCTTGAAAAATGAGCGGGTGAGCTGCGCGTTCCATACAATATCATCGGTGTTCATCTTGCCGCTGCTATAGCCTCTGCGGCTGAACATGTTGATGTCCGTGGCCAAACAGATGCCTGTTCCGGGAACGGTATACTGAATGTTTCCGCCATACTGATAGTCGTATGTGTCTATGCCGTACATGTTATCGAGGTTGCCCCTGCTGTTGCGCATCACAAGCTTCGACACCAAGGCAGCAGAAAACAGTCCGCGCCGATAGCTCAGCTTACCGTTAAGGCGCGTATATATATTCGTCACTTTGCTGAGCACGTCGGCATCCGTATCGTATGCCACGCCGAAATCCACGCTGCGCTCGTATTTCACACTTCCGCTAAAGTCTATCCTGAAACGTTTCCGGCTGTCGAGAGGACACTGCCACCCTCCTTTCAGGCTGCCGCTCCAGCATCCGTTCACATTGTCAGTCATGTAGGTATATGCGCCGGTAAATGAATTGTATGTCGTACGCGTGCCCCAGGCGTTATGAAGAAACAGGAAGTCGAAACCTACATAGAACGAAGCCCCGGTGGAATCATTCGTGAACGTCATCTGCCCGCTTCCCTTATGACGTGTGCGTCTTTTCAGGGAGGGATTGCTGAGCCTCACGGACAGAGGGTTCCTGTCATCCGTGGACGGCATCAGATTAAGGAAATCCGGCTGAAAAACATCAAGGTCATACCTTAGCGATATGGGATTCTTTCCGTATGTATAGATACTTGCGTATGGCTCAAACGCAGTATATGAGCGTTGGGCAACGGTGTCAAGTGCCATGCGCATATAATGCATGCGTTCATCCGTACGTTTTACAGGTATGGTTATGTTCACAGTTCCGTTATCTGAATTTCTCGACAGTCTAAGAACAGCTCTGAAGTCCCGTTCCATGGTTGACACAAACCGGCTGTTGCCGGCATCAAGCACCGACATCAGGGAATCATGCGTTGACGGGAGCAGCCATTGCTCTTCATAACGGTCATCGCCGAGAAGGTCGAGACGATAATGACTGTTGCGGTCTCTCCCATACTCCTGCCTATAAGACAGTCCGGAACCCATTCTCCATCTGCTCGGCAGCACAAATGTGTATTCCGCTTCTCCATAATATGAGTATTTGTCGCTGACAGCCTCAGAGAATGTATTACGCTTGTCTGACTCTCCTGCTGCAGAATAAAAGATATTGCTGGAACCGTATGTTTCATTAGGCTTTCCGTGGAAATAATAGCCGGAAAGATTGAATGAAAGACAGTCGCCCCATTTCAGTTCCTTGAACCAGTACAGATCCTGGCTGATACTGACATGTCTGTTCTTGGACCTGCCAAGCCTGTTGATGCTGTTCATATCCTGTGTTCCTGATGTAGAGTCACGCTGTGACGACTCTTCCCTGCTGCTTCCTCCGTATACAACAGTGTACAACCTGAGCCCTGCCTTTTTCAGGAACAGGCCGTTGCTGATATTGAAGTTGAAATTTCTGCTCCTTGAAGCCGATGAGCTGCCCTTATATATGTTGCCTTCCGTGGCAAACGTCTCCGACATTCTGTTCATCACGTTGTCTGCATCCTTCCATGTCAGAGATACGTTCATATTTTCATTAACACTCTTGTCTTTATCCTCTGTATTAAGGGAAATGCCGGTCTGACGTGTGGCAAGCAGTCCACGGGGCATATCGGAGGGTTTCCATTCTCCATCGCCTCCCGGTCTGCGGTCCTCGTTTACATTGTTCATATTGACAAAAGCCGACACACGGGTATGGTCATCGTAATATAGTCCGAACGCACGTCCCATCCAGCGTTCTTCCGTGCCTGCTCCCATCTCCGAATTCACTATATACCCACGGGCATATTCACGCTTCAAGCTGACATCCATCACATAGTCCTTCTTCTCTATCTCACGTCCTGCCAATTCGCTTTTCTCCGAGGTCTTGTGATATACCCTGACATCCTTCACCGTGAAATACGGCAGGTTGTCAAGCATCATCTTGTTATCGCCCTTGAAGAAATCCTTACCGTTGAGCAGCAAGTTGTCTATCTTCTTTCCGTTGACATAAATGTCACCGTTGTCCTTTATTTCCGCACCGGGCATCTGGCGGATAAGGCCGTCAAGCATCGAGCCTTCTGGCAGGTTGAACGCCGCGGCATCGTATACTACGGTGTCGCCCTTGTATGCAATCTGCACCCTCGTGCCCGTGACCACGACCCCCTCAAGGTCTATGTTTCTCATTCCTTCGTCGTCTTTCCGTTTCATAAGGATGCGCGGTATCTCCATCTGGTATTTCCGGCCCATGTCTTTCAGCTCATAGTCAACATAACAGTCCTCATATCCTTCAAGCGTTGCCTTCAGAATATACTTTGCCTCTATCCGAGGTACAATGAAATTATACCATGAGAATGACCTGGTTTCGCTTGCATAGCATGTAACAGTGTCTATGACAGTGGAGTCACTGCCCATCAACGTGATAAAGGGAGCAAGCTTCCCCTTGGTAAACGCATCGTATGCGTGACCGTAAATCTCGACCGTCTTTCCTTTTTTCTTTTTAGCGGATCCAGTGTCCGCCGATGCCGCAACGGCCGTCAGCATCATGATTATGGCTATCAGCAGTTTCATTTATATGACTGGTATGGTTATATACGTTTATTCCCCGAAAATTTCTTCTATTTTTCTTTTCAGCGGGTTTCCGGTAAGCCCCGACATCACTATACGCCCGTCAGGACCGATAAGGACAAATTCCGGTATTGACGTTATTCCATATTCCTCCAATATCTTGTTTCCCGTCCAACGTCTGAGCGTTGAAAGGTGTGTCCAATGCAGCCCACGCTTCGTCACATAGTTTGTCCAGTCCTTCCGGTCGTTGCTTATTGCAATGCCGATGATGTTAAGTCCCTTGTCGCGATAGCGTCTGTTAAGAATCTTCAGCATCGGGAAGTCTTCACGCGACGGCCCGCTTTCCACCATCCAGAAATCCAGCAACACATAGCCCTTGCCTACATATTCGCTTAAACGGTGTGGCATTCCGGCCGTATCGACAAGCTCCACATCCCTATACATCGTGCCAGGCAGACGTTTCTTCATATTTCTATAGAAATTCCATACAGGCTGCATCGACACGTGTGAGGCGTATGCCTTTGTGCTGTCAAGCAGTGTTGTCAGGTCTTCATATTTCATCACGGGATATTCACGTGCAAGGTAATATGCCGCTATGGGACTGTCCATATTGTCTCTT
Organism: Xylanibacter muris; assembly: GCF_013166605.1. GTDB lineage: Bacteria > Bacteroidota > Bacteroidia > Bacteroidales > Bacteroidaceae > Prevotella > Prevotella muris. The sequence goes on from NZ_JABKKF010000001.1 coordinate 13,681, forward strand.
ATGAATCCCCTGACCGTCGCCCCAAAGCTGTCTATAAGCCTGAGCATGCCATCCTCGTCGATGCACTTGGGACTTGTACCTATCATCGAATTATATTTTCTTGCCTCACGCACATAACCGTACTCACGGTTTTGGCACTCGGCAAACTTCATGTTCAGCGGCGAGGCCTCGACCACACGCCGTGTCATATCGACAAATACCGGCACCGTGTCGGCAATGAAAACATAGCTGTTGTTCTCACCGTCGGTTATTTCCATAAACTGACCGGGCATCACCTTATCCTTAAAGCTGAAACTGCCATCCTTGCCGACAGGTATGCTCAGGGTATTATAGTAAGATGAGAAAGAAGACAGCTGCCTGACGGCAAGCGAGGTTGTTCCCGGCATGGCTATGCCGCTCACGCTCCACTCCCTGACATGCTCCGACATCGTATCCGGCAAATTAATCCGTTCATATACAGTTCTTGCATGATAAACGTTGTTCATGAATCTTCTGTTGTTGTTCATCCCGGCATACGGGACAATTCTGACCTTGATTCTACTTCTTATTCTGTGTAAGGCTTGCGACACTATCGTGTTTATACGCCCCGGATTTACACCACTCTCCATCTTTAAGGCTATGGCCTCAATTTCACCATATTGTTTTTCCGTAAGCATACCTGAGAAGTCTGATACAATCTTATTCAGAAAATATACCGCCACATCGCACCCCTGCTCATCATTGTTGTTACGGTTTGTCTCATACATGCCGGCAACATACTTTACCTTCTCACGCATAACAGTGAACTCTGTCGAATCAACCGGCTCCATGTCTTTCATGTTCTTACTCATTCCCGGTATATATGTATCGTTAAGATTGTCTATTCTCCAATGACTGCCCTCCATCTTTATCAGACACCCGTCAACGGCATGACACAATACGGAATCCTTGTCATAGAACACATCCGGCATCCACATCACGGCATAGCATGTACGGAAGTTGTCTGGTCCGCTGAACGTGACGAAACGGAAATTGCAGTCGTCTTTCATCTTATAGTTGAAATTAATACGGCTCCAGTATGTGTCGGGCCACGAGAATGACAGCCATCCGAACGGCGGATTGCCTTCCTCCGGATCATGTGAAAGTATCATCGTACTCCCGCCCGCATTACGCAGGAAAGCCTCATCAAGCTGTGCAAGCGGCTTGGGCATAGGATATTCTCCGCCATTGGATTTGCCGTATACATACTTGAAGTACCATACGTAATGTCCGACACCCGGATGCGACTGCATTGTCTTTATTTCCTTCGACCCTATAAACTTGTCAAACGCCCTCTGCATATCACCGGCATATTTTCCGGCATTCTTGCCCGCCATACAGCAGACTGCCACAGAAAGCAGTGTTATTGTCATTAATACTTTTTTCATATCTATTCGTATTCATTGTCCATATTGTGTGATTCTTCATTCCTTGCCTGCCTTGTAAGGTCGTTGACAATTATCCTGTTCATCAGTTTCTGAAACCGCTTGTCCGCCTTTATTATCTGTTCCACATGCGAAAGATACACGCTGTCGTCAATATTCGCAAGATCATGCTCCATACGGTCTATCAGCATCTCCATGCTGTCTGCCGCAGTCATTTCCGTAGCTTTCTTATCAGACAATTCAGCAACATCCGCAAGCGCTTCAATAGCAATTTCCTTTCCGTCCGAAGCCGTTGCCGCAGCAACCATCCTGACTGCGGCCTTATCCGTTGACGCTTCTGTGCCGGCCATTTCGTCTGCATGAATCCCCGGCTTACGTACTGCAATGATGTCTGTGCCGGCCGTGTTCGCCTCAGTAGATTCAACATGAGTGCCAGACTCCTTGGACGGATGTGTTGCCAGACTTGAGCTTTCAGCCATCTCAGACATCATATCCTTATGTATGCCTTTGTTGCCAAAGTTCATCCAAGCCATAAATACCAGTCCCACAAATACGGCGGCAACAGCCCATCTCATAAATGTAATGCGCATTCTCCGTTTCCGCATTATGCTGTCATATACACCGCTCTCATCTTCACCCTGCAATACCTCTGCATTGTTATCGGCCTTATCAACAGGGAGGGGGCATATTATATCCATCAATACACGCTGCTCTTCAGTTACACCTGTATGCTTCTGCAGCTCATGTTTCAATAGCTCATAAAGCCTGCGCTCCTCATCAAGAGAGGTCTCCCCCGCAAGAAAAAGCTTGGTCAGAAGTTCTATTTCACTTGTTGATTTCATATTTTTCAACCTGTTTTTAAAATTCCACTTGTTTTCTTATCATATCCAGCAGTTTCCGCCTTGCCGTGCTGAGCATCGCGCTTATCGAACGCGGTGACGTTCCGGTGACGGCACTGATCTCCGCAATATCCATACTCATCTCATGACGCATACGGTAAAGACGCTGCTCTGTCTTTGTAAGCCTGCCTATGGCCTGCTCGAGAATCCGCCTGTTGTCATTTTCCTCCAATGTCGTCTGTTGTGCGGTATACGTGCCGGAATAGCCCGCGGCGGTCTTCCTTGTATTCTGTCTGCGCCATTCACTCACACAAACATTCTTTGCCATCCTGACAGCCAATGCCTCTGCTCCAAGCCCGGCATCTATCCTGTCACGCATACCCCATAGCCGCATGAGCACTTCCTGTGCCACATCATCGGCCATGTCGCAGTCGTTGAAGAATGCCTTCCCTATCGAATAAACCTTGGGACGAAGCACATGTATGATATGTTCAAACTCTTTCTCTGTCATAACTCTGTCTTATATACGGACAGAAGACATGTATGTTAAGTTAAACATACATGTTTTTTCAAATATTTCCTAACATAAATCAAAAATACAGCTTTTTAACGAAAATAAGTCATGGTTGTCATACATTTATCCTCAAATGAACGATAAAAGCGACTTCTCAAAACAGGAACTGACACATTCTCAAACCTTTTGACTATAATCGGGAAATTTATGAATATCCCGTTAGAAGTCAGACAACCGCGTATACGCTCCCCAAAGCAACACCCCTGTCTGGGGTGATACCGGCCAACCGAAAGCATTGCCATAACCTGAAAAGGCAGGATAAGATTCAAAGGTATGCGGAATTACAGCAATAAACGGAAATGTTTTATACATACCGGTCTGTAATTCGGAAAAAATATCTAAATTTGCACTGTGATAAACTGCGCCTCAGCCGGTTTTAACCAGCTGAGGGTATTGCCGAGCGCATCATCTTTCATGACATCTGTATAGTAAACATCTATGGTACTGAACTACATCTGGATATCTTTCTTTATAACAGCCTTTGTCATAGCTCTTGGAAGACTTCTATTCATGGGAGACATATCCGTGTTTCCGGCAATGATGAATTCTACATTCCAATCATCAAAGACCGCATTTGAAATTTCCCTCGGACTTACCGGAGTGTTGTCGCTCTGGCTCGGAATAATGAAGATAGGCGAGAAAGGAGGCCTTGTCGACTTCCTCGCAAAAATGCTCAGTCCGGTGTTCATAAAACTCTTTCCCGAAATACCGAAGGGACACCCGGTGACAGGAAGCATATTTATGAACATTGCCGCAAACATGCTCAACCTCGACAATGCCGCCACCCCACTCGGGCTGAAAGCCATGGAACAGCTACAGGAGCTGAACACGAAGAAAGACACGGCATCCAATCCTATGATAATGTTTCTGGTACTGAACACCAGCGGACTGACAATCATACCTGTGAGCATACTCGTATACCGCGCTCAAATGGGAGCCGAACAGCCTACAGACGTGTTCATACCGCTGCTATTGGCCACATTTTTCTCCACACTGGCAGGAATAATCATAACCAGCCTGTATCAGCGCATCAACCTGATAAACCGCACCGTCATCACCACTCTCGGCGGCATGTGCATTTTTGTGGCGGCAATAATATGGGGGTTCAGCCAACTGGACAAGGACATGATGAACACAGTGAGCACAACAGCGGCCAACATTCTCCTGATGACAATAATCATCGGATTCATCATTGCAGGAATGCGAAGGAAAATAAACGTATACGATGCGTTCATCGAAGGAGCAAAAGAGGGATTTACCACGTCAATACGCATAATTCCGTATCTCGTTGCCATACTTGTGGGAATTGGTGTTTTCCGTGCATCCGGAGCAATGACATTTCTCGTGGAGGGCATAAGATATACCGTCGAGGCCTGTGGAATGAACAGCGACTTCATCGGTGCACTGCCAACGGCTTTGATGAAGCCTCTTTCGGGAAGCGGTGCACGCGGAATGATGGTAGACGCAATGAGCACCTACGGCGCAGATTCGTTCGCCGGACGTCTGAGCTGTATTTTCCAAGGCTCGACAGATACTACATTCTACATTCTGGCCGTTTATTTCGGGAGCGTGGGAATACGTCACACGCGTCATGCCGTAGCATGCGGCCTACTTACCGACTTGGCCGGAGTAATAGCTGCGATGGCAGTGGCTTATATGTTCTTCGGATAGTATTATTATAAAGCTAAATAAACGTATTCAACATCATGGCAAGTTTGAAAAGTCTTGCAAAAGACACGGCCATATACGGTCTGTCAAGCATTATAGGGCGTTTCCTTAATTATCTGCTCGTGCCGCTATACACGGCAAAGTTCGCTGCCTCCGAAGGCGGCTACGGAGTGATAACCAACATATACGCATACGTGGCACTGCTGATGGTGATACTCACATACGGCATGGAGACAACATTCTTCCGCTTCTCGAATAAGGAACATGAGAACCCTCAAACCGTATATACCACCATTCTGACGACAATAGGTTGCACATCACTGATCTTCTTTATAGCGGTACTCGCCTTCATCACTCCTATATCACAGGCTATGGGATACGGCGACCACCCGTCATACATCTGGGTGATGGCAGCCACAGTGGCGCTGGATGCCTTCCAGTGCATACCGTTCTCATGGCTCCGGCAGAACAGACGGCCAATAAAGTTCGCTGCGCTGAAGCTGCTGTTCATTATCATGAACATCGTTCTCAATCTGACATTCTTCCTGTTGCTTCCGGCCTTGTATGAAAAATATCCCGAAACCATATCCGCCGTCTATGATCCGACGGTTGGCGTGGGCTATGCCTTTTACATAAACCTGGCATGCACAGCCACCATAACCTTGTTCTTCCGTAAAGAACTCACAGGTTTCAGATATGTCTTCGACAGCCGGATGCTGCGGCGGATGCTGTCATACAGCTGGCCTATACTCGTGCTCGGAATCGCGGGAATACTAAACCAGACCGCCGACAAGATTCTCTTCCCTTATATATATAAGGCACAAGACGCAAACGAACAGCTCGGAATATACGGTGCGGCATCAAAGATTGCAATGATAATGGCAATGATCACACAGGCATTCAGATATGCCTACGAGCCATTTGTGTTCGGAAAATCTGCCGACAAAGATAACCGTGCCACATACGCAAAGGCAATGAAATACTTCGTCATATTCACCCTGATGGCATTCCTGACAGTCATAGGATATATGGAAATACTAAAACACATCATCGGAGCTGACTACCGTGAGGGGCTCAAAGCCGTACCAATTGTCATGGCCGCAGAAATAATGATGGGCATTTATTTCAACCTGTCGTTCTGGTACAAACTCATTGACAAGACGATATGGGGAGCATGGTTCTCCGGAGCGGGATGTGCCGTACTGATAATAACAAACGTTGTATTCGTACCGCGATACGGATATATGGCATGTGCATGGGCCGGATTTGCAGGATATGCCACAGCAATGACACTGTCCTACTTTGCAGGACAAAAATATTATCCGATAAACTATCCATTGAAAGACATGGCCGGCTACATTGTCCTTGCCGGCATATTGTTTGCCTGCATGCAATGGAGCAACTCAAACCTGCCTGTATATGCGAAGCTCGCACTGAACACGCTACTCATCGGGACATTCGCGGCATACCTCATAAGGAAAGACTTCCCCCTGAGTTCGCTGCCCGTGATTGGGAGAAAACTCGGAAAAAGATAACGGACAATCATACATGGAGGTATAAACAGCGTATACACAACCTTTACTTCCCCGTGAAACCCCATAAATATTGAACATTAATCTAAAATAAACCGCAAGCCGAACGCAAAAGCAAAATTCATCCAGACTATGCCGAGGCGGAACGTTTATTCAAAACGAAGTTTAAAATAAAAAACAAAATGAAGAAATCAACATTGATTCTCGCGGCCGCCCTGTCGGTGGCCACTGCAAAGGCAGACGAGGGTATGTGGACTCTCTACAATCTTCCGCAGGCTGTATTCAACCAGATGCAGGCCGAAGGATTCTCAATGCCCTACGACGCATTATACAATGGCAATAACGCCATAAAGGATGCCGTCGTGAACTTCTCCGGCTTCTGCTCGGGAGTGGTAGTATCACCCGACGGCCTTGTATTCACCAACCACCACTGTGGATTTGAAGCTATCAGAAGCCACTCTACGGTGGAACACGACTACATGCTGAACGGATTCTATGCAAAGACATTTGCAGATGAACTGCCCAACAAAGACATGTTCGTGAGCTTCATGGTGAGCCAGAAGGATATCACCGGATATCTCGACAGCCTCGGAATAAACAAGCTTATTCCATCAAGACAGGCAGTATTCCTCGACTCTATCGAGAATGTAATGAGCAAGGACGTGAAGGCAAAGGACTCCACACTGCGCCTCGAGATAAAGCCGTTCTATGAAGGCAACAGATACTACGCCACAACCTACCGCGACTTTACCGACCTGAGACTTGTTTTCACAATCCCGAAATCTATGGGCAAGTACGGAGGAGAGACAGATAACTGGATGTGGCCGCGCCAGACATGCGACTTTTCAGTATTCCGCATCTATGCCGACCCGAAGACCAACGGTCCGGCAGCCTACAGTGAGAACAATGTTCCCTACCGTCCCGCCACATGGGCTCCGGTGTCGCTACAGGGATACAAGGAAGGCGACTTTTCCATGACAATAGGCTATCCGGGCAGCACAAGCCGATACCTGTCGTCATACGGAATACAGGAACGCCGCGATGCAAGAAACGAGCCGCGCGCACAGGTACGCGGAGTGAAACAGGATGTGATGATACGCCACATGCGCGCCAATGAGGCCGTACGCATCAAGTACGACTCTAAATACGCTCAAAGTTCCAACTACTGGAAGAACTCAATAGGAATGAACAAATGTATCGACAGTGTGGGACTCATAAGACAGAAGAGCGAGTTTGAGGGCAAGATACGAGCATACGTGGATTCAACAGGCTATCTTAAAGGCAAGCTGGACTTCAACCTCATGGAGCGTCTTTACAAAAAACGTATAGACATCATTCATGCACGCACGCTCTTCACCGAGACTTTCTACGGAACAAACGAACTCGCATCACGCGCGATACGAGTACACAACGGAATGGAAGTGAAAGGCCCGAAAGACAAACCGTCCAAACAGTATGTGGAATTCAAGGACAACAGCGACAAATGGGACGCGGCTCTCGACAAAGAGGTATACGCTGTTCTGCTGAAGAACTACCGTGACAAGGTGGATGCAAAATATCTGCCGGAGTTCTATAAGACCATCGACACAAAGTTCGGAGGCGACTATTCCGAATACGTGAATTATCTATGGAACAAATCTATACTGATGAAGAAAGGTGCGAAGATATACATAAACAAAAAGAATTTCAACAAAGACCTCGGTGTGGCAATGGGACTCGACATCACTACCATATTCGCAGAACTGACAGCCCCACTTAAGGAAATCACCGATTCCATCGATGTTCAGGAACGTTACCTCTGTGACGCGAAAATACGCATGGAACAGGACATGCCGCACTACAGCGATGCCAACTTCACAATGCGCCTGAGCTACGGACAGGTTGGAGGATTCATGCTTGGTGGCAAGCCATCAGGCTACTATACAACTGCCGAGAGCCTGTTGGCAAAAATGAAAACCGGTGACAAAGTGATCGATTACTTTGCAGAACCCGTAATGCACGAGCTTATGGGCTCGAAGAATTTCGGAAAATATACCGACAAGGAAACCGGCAAGCTTCAATTGTGTTTCCTTACCAACAACGACATCACAGGCGGCAACAGCGGCTCACCGATGTTCGACGGCAAGGGACGCCTCATAGGACTGGCATTCGACGGCAACTGGGACAGCCTCTCCGGTGACATCTTCTTCGACTCAAAACTGGCACGCTGCATCGGAGTAGACATACGCTACATGCTCTACATGATGGACAAATGGGGACATGCCGACAGACTGTTGAAGGAAATAAATGCAAAGTGATAACATTTATATAAAGATTACTGTGAAAAAAACATTTGTTTCATTTCTTTTACTAAGCGTGAGCAGCTCCGTTGCCTTTGCAGGCACGAAGCTGCTCACTTCGCTTTACGACAGAACCGTGACAGACTCCACACTCGTCTATCCCGGAAACTTCCACCCATTACCTCAAGCCGGTGACACTTTCTGGCGCGACTCCGTGCCGGAAACGATACGCAACAGCTATATTGCATACGGAGAAAAATACCTTGGAAAATCATGGCCGGCACTACCCGTCACGGAATTCGCCCGGTTCAAGGGCGACGGTAACCGTACTGGCTACGAGCAACTGTCGTTCAACCGCAGAAGACAACTCGCAGCACTCGTCATGGCAGAAATCACTGAAGGCAGAAAACGTTTCGTGCCCGACATAATAAACGGCCTGCACTGCATTCTGGAAGAGACATGGTGGGGCATTCCTGCACACTACGGCAAGAACATTCCTACGTATGAAGACCAGACTGTAGACCTTTTCAATGCAGAGACCGCGGGTCTTATAGCGTGGACGGCATATATGCTTAACACGGATATAGAGAGCTTCTCACCACAACTGCGCAAACGCATAGACAATGAGATAACACGCAGGATCCTGCGGCCGGCCGCAAAGACAGACTACTGGTGGAAACGTGCCGGAATGAACTGGAACCCGTGGATAGCAAGCAACTGGCTCGCATGCATACTTATATGCGAACATGACCGGAAGCAGCAGACAGAAGGCGTGGCACAGATTATTGCCGCACTCGATTGTTTCATCGATTCCTATCCGGCTGACGGAGGATGCGACGAGGGTCCCAACTATTGGGATCGCGCGGCAGCATCGCTGTTTGACTGTCTGAATCTCCTAAACCTTGCCACAGACGGACGCATCGACGTGAGCGACAATCAGAAAATAAAGGCCATGGCTGCATACGCATATAAACTATATGTAGGAAAGGGACGCTGCGTAAACTTTGCAGACGCCAACATAAACACCATGGCGCTTCAGCTGAACGTGGCCTATCCTTTCGGATTGTATATCGATGACCCCGTCATGAAACAATTTGCCGCATACATAGCACACAAGAAGGATTTCGCACGCCACGCAGCCGAAATATACGACAATAGCGGCAACTGGCCAGCACTTGCACGTGAGCTGTTTCTTATCAGAAACGTAAACGGACTTATAAAAGAAGAACCGCGCGAACCGCTGCTCAAAGACGTATGGCTGCCCGACCTGCAGATTATGACCTCCCGAAGCCGCAATCTGTTCGTGGCCATGAAAGGCGGAACGAATGGTGAAAGCCACAACCATAACGATGTGGGAAGCTTCATCGTATATACAGACGGCTCACCGCTTATTGTAGACCCGGGTGTGGGAAGCTACACGGCAAAGACATTCAGTAAACAAAGGTATGATATATGGTCGATGCAGTCGCAGTATCACAATTTGCCGATAATCAACGGCACAGGGCAGAAAGACGGTAGACAATATGCCGCCTCCGAAGCAAAATATTCCAAAGGACGGCTAAGCATCGACATAGCAAAGGCATATCCGGAAGAAGCCGGTGTAAGACAATGGACACGCGAACTGAAAATGAACGGCAAACATGGTATTGAAATAACCGAGACTTATCTTCTTGACACAATGCGCACGCATCCGCAAATTGTACTGATGTGCGCAATGTCCCCCGACACGTCTGTTCCCGGAATAATAAGGCTTGGAAAACACCGTGTGGAATACGACCCCTCACAACTGTCGTTAACATCATCCGGCATTGATGAGCTTCTTGACGAAAAACTCCGGGGAATATGGTCGGACGGACTATACAGAATTGTAATGACAGTAAAGTCGGAAAAGACAGGAGGCAGAATTAAATACAGTATAAAATAAAAGTATGGGATGTAGCTTTTAATATAAAAAACGTCCGCACCGTGTGGAATACCACTACGTTACGGACGTTTTTTTATATATGTATATGAATTATTTCTTCTTGGGGTTTCTCCTTGCCCATCCCTCTTCCGAGAAATCCGGCTCCTCGCCAATCAGCTCCACATTGTTTCCTTTGAAGAACTGGCGCCAGTCATCCTTACGGCCGCTCTCCGGCACTGTATCCACCTGCTTTCGTCCGCGCTTTTTAGAGCCTTCAACATTATCAGAAACACGCTTCTTCGAACGCTTCACATAAGCCTCTTCACTATTATTGCGGCCACGCTTTCCGCCTCCGGTAGAATTTTTTCGCCCGCCATCACGGCTGTCGGCATCATTACATCTTATCTCACGGCCCTTGTATACAGTTCCGTCAAGAGCGCGCATCACCTTGTCCGCATCCCTCTCCGGCACTTCTATATACGATATCTTGCTCAACAAATCTATATGGCCTATCTCCTGACGCCCCTGCACGTGCTTGTTGACATACTGCATAACCTCGCCCGGATAGAATCCGTCTGCCTTACCTACATTCAGGAACAAGCGCCTATAGCCCTGTTCTGCCTTACGGTGCCCACGTTGCCCGGTTTCACGCTTACCGTTACCTCCGCGCTCTTTCTTGCCGCCACGCTCGGAACGCGACTTGGAAGAAGGCTTCTCTATCTCAGGTGCGTCTGCATAATAGGCAAGGAAACGGCCGAATTCACGGCTTACAATCTTCTTTATGATGTCTTCCTTGTCGATAAACTCAAAATGACGGTTGATTTCCACCATGAACGGTTCTATCTCCTCATCGTTCACATCGACCTTCACAATCTCATCCATAACCTTATAGAGCTGCTTGGTGCATATCTCTTTCGATGTAGGTATGGCACCTTCCACAAAAGCCTTTCCGATTTCCTTCTCAATGGCCCTCATCTTTGACTTTTCACGTGTGTGCATTATCGCAATTGACGTTCCTTTCTTTCCTGCACGTCCGGTGCGTCCGCTACGGTGGGTGTAGCTCTCTATGTCATCCGGCAACCCGAAGTTTATCACATGTGTAAGGTCGTCAACGTCAAGTCCGCGCGCCGCCACATCAGTGGCCACGAGCAACTGTGTAAGATGCTGACGAAACTTCTGCATCGTGAGGTCTCTCTGCTGTTGGCTGAGGTCACCGTGCAGCGACTCTGCATTATAGCCATCATGTATGAGTTTATCGGCCACTTCCTGTGTCTCACGCTTCGTACGACAGAAGATGATGGCGAATATCCTTGGATAATAGTCAACAATACGTTTCAAGGCAAGATACTTGTCCTTGGCGTTAACCATATAGTATATGTGATTTACATTTTCCGCGCCCTCATTGCGGCTTCCCACAACAATCTCTTTGTGGTCATGAAGGTAGCTCTTTGCTATCTTCTCTATCTCGCGGCTCATGGTCGCTGAGAAAAGAAGTGTGTTTCGGTCTTCCGGCACACCTTCGAAAATCTCATTAATACTCTCTGAGAAACCCATGTTAAGCATCTCGTCAGCCTCGTCAAGCACAACATTGTATACGCTGTCAAGTTTCGCAACACCACGGTTCATAAGGTCTATAAGACGACCAGGAGTTGCAACGATTATCTGTGCTCCATGACGCAGTGAGCGTATCTGGTTCTCAATAGACGTACCTCCATATACGGCCACAACGTTGATGCCTTTCATAAACTTGGAAAAATCCTTCAAGTCATCGGCTATCTGTAGACAAAGCTCACGCGTGGGGCTTAATATCAGTGCCTGAGTATCACGGTTCTGCGGATCCACACGTTGTAGAACCGGTATGCCAAATGCAGCGGTCTTTCCCGTACCGGTTTGAGCCAGTGCGATTACATCATTACGGTTACCAAGCAAATAAGGGATTACTTCCTCCTGAACGGGCATAGGATGTTCAAAGCCCAATTCCTCAATGGCTCGGCGAATCTCTTCGCTGACGCCTAATTCTTCAAATGTCTTCAATCTAAAAAATAATATTATTTCGGTTGCAAAGGTACATGAAATAACGGACAACACAAAACAAATAGGCATTTATATTTCATAACAATACAGGATTTTTACATAAAAACAGTACGGATAAATAATCAAGTACAATCAAAAAAACAACAGAAACGTTTTTCGTTAAGCCTGATAAGAAATATTCATACAAGTTTTGATATTACCGTGGCGAGAAAAGGCAGGATGAAACCCAACCTTTCAAAGAAACAACACACGAAGTGCGGAAAATATAACCTTTACATACTGAAACGTAATACCTCATGCCTTCCGATTCAAATCGGAAAGCATGAAAAGACAAGCATCATCGCCTGAAATCTATATTTCAGCAATTGTAAAACACAACTTCTATCAAACACCTAAAAGCATTCTCCGCCAAGCACATCACAGCTCTCATGCCGCAATATCTCCATACAACGGGGCAAGTCATTAGGACGTATTATCACATGAGCCTCATTGCCCTGCGCAAAGGCATACATATATTCGATAAAAATATCGTGGGCAGCAAGTTTTTCCATAATAGCCGACAAAGATCCTGCCACATTGGAACAATTCAAGCACACCACATCAGTAAGCATAACGGCAAAACTGGCCTCACGCAAAACTTCCACAGCTCTGCACGCATCAGACACAATAAGACGAAGTATACCGAAATCTGTCGTCTCCGCCATACTGAACGCATGCATATTAATTCCGTTTCTTGCCAATATCTTGGTGACTTCGTTAATACGTCCGGCTTTATTCTCCAAAAACACGGACAATTGCTTAATTGTCATATCCATAGAATTTTCAGTTCAATTTACGATTGTCTGTCACATGTTTCCCCTTCCCCTGACTACGGGCTATGCTGTTTGGCTCCATCAATTTCACATCGGCACTGATAGAAAGAACGCTCTTCAGTTTATCGGTCAACATTTTTTTCATAGCCAGCATCCGGCCTATATCATCGGAAAAGTAGTCCTGGCGAACCTCCACCTGAACCTGCAAGGTGTCAAGGTTGTTAACACGATTCACCACCAGCATATAATGCGGTTCAAACTCCGGCATCTCCAATATGACGCTCTCCACCTGAGACGGGAAAACATTGATGCCTCGTATAATAAGCATATCATCGCTTCGTCCCATGATACGACCCATACGCACATTAGTCCGTCCGCAGGCACATTTTCCCTCCATCAGCGAACAAAGATCTCTCGTGCGGTATCGCAGCAAAGGCATGCCCTCCTTTGTAAGAGTGGTGAATACAAGCTCTCCTTGCCGGCCATTCGGCAACAGTTCCAACGTATCGGGGTTAATAATCTCGGGGTAGAAATGATCTTCATTGACGTGCGAGCCATGCTGCTCCTGACACTCATAAGATACCCCGGGACCCATTATCTCACTCAAACCATACAGATTATACCCCTTTATTCCCAAACGTTCCTCTATTTCGCGGCGCATATTTTCAGTCCATGGCTCTGCACCGAATGCTCCTACCCGCAAGTCGATATCTTCCTTTGTCAATCCCATCTTATCCATCGTCTCCGCCAGATAAAGCGCATAGGAAGGTGTACAGGCAATACCGGTAATATGCAAGTCACGGATGAGGCGGAGATGCTTCTCTGTGTTGCCCGTAGAGGCTGGTATGACAGTAGCCCCCAAGTTTTCCACACCATAATGTGCCCCTAACCCACCGGTAAAAAGACCATAACCATAACTGACCGAGAAAGTGTCTTTCCGAGTAATGCCGTAAGCAGCCAGACTACGTGCCATTACCTCCGACCAAACAGACAAATCCTTACGGGTATAGCTCACGATAGTGGGATTACCCGTCGTACCCGAAGAGGCATGCACACGAACTATCTCCGACTGCGATGCGGCCTGAAGTCCATAAGGATAGTTGTCACGCAAATCCTGTTTGGTGGTAAACGGCAGTTTCACGATATCCTCTATCGTGCGAATGTCATCCGGATACACGTCCATCGCCTGCATCTTATTCCGGTAAAACGGAACATTATGATACACCAACTCTACCAGCTTATGCAGGCGCTTTCCTTGTAAGCTGCTCATTTCATCGCGGCTCATACATTCTTTATTACTGTTCCATATCATGGTCTGTTCTTATGAATTTAATATAGATAATTCAACACTAATCCTTAAAAAGAAAACTTTAATATAAGGTCTACACATCCCCTGTATAACAAGACACTGTTTCTTCGGATATCTTAAAAACGCGGCTTCACATACCCGCTGACAGCCGTGCCTTGAGACATGGATGCTTACACCGTAAAAGGAACGGTTCCTTTGCGGAATGTCTTTTTAAATGACATTTCAAAACCAACACGGGCCAAAGATAGCAAAAATATCGCAAAAACCGTACGTTCTTATATCATTTTTCATTATTTGTCATACTGAGGAATACAATATTTCCCATATACTAACGGTCAAATACGGAGCAGTGATGTATATTTACATAAAACAACCGTTTCCATTATTTCTTCAAAATGCATACGTATATGAGCGGGTTTACTTATCTTTGTACCAGAATTAACCATATAAACCATATATTTTATGAAGATTTGTGTGTTTTGTTCGGCAAACGACAACCTTGACCCCGATTATTTCAAAATGACAGAAGAACTCGGCAGTTGGGCCGCACGCAACGGACATACCATTGTATTTGGAGGAACGGACATGGGACTGATGGAATGTGTGGCCAAGGCTGCACACGACAACAACGGAAAAACAATCGGTGTGGTACCGTCCAAGGTGGAAGACCGCGGACGCGTGAGCCGACACCTGGACGTACACATACCTTGCGACAACCTTTCCGACCGCAAGACTCTGATGGCCGCACAAAGCGATGTTTTCATTGCACTGCCGGGAGGCATCGGCACTCTCGACGAGATATTCACCGTGGCGGCATCCGCCACGATAGGATATCACGGCAAACCTGTGATCCTTTATAACATGAAAGGATTCTGGAACAGCCTCATCGCAATGATGGACGACCTGACCGAAAAAGGCGTAATGCGCGGAAACTGGAGAAACAATATCAAAGTGGCAGAGACATTCGGGGACATCAAGGAAATTACAGGCACCCTTTGAAATACGGATATACCGCAAAGTATTCCATAATATAAAAACGATACTTTTATGATGAAGAAGTCAATATTCTCTCTATCGTAAAAGTATCGTTTTTATATTTTCTGTCGGTCTTTATTATCTATAAAGCATCACCTGTTCCCATATCCGCCAACAGCAATCAATTTACCTCCTACAACATACATCCCTGCAGGAAGCCCTTTCACAGCCTCGCCACGGCTTACCTGCCTGCGCACACATATTCCCTGAAGAGTATATACATCCACCGAAACGTCTTCACCTGAGATTATATCCTGAACGGACAACGGTTCCGAATAATCATCGGCATTTGTAAGATATACTTTATCGATAATGAGCGGTTTGCCGCCTGTAGACCAGAATCCCACTATATAGACATGTGACGGATCAAACTTCACTTTTGTGCCATCGTCTTTTGTCTTGTAGGCCTCATGCAACTTCACCACCACCTGACGGCTGCCTCTTATGTCGTATGTTGCCGGTTTTGTCCAATAACTGTTCTCATCAAAAAGCCTCAACGAGAAACTGCCCGACTCACTGTTGCCAAACTTCGCCACAAGATATTTATATTCCGATAAATCCACACCGTTATTATATGTCCAGCCTCCAAAACCATATTTTCCGGTTATGAGCGTACGGGTGTTTTCATTGAATGAACCAGTTTCCCATATATTAGGGTTAAACAATGCCGATGTCAGCGGGAATGTAGTGGCAATCACCTTTACCGTGCGTGAGCAGTTGTGGCCGAGAGGCCCCGTATAGCTCACCGTAACAATACTCTCACCGTCTTTCAGTGCCTGCATGCGCCCGTTTACAATACTGACAACACTCGGATCTGTGTTCTCATACTGTGCCGCCATTGTCACGTCCTCGGTATGACCGTCAGCATATACGGCCTTCACGGCAACGGACGAGGATGTGCCGGTGAGAAGCGTCACTTCGTCTCCACCGTCTATGGAAAGTTCTTTCAACGTGAGCGATTCCTCACTATATCCGGTAAACGAATTGTCGTAATAGAAAGACTCATCGTATGCCGGCTCCGTCGAGAACCAGTCAACATCCACATATCCGCCGAGACTTGCCGTCGCATAATTGAATATGGCAAACTTATTGCCTGTAAACACCGTCAGGTTATATTTCATCTCAAACTCATCGCCAAACCTTCTATAATCCGTATTGTCCGTACTATACCAGAATGTGGCTTTGGAGGTATTGTAATCCGTCACGGTACGCAGATATATCACATCACCTTCCACGGCAGGCCCTGTAAGCTCTTTCTTTCCATCGGCCGATGTCACCTGTGATACCCCATATACAATATGTCTTTCACCACCGATAACCTTCACACCTATGAATGCGTAAGGATCCTGAAACACCGCCAGGCCGGCAATATCTCCTTCCAACATAGAACCGGTCTCCATCTTCACCGTTCCGTATGAGCCGGCAAGGTCTTCACCATAGCCCATTATCCTCTGCGTAAGCGTATTCTTAGCCTCATGCAGTGCTCCGGACACACTTGCCGTATGCATTCTGAGATATCCGGCACGCTCGGTAAGCGACCACCTCGACTTATCGGGATTATGATTCCATCCCCACTGCATACCAAGACGGTAATGTCTGAAATTATCATTTGTCGGTAATGAACATATAGGATAATCCCTGCCTACCGACGGCTTCCTGTATGTAGTCACCCCCTTACCATTCTCGCCTATCTCCGGCCATCCGTCTTTCCATGTCACAGGCTGCAGGTTCGGAAGACGTCCGTAAGCGCCACGGTCTGCAAAAAGCATTGTCCACCACTCTCCCGTCTGTGTCTCTACGAGCGCACCCTGATGGATGTTGCCGTCGTCTATCAGTTTTTTCTCTTCATACGGCCCGTAGATGTCTTTCGAACGGAACACAGTCTGGAACGCAGGCCATCCGCCATATGTGGCATAAATATAATAATACCCACCTATCTTATACAGTTTGCTGCCCTCAAGGCCTTCACGGAATGAGAAAGAGGCTACCTCCTTATCACCGCCAGGCACTTTATTGAAGTCTTCGTCCACCTCGGCAATACGGAGTTTGTTAATACCATACACAACGTATGTCTTTCCGTTGTCATCAAACAAAATGCCCGGATCATAGAATCCTTCCTGAAGTTTTTTCATTTCCCAATCCCCGTCGATGTCCGTGGCCGTAAGCAGATAGCCGCCTTCGTCAAGCGTAGAGAACAGCATATAGAACTTGCCGTCATGATACTGGAGAGCCGTGGCCCACTGTCCGTGGCCGTAACGGTTCTGCCCGTTTTCAAGATTATATGCGTCCGACAGCTCTATTCGTTCAAGCGGATTGCAGCAATATTCCCAGTTCACAAGATCACGTGATTTCAAGATTGTTGCTCCCGGGAATATGTGCATCGTTGTGGATACCATATAGAACCAGTCACCGACGCGTATCACATCCGGATCGGGGAAGTCTGCAAATATCACAGGATTGGTGTAGGTTCCGTCTCCGTTATCGCTATGCGACCGGTAAGTGAAATCCGGACGTGGATAATTCTCCGTTGCATAATCGATATACCAATGATATACAGGCCACGGACAGGCCTCCGGATCCGTAAGGAAAGTATATTCCTCCCCTGGAGCGGGAGCCTCGTCCTTGAACTTTGCAAGCCATTCAGGCCCCGTGAAGAGCAGCCAGCTCACATTCCCGGAATCATCCGTGATTTTCTTGAAGTTGGCTCCGAATCCGCTGCCTCCAGCCGTTCCGGTATGTTCCTTACCCCACGATGCATTATACTTCTCATCCGCCCAGTCCATCTCTGTGACACAGATTGGCGCAAAATCGGCCACGGGCTTGACATCATCATCCCATCCTTTCTGGAAATTAGCATAACCGTTGCCGCTGCCAAACCATCCCGGATAGATATGCACTGCATAGCCAATGTTGGAACCCTCGATGGGATTTACCGCATAACCTTTATAAAGAGACTGGTAGCCCAAACCCGGTATCCATAAGATATTATCACATCCCTGAGCACGTATAATGTCAACGATCTTCTGAAAATACTCTTTCAATTTGTCAAAGTGTCCCTGAGACGATGCACCGTAAGTCCCGTCCGGACCAAGAATATTTATCGGTTCATTGGCAAGCTCAAACATGATATTCGGATGATTCCTGAGTTTCGGGTGTGAGGCCACGATCTTCCATACCCGCTGAAGATATAAATGATATGAGTCGTTCACCTTTATTTTCTCCGGACATACTCCCGGCGGACGCATGACAACATATAGTCCCTTTGACACTGCATATTCCGCCATGGGTATGAAGACCTGATCGAGGTATTTCTCAAACCTGACGCTGCTGTAAGCCGAAATGTCGTTCTCACCCGTTGTAGGTTTTCCCGGCACATTAGACCAATACGGATCCATGTGCATACGCACAAAATTCATTTTCCATCCTGCCTTCATTATCTCATCGATAAGTCTCTTGTTATACTTAAGACATCCGGCAACATCATAGTTGGTCCAATACTTGCCATGCTCGTTAAACCAGGGGCTGTATGTCTGTGCAAAACCATGAAGGTTAACAATATTTCCATGGCTGTCCTTAAGATAGCGGCCTTCAACACGCAACCTCGGCATAGCCATGCCTTCCCATGCCCGAAGTTCAGCAGATATAACGAGCAGACACAGGAACATTAAAAAACGGTTTAATGTTTTTTTCATAATGCATATAATATTTTTGTATTCTCCTTGTAAATAATCCAGCATGTAAGAACATTGCTCTGCAATATTACAAAATAAATCCGAAAGACGTATACAGGAAATATTTCCTGTATATGACATAAAACATTTACAAAAACTTATGAAACATTATTTATAACAGAAAAGCATCATCATCCGCTTTCAACCTGTCAATACAAGGAACAAGCCATATTCCTTAACCATACTGCCACGGCCGTTCTTATATTCTGAATTCAAAAACCTTATAAAAATATTTCATTGATATGAAGACAATGTTTGTGTAAAGCCCGTTCCTGCGGCATGCCTTTACATCCTCCTTGGTTATTAGCAGGCGGTTTTTCGCGTTCTTAGTGCTCATTCCTCCCGTACGCATTGTCACGAAGTCTTTCTTTATATATCCTGTCTTTATACGGTGCTTATACAACAGGCGTACCATGAGGTCGTAGTCCGACGCAATCTTGTAGTCGAGCGAGAACACACCGTATTTACTGTACACATCACGCCTTACATAAAATGACGGATGTGCAGGCATAAAGCCGAACCGCAGCAGCCACGGACGAAACACGGCACTTGAGTAATATCGCACGCACTTGTCGGGGTTCTTTTCATTTATGAAGTGTATGTCACCGTATACGGCGTCTGCGTCATTATGACTGAAGAAGCCCGCAATGACGGAAAGGGAATCATCGGAGGTATAGTAGTCATCGGAGTTGAGAATGCCCACCACATCACCAGTAGCCATGCCTATTCCCTTGTTCATGGCATCGTATATTCCCTTGTCCGGCTCGCTTATGATGTGCATTCTGCCTTCGAACATAGGTTCGTAACGCCTTAATATATCCAATGTCCCGTCTTTGGAGCATCCGTCAATAATCAAATATTCTATATCCTTGAACGTCTGCCTGAGCACCGATTCTACGGTGTCGGCTATCGTTGCCCCGCTGTTGTATGTTGCTGTTATAATGGAAATCTTCATGGTTAACCTTGATTGTATGGCCTTACTGTTTGAAAATGCGGAATATATTTCAGTTGTTTCTGACATTTTCCGCCCCTAATATACTCAAATAAAGTTTCTTGTATTCCTCATACGTCTTATCCCAACAAAATCTCTGTGAATTGACCAGACCATCCTTAATTGTCCGCTCCCTGTATTCCGAATCGAAAAGCAGCCTTACCTTCTCAGCAAACTCACAACAATCCTCCGTATCGGCCAACAAGTCTTTATTACCAATAACTTCGGGAATAGACGATCTGTTCATCGCTATTACGGGACATCCGGCTTTTTGAGCCTCAATCACAGGAATGCCAAATCCCTCATACGAAGAGGGATAAATAAGCGCAAAGGCTTTATTGTATATCTGATTTAATTTCTCATCGTCGATAAATCCTAAGTCTGAATAGTTATTTCCTATATAGCTGTTTACAAGCATGATTTCCTTATCCGACAGTCTCTTACCTATAATCAACAGCTTCATATCCACTAATTTAGCGGTTTCCAACGCAATATCAAAATTCTTATATTTGTCGCGCCCGCCAATGAACACCAGGTATTTTTCATCCGTATCATTATATCTAAGCTCTTCATCAAGCATCCTGAATGACTTTCCCACTCCATTATAAATCACCCTTATCTTGCTTTCATCTACCTGCGGAATGAATTTCAGCAGATCTTTTTTTGTATTCTCAGAAATACAAATCACATAGTCAGACTTCCGTATGGAATAACGCTTGCTTATACAATGAACCCATTTGGAAATGCCGTGTCTGAAATACTCATAGGTAAAATCATGCACCGTCAGAATATTTACGGCTTTCCTGTTACGGCAGATCCTGTAATAGGTTGAATGAAATATGAAAGTTGTTTTTGACTTTACCTTCACAGACAGGTATCTCCTGAGTTTCAGCCCTTTTACCTGGCAGTATCTTACTATTCTTGCTGCAGGAATATTGAGTTTGCCGTAATACTTATTTTCTGACGTCGCATCATAATCAACAAAGCCCACATTGTCGTTGTTTTCCAGAAAACGTTTCATCAACTCATACCAGACAACGGATATTCCTCCGGAACGTTGCCAGTAAAAGATAATATTGTCAAATATGATTTTTTCCATAATACATCGTCTAAAAAACAAAAATAAATCTTATATCCCTTTGTTGTATCGAAAACTTTATTGAATAAACAAACAAATAAATCTGTGTCAACAAATAAAGCCACATTCCCTTCCGGCGCATGAGTATCAGGTATGAACGTCTAAGGTCTCTAAATCTGCTCTTTTTTTTCTCAAAACATTCTCCACGCATGTAGAAGTTCAGTGTATGATTCATCCTATAGTCCAAAACAAACAGCTCATTATGCGTAGAGTCATATTTGGACATAAAGTCATTATCCGTAAAATAAAACTTTATTCGTTCATCATAGCCCTCAAATCTTTCTTTCAAGTATTCTGCCTTTATAATCATTCCGCTGTTTATCGCCGTAATGTCCTTACATTTTATGCGCCCTGTCTTTATATTCTTTATATAATGCCCTTTGAATCTTCTCAAGACAGCCGGACTTACTACAGTGTCATTATTATAGATGACAGGAAGAAAAAGGTCTATGTCTTTGTTTTCGCTTATTGCAAGTGAGCATTTCCCGAAGAGTTCCGAATCGAAAACAGAATCATCGTCCAATATTATTAAATACTCCTCACTGCGAAGTTTTTTAATCGTTTCGTTATAAATCTCAGACAAAGGCTTGTTTCTTCCATCGTTATATGCGTATTGATATTCTAATCCCTTTAACATATAATCCAACTTTCTCTTCTGAGTATCGTCTAATTCATTCTTGCTGTTATCACAGACAAGACACCTCATGTTAGTCTTGAACCTGTCATCCGTATTTGCCAACGAGACAATGGTTGAAGACTCTTCGGGATTTTTATTGTATATGACAATTAGAATAAAAAAGGAAGGGATGGTCATTTTTCTTATTTTTAATTTGACATGGTTGTTTAAGGGAATTGGCAACATATATCACCGTAATCCTGTTCTTATCTCACCGCACTTTCATATACTCTTATTATTTCCCGGCCTATGGAATTCCAGGATCTGTCTCCTTTTGAATAATCAAGCCGTATGTTCTCCGACATATTTTCCAGCGTGCCGCCTGTCAGCATCATATCCGCCGCATCTGCCAGTGCCATGCTGTCGCATGGAGCGACAAGCATGCCGTGCCTGCCGTCGTCTATCATCTCATGCAATGCTCCTACCTTGGTGGCAAGCACAGGCTTGTCAAGCGCGAATGCGGACATCACCACACCGCTTTGTGTAGCGTCCCTGTATGGGCAGCAAACAAACTTCGAATGATAAATCAAAGACGAAAGCTCGTTGTTTGTTATAAAACGGTTTATAAAGATTACCTTTCCGCTCCGTATGTAAGGTTGT
This sequence comes from Xylanibacter muris, assembly GCF_013166605.1. Classification (GTDB taxonomy): domain Bacteria; phylum Bacteroidota; class Bacteroidia; order Bacteroidales; family Bacteroidaceae; genus Prevotella; species Prevotella muris. The sequence continues at coordinate 36,205 of NZ_JABKKF010000001.1, forward strand.
ATATCAAAATCCGGTGTTCCTCTTCCGGCTATCACAAGCTTTATACCGGGATGTTTTTCTATTATCGCATCCATTGCCTCCACAATGTATCTTACACCCTTATACGGAAGTATAGATCCTATAAACAATATATAGTCTCCTTCTGCCAAAGGAGATGTCACGGGAATATTCTGCAAATGAGTATATATACTGAGTCTCGACATTTCCACATCCGAGCTTTTGATATGGTATCTGTTTTCAAATTCCCGTCTCTGGGTATTGTTCAACAATATAAACTTATCTGTGCGTTTAAACGTGGCCCAGCGTTTGAACCTGTCTCTCAGCGTCTCGTCATTTGAATGAGGTATAGGGTCATGTACAGTCATTACAAACGGTTTGCGCAACGTATACAACTGGTAAAACGGATAGTCAAGAGGCCATGTAAGGTGTATCAGGTCAAAATTTCGAGCACATAGTTCTTTCCGCAGCTTATATGCCAATAAGAATGTGCTTGGAGCATAACTATGGGCGACAGGCATGTTTACCACCCTTACCTTTGACAGATCAATATATTGCGAAAGAACTGTCAATGCAGGATAATCCGATGCCTTAAGCACTCCGCATACGTCTCTTATCTCATTGATATCTATTATGCCGCCTTTTTTTGTCCTGTCTGATATTATCAGATAGTATGTTATATCCATTCCCTGACCGATGAGTTCACTGATGAGCGGTGAGTCACAGTCTGAAAAACTTGTAAATGATATGTACGCTATTTTCATTTCTTATTGGAATTAATCTGTTTTATTTCAATGAAGTTCTTGTTAAAAGAATTCATTCTCACCTCGTATGAATCCGCAGTTCCTAACAGCCAGTTTTGATATTCCATGACTTTTTCCGCTGTTGATGTATATGTGTTGAACAAGAATACAAAGCTCATAAAACTAATGAACAGCCGACGGTTGTTCACATAATAACAGCACTTTATCAGATAACCGCAAAGTATCCAGAAAGAGAAAGAGAAAAGTATGCCTATTCGTTTGCTCATTTCCGAGAACTCGCTTGTAAGGTAAGAGCCGACAATGTATATCAACAGGGCATTTATGAATATACGGTTATGTGGTGACATTTCCTTTAGTTTGTCATAATAGAAAAAGACCATCATGGTGATGATAAAACGCTGCAGAAGCATGAAACGTGAGACTCCGAACATTCCGAAATCGGAGTAGGCTTCAATCTTGGCGGCAAGAATCTCGTTGTCTATACCCATTGCCTCCGCAAGTTTCAGCACTATCGCCACATTGGAGAAAAGCACGGCATTACTTACCAGCACCGCTGCAAGAAACACCCATTTGTTTATATTCCTGTTCAAGATGAAATACATTGGTATATAGACGATAGACGAGAAATGTATGCCTGTGGCTATTGCACACAACAGCAGATACCTGCCTATTCTCTTTTCCTCGATATACGGTATGGCGTTCAGGAAAATGAACATCGCCATGGAATTGCGCATAAGGTTTATCGATATTTCAAAACCGTTGAACGCCACGTATGTCGCCAATGCAAAGAGCACGCTGATGCTGTATTTGCTGAAGAAACGCACAAGAAGCGCAGTGTTTATGGCGGTATGCACGAATGCCATGAAATAGTAGTCGTCAAAAAGAGTCTTGCACGTAAGCTCATAGATAAGCCATAGCGGCTCCGAATGCTTGAAATAATCATACATATACAAGTCGCTCCAGCTTATCTTGTCAAATACGACAGCATATAGTGTCCAGTCATGCCATATATAACCTCTGCAACCGAAAAATACCAGAAACACGGCAATGCCGAGATTGGTCAGATTACGGCACAGTGCCTCATCCTCTTTCTTCTCACTGACAATAACCGCCAGGACAAGAAGGAAAATAAAAAATATAAGATATGGAATGGAATATATCATCTGTGTCCTGTATATATACTTTATGTGAACCACAGCCACCCGTGGCAATGATAGTCGAGGTTGGGGTTTCGCGTACCTATCTTCCTTGCCGGTATACCACCGACAATCTCATAGTCGCCCACGTCCTTTGTCACTACGGCTCCTGCCGCTATCACCGCACCGCGTCCTATCGTGACTCCCTGCAGCACGGTACATCCCACACCCAGCCAGGCATAATCCTTTATTATTATGGGCTTGAATATCCCCATGAAATCGTGAGACTGGGCGTCATGGCTGCCGGTAACCACATTCACATTATGAGATATCGAAACATTGTCACCGATGGTAATCCTGCCGCGGGCATCTATAAGACACCCCCTGTTTATGTGGCTGTACTCTCCTATCGTCAGCAGATTGGCATTCATGAAATAGCACTTTCTCATGATAAACGAACCTTTGCCTATTCTCATCTTTCCAAGCCGTAGCAACGGGCGGCGCAGTGTCCAGAAAGGAATATGCGGACAAATGCCGTTTATTACGTACTCAAGTATAAAACTGTATATAAATTCAGTCAGCCTGCTGTTAGCCTTCAACACATTCAGCATCTGCACCAGCATGAACAGCAGCCTTTTTGCATCAAACCTTGAACCGGAAGTGATCTTATAGTTATACCATAGATTCATATAAGGACGGTTCGACACCCCCTCAAGAAGATATTCCTCAATAAACACGTCCGTCTTCCTGAACACAAATCCGTCTTTGTAAAGACGATGAAGCATTTCCCAGTCAAGCGCATAACCCAGCGCCTTCTTCTTTGACACATCATAGAGGTAGCGTTTGTGTACGGATGCCTTTATCAGCGATGAGCCGTGACGGAATGTCGGGGTATAATCCAATCTCGAAACATCACCGTCGGCAAAGCGGTTGTACTTGAACCTGGGATGCACCTCCACGCTGTTTCCGTATATCACGTCGGCCTCAGTGCCTGCAACAGCTTTCATGACGTCTTCCAGCGACTTGTCCGAACAATACATGTCACCACTGTTAAGTATGTTTATCCAGTCGCCTGTGGCATGGGCTATGCCTTTGTTCATCGCCTCATATATGCCACCGTCGGGCTCCGAGCACCAATATGCCACACGGCCGGCATATTCACGGATGATGTCTGCCGTGCCGTCGGTCGAACCTCCGTCTATCACAATGTATTCCTTGTCTTCCCATGTCTGTGAGAAGAAGCTTTCCATTGTCTCGCGGATGTGCCCCACATCGTTATATACCACCGTTATTACGCTTATCTTGTTGCTCATAGTTTCTTTCTTTTTTCATTGCAGACTTACTCGTCCCAAATGCCGTGCGCCCTGTTGTTTGCCAACAACCTGCACTGGTACAGATGAACAAGCGACATAAACAGATACACAACACACATGCTTACGGAAATACCGTAGATGCCATAATCTCCTTTCACAAACAGGCAAACCGTAGCCAGATACATAACCGTGCCTGCAACGGATGTTATTATCTGCACCTTTATCTTATTAAGACCGTTTATCAGATAAGTGACACAGTTGTTGAAATTGAACATACATACGTATGCAAATACAGATACGGATACACCTAATGGAATTTCGACACTGCCGCCAACCCATTTCTTGAAAAACCAGCCGCTTACAGACAATATGAATATGCCCAGCACAACGCTTGCCACCCATAGGAGCACCGATTTTCTGAATATTTTCCTTATCCAGGCATAGTCTCCCTTTACCGCGGCATCGGTATATGCATTCCACAGCGGTGACAGTATTATGGCATATACTATTATCAATATATTGAAAATCTTGTATGATATATTATACACCGTGACCTGCTCCGGACCGCAATAGTGCGATATGAGAATGTTCGCAGAACCGAAAATGACAAGACAACTCGTTATCTGTATGACAAAAAAGCCCAGCCCCTTGCCCACTATATTCCTCGCGGAACCGATGTCTATGCTCCTGATGTCGGGCCTGAGCTGAGGATATCGCCTTATCAGCGGTATTGCAGCGAACATGAACATCAGTGCCGGAATGCCAGTGATTGCCGTCACTATATATATGAGATGAGGCTCTGTAGTCCTTGTGATGACATAGACAACAACAGCGGATACTATCTGGCCTATGAATATTATGAAATCGTTCACCGCATATCTCTGCATGGCGATATACACCATACCGATATTCTTTGTGACAAACTGTATAAGAGAAAATGTCACGGCCACGGCCATGACGCAGGCCAAGGACCTTCCGTCAACGGATTCGGTATTGAAAATATGATTAAGGTCGAGCCTGAACAAGGCCGCCATGGATACAACGCCCATGATGACCGCAATGACGGTAAGAAGAAACATTGCGGTGCTGAAATAAGCCCGAGCCTTCACATAGTCATTGCGCGAGAGAGCTTCGGAAAGATAATTCCTCATACCATTGCCAAGTCCGACATCAAAAAAGGCAAACCAGTACAGAACAGATGTCATGGCCATCCATATGCCATAATTCTCCGAGTCAAGATAGTCTAACGTAATAGGTACCATCACTAAAGAGCAAGCAAGCACACCCGCTTTCATCACGGCGGTTGCCATTGAGTTTCTGACAACAGTCCGGGTACGCCCGTCGAGGGACGACAGTCTGCCCTTGATTTTACGGTAAATCATCTGCCGATATATAATACGATATACTACTCTTTTCTTTTCCCTAAAAGGTCTCTCATGAACAACACCCACGCGGCATCGGCCATGACTGCAAGGAACACTGTCATTATCACAATCATCATCTTCGACATGCCCGATGCCTTATAAGGCATCTTCGCCGACTTGATTACCGTATATGCGGGAGTCCGTTCCTGTATCTTTGCCTTGGCCGACTGCATCTGCACAGCCATCTGGTTCATCAGCGTGAAAGCTGTCTGCATATCGTTTTCAAGCTCATCGCGCCTGGCCCTGTATACCTCAAGCTGCACATCCTGATTGGCATCGCAATAACTTGCGTATGCGTTCTGTGCCTTTTGGTATTTTGCCTTTGCATCGCTGTGCAGCCCTGCATAATAGTCAAAGTCTATGCGCGCCTTCTTCGTACGGTATGCGGTGATGTAGTTCTGGAGACGCTTCTGCAGCGTGTCGGCCATGATTGCCGCCACGAGCGGGTCCTGGTCGGTGACGGATATTGTTATCACACTCGTCTTCTTGTCGACAGCACAGCCTATACTCTGTGAAATGGCCTTGCACATATCGTCTTCCGTTCTTGAAATCTTGAACGGGTCGACCTTACCGCCTGGTTTTCCAACCGTGTCCTTCGGCTTCATCATCTCGGCAAGCCATACCTTGGGATACTGCCAGAAAGCCATTCTGGTGTCTTTTGCAAGATGATTGAAATATGTACGTTCCGTATCGTCTTTCTTCAATCTCACCGGAACAGTGAACAGTGTCTGTATAAAATCATTGGATGTAAGTATCTCGGGATAAATCTCCGGATAGATGGCATCCATGTTTTTTCCCGTGTTGCCAAGGTCTATGCCGAACGATGATGCCATGTCCGCCAAATTGCCCGACAAGCCAAGACCGCCTGCCGACAACTCGGGTGCCAGAACAACGTCTGATGTATATATCCTCGGTGTCGACAGGGCTATTATCACTCCCAATACCATTCCCGCTGCAACGGATATCGCAAGCGGTTTGCGCTCTTTCAGCACTGTCGTAGCCGCAGATATCAAGTCGATTTCTCTTGTTTCTTTTGTCTTTTCCATGTTCTTCAGCATGTTAAACAGATTGCATGCAAATAAATGACTGTATTATTTATTATTAATGCAAAGGTAGCGTTTTTTCCTAAAAAAAATCAGATTTCATACCACTATTTGTTTCTTACGCAACAATTTGCAGTTCTGTTGAAATCAAAGACAGCCGCAGACGTCGGATAACCACATTAAAGACATCGTGTGACAATGTCTGCGATATGCCTTTCTGTATTCAATATATAGAAAGAACGGTGGTATATCAGATTTTATTGCACATCACATTACTTTTGTCAACGGCATCATTCACCGGATCTAAACAAAAGTTGGATTTCATCCATAAAAAACATCACGGCAGTGCATTTTTTTGAAATACTTTTACACTTTAAAGGGTATGTAAAATTCTCTTTCAATGAATAGGCCATTCATGGCCGATGAACATGCCATTCACGAGTGATGAACAGGCTGTTCATTAAGCATGAATGGCATGTTCATTTTCAGCAAACTCTTATCAACTACTAACACATTGAATATCAGCAAATTACAAAGCATTTGAATTTACATTAAAACAAAGCCGGAAAACAGTATGAATTTTTATTACAAACAACTTCCGATAAAAGGACATCGGAAACTGTAATATCCGATTGTGTATGAAATGGAGCTGTGGAAAAACGAACCGCACCACAAGAGTCAGACATAAATACCCCTTGTGGTGCGGTTCATAATCACGGCACTGAACTAATGCTTCTGCATCAATATGCAGTACCTGCTTGCAGAAAATGCCTCACTCTGCCAGAAGCTTCTCTGCCATGGCCTTGCCGAGCGCCTCGCACATGGCAAAAGTCTCGCTATCCAGGCTCTGCCTGATATCGACAGGAGTGCCAACCGGTTCGAAATGCAAACGGGTATCGTTCCATTCCTGTATCTTTGCCACGGCACGGCTCGCCCATCCATGGCTGCCGAACCATCCAAGACAATGATTCTTGATATCACGTCCTGCAAGCTCGCTGAGCAGCACGTCCATCTCGTGATAAAGCCCGGTATTGTATGTCGGAGCACCGACAATAAGCCCACGATAACGGAATACATCGCGGATAATATACGAATGATGAGTCTTTGAAACGTTATACATGACAATGTCTTTCAGACCTGCCTGACTCGCAGCACGCGCAATCACCTCCGCCGCATGTTCCGTATTGCCGTACATGGTACCGTAGCATACCACAAGACCCGGAGCTGTCTCATATCTGCTCATGCTGTCATACATACCGACAACCTTTCCGATATGTTCGTGCCATACAGGACCGTGAGTGGAACATATATAGTCTATCGGCACACCGGCAAGTTTCTTCAAGGCATTCTGAACCGGAGTTCCGTATTTTCCAACTATATTGGAATAATAGCGAACCATCTCGAGCCAGAACGTATCACAGTTTATCTGCGAGTCTATCAATCCTCCGTTGAGGGCGCCGAAACATCCGAAGGCATCCCCCGAGAACAACACATTGCATGAAGTGTCAAGAGTAACCATCGTTTCCGGCCAATGCACCATAGGAGTGAGCACAAACTTCAGCACATGACCGCCAAGTTCAAGCACGTCACCGTTCTTAACCTCAACACAGTTATCATTAACTCCGTAGAAACCTTCCATCATTCCGAAGGTCTTTTTGTTTCCTATAATCTTTATATCCGGATAATACTTCTTTATCAGTGCGATAGAACCGCTATGATCCGGCTCCATGTGATTGATAACAAGATAATCAATCTGACGGTCGCCGATAACCTCATGAATGTTCCTTATAAAAGGCATGAAGAAATCAACTTCCACGGTATCTATAAGACAAACTTTGTCATCGTTTATCAGATAAGAATTGTAAGATACTCCGTCAGGCAACGGCCACAGACCTTCAAAAAGTTCTTTATTACGGTCGTTCACTCCCACATAATAGATTTTATCAATAATCTCCTGCATATTTTTATTTGTTTTGTTTTAGTTCCGCTTTCATACTCTCCCCAAACTCTTTGTCTATGGAGTTTCCGATGCTCTTGCAACAGTTGGCCGAGAACAGTCCGGCACAACACATCAGATTATCCCATTGTTCTTCGGAAAGTCCGGCGATTATCATGTCGCGGGTTATGCCGTAGCGTATAAGGCCATACACAAAACCGGCATTAAAATTATCACCAGCACCGATAGTGCTCACGGTTTCGGTCTTCACCACCGGATATTGTTTCCTGAATCCTCCCTCCGCTCTCAGCTCGACAGGCATCGCCCCCTGAGTATATATAAAGTTTTTGGTGTAGAATGCTATTTCCGAACGGTAGACCTCATCAGGACCGGTTTTTCTGAACATAACCTCAAAATCCTCATTGCTCCCACGCACGATATCGGCATATTCAAAGTTCTCAAGAATGTTTGACGTGACCCTGATCACATCATCGCGGTGCGAGGCACGGAAATTCACATCATAATAGATTATTGCGCCATTGTTTCTCGCATGGTCAAGAAACCCGGCCATCTGAGGGCGTATAACAGGATTTACCGCATAGAAAGAACCGAACATCACAACATCATCGGGCGAAATGTCCGGATAAGTGAAATCCAGTCTGTCATGCGGATGGTCTTTATAGAATATATACTCCGCATCATTATTTTCGTCAAGAAAAGCCAACGAAACAGGCGACTTGCTGTTTGGATAAACACTTATATTGTCGGCATTAACCCCATTTTCCAATAAAAAACTTATAATCCTCCTGCCTACACGGTCATTACCTGTCTCACTTATCAATGTTGCATCGACACCGGCCCGGCCGAGGGATATCAGCCCATTGAACATCGAACCTCCAGGAACAGCCCCGACAGGATTTTCGTTCTTGAATATGATATCCATTATTGTCTCGCCTATACCTATTACCTTGCGCATTTTTCTGATTATAAATAAAGTTCCCGACAGACATTCCGCCTGTTCTTCATGTATATGTTTTCAAATCACTTTTCAGCATGCAAATATCCGAAAAAAAAGGCAAATAACAAACTAAAAAATATTATTTTTGCATCCGCATTATGAATTACAATACCATTACATTGCCCAACGGGCTAAGGATAATACACCTTCATGCCGCATCCCCTGTAGTATACTGCGGTTATGAAATCAATGCCGGAACACGGGATGAAGAGCATGGAGAAGAAGGCATGGCGCATTTCTGCGAGCATATCACCTTTAAGGGAACGGAGAGACGGCGCGCACTGCAAATACTGAACTGCCTCGAAAGCGTAGGAGGCGACCTGAACGCATTTACAAACAAGGAAAGCACCGTATACTATTCTGCGGTCCTAAGCGATCACTTCCAGCGTGCGGTCGACCTGCTCACCGACATTGTGTTCCACAGCATCTATCCGCAAACGGAAATAGACAAGGAAGTTGCCGTGATATGCGACGAGATAGAGAGCTACAACGACTCACCTGCCGAACTTATATTCGACGAGTTTGAAGGGCTTATATTCAAGAACCATCCGCTGGGACACAACATTCTCGGAAAAGCGGAGCAGCTGCGAACATACAAGACTGCGGATGCAAAACGGTTCACATCTAAGTTCTACCGTCCGGAAAACGCAGTATTCTTCGCATACGGAGACATTGATTTCAAAAAGCTCGTATATTTGCTGCGTAAGGCCACCATGGGATTTCCCGAACGCAAACCAATTATCAACAAACACACAGAAACCGTGCTGCCTGTATACGAACCGCAGAACGTCACAGTGGAAAGACATACCCATCAGGCACATGTGATGATGGGAAACAGGGCTTATTCCGTAAACAACGACAAAAGAATTGCATTATATCTGCTGAACAACATCCTCGGCGGTCCGGGAATGAATGCCAGGCTGAACCTCTCGCTAAGAGAAAGACACGGCCTTGTATACACGGTGGAAAGCTCAATGATAAGCTACAGCGACACCGGACTATGGTGTGTCTACTTCGGATGTGACCAACATGACATCAAAAACTGTCTGAGACTCGTACGCCACGAACTGGACAAACTAATGGAGAAACCGATGACAGTCACACAGCTCAATGCCGCAAAAAAACAAATAAAGGGACAGATAGCCATCGCATGCGACAACCGCGAAAGCTTTGCACTCGACTTCGGCAAAAGCTACCTGCACTACGGATGGGAAAAGAACACGGAAAGACTGTTTGCCAATATCGACGCGCTCACGGCAAAACAATTACAGGAAGTGGCCCTTGACATCTTTGCGCAAAATAGGATGACAACGCTCATATACCAATAAAGAATCCCGCAAGGATTACAACCGGGCCATTAGATTCCGGTTGACAACAAAGATGGCTTGCTCATGATAAAAAAGCAAGCCATCTTTAATATTCATCAAAATAATATGCAGCGGAAGGCCTTAATTGCCTTCTGTATTCTCAAGCAGCCCTACCGCCTTCCTCACGATATCGCTATATTCATTCACTATTGCGAAATATTCGCTCATATCCCAAAGGTCACGTGCCACAAGGCCTTTCAACTGCATTTGCAGATAAGGAAGTGTCTGTTCAAGCTCCGCATCATCCTTCGGCTCTATCTTTTGACGACGGGCTTCCGCAAAGATACTGTCCGTAACGGCCTTTGGCACTTCAAAACGTTTCTTGAAGTCATCGAAAGTCTTATATTCCCTTTTCAGTTTCTTGCGATTTTCGTCTATATACCTAAGATTCGCATTTATCAAAATACCCTTGGCTGATATCTGACGGTGGAACTTTGTATATTTGGTAGTATCAAGTGGCACAAAATAATCGGGCATGATACCGCCTCCACCATAAACCACACGGTGCTTACGCAAGGTATAGCATTTGAGCGAGTCTGCAAAATGTATGCTGTCCGCATTCGTAAGCTCGCCATGCTTCAGACGGTTCATCACGTCCATCGCATAATCCTTGCCCTCGCCCTTCACGTATGGCTTCTGGATGCAACGCCCGGCGGGAGTATAATAATGCGCCACGGTGAGCCTTATCATCGAACCGTCAGGCAGGTCTATCGGACGCTGCACGAGGCCCTTTCCGAAAGAACGCCTTCCAACCACCTCGCCACGGTCCTGATCCTGAATTGCTCCGGTCACAATCTCTGCCGCAGATGCGGTATATTCGTCTATCAGCACCACGATACGGCCGTCGCGGAACTTGCCGTTGCCCTGGGCCTTATAGTCGAAACGGGGCGTACGCCTTCCTTTTGTATACACGATAAGATCGTCAGCAGGAAGAAACTCATTGGAAATATTCACTGCTGCCTGCAGATAGCCTCCGCCATTCTCCTGCAGGTCGAGAATAAGGTCCTTCATGCCGTTTTTCTTCAGGTTTTCAAGAGCATCAACAAATTCATTATGCGTGGTGGCTCCGAAATTGCCAATACGTATATAGCCGATTCCCGGACGAATCATATACACGGCATCCACCGATTTGACCGGTATCTTATCTCTTACAACATTAAACGTCAACGTGTCTGAAATGCCGCGGCGCACCACGCCAAGTCTGACCTTTGTTCCCTTTGGGCCGCGCAAACGACGCATAATCTCATCACGAGCCATCTTCACACCGGCTATAGAGGTGTCGTTTACGGTTACGATTCTGTCACCGGCAAGTATCCCCACTTTCTCCGACGGACCTCCTGTAACGGGCTGTATGACAAGCAAAGTGTCTTCCATCATGTTGAACTGAACACCTATGCCGTCAAAGTTTCCGGCAAGAGGCTCATTGAGGGCCTTCACTTCCTTAGGAGTGGAATAAGACGAATGAGGGTCAAGTTTCTCTATCATTCCTCTTATACCGTCTTCTACAAGTTTCTTCTCATCAACACTGTCTACATACAGATTTGTTATCGCCACTTCCGCTATCTGCAACTTGCGAAGAGGACTTTCATTACCCATATCCACATGTATCTGTGCCGTTGCCTCCACAATTGAAAGCAACATGGCTACAGCGGTAATAATCTTTTTCATATCCATACTATAAATATATTATAAGTCTATACAGTCTGTCTCTTCATATACGAAAAACCGTCAGCTTTCAAGCTCTTCAGGACGGTCATCCTCCACTACAAGATTATCTATGATGAAATTCTGCCTCTCAGGTGTGTTCTTTCCCATATAATATTCAAGAAGCTTCTGTACCTGGTCAGTCTTATGAAGCGTTACCTGCTCAAGACGCATTTCCTGTCCTATGAAATTCTTAAACTCATCGGGGGATATTTCTCCCAGACCTTTAAACCTGGTTATTTCGGGATCCGGACCGAGTTCCTCTATGGCACCCACCCGTTCTTCATCACTATAACAATAACGTGTTATGAAATCCGACTTCTTTCCCGTTGTCTGTTTCAGGTCCGCCTCGGCTATTACGGCACGGTTCTTTATCTTCGTACGGCGGTTACGAACCCTGAAAAGCGGGGTCTGCAACACATACACATGTCCCTTTTTAATCAGTTCCGGGAAGAACTGCAGGAAAAACGTAATAATAAGCAGGCGTATGTGCATTCCGTCCACATCGGCATCGGTTGCCACTATCACTTTATTATACCTGAGCGTATCAAGCCCGTCTTCTATGTCAAGTGCAGCCTGAAGAAGATTAAACTCCTCATTCTCATAAACGACCTTCTTTGTCAGCCCGTAGGAATTAAGGGGTTTACCACGCAACGAGAATACGGCCTGGGTGTTCACATCGCGGCTCTTGGTTATGCTTCCGCTCGCGGAGTCACCCTCGGTGATGAATATCGAGCTCTCCTCCTTGCGGTCGTTCTTAACGTCACTGAAATGTATACGACAGTCGCGAAGCTTGCGGTTATGAAGATTGGCTTTCTTGGCGCGTTCCCTCGCAAGTTTTGTCACTCCTGAAATGGCCTTGCGTTCCTTCTCGCTTTCCTGTATCTTCTGAAGCATGGCTTCCGATACATCCGGATGCTTATGGAGATAATTGTCTACCTCGACCTTTATGAAGTCCCCTACATATTTATTGATGCTGACACCGCCTCCCGGCTCCATGGTGAGAGAACCGAGCTTTATCTTTGTCTGACTCTCAAACATCGGCTCCTCCACATTTATGGCTATTGCCGCCACAAGACCGTTGCGGATGTCGGTATATTCGAAGTTCTTTGAGAAGAACTCCTTTATTGTCTTGGCGATATGCTCCTTGAACGCACTCTGATGCGTTCCGCCCTGCGTGGTATGCTGACCGTTAACAAACGAATGGTATTCCTCACCATATTGGTTGGCATGCGTAAAAGCTATCTCTATATCCTCACCCTTTAGATGTATTATAGGATATATCCCGTCGTTTGTCATCGTATCATTAAGCAAATCTTTCAATCCGTTACGGCTCATGATACGGCGGCCGTTATACATTATTGCCAGTCCTGTATTCAGATAGGTATAGTTGCGGAGCATTGTCTCCACAATATCATTATGGAATGAATAGTTGAGAAACAAAGTATCGTCAGGCTGGAAGAAGATATATGTTCCGTTCTCATCCATAGTGTCTTTCGTTGTGTCGCTTATTATCTGTCCGCGTTCGAAAACAACGCTACGCACTTTACCGTCACGGTATGAACGCACTTCAAAACGCGAACTCAGAGCATTCACGGCCTTGACACCAACGCCATTAAGCCCCACACTCTTCTTGAAAGCTTTTGAATCATATTTACCTCCGGTGTTCAATACACTCACCGCCTCCACAAGCTTTCCCTGAGGAATACCGCGGCCATAATCACGCACGGACACACGCAGGCCGGCATCAACACAGACCTCTATACGCTCACCGGCATGCATCTTGAACTCATCAATAGAATTATCAACAACTTCCTTAAGCAGCACATATATACCGTCTTCTGGAAGATTACCGTCTCCCAGACGTCCGATGTACATACCCGGACGGGTACGCACATGCTCCATGTCAGACAAATGCCGGATATTATCATCAGTATATTCCACCTGTAATCCGTCCTGTCTGTATTCTATAATATCGTTTTCGTCCATAAAATAACTAAAGGCATGTTTTAAAATTACACGCAGTTGTTTTGTTAATACTGCCGGAATACTTATTTATATTCCACTAAAGTTTCTTCACATAGCAGCGGCGGCGTTTGTGGTTCTCCGACTCCAGATACTGCCACTGGCTCTGCACATTCTCATTCGTTTCCATTTCAACATGTGTCTCGCCCCACTTGAAACCATATTTCTGATACCATGGAATGAGGTCATAAAACAAAAGGGCATTCGCACCTTTCATACGGTATTCCGGCAAAATACCTATAAGGAGCAAATCAACAATGTCTGTCTTATGAAATTTCAAAGCCCTAAGCACATGCCACCAGCCGAAAGGGAACAAACGCCCGTCGCGACACTTCTGCAAGGCATGCGATAATGAAGGAATGGTGATTCCGACACCTACAAGCTTCCTGTCGGCATTCCAGTCCTCAATCAATGTAATGAGATTCAAATCGGCCATGGGAAGATACATCTTAATGTACTGGTCAATCTGTTTTTGGGTAAGCTGTGAATATCCGTAAAGGTCTTTAAACGTTGCATTAATAACATCAAAAATCTTCTGGCCGTATCCTCCCTCGAATATATCCTTACGGGTAAGCTTCTTTACACGAAGATTATAACGGCTGATGATCATCTCTGCTATCTTGGAAAACTTTTCCGGAATCTTCTCCGGCACAAAAAGCTTATACTCGACATAATCATTGTCTTTTTCCCATCCTCCGATTTTTTCAATGTGCCTGGGATAATAAGGATAATTATAAAGCGTAGCCTGAGTGCCGAGTTCATCAAATCCGAACGTAAGCATGCCTTCCGGATCCATATCGGTAAATCCTAACGGACCGACAATCTCATCCATGCCTTTTGAACGTCCGTAATCCTCAACGGCTTTCAACAGAGCTTCGGATACTTCAATATCATCAATGAAATCAATCCATCCGAAACGTACACGCTTCTGCCTCCAACGCTCATTGGCACTGTTGTTTATTATCGCTGCCACACGGCCTGCCAACTTACCGTCTTTATAAGCAAGATAATACTCCGCATCACAAAAATCAAAAGCGGCATTCTTGTCTTTACTTAAAGTATTCAGTTCGTCATTATATAGATTCGGCACGTCATACTTATCATCCCTGTACAAGTCATAATGAAACTGTATGAACTCTCTCAAGTCTTTCTTATCACTTACTTTTCTTATTATAACTGATGACATTATTGTCTGTTTTTAATACATTAAGAGTGCAAAGATAACGATATATTATCAGAAAAAGAAATAAAAAACAGTAATTTAAGCATTATTGCTTACACATTCACTTAAAAAAACGATTCCCTATAATAAGTATATGACTGCCATCGGAAAGCGTGGTTGCAAAAATATAATCATCACCACCATCGGCTATCCTCAGACGTTTACGTAACGCCGCTACGGATAAAGGGAAATTCCTAACCGTTATGTTTGCCTTCACAATATCTTTCAACACTTCTTTAAGCTCTTTTCTGTTCATTGTAGCTACAGCCCGTATCCTGAAGCTTCGGCCAGGAAAATCCGCGACCAGGCTTTCACCTACAAACAAATGACTATTCACGGCAATCTGTCTTACACCGTATCTTGACTCAATAATACCAAAGCACCCGGCTTTCATCACAGAAGCGTTCGGCTCATAAAGCCACATGCCTTCCATATTCTCCATCAACACTTCACCACGGCATGCTCCCCATTCCTGTGACGTGCCAAGACAATCAGCATAATAATCAACCACACATCCGTCATTTACACAAAACACATGCAACGGCTCTGACACTCCACGCATTATAACAAACAGAAGTTCCTTACATTCATTACCAGCGGAAACAATGTGAACTTCCGTCACGTTATTCCCCAAATCACACACAGCCTTACGCCAGTCAAGCATGGGAGAAAGCTTTATCATCACCATATCTGCCTTGTCAAGAAGCAACGGCATAAGTCCTATGGCATCAGGAGTACAGTCTTTTATGTCATACGTGCGTGCCCCGTTACCGTCACGACGTGCCGGATCAAGATATACCAACGACACATTATCCGCATTACGTATGAATTCCAACCCGTCTCCACATATAATTTCTGCATTGTACAAACCCAATAACGGAAAGTTGTTCTTTGCTATCTTACAAAGAACTTCCTGCCTCTCCACATATACACAACCATCACCGTTTCCGCCGCCTAATGCACCGGCAATAAACGAGAAGTCAACACCGAATCCTCCGGTAATATCGGCAAAAACAATATTACCGGCACATGAAGAGGTTTTACCGGTGACAAGCCGTGCGGCCACAGTCGCCTTATACCGCGCAGATTGTTCTCCGGAACACTGCTCCATTGAAATTCCGGGAGGATATACAATACCTTCAGTATTCCCCCATGACGGAAGTTTGCGCCTTGCAGTCTGCAATCCGGAAATCTGACATAAGGCCTGTTTCATGTCCACTCCTTCCGCTCCGACGTACTTTAAAGCCAGTTGACGCACATCATCACCGGAATGTTTAGAAATGAAATTACGGGTCTGCTCATTCAACAATGCCATACAAATATAATCGTTTTCATCATTTTATGACCTTAAAATATTTCTTTGCCTGGGCCCTTGAACGTAGATTAAAATGCCACCACTCCGTTTTTAACGGCTTAAAACCGGCATATCTCATCACTTCACGCAAAAGCAGACGATTATTATAAGCCTCCATGCTTATTTTCTTTTGCCTTAACAACATTTCCTCTTTATCAATGTGAGACATATAAGTCATATTGTCTACCTTCGTTCCCATAGGTATTGTATCACCGTCAAGACGACACAGTGTTATGTCTACGGCAAGCCCGTAATTATGAAGTCCTCCACCGTTTGCCGGATTACTGACATAAAAACTATGCCCGGTGTTTTTCACTACATCCCACATTTTCTTCTGTATGCTCATCGGACGTGCCGCATCATAAATCTTCAGACTTAAATCCGGCCGCAGTTCCTGCAGACGCTTTTGGGCTTTCACTACAGCACCGGCCGCCAGGGGATGAAGATATGCACGGGTCAAATCGTCATAAAGCACGCGTCCGGTGAAATTATCAGGACGGGTGTACATAAGACTGACTTTTAAGGATTTGTCTAAAGTAAGGACATCAACATAACCGTTGTTTTCCATAGACATCTCTGTTTTTGTAAGATGTCTTTTGCCTTTAAGAGTTTCTTTTATCTGATTCTCTTCCGAATATCTTCCTACAACACTTATGGAAAACACAAACAACATCAAAATTAAAGATTGTATTCTGCACATAAACTATAAATATGATAACACGTATTAAAATATTACATACATAAGCCTCATAAAGCATCAAAGACTGTACATAAGACCTATTCTCGCATCAAACGTATTGGCATTTACATTCTCATGATAACTGTATACTGTCCTACGCAGATAATATGCTGCGGAAAAGTCGAGACTAACATGAGTGCTTAATGAAAACCTGAATGCAGAATTGAAAACCAAAAGCGAGGCATTCCCCTTGTCGCCCTGAGAATTAAGATAAAGAGGGTCTGTATCTTTCAGATTCTTTCCTTCATAGCCTTTCCATGTATATATACGATAGAAATCGGCATTCAATGACAAACTTCCAGTCTTTCCGAATTCCATGAAGGTATTGACTTTGAAACTGAATCCGCTACCCATATTATAGTCACGGTCTATTACATTATAGTAATCGCTGAGAGAACCTCCCAAAAGTATTGCATCAACAAAGATGCGCTGCTCCAGGCTGGTCAGACTTCCTATCTTAGGAAATTTATAAATCAACCCCGGACCTACGGCTGCAGCCTCGGATATCCGGAAAGGAACCTGGCTGCTGCCGTCCTTCACCGGTTGGGAATCATAATAATTAAAGTGCTGATAAAACCCGAATTGGGCTTTCATGTCATTATTGATGTATATAGGAGCACTCCACAAACGGCCTAAAAGATGCATTCCGCTGATCAATGGCTGGTTGGAGCCCATCCCGAAATTGAAATCGGCAGTGAAATAATCATACGGACTGTTTTCCTCATCACTAAAAGGATCACCGTATGCAACGTTGATATTCAAGTAAGGATTTCCCTCGCCACGAAACAACGAGTTGTTATCTGCTATATAACGATAGCCTGCAGCTGCCGAGAATTTCACCGGCAAGCGGTTATAGTCATGATACTTATAATAATCCCTGCGTACCTTCCAGGCATCACCGCTGATGATTCTGTTAATAGCCCTCACCGGACAAACCACCGCACCGACAAACTCTGTAATGAAACGCGGAAGTCCCCGACGACGGTCATCGTATACCAAATCCGATATACGATGGGTTATCTCACCGATACACACTCCTCCTACTGTCGTCGCTATAAGGTCATTTATTGCAGGAGGCTCGGTTTCAAGCATTGTCTCCCACATAAGACTGCCCAAAAAAGAATAAGGCACCGACTCCCAAAAGTTCATACCGTTGCTGCGTGCAGAGTTGAAATAAAGTCCTCCGTGATAAGGATGTGCAAAAAGATTTGTTGAAAACTGATCGTTATCCCATACGAAACCGTTTTTTATATTATGACGTATAGTACTGAAGTTTATCTTGGCAAAGTCTGCATCAAGCACAATCAAATCAAATGCCCACACTCCGGTATTGATTGCCAACGCCTTCAAAGCGGCATTCCACGGATGTTTTTTCTGATTCTCAGGATTGTCAAAGGCATATATGGATTTTCCCGTAGGAGCAAGTTCCGGACGCAAGCCTGACGAAAGACGTAATTCCGACTCCGGTATACCTGCCTCAACGGCCTGTCTCAGATAATGGGAAGCCATACTGTCGACATCCTCGATATTCACCGTATCACTCCCACAAGCCGGCATCTGAGCGGATTCGGGAACAAAAGTGACATCATCTGCCGCATGAATAGCGGCATTTGACAGAAAAACGGATAAAAGTAAGGAAAAGTATTTATACCTCATCATAGTTCTTTTTACATTACTATATGGTTCATATTGATTTTATCGGTTTGACCTCATAAGACGGAACGACACCCCTGCCTCAATAATAGGACGACTACGATAACGCCGCGAATGCCTGTAATACCTTGTATCTCCATATCCGACAGACATGAACGCACCAAAATAGTTGTTTATCCAATATCCACCGTTAATACGTGCCTGAAGCGAATAAAGCCTGTCCGGCCTGTCATCTGAATTTTTCAAGAAAGTCTCAATATGATAATAGCCTATATCACCTCCCAAAGTCCACTTACCGCCTAACTGTATATACTGGCCTACACGATAGAACAATGCTCCGGAAAACTTCTCATCAAATCCCATATAATGTGTTCCAACACCCAGTATCCTGTAAGTGCTCCTGTTTCTGAAACGTACGGCAAGATTTGTTTTCGTCGACGACCCTCCATAAAACATAAGGTCGATACGTGTCTTCGGAGTAATATTCACCAAACCTATCTTGTGAGCCAAAGTATCACGGCTATAGTTAATTATTCCAACCTGAACGCCACGTGGATGGCTCATGCACACATTTACAAATCCCACCTGCGATCCATTAAGTGTATCGGCATAGTTATATGCCGCCACTTGGATGCCACGCATATATGAAGAACAGATATTTGATGCTCCGGAAAACTGGATGCCACGCTTCACCCCCATGGAGATATTTGATATGGCACTTATCTGAACACCCCTGAAAGGAGAAGTGACAGCATTGGTAAGACCTGCCACCTGAATGCCATTGGCCTTATTGGCTATATTTGATACCGTTGCAAGCTGCACACCGCGCATATCTCCATTAACAGATGTCATTATACCGGCAAGCGTGACACCATAGGCTTTGCCATAGCTGAAAGAGGTAAGCCCTCCTATATTCACACCACGCATCTCCTTGTTTGTGAATCCGGTTAACAAACCAAGCTGCACACCGCGCAATGTATCTACGTTTCCGAAAACAGCGAAATTGGAATTACTGTATAAGGATGAATCTGGCTCAAAACGATTGACACCGACTCCGATATTCGGATAACGATGGCGTTCTACAGACTGAGCCATGCTCCCTGCCGTCGAATACAACATAAAGAAAACAACGGTCAGCATAAAGAAAGAATGCCGAAATAAAAATATTATTGTATATCTCCCACTTCTGATAGCCATAACGAATGTTCTGTTTTATATACAAGATAATATAAATGAAAGCAATCAAACTTGATTATAATTGCTTACGAAAAACCTACATGATACAAATATAATGCAGACCAAGTGCAATGAAGTTTTACTCCAAAATGCTTAGGTGCAACTTATCTTATGCAAAGGTATATAAAAAATCGCGATTTTATACGCTATACAAATAAAGAATTTATCTTTTCCTTATAGGAAAAATTATAATCAAACATGAATATAGCCTTATAAAAACATCCAAATGATTGACTGACAAAAAAAGAGGATACCATAAAAAATATGAGTACCCTCTATACTGTGTCAATCACAAAAGATTTTATTCTATATGCCAGACTCTTATTTGGGCTGTGCCGGTATTGTGTCAGCTACAACCATACTGGCAGTTGTTACGGTATCTGGTGCCTGTGTTGCAGGTGCAACTGTTTCCACCGTATCAGAAACCATCTCATTTTCGTTATCTACATAACCACGTCCAGCGAATGCACTACTTACAGCTGTAAGCGCCAATGCAACAATTGTCAAAATCGATAATCTTTTCATAACTGCTTTATTTTAAATAATTGATAATAATGTTGTCTGTCTCACATTAAAAGAATGTGCAACTTGCGTGCCAGAAACGACAGCGGTAATATAACAGATTGAAAATCAACAAGTAACTGATTTTATGCATTTATCACCAATTATAAATAATTGTGGAAATATATGTAGACCATGTGGAAATATTCTACATAAATGTGTGGAATACATCTTTATACGAAAACGCATGTCAGTGATTTATTCCATACTTATCCAACTTATTATACAATGTCTTACGGTCTATGCCCAACAGTCTGGCGGCTTTACTTTTATTACCTCCTGCCGTACTAAGAGCCTCACGTATGTGTGACAGTTCCGATTCCTCATCATAAAGAGGACGTACTGAAAGCGTAGAGGAGGTGATTTGAATGTTAAGATCCTCCGGTCTTATACGGTCGGCTGTAGAAACCAATACCGCACGCTTCACTACATTCCGAAGTTCACGGAGATTGCCAGGCCAACTGTATTTTGCCATAAGCTCCGACGCTTTAGCATCAAAACCAAGTATGTTACGCTCAAGTTCACGGTTTGCCTGCTCAAGGAAGAAATCGGCAAAAAGAAATAAATCGGAACCACGTTCTTTCAAATCAGGCATGCGGATTGTAAACTCATTAATACGATGATATAAGTCTTCACGGAAAGTGCCATTATCTACTGCCTCTGCCAGATTTTCATTCGTCGCACAAATAAGACGAAAATCAACCTCTACCTCGTAATCGGCACCGACAGGCCGTATACGATGTTCCTGAAGAGCACGCAACATCTGTACCTGAACGTCATAACTTAGATTTCCCACCTCATCAAGAAAAAGTGTACCGCCATCTGCCTCAACGAATGCACCACGCTTATCCGATATGGCTCCCGTAAAAGCACCCTTTACATGACCAAAAAATTCTGATGCCGCCATGTCACGCGGGACAGCGCCGCAATCTATTGCCACAAATGGCCGGCCGGTCCTGCGACTGCAATCATGGATTCGGTGAGCAACATGTTCCTTTCCCGTACCACTGGAACCGAGAATGAGCACAGACATCGGTGTTGGGGCGACCAATGCTACATAATCATACAGACGGCGCGAGGCTGTACCGGTGCCGTCAAGAAACTTCTTCTCTTTAGCGGAAGATTTAACGGACGTTGAATCTGCAGGCTTCACTTCCACAGATACCTTTCCTGTATCAGAGCCGGAAGCCTTAAGGGCATCCTTTATTTTTTGCAAAAGAACATCAGGGTGTACAGGCTTGGCTATATAGTCACTTGCTCCAGACTTCATCGCTTGTACGGCATTCTGGACCTCGGCATAATTTGTCATTACTACAAACGGTATTGAAAAACCACGTTTCTGCATCCACTCAAGCAAGAAAAGCCCGTCATGGTCCGGTAAACGTAAATCGGAAAGAACCATGTCTACACCGTCATTATCAAGCAATGTCTTCACAGCAGCAGCCACCGTGCTTGCAGAATTAACCTTAAAACCTTTCTTTATAAGCCACGTTCTCAACATCGTGGAAAAAGTTATGTCATCTTCTACAATTAATATACTACTCATGATTATGGATAAATTTCGACAAAGTTAGAAAATAAATACAATGCCACCGAACTATATTTATATTTTTTCTGAATATATAACATTATTCAAGCCCCGTAATAAAAACACTTATCTCTATGCCACTATATTGTTAAGTTCGGAAAGTATTTTCTCCAACTCAGACAGTATCTTGCAACAATGATCCATGCTTTCCGGAGGAGTGTTTTTCACGCCACGCATTGAGGAAAGTGCACGCAACTGAGGCACAACAGAAGAACCTATCATTGTAAAAACAGGTATCATACGATGGGCAAGCGAAGCCGCTGTTTTCATATCATTACCATACATAGCACTGCGCATCGTGTCTATACTCTGTAAAGTCTGGTCGCGGAACTGACGCAATATAGTCTGCTCTGCCTCAAAATCTCCGTCTGCAAATGCAGTAAGCGCAGCAAAACGGCTGACGGAACAATCATTGGCATCAGGATGCTCCGGAATATCCGGTGTGTCTTTTCCTGCCAGCTTTGTTATTACAGACAACAACATTTTGGTATCTACCGGCTTTGAAAGACGCGCGGCAAATCCTGCCTTCTCAAAATCCGCATCTGCAATACCGTCATAAGCTGTCATTGCCACAACCGGCATATCTCTTTCACCTAAACGCCTTATCAATTCGAAACCATTCATGCCAGGCATCTCTATATCCGTGAGGAGCATATCAGGATTCTGCTCGTCAAGCATGACAAAAAGTTGTTCTATCTGACTACACAGTATTACTTTCCACTTGCCACCAGAGATTCTTCTAAGCATCTCCCCTATAAGCTGCAACTGTATTGTATCATCATCGACAACAGCTATGCGCAATTCACAAATATATGCGGAGGATGCGTCCGGACATGAAGTATCCACCTCATCACAACATGTATTAAAATCAACGGAAGACAAGTCCTGTTCAACTTCCGTCACAGGCAATTTTACAGTAAAAGTGGAACCACACCCGGGAGCGGTATCAAGCACTAAATTCCCGCCAAGAAGATTTATAAGATTACGAGTAATGGCAAGCCCTAATCCCACTCCGTCGATACCCTGCGCACCAGGCAAACGTGTAAATGGCTTAAACACGCGACTACTTTCATCCGCTGACATTCCTTGTCCCGTATCTGTCACCCGAAAACAAAATATATTATCATCCACAGAACCCACAACCGTAACGCTTCCACGAGAAGTATACTTCAATGCGTTGCCTATAAGATTCTCTGCAATCTGCCGTATACGAAACGCATCACCCTTACATACAGCATTGTCGTTCGAAGTATACTCACAAATCAAATCAAGACCTTTCTCCTCCGCACGCAAACGGAAACTCTCCGTACAGTCGCTTAATAACCGGGATGGCGAGAAACTGACCTCACGTACGGCAATACGGCCTTTCTCAAGGAGAGAATAATCCAACAATGCGCCTACAAGTTGCAAAAGATGTTGTGACGACAAAGTTATATTGTGAAGATATTGCCTGCAACGAGGCTCATGTACATGCTGTCTCAATAATTCCGTGAATCCGGTTATCGACGCCACCGGTGATTTTATATCGTGGGTTATCGTAAGTAACAGACGCTCCCTCTGCTCCAAAAGAAGTTCCGCTCGTATACGGGCACGCTCCAAACTTATGCGATAATAAGCAGCAAGACGGCCGTCCCTCCATACAAGAACCGTAAGTATGACAGCCAACAACAATGCCATACAAGCCAGGAATGCCATCTTAATTACTGTTATACGCCGCAGTTCCGAGTCTTTCTCACTCTCCTGTTGCAGCCAATGCTGTTCATCCGCACTGATGCTTGACATTATCTGCTCGGTACGTAATGTCAGTTCCGAACCAACGGCTAACAAAGCTTCCGCCCTTTCCTTGTAACGTGTTATACGTATCTTACGCTGATTCTCCTCATCACGTCCTATATCAACAAGCACCGTTGCAACATCGTCACCGACATTTATATGCCTGGTTATCGTATCACATTCTGTTTTAAGAGTATCAACTTCAATAGATGTTGTGTCCGAGCGTGAACGTCTGAAAACATTTGCCAGACGTTTGAAAAAATTACGTCCGGTCTTTTCCACTACATATGTAACTTTCTTGCCTTCCGTATTCTCTTCCACTCCCGACCGTATCAGCACAGAATCCTTTCCGCTAAGCAGACGCTCCGCCTTTTGCTCATATACATCCAACTGAGGAACATCCTTTACAACACTCAAGAACAAAAGGGTATTCTCACGTCTTTTCTCCAATAATATGCGTAATGAATCTATACGTTGACGCTGATGCGGATCCGAAAGCAGCAACATCATACTGTCTGCATGACAAATAGCCTTGTCTACGGCTTTATCATAACCGTCATAGTCATATAAGGTACCTAAACATAGGGAACGCTCCCTGTTTACCACTTCAAATATACCATGTACAAGTTTGTTCACCGCATTCCAACGTACAGAAACTGTTCTTGACACATCAGCCAGATGAACAGCTGTACGAGTATATCTATATACGAACCATACTGCAATGCCAAGCAACACAATAAAAAAAGCATAGCCAAGCATTACCTTTAAAGGTATATGTGTTTTCTTTCTCATTGCCTCAATTATGATTTATGAATGCATGCAAAATTAACAAAAAAGAAGAAAAACACCAAAATACAACACATATTTACAGCAGAAATACAGTAATCCTATTATATGGATATCAGAAACACCCTGTATCCGTTAATTATGGTTAACAAATAATCGCGCAAAACACATTTTAAAAAACAAGAATAATAAATGTTGTAAATTTATAGCCGGAAACAATAATGTAAATTAATGAAGAAACTATTGAAACAATAAAAACTTTAAAGTATGGTATATTAAAGAAAAACAGATAGCCTGAATATGATAATAAAGACAATACATACAATAAACATGAACTTTTTGGAAGAGTTCGGCATGGCTGATTATTCTAACGGTGATATAATAATAATGGCCGATACTAAAGCCCTTCCACATAATGACTCTCCGTTTCAAATAGACATGATGCTTATCATGGCATGCACAAAAGGCTCTATAAGGTTTGACATCAATGGAGCAACTTATACAGCAAGAAAAGGAGACATTGCGATATTCTCACCCAAGACACTGATAACCAGTCTTAAAGGAACCGATGACTTCAGCTATAGAATTATCGGACTGTCATACAATGCAATACAACATTCTTTGATTGCAAACAAAAAGATATGGAATCTGATGAAATATGTCACAGAAAATCCCATAGTCCACCTTAGTCTGTCAAAACAGGTAATGGCTGAAAGATATTACTCTTTGTTGACATATAAAATGAAACAGAGAGAAACAAAATATCATAAAGAAATGATGAACGCATTACACTTATACATCTTCTATGAAATATATGAGGTGATGGAACCTCTTATTGAAAAGAATACGCCCAAGAAAGAAATACTGAGACAGGGCGACTTTCTCTTCAAGAGATTCATAGAACTGCTGACAATGAGCAAAGGCAAGGAGCGGTCGGTAAACAGATATGCGGAACAGTTATGCGTAACACCGAAATATCTTTCCGCCGTATCCAAAAGGACAAGCGGGAAAACGGCCCTTGAATGGATACATAAATATACTATTGGAGAAATAACACAACAACTAAAATATACCGACAAGACCATAAAGGAGATTTCAGACGGATTGGAATTTCCTAATCTGTCTTTCTTCGGAAAATTTGTGAAATCTCATTTGGGAATGTCACCGACAGAATTCAGAAAGCAGGATAACCTTAAGGAAAGATTCTGATGTCACAAACTCTGCAACTATAAGAATTCCAAATAATAAAATTCCCGGGGTTGTTATTACCTCGGGAATTTCATTATATATGATATCAATTGATCAATCTGCAAGTTTTGCCTTTATGAACTCACGGTTCAGACGCGCAATATTTGCTATCGACTCATTCTTCGGACACTCAGCCTCACATGCACGTGTATTTGTGCAGTTACCGAAACCAAGCTCTTCCATTTTCATAACCATAGCCTTGGCACGTTTTGCAGCCTCTGGACGTCCCTGTGGGAGAAGAGCCAACTGACTTACCTTAGAACTTACGAACAACATAGCCGACCCGTTCTTGCAGGCTGCCACACAGCAACCGCAACCAATACATGTCGCAGCATCCATTGCCTCGTCAGCATCCTCTTTTGGAATAAGGATGGAATTGGCATCCTGAGGCTGGCCGGTACGCACTGTTGTATAGCCGCCAGCCTGAATAATCTTGTCAAACGCAGAACGGTCAACCATACAGTCCTTTATTACAGGGAACGCAGCAGAACGCCAAGGCTCTACTGTTATCACGTCACCGTCATTGAAACGTCGCATATACAGCTGACATGTTGTGGCACCCGTTGCAGGACCATGAGGATGGCCGTTGATATACAGTGAACACATACCACAGATACCCTCGCGGCAGTCGTGATCAAATACAAATGGCTCGTTACCGCCTTCTATAAGTTGCTCGTTGAGAATATCAAGCATTTCAAGGAATGAGGTATCACCTGGGATATCCTTCATCTCAAATGTGTCAAAATGACCTTCTGCCTTTGGGCCGTTCTGACGCCATACTTTAAGTGTGAAACTTATATTCTTGTCCATGATTTATCTAAAATTATTGATTACTAATCAGTTATACAACTCGCAACTTAGTTCTTATAATTACGTGTCTGAACCTTAATTGCCTCATATTCGAGAGGTTCTTTGATAAGTTCAGGAGCTTTTTCATCGCTGCCCTGATACTCCCAGCAACCTACATAGAAGAAGTTCTCGTCGTCACGCTTTGCTTCACCCTCCTCTGTCTGGTACTCTTCGCGGAAATGACCGCCACAAGATTCATTACGTGAGAGTGCATCATAAGCAACAAGCTCACCCATTGTAATAAAGTCACGAAGATGGATAGCCTTGTCAAGCTCTATATTCAAGCCTTCTTTAGTACCCGGAATGAAAAGATTTGTCTCAAACTCCTTGCGTATCTTCTTTATCTTTGCAAGGCCTTCTTTAAGACCTTCCGCTGTACGTCCCATACCTACATGCTCCCACATTACATGGCCAAGCTCCTTATGTATAGAATCAACAGAACGCTTACCCTTTATATTCATCAGACGGTCGATCTCTGACTGAACGGCCTTCTCTGCCGCTTCAAACTCAGGAAGATCAGTAGACAGACGCGGCC
Organism: Xylanibacter muris; assembly: GCF_013166605.1. GTDB lineage: Bacteria > Bacteroidota > Bacteroidia > Bacteroidales > Bacteroidaceae > Prevotella > Prevotella muris. Next base: position 63,476 of record NZ_JABKKF010000001.1, read on the forward strand.
ATATTTCCTGGTCGGCAAGATAGTTCTGAATAGTATAAGGCAATACAAAATAACCGTCGGCAAGACCCTGCATGAGGGCAGATGCACCAAGACGGTTTGCACCATGGTCAGAGAAATTACACTCACCGATAGCGAACAAACCTGTTATTGTGGTCATAAGCTCATAGTCTACCCATATACCACCCATAGTATAATGGATGGCCGGATAAATCATCATCGGATTATAATACTTCACACCGTTAACCTCATTTGCAAACTCACCGGGGTTGACGTCTGTTATCTCCTCATACATATCAAACAGGTTGCCATAACGCTGACGAACGACATCAATACCAAGACGCTCGATACTCTCCGAGAAGTCGAGGAATACGGCAAGACCTGTATTGTTGACACCGAATCCTTTATCGCAACGCTCCTTGGCTGCACGTGAAGCCACGTCACGCGGTACAAGATTTCCAAATGCCGGATAGCGGCGCTCCAGATAATAGTCACGATCCTCTTCCGGAATGTCACTGCCTTTCTTTGTTCCTGCCTGCAAAGCCTTGGCATCCTCAATCTTCTTAGGAACCCATATACGGCCGTCATTACGCAACGACTCAGACATGAGGGTAAGCTTTGACTGCTTGTCACCGTGTACGGGGATACATGTCGGGTGTATCTGTACATAAGACGGGTTTGCAAAATACGCACCCTTACGATAGCATGCCATAGCTGCTGTACAGTTACATCCCATAGCATTTGTAGAAAGAAAATATGTATTACCGTAGCCACCGGTACCTATTACAACAGCATTCGCAGAAAAACGCTCCAGCTGTCCTGTCACGAGATTCTTTGCTATGATACCGCGTGCACGCCCGTTTACAATAACGACATCTTCCATTTCATAACGTGTATAGAGTTTTACGCGACCGGCATTTACCTGAGCACTGAGAGCAGAATAAGCGCCAAGCAGAAGCTGCTGGCCTGTCTGGCCTTTTGCATAGAACGTACGTGACACCTGCGCACCACCGAAAGAACGGTTGGCAAGCATGCCGCCATATTCACGGGCAAAAGGAACGCCCTGCGCCACACATTGGTCGATAATACTGTTTGAAACTTCAGCAAGGCGATATACGTTTGCCTCACGTGCACGATAATCACCGCCCTTGACGGTATCATAGAAAAGACGATAGACAGAGTCTCCGTCGTTCTGATAGTTCTTTGCGGCATTTATACCGCCTTGTGCTGCAATAGAGTGAGCACGGCGGGGTGAATCCTGGATACAGAAGTTCAAAACATTGAAGCCCATTTCTCCAAGACTGGCAGCAGCACTGGCACCGGCAAGTCCTGTACCTACAACGATAACATCAAGCTTCAGCTTATTCTTGGGGTTCACCAAACGCTGGTGAGCTTTATAATTAGTCCATTTCTCAGCCACAGGGCCTTCAGGAATTCTTGAATTTATTTTTTTATCCATAATTGCTTTATATCTTGATTATGTTTTTACTTAAGCTATAGTCACCTTAGTATTAATAGGCACAGCAAAGGCTTGGCGCAATACCGAACCAGAATGCCAATACTACAACCAGGAACGCCAGCATAAGCAATGTAGTATATACTATGCCGATAACTTTCCAACGATTAAACCAAACCTTGCCATTCCAACCCAATGTCTGCATTGCACTCCAGAATCCATGAGAAAGATGGAACCATATAGCAACAAGCCATACAATGTAAAGAACAGAGAAAAGCGGGTTTGAGAATGTGTCGCTGATATAGGCAAATCCATCTGCCGGATCATGAACGACACTGATACCGGTAACCTCGGCAAACATCATGTTATACCAGAAGTTCCAGAAATGAAGCAACAGTCCGAGCAGCACAACAATGCCAAGGACAAGCATATTCTGGGATGCCCACTCCACCCCTTTAGGCCTTGACGTCACCTCATACTTGGAATTACCACGTGCCTTCATATTCTGCATTGTAAGCAGGAAAGCGTAAACGATGTGAACAACAGCAAGAGCTGCCAGGCCAAGCGTAGCAAAAACAGCATACCAGTTGGCTCCAAGAAATTCACAAATCATGTTGTAACCTTCAGCAGAGAAAAGCGCGACCATGTTCATACAACCATGGAAGGTAAGGAACAGAATCAGCGCAACTCCAGTGACGGACATCACAACTTTTCTACCAATAGATGAATTACATAACCACATAAATGATTGAAATTTAATTATTTAAATGTTAGAATTAAAATTATTCAGACATGGTTTCAAGGCAAAGCAAGCTCTTGAGATAAAACAAGTATCACTACTTGGAAACAGGTATTTAACCTTTACTTTAGAGCGCAAAATTACTATAAATTAATGATAAATCAAAGACTTTTAAGGCAAAAATCAATTTTTATTTTTTAATTTTGCGGCAAAAATATAAAAGCCTGACCTTTAACACCAAATATGCCACAACGAATACATGTCTGACGAATATCCGTCAGAACTACCTGGAGGTTAAAAGCCAAGGCAAGACACAAGTATTATCTAAAAATGATTTTAAACTACGACGTACTGGTTATCGGCGGAGGTCATGCAGGATGCGAAGCTGCGGCAGCTGCGGCAAACATGGGCGCAAAGACATGCCTGATAACAATGGACATGAACAAGATTGCTCAGATGAGCTGCAACCCTGCCGTGGGCGGAATTGCGAAGGGACAGATTGTAAGGGAAATTGATGCTATCGGAGGTATGATGGCAAAGGTTACCGACGCCACCGCCATACAATTCAGGATGCTGAACCTGAGCAAAGGACCTGCAGTATGGAGCCCGAGAGCGCAATGCGACAGAGAGAAGTTTATATGGGAATGGAGAAACATTCTTGATTCAACCGAAAATCTTGACATCTGGCAGGACCAGGCCGACACTCTGATAGTAGAAAACGGCACTGCTAAAGGAGTGCGTACAATATGGGGAGTGGAACTTAGAGCAGGAAGCATAGTGATAACAGCAGGAACTTTTCTTAACGGCCTGTTGCACATCGGACGGCACAAGCAACAGGGAGGACGTATCGCGGAACCGGCAGTACCAAATCTCACAGAGAGCATAACCGCACACGGAATACGCAGCGCAAGGATGAAAACAGGCACACCGGTAAGAATAGACCGCCGAAGCGTACATTTTGAATATATGGAAAGACAAGACGGTGAACAGGACTTCCACCAGTTCAGTTTCATGCCTTCAAAAAAATGCCTTAACCAACTTCCATGCTGGATATGCTATACCAACAGGGCTACTCATGACATGCTGCGCTCCGGATTCGCAGACTCTCCCCTCTACAACGGACAAATAACAAGCATAGGTCCGAGATACTGTCCCTCAATAGAAACAAAACTGAAAACCTTTCCCGACAAAGACATGCACCCGTTGTTTTTGGAACCGGAAGGCGAAAATACAAACGAGATGTATCTTAACGGTTTCTCGTCATCCCTACCCGCAGAAATACAAATTGAAGCTCTACGCCAGATACCCGCATTCAGAGATGTAAAAGTATACCGGCCGGGATATGCGATAGAATATGATTTCTTCGACCCCACCCAACTGAAACATTCGTTGGAATCAAAAATAATCAACGGTCTTTTCTTTGCCGGACAGGTCAACGGCACTACCGGATACGAAGAGGCCGGAGGTCAGGGACTCGTAGCCGGAATCAACGCCGCAATACATTGCAGTGGAGGTGAACCTTTCGTAATGCACCGTGACGAAAGTTATATAGGAGTACTTATCGATGATTTAGTGACAAAAGGAGTTGATGAGCCATACAGAATGTTCACTTCAAGAGCCGAATACCGAATATTGCTCCGACAGGATGACGCTGATGCGCGTCTTACAGAAAAAGCATATAATATAGGAATAGCCAAAAGCGACAGATATAACTGGTGGACTGAGAAAAAGGAAGCAATAGAAAGAATTGAAGAATACTGCAAGACAAAATCAATAAAACCAAAGGATATAAACGGTGCTTTAGAAGCGATTGGTACATCCACACTACGTGAAGGATGCAAGCTGATTGATTTATTGGCGCGTCCACAAATAACCATGAATATTCTCTCTGATATTGTACCGGAATTGAAAAACGAACTTGAACGTCCTGCAAACAGAAAGGAAGAAATAAAAGAAGCTGCAGAGATACGCATAAAATATAAAGGATATATTGAACGTGAAAGAATGGTGGCACAAAAGATGCACCGGTTAGAGAACATAAGAATAAAAGGGCACTTCAATTATAATGAAATGCAACAACTCTCAACAGAAGCACGACAGAAGCTACAGGCTATAGATCCGGATACGCTTGCACAAGCGAGCAGGATTCCAGGAGTGTCGCCAAGCGACATAAATGTAATGCTCGTACTACTTGGAAGATAAATATCAAAAAGCAGACCAGCGTACATATACATAAGAGCAAGCTCCGCGCCCAACCCTACAAAAGTTCCACGTGAAACATTTAAGTAAATTAATTTAATATAACTCATTGATTATGAACAACAAAACACTAATGAACAACCTGCGTTGCATTAAAGATTTCCCGAAGAAGGGCATCAACTTCCGCGACGTCACAACTCTGTTTAAAGACCCGGAATGTCTGCGCATTATGGTGGATGAATTATACGAGATCTATAAAGATAAAGGTATAACAAAAATAGTAGGAATAGAAAGCCGTGGTTTCGTACTTGCATCGGCACTTGCAATTAAATTGGGAGCAGGCGTGGTATTATGCAGGAAACCAGGAAAACTGCCGGCAGAAACAGTACAGGAAAGTTTCACTAAAGAATATGGAGAAGATACGATAGAAATACACAAAGATGCGATTACTTCGGACGACGTAATACTTCTTCACGATGATTTGCTTGCAACAGGAGGCACTATGCTTGCAGCATTTCACCTTGTAGAGAAATTCTGTCCCAAAAACATATTCGTAAACTTTATTATTGAGATCAAGGACGAAGGACTTGACGGAAGAAGCATTTTCAAGAAAGAAACAGAAATAACAACTCTAATAACCGTGTAGAGACACAACACCGTAATTCACACCATAAACCGACCATAAGGTGAATCATCTTCATCGATAATAAGCATACTTGCAGTATCAACAGAAGAGATTCACCTTATTTGTTTATTTTACTTTGTTTGATTCCTGAAAAGAAAGCATTCCCGGCCATCAAAACACGGGAACTTTGTAAACAGGGTATGGAAACAATGTAAATCAATATAACGATAAATCCAAAACCTTTCAGTCATTTCCTCAAAACTACAGTATGGCAAACCATTCGACCATAATCAAACAATTTTCTACATAAACCATAAAGTTTGCAAACAGTACTACAAAGCTTAAATATTGGTATTAGGAAATGCCAGCAAACGAACTTTAAGTGTAAATAAAGAATATTTATCATTCCTCAGGCATATAGTATTACGGATTTTATTTAAATTTGCATTACTAAAAAAAGCGCACAAAAAGAAAAAACACGCACAGGCAAAGCATAAGTTTCACGTGAAACAAAATAATATAAAAACACTTAAAATAAAGTCGTTACGAAGAATGAAAAAAGAAGAAAACGATAAGCGCATTGCATATTTAAAAGGCATCGTAAGCCGACTTCCTGACAAACCGGGAAGCTATCAGTTCTACGATGAAAACAAAGTCATAATCTATGTGGGCAAGGCCAAAAGCCTGAAAAGCCGCGTATCATCTTATTTCCATAGTGAAGTGGACAGATATAAGACAAAAGTTCTTGTAAGCAAGATACATGATATTTCATATACTGTAGTAAACACAGAAGAGGACGCTCTCCTGCTTGAAAACAACCTCATAAAAAAATATAATCCCAAGTATAATGTGTTGCTTAAAGACGGAAAGACATATCCGAGTATATGCATAACAAACGAAATGTTCCCACGCATATTCAAAACAAGAACCATAGACAAGAAATACGGAACTTTCTACGGGCCATACTCCCATTCCGGCACTATGAATGCCATAATAGAGCTAATAAAAAAACTATACCACCCACGTACATGCCGTTTTCCGATAACCAAAGACGGCATAGAGCAGGGCAAGTATAAGGCCTGTTTGGAATACCATATAAAAAATTGCGGAGCCCCATGCATTGGCAAACAATCATTTGAAAGCTACCTCAAAAACATCGCACAGGCAAAAGAGATTCTAAAAGGGAACACACGCACCGTATTAAAAGACATGCGTGAGGAAATGGAAAGACTCTCCCAAGAACTGAGGTTTGAGGAAGCCGAGGAGATTAAACGGAAATATATACTCATAAGCAATTTCGTGTCAAAGAGCGAGGTGGTAAGCCATACTATCGACAATGTTGACGTATTCTCGATAACAAGCGACGGCCAAACCGCATTCATCAACTATATCCACGTCAGCAACGGAAGCATCAACCAGTCATTCACATTTGAATATAAGAAAAAACTCGACGAAACAGACGAAGAATTGCTTTTATTGGGTATAATAGAAATGAGGGAACGGTTCAAAAGCGATTCAAAAGAGATTATCGTACCCTTCGGAATAAACACAAGCCTCGACGGAATAACCATTACCGTACCGCTAAGAGGCGATAAGAAAACACTTCTCGACCTATCCGTAATGAACGGCAGGCAATACAGATTCGACCGCCTGAAACAGGCAGAAAAACTCAATCCCGAACAGAAGGCCGTACGTCTCATGAAAGAGATTCAAGAGAGCCTTAAACTGCCTGAAATGCCTTGTCATATTGAGTGCTTCGACAACTCCAACATATCAGGAACCGATGCCGTGGCGGCATGTGTGGTTTTCAAAATGCTTAAACCAAGCAAAAAGGACTATCGCAAATACAATATAAAGACAGTGGCAGGTCCTGATGACTACGCCTCCATGAAAGAAGTGGTCAGACGCAGGTATACACGCCTGACGGAAGAGTGCCTGCCTCTGCCAGACCTGATTATAACCGATGGAGGAAAAGGTCAGATGGAAGTGGTGAGAGAGGTGGTTGAAGACGAACTGCACCTTAGCATCCCCATAGCAGGACTGGCAAAAGACGACCGCCACAGAACCAACGAGCTGTTATACGGATTTCCTCCAATGGTAGTGGGAATGAAAACAAGCAGCGAACTGTTCCGGCTGCTGACACACATACAGGACGAGGTACACCGCTTTGCCATAACATTCCATAGAGACAAACGTTCAAAGCATGCACTGCACTCAGAGCTTGACGACATAAAAGGCATCGGGCCAAAAACAAAAACGCAACTGATGGCAAAGCTGAAAACAGTGAAAAGAATAAAAGAATCAGACCTGCATACCCTCTCAGAGATTGTAGGACCGTCAAAAGCCGACATAATACATAAGCATTTTAATGAAAAAAGAGAGAAATGAAAGATAAAAGCAAAACAATGATATAATTATTTGAAATAAAAAAACTAATTTTGCATTTACAATCATTGTCTGAAATTCATGCATACAAACAATGCGTATACAGACCATCCCCATAGGATCAAGCTACCCTTAATGCATCATAGAGGCAAAACAAACACACAAAACATAAATGGAAATAAAATGAGAATAGTCATACAACGCGTGAGCCAGGCTTCCGTAGCTATAGACGGGAAAATAAAGTCTGCAATAGGCAAAGGCTATATGATACTCGTCGGAATATGCCGTGACGACACTATTGAAGACGCTGAATGGCTGGCAAAAAAGGTAGCCGCCCTACGTGTTTTCAATGACGACAACGGTGTAATGAACCTGCCTATAACCGACACGGAAGGCGACATACTGGTGATAAGCCAATTCACATTGTTTGCAAGCTACAAGAAAGGAAACAGACCCTCATGGCTGAAGGCTGCGGGACACGAGATATCCATACCTCTCTACGAGACATTCTGCAGACTTCTCGAAAACGAGACAGGAAAGCCTGTATACACAGGCATATTCGGAGCCGACATGAAGGTGGCACTGGTCAACGACGGTCCGGTAACCATCTGCATGGACTCCAAAAACAAAGAATAACATACTATGGAATTATAATATATATGAATAACGAAATTACAATAAAAGAAGCCCAAAGTCAGGTGGACCAATGGATAAAGACGTACGGTGTGCGCTATTTCAGCGAGCTTACAAACATGGCCGTACTCACAGAAGAAGTCGGCGAGATGGCGCGCATAATGGCACGCAAATATGGTGACCAGAGTTTCAAGACCGGTGAGCAACCGGATCTCGGTGACGAGATTGCCGATGTCCTATGGGTGCTTATATGCATAGCCAACCAGACAGGAATCGACCTGACGGAAGAATTCCGCAAGAATATTGAAAAGAAAACCCGAAGGGACAAGACAAGACATATAAACAATCCAAAATTATAACAACCATGACAACAAACCATGAAGGTGAGCACATACATCACCACAACCGCGCCCAGCAAAAGAGCAAATACGAAGAGGCTCTAAGCTGCTATAACACTGATATTAAAGACGATGAAGTACGCGATGCCGTAAGGAGAATCATAGCCGAAAAAGTACATCAGAACGACACTCTTGAAGTAAAGAAATTCCTTATGGGAAGCGTTGAGCTTACATCGTTGAAAACCACGGATTCTGATGACAGCATACTCGCCTTCACGGAAAAGGTAAACGAGTTCGACGCCACCTACCCCGACCTGCCCCACGTGGCCACAATATGCGTATATCCGTGCTTTGCCAAAACCGTGTCTGAGACACTGGAGGTAGACGGAGTGGAAATAGCATGCGTTTCCGGCAGTTTCCCGTCGTCACAGGCTGTAATTGAGGTGAAAGTGGCCGAAACCGCACTTGCGGTAAACGACGGTGCCACAGAGATAGACATCGTCATGTCTGTAGGCAAGTTCCTCAGCGGAGACTATGAGACAGTGGCCGATGAGATAAGCGAGCTGAAACAGGTTTGCGGGGAAAAGAAAATGAAAGTAATTCTTGAGACAGGATGCCTGAAGACAGCAGCCAATATCAAGAAAGCCTCAATCATAGCCATGTATGCAGGAGCCGACTACATAAAGACATCAACAGGCAAGCTCGAACCGGCCGCGACACCGGAAGCGGCATACGTAATGTGCCAGGCCATTAAGGAATACTATGAAAAAACAGGCATACAAGTAGGTTTTAAGCCTGCTGGAGGCCTTAATACGGTGATGGACGCACTCATATACTACACGATAGTAAAAGAGGTCTTAGGCGAGAAATGGCTCACAAACGAGTGGCTCCGGCTCGGAACAAGCCGTCTGGCCAACATGCTTCTCAGTGAAGTAACCGGAGAAGAGACCAAATTCTTCTAAAATACAGTTTAAAACAAGCAATGCCGTCTACACAAAAACAATGACAGCATTTCATACAAAGGCTGCATGCAACAAGACATGCGGCCTTTTTCACGCCCATCCCCTTCTTCAGGGTAAAGCCTACATGCTGCGCTTCACCACATAATCAATATAGGCATTCAGCGACTGCCTTATCACATCATACTTCACATATTTACCAATAAAATCAAGACATAGCGTATGAAACTCGCCCATCTTCTTTTCCGCGTATTCTATACCGCCGTGCTCTTTGGTAAACTCCACCAATACAGCTATCTCCTCCGGGTTCACCGTACGTTGCTTGACCTTATAGGCCAATGCACGCAAAGCATCGTTGCCACCGGAGTTCAGTGCATATATCACAGGCAGGGTAAGCTTTCCCTCGGCCATGTCATTACCTGTAGGCTTGCCTATCTCCCTTGAATCGTAATAGTCAAAAATATCATCCCTTATCTGGAACATCACACCCAGATTCTGACCGAATCTGCCGGCAGCCTCGATTTCCTCGTCACCCGCACCGGCCGAAAGCGCACCTATCACACAACAAGCCTCAAACAGCGCAGCCGTCTTTTGTCTTATCACCCTGTAATATATATCTTCCGAAATGTCAAGATTCTGAATGTTGGAAAGTTGGAGAATCTCCCCCTGTGCCAGTGTACGGCCGAGTTCGGAAAGATATTTAACAATACGGTTATTATCCGTATAGGCCACATGCAGCAATGCTGTAGACAAAAGATAATCTCCCACAAGCACCGCCACCTTATTATTATACACGGCATTCACAGATGCCTGACCGCGCCTCTCACCGCTCTCGTCCACCACATCGTCATGCACCAGACTTGCGGTATGCAACAACTCCAAACCAACCGCAGCATTTTGCGTGACACTGCTTGTTTGCCCGAAATTCCTGGCCATCAGCAATATAAGCATCGGACGCATACGCTTGCCCGCACGCTTACGGATATGCTCCAAAGCCTGGGACAGAAGACCGTCAGTATGCATAAGCGACTGATCAAACAACTTTATAAAATCGCTTAAGTCGCTCTCGATAGGATGTTTTATCAGAGATAATAAGTCCATTTACAATAACTTAACTTCCTTGAACAATAAATTATGATACAAAATTACGCAAAATATTGGGATTTTGGTGGTATTTTTAGTAATTTTACATTTTAAAAGAGATAAAAGTAACTGTTCAAAAATAAATATATGCACAAACTGTTTCTATTAGATGCATACGCCTTGATATACAGGGCATACTATGCGTTCATCAAAAACCCGCGTATAAACTCAAAAGGCATCAACACATCGGCCGTGATGGGATTCGTAAACACACTCAACGAAGTATTGACAAAAGAAAAACCTACACATATAGCCGTAGCCTTCGACCCCTCTGGACCAACATTCCGCCATGAAGCTTACCCTGAATACAAAGCACAGAGAGAGGAATGTCCCGAAGACATTAAAATGTCGGTTCCCATAATAAAAAGACTGTTGAAGGCCATGAACATAAAAATTGTCGAAGTCGACGGATTCGAGGCCGACGATGTGATAGGCACATTGGCTGTCAAAGCCGGGGAAGCCGGTGTGGAGACATATATGCTCACACCCGACAAAGATTACGGACAGTTGGTAAGGGATAACGTCTTTATGTTCAGACCTCGCTTCGGAAATAACGGATATGACACAATGGGACCGAAAGAGATAATGGAGAAATTCAACATATCCACCCCACTCCATATAATAGACCTGCTCGGACTCATGGGCGATGCCTCCGACAATATACCGGGATGCCCCGGAGTCGGAGAAAAGACAGCCGTGAAACTTATCAACGAATTTGGAAGCATCGAAAAACTGCTTGCAGAAACAGACCGGCTGAAAGGAGCTATTAAAAAGAAAATAGAAGAGAACAAGGATAAAATCATATTCTCAAAATTCCTTGCCACAATAAGGACAGATGTGCCTATAGAACTAAACCTCGACGAACTGAAGGTCACAGAGCCAAACGAAGAAGAAACAGGAAAAATTCTTGATGAACTGGAATTCAAGAATCTCAAAGACAAAATCCTTAAAAAGACTGAAAATAAACAAAAAACAGATAATATCCAACTTGATTTGTTTTCTGTTTTTACGACCGACAGGCAGGAAGAACAAAAAAACGCCAGTTTTGAGGACCATAATACGATACCGCACAAATATAAACTGATTGACAATGAGAATGATATGTTGGAAATATGTGATTATTTCATGACAAAAGAATTTCTCAGTTTAGACACGGAAACAACTTCTACTAATGCTTTGGATGCCGAATTGGTCGGATTGAGCTTCTCTGTAGAGGAAAAAGAGGCATTTTATGTTCCCGTTCCGGCAAATCGCGAAGAAGCTCAAAAAATTGTTAATATATTCAAACCGCTATACGAAAACGAAAATATCCTCAAAATAGGACAGAATATAAAATACGATCTGGAAGTGTTGGCAGGATACGGAGTACGCTTGGCCGGAAAAATGTTCGATACCATGATAGCCCACTATCTGATACAGCCGGAACTATATCACAATATGGACTACATGGCGGAAATCTATCTCAATTATAAAACCATACATATCGACGAACTGATAGGCCCCAAGGGAAGAAACCAGAAAAACATGAGAGACATACCCGCAGAGAAAGTCTGCGAGTATGCGGCCGAAGATGCGGACATCACTCTTCAACTGAAAAACAAACTCGAACAGGAATTAAAGAAATACGGTGTTGAGGATTTGTTCTATAACATTGAGATGCCGTTGATGCCCGTATTGGCGGAAATGGAAATGAACGGAGTATGCCTTGACACGGAATCCCTTAAAGAAACGTCAATTATATTGACAACAAGAATGAATGAACTCGAACACCGTATACATGAACTTGCAGGAGAACCGTTTAACATCGCATCCCCCAAACAGGTGGGCGACATACTGTTCAGCAAAATGAAGTTGGTTGAAAAGCCCAAGAAAACCAAGACCGGCCAGTTCATAACAAGCGAAGAGGTTTTACAAAGTATCAAAAGCAAGCACGAGATAGTAGCAGACATATTGGAACACAGAGGGTTGAAAAAACTTCTCGGAACATATATCGATGCCCTTCCCAAACTGAAAAATCCACGTACGGGAAGATTGCACACTTCATTCAACCAGACCGTGACAGCCACCGGCCGACTGTCGTCAAGCGACCCCAACCTGCAGAATATCCCTGTTCGCGGCGAGGATGGCAAAGAGATACGCAAAGCGTTCGTGCCCGAACCGGGATGTAAATTCTTTTCCGCTGACTACAGCCAGATCGAGCTTAGGGTGATGGCTCATCTGAGCGGTGATGAAAACATGATAGAGGCATTCCGCGAAGGTTACGACATACATGCCGCAACCGCTGCGAAAATATACAAGGAAACAATGGACAGCGTCACCCGCGACCAACGCTCAAAAGCAAAAAGAGCCAACTTCGGAATCATCTACGGCATAACCGTATGGGGACTTGCCGACCGCCTCGACATCAGCCGCGATGAAGCCAGACAGCTTATCGACGGATATTTCGAGAACTTTCCGAAAGTAAAGAACTATATGGAACAGTCTAAGGAAACCGCACGCACCAACGGATATGTGGAAACATTGTTTAAACGCCGAAGATATTTGCCGGACATAAACTCCAGAAACGCAACGGTACGCGGATTTGCCGAGCGCAATGCCATTAACGCTCCCATACAGGGAACAGCCGCCGACATCATAAAGGTCGCCATGATAAGGATATACGAACGTTTCAAACGCGAGGGCATACGGTCTAAAATGATACTCCAGGTACACGATGAGCTCAACTTCAGCGTATACCCGGAGGAAAAGGAAAAGGTCGAGAGAATTGTCATCGAGGAAATGCAAAGCGCATTCCCGATGAACGTCCCGCTCGTTGCCGACTGCGGGTGGGGTGACAACTGGCTTGAGGCCCACTGATTCCGATATAAGGATTCAGGCTGTATGCATAAACCCCTCCTAACCTCCCCAAAGGGGAGGGAAAGGGATGGAATGTGAAAGCATCAGGTATATCTGCAAAACCCTGCCACATGTAGGGACATCGCTTCGCGATGTGTAAAACGCTTTTATCATATTTCCATACAACGCCAATGCCTCATACCGAAAACAATGACTATTCACCAGTATTGGAATAAAGCTCGGCCTTGGCAAGCTCGTAGTCGCGTTCTGCCGCAAGAGCCTGCTCCACAGTGTCATAATACATAGATGATTCAACTATATAGTCTACAATAGATATTTGTCCGGCATCAAGAGCCTTGACAAGCAGCTCATTGTTGTTTCTTGCAGAAGCAAGAGTCTCCCGATATCCGTCCATCACACTTTTAAGCCCCGCGGCACGGTCATACAGTTCCTGCAGACGCACATAAAACTGCTCCACGGCATCGGCCTGCCGCGCCTCCGCTGCGGAAACGGCGGCCTTCGCCTGCCTGATCTTGTTTTTGTTTTCCCATAAAGGTATGGATATGCCCACACTTATGCCCTGAAAAGTCTCCTCCATGGTTCTCTCCGACGTATATCCGGCTGAGATATTAGGAAGCCCCTCGGCACGGCTGAGCTTCATCTCTCCCCTGCTCACCTCAGTCTGCTGGCGCACATACTTCAGTGCCGGGCTTTTTGCCTCGGCTGAAGCATACCACGAGTTAAAGTCGGAAGGCATAGGCAAACTGTTGTAACTGCTGTCGTCAAACGCTATGTCGATGCCGCCGTTAAGCCTTCGCAAACCGGCCAGAAGGGCCTTGCGCTCCACCTCCATGCGCGACTTCTCTCCCTTGAGCGAGACAAGGCTGAGCTTTGCCTTATTGTATTCCAGTATTCCGGCATCTCCATTGTCGAGACGTCTCTTCCATGCCGTCTCAAGTTCTGCGGCCCGTGATATGCGTCTGTCGAGTTCTCTGCATACGGCATTATAGTATACAAGCTCAACGCAATAGTTCCTTGCCTCAAGCAATATTGCCTGACGGTCTGCCATATACTGGTATTCCGCAAGACGGTCGCGGCTTTTCGCCATACGCCTTTTCATTCCTGAGACGGTGGCAAAGTCAAACGTCTGCGTGAGTCCAAGGTCCTTCTTCGTACCTATACTGCCCGGACTACCCCACAGATACCCGAACTCCACTTCCGGATTAGGAAGGAATATTCCCGTGCGGTTGCCTATCTGCTGCGCCTTCATGTCGGCACGCAAAGCCTTCAATGTGGTGTTGTTCACGTCTATTTCCGAGACCACAGCGGAGATGTTGTCCTGCGCATTCAACGATGCACATGTAAACACCGCAACAGCAAAACATATAATTGTCTTCATATCATCCTTATCTTTTAAAATATCACACATTCGCTTTTCTCTCCTTATACTCTGCCATATACTGATACATCACCGGAATGACAAACCCGTTAAGCGCCACAGAGCTTATCAGTCCGCCGAGTATCACCTTCGCCATAGGGCTTTGTATCTCGTTTCCCGGCAAGTCACCGCCTATGGCAAGCGGAATGAGCGCCAAAGCCGAAGAAAGAGCCGTCATGAGTATAGGGTTAAGACGGTCTTCCGAACCTTTCATTATACTGTCGTATACTGTCATTCCCTCTGCCCTCAGGCTGTTGTAACGCTCCATGAGCAACATGCCGTTGCGGGTTGCTATACCGAAGAGCGAGATGAAGCCTATTATTGCCGGTATGCTCATTATCCCGCTTGTGACATATACAGCCGCCACACCACCGATAAGCGCAAGAGGCAGGTTGACAAGTATTACCGCAGCCTGCACGAAGCTCCTGAATTCGTTGTAAAGCAGCAGGAATATCACAATCACCGAGAATACTGAAGCTATGAAGATGGTGCGCGACGCGGCCTGCTCACTCTCAAACTGTCCGCCGTACTCTACATAATATCCGTCAGGCAGGCTCACCTCTCTGTCAATCCTCCCGCGGATATCCTCCACCACTCCGCGCAGGTCTCTGCCTGAGACGTTTGCCGACACCACTATCTTCCGTGCCACGTTCTCACGGCTGATGGTGTTAGGACCGGAGGCCGACACCACATCCGCAATGCTCTCCAATGGCACCTTACGCCCGTTGGCGTCCACCATAAGCCTTTGTATGCCGCTTATCGTGCTGCGGCTTGTGTCATCCACCCTCACAGTGAGATCAAAGGCCCTCGTGCCCTCATATACCTGTGAGACGGTCTCCCCGCCCAACAATACATTCACCATACCGGCAAACTGCGGCAAGGTTATCCCATACTCGGCCAGGATGTCGCGCTTGGGCACAATCTTCAGCTGCGGCCTTTCCACCTGCTGTTCCACATTCAGGTCTGCAATGCCCTCTACATCCTCTACCGCTTTCTTTATCTTTCCCCCAAGCTCATACATTTTGTTCAGATCTGTTCCGAACAGCTTTATTGCAATATTGGCTCTCGTTCCCGACAGCATGGCATCTATCCTGTGTGTGATGGGTGCGCCGATCTCTATATTCACTCCCGGGATGGTCTTCATCTTCCTGCGTATCTCCGCCATCACCTCGTCCTTCGACCTCTTCCCGAGCACGAAAGGCGCCTCTATTTCCGAGTTGTTCACGCCAAGGGCATGCTCGTCAAGCTCTGCACGTCCCGTTTTCCGTCCCACTGTCGTTATCTCCGGCACAGAGAGCAGAATTTGTTCCGCGGCACGCCCTATCCTGTCAGACTCCTCGAGCGATATGCCCGGCAGAGTGCTGATGTTTATGGTAAACGACCCCTCGTTGAACGGTGGCAGGAAGCTGCGGCCGAACGAGAGAAACATCGCCATGGCGGCAACAATACATACCGCCACGCTTCCAAGCACCGTCCTGCGATGAGACAAAGCCCGTCCGAGCATTTTTCCATATACGGTTTTCAACCTGATGACAAACAGGGGCTCGCGCCTCACCCCACCGTCACCGGCATTGTCGAGCAGATAACTGCACAGCACGGGAGTAAGCGTGAGGGCCACCACCGTCGATGCGCACAGCGATATTATGAATGTTATTCCGAGCGGCACAAGCATCCTTCCCTCCATTCCTGAAAGAAAGAACAGCGGCAGGAAGCTTGCTATTATTATCATCGTCGAGTTGAGGATCGGCATGCGTACCTCGCGTGAGGCATAGAACACCACGTTAAGAGTGCTGCGCCTCGACTCGGGCGCAAGCATACGGTTTTCCCTCAGACGCTTGAACACGTTCTCCACATCCACTATGGCATCGTCCACAAGAGAGCCTATGGCAATGGCAATGCCTCCGAGGCTCATCGTGTTCACCGTGAGCCCCATCACTTTCAGTGTGACGAGAGCCACAAGTATCGACAGAGGTATCGTTATCAGCGATATCACAGTGGTGCGCACATTCATCAGGAACACGAACAACACTATCACCACGAATATGCCTCCTTCATAGAGCGATCTCGTGACGTTGTCGATAGAGCTGTCTATAAACCGCGACTGACGGAATATATCCGTGCTCACATGCACGTCGGACGGCAGCGTTTTCCGAAGTTCCTCCAGCGAGGCGTCAATCTTTTCCGTAAGGTCGAGCGTGCTTGTGTTGGGCTGCTTGCTCACGGTCATCAGTACTGCGGGCTTTCCCTTGTCCGACGCCAGACCGAGCTTCGGGGTCTTTCCTCCTATTCTCACCTCGGCAATATCACCGACAGTCACGGCCGCACCGCCTCCGGCATCACTCTTCACCACGGCTCGCCTCAGCTCATCCACCTCTGATGTTGACAGCATTCCGCGCACAATATACTCGTTGCCAAACTCATAGAGCACACCTCCGGACGCATTACGGTTCATATCCCTGAGCACAGCAACCGCCTCATCCAGCCCCACGCCATAATGCTTCATCCTGCCCGGACTGAGCATAATCTGATACTCCTTTATGTCACCTCCAATCACCGTCACCTGCGCCACTCCGCCCGTAGACATCAGGCGCGGACGTATCGTCCAGTCTGCTATGGTGCGCAGCTCGAGCATAGATGTGGTGTCGGCCGTAAGACCAACGATCATCATCTCGCCCAGTATCGACGATTGCGGACCGAGTATCGGCTTGCCCACATTCTGTGGAAGCGATGCCGACACTTCGGCAAGCTTCTCCGACACTATCTGGCGCGCACGGTAAATGTCCGTGCCCCAGTCGAACTCAACCCATACTATTGAAAAGCCCGTTGTCGACGACGACCTTACACGACGCACGTCGGTGGCTCCGTTCAGCGCCGTCTCCACGGGGAAGCTCACCAGCCGCTCCACCTCCTCGGGCGCCATGCCTTCGGCCTCGGTCATGACCGTCACCGTGGGGGCATTAAGGTCGGGAAACACGTCCACCTCCATATTCGAGGCCGTATATGTTCCACCGACAACAAGCAACACCGCGGCAAGAAGAACAACAATACGGTTGTTGAGCGAAAATTTTATTATCTTGTTCAGCATATTCTTATCTTTTTTTCACGGATATTACGGATAGTCTCCTGACTTAGAATTCGTTTAGTGTGAGTGTCCGTGGCTCTCCGGCATCACGGCCGACATCGCAGCCAGCTTCACCTGATATGCTCCGCGGACGACAACCTTCTCGCCCGGTTTTAGTCCGGAAAGCACCCTCACGCGCTCTCCGTCACCGTCACCGACCGTCACCTCACGCTTATGATAGTCTTCTGCGCCTTCCCGGATATAGACAAAATAAAGCCCTTGCTCTTCTGTCAGTGCCGACACGGGAACAGACAGCACACCCTCCTGCACATCCGAAAGCAGATACACTTCCACGTATGCTCCCGGCATCACATCGGCAGTATTGTTGAACTCAAATATCACGGGTATATACGGCGATACGCCGCCCGACGCCTTACCATACGACAAAAGCTTCCCGCCCATATTGTCCATACGGTAAACCTTATTGCTGTGCGGCACTGCAAAGTTGGCGTCCTTTATTGAGGCCAACCGCCCGTAGAAACGTTCCGGCACATCGGCCCTGAGCTGCATGCGCCTGTTCTTCGTCACCGTCATCACCGGTTGTCCCACGGAAACATATTCTCCGTTGCCTACCATACGGCTTTTCACGTATCCGCTTATCGGACTGCCCACTCTCACACCCGCAGGTGTCATATTGGCCGCATGCGCCCCGTAAGCCGCACGTGCCTGCTCGTAGCTGAGACGCGCCTGCTCATATTCCTTTTGCGATATTATCCTGTCCTCCACAAGCTTCGAGGCACGCTCATAGTCTTTTTTCGCTGTCTCGTATGCTATCTTTGCCTTTTGCGAGGGATCACCGTCAGTGAGATTTCTCGCAGATATTGTCACGACAGTGGAACCTTTGGCCACAGCCGCACCCTCTGTCATCACGGCCGGCGGATATGATACCACTCCGGCAGATGTGGCTGCCACCACATATTCATCGCCCATGGCAGCCTCTATCTGTCCGCCTGTGCGTATCACCTCCCGGAACTCTCCGGGCGACACAGTCTCCGTCCTCAGCCCTGCGGCGGCCGCCTGAGCCTTTGAGAAATATATCCCCTCATGTGGCACATGCCCTCCTTTCTCGTCACCGCCGGCAGCCACATGCTCCTGATGCCCTGTGCCGGACTCTTCTCCGTCATGACTGTGGCCGCATGACACCAATGCCGCCATAGTTGCCAAAACAAATATATTTAATTTCATTTCCAATGTATTTTTTATGCTTAATCATCATCACTATATCACACACCGCACTCTAACGGTATTGAAAAACTCTAATCAATGAGTTTTATAATTGTTTTCATTTTCGTTGGGAGGTAATGCGGAAAAGAATCTTTCCACCGACAATCCCCGACAATATGTTTGCAAAGATATCAATTAGTATATGCAACCCGGTTGCAAACTTTAAATCCGATGAACGATTCGGGGTAAAAACATATAAGGGGATTCCACTTATTTACGATTATTATTGGTTTATGTTGTAAATATGACATGAAACACGTTTTGTTTGTAATAGAAATTCATAACTTTTCTTGTTACGTTTTCGCACCACTTACCCTATTTTATAAATCATTGATATACAACATGTTACAATAATCAAAAAGTGCACCAAAAATGAACATGCCATTCTCGCTCGATGAACATGCTATTCATCGGTCGTGAATAGCATGTTCATCGAGCATGAATAGCCTATTCATTGAAAGAGAATTTTACAGGCACCCAAATATGTAAAACCATTTCAAATAACACACCGGCAACTTTATCTGAATCAATAATGTGAGCTATAGTAAGATTCAATATGGCTTCAGGCAAGAAAACCTGCGCTATAATAATTTTATTATGAATAATAACAATATTCCGCATCTTTGCTTCCTTTGTATGCCACACTGAAACTTCGACTTGTCTGGATAGGCTTGACAAGGCAAGCAATAAAGTGCGAACTTGTTCGGGCAGTTGTACGGTAGGTTGTCTGGTACTTATACGGTTGACAAGATGCACCGGTTCTGTGATCGGTCATTCGTGGAGGACAGAAGCGTAAAAACGATCGCCACAAATTCGGACTTGACTTTAGAAAAGTATCCCAACGGGATGACAATCAATGCAATAAGCGGACAGACAGGAAATTAAGTTAAAAATATAAAAACACGAAAAACAGCCATGAAATATCTTTGCAATATTGCTTTTTTTAACTATCTTTGAACGCAATAGTCCAACACTACACGAAACCAATAACAACTATATACCAAATAACTTAAAACCAATAGATTATGAAGAAAACAATCATTACTCTTATCATGAGTTGTGCCGTATCCGTATCATACGCACAACTGAAAGTATTCCAAAACGGAAACGTACTGCTGAACTCAGACTGCGACACCGCAAAGTCCGCACTGTCAATTGCCTGCGAAGGGGAAAAGAACTATACAATCAGGTCGCGGACGGACATGAACGGTATAAACTGCGTTGTCGACGGTAACAGCCTCAACTGGGGATTCGGAGGAGACTTCCTTACTTTCTGCGACAATACTAACTTCAGCGTCGGAGTGAAGGGAGAGATACGCTCACAGGGATTCCTGGAAAGAACATGCGGACGCGCATTCGGAGTCATCGGCTCAGCAGGATTCGCAACATCGGGATGGAACTACGGTGTGTTCGGACGACTGGACGGGACTACAAGCGGGGCGGCCGTATACGGAACGACCGACAAGACAGAAAACGGAATAGGGCTAAAAAAGAGATACGCCGGATACTTCAACGGAGAAGTCGGAATTAGCGGAAACCTGAAAGTAAACGGAAGCATCGACGGAGTGCTTATAGGTATGGCCGTTGAGCAGGAAGGGGAAACAAGGATGAACGCAAGGGCAGGAAACGAAACCGCAATGGAGACAGAGACCGTGCACGACAAGCTCACGGGAATATCAGCCGTGGCATACAGGCACCAACTGCCGGCAAAGGCACCGGCAATGGCCGGTGACACAACCCAAACGGTAAGGGGCATCGGAGCAATAGAGGCGCAGAACCTCTCCAAGACACATTACGCACTGTCGGCGGAACAGCTGGAAGCTGTATACCCTGACCTCGTATACACAAAGGAGGACGGAACGAAAGCAATAAACTACATGGAGCTTATACCGCTGCTCGTACAGTCTATCGGTGAGCTTAGCGCAAAGATAGAACAGCTCGAGAATCCATCGGGAAGACAGGCAACGCCGAAACAGCAGGCCGCAACGGCTTGCATAAGCAACTCTTCCATATCGGAGGCTTCCCTCTCGCAAAACAAACCTAACCCGTTTGTCACGTCAACGGACATAAAGGTAAACATCCCGACATCTGCAAACACTGCCATGCTGAACATCTACGACCTTAGCGGGAAGCAGATAAAAGGCATCCAGGTAAACGAACGCGGGGAACATTCCATCTATGTCACTTCAGAAGGTCTCGCACCGGGAATGTATATCTACAGCCTCATCATAGACGGAAAGCTTATTGACACTAAAAGAATGGTTGTAACACAGTAAAATTTTAGCTATGAGAAACTTTATAATATACTACATATATGCATTTTGCGCCATACCTATTATGGCACAAAATACAATACTTTTAAACAATGGCAATAAAATAGATAAAATTGAAGAAACAATTCCTCAACGAAAAATAGAATCTGTTTCTGACGGTGTTGTAATTACATATATATTTGATAAAGCCATATCCATAGAAGATCCAATATACCAAGAAGCATCTATCTTAAAAATAAATGGATTCGGACTTAACGATTCCATTGCAACACCTTCTATTCTTTTCAGATGGGATACTTTCGCCATACCTGCAAATTCTAATATTGCAGTTTCAGTAATAGACAGCTCATTTATCGACTTACCTATTGAACTTGCTCCTGCACGCCCCACCGTATTTGAAAGTAAACATAAAGGGTTTAACAAAGATAATGTGAAACCAATAAATCCTTACACAGGCTTTTTCCCTAAAGCAATCATTTCGTCTTACTATCTAAACAAATACAGAGGACAACCTTTGGCTAATATTTGTATAAACCCATTACAGTATAATTATGAAACTAAAACGACAAGAATATATAAAACAATTAAATATAAAATCACATTCACTACCGATAAGACAAAAAATATAGTACAAACTAAAAGGAGTATAAGTCTTGACGATAACTTTATTAAAAACACTGTTTTAAATAAAGACATTACAAGTCCTTTAAAAGAGATATCTTCCAATTCAACGGATATAACAAAAGATTATCTCATAATATCTGTACCCAAATATACAGATGCTGTAAATAAATTTGCAGAATGGAAAAGGACTTTAGGATTCCGCACCCATGTTTCCATAAGAGATACATGGAGTCCAGAAACAATAAAAGAAGAGGTAAAAAATATTTATGATAACAATGACGCACTATATTATCTTTTAATAGTAGGAGGGCATAATGACGTACCAGCACAACATAGTGAATATAAGACTCCACATTGTACAGACTATTATTATGGTGTAATGGGAGAAGAGAAGAACGCTCTTCCTGATATATATCGCGGAAGACTACTTGTTTCCACTGCAGAAGAAGCAACTATTGTTGTAAATAAAATAATTAATTATGAGAAAAATCCGGTTTTAAATAAAGATTTTTATACCAATGGTCTACATTGCGGTTTTTTTCAAGACAATAACAATGACGGATATGAAGATACAAGATTTATCAAAACATTGGAGGATATAAGATGGTATATGATAGACAACTATCATTTAATAGATGGAAGCTTTGTTTATGAAGCATATTCATCTACAAATCCACAATATTGGAACAATGGGAAATTCTCATTTGGAGAACCATTGCCCTATTATTTGAAAAGGAATAACTACAATTGGGAAGGAAACATTGACGAAATATATGAAAATTTTGATTACGGAGCATTATACGTTGTATATCGTGGACATGGAAATATTGACAGATGGGGGATGCCATCTTTTAGAAATCAAGAAGTGAATCAACTAAAGAATGACAACAAACTACCAGTTATTTTCAGCATTACATGTCTTACCGGTAAATTTGACGACACTACAAGTTGTTTGGCAGAAAATTTCCTCAAAAGAAATGGAGGAGGAGGGGTTGCCGTTTTCGCTGCAACAGAAAATAGCCTTTCTGGGAACAACGATGGTTTGATTTGCGGAATGCTCGATGCAATTTGGCCGACCCCTGGACTTATTCCTGAATTTAGATATCCGTTACCAACACCACCTACGCCTACACCAGAACCAACTTTTCAACTTGGACAAATATTAGAACAAGGATTAAAACGAGGAGAAGAAACTTGGGGAATGAGTCTCGGTGACGCAATAAAATATACAAGAGAAGTTTACCACTGCTTTGGAGATCCAAGTATGCAAATTTACACCCTATTACCAAAAAAATTTACGAACATAGAACTTTTCAAAAATGCAAATTCAATAACAGTAAATACCAATGGAGACATTGCAAATATCGCATTCTACAACAAACTAACAAACAATGTAACAACCTATCAAGGATGCTCTGCCAGTTACACGGGAAACACAGATAACGTTATAGTTTGTGTTTCTGCACATAACAAGATTCCATATATTTATGACCCTACAGACATTTTATATATCCAAAATGAGAATATTGACGGCCCGAAAACTTATAATGCGAATATAATAAAGGTAGGTTCCAATATAACAGACACCAAACAGAATGGAGAAGTAAATTTCAACAGTGGAAAAATAACACTATCCGGCAAATACGTGGAATTAAACGGTGGAACAACAATAAACAAAGGGACAGAACTAAATATTATAACAAAATGAAAACATCAGGACTCTTATTAGCATTACTATCGGCCATGTCGTTTACAGGCATCAAGGCCGACGATACGAACACAAACGATTTCCGTTTGGAAATAACCTATATGTGTACAGATTATTTGGACTGGTTCGTCGCATCCAACTACGAAATGCATTATATTATGGAGGATGTAAGCTTCTTCACAGAAGACGGCAAGACTATAGACGTCAACGGAAAGAAATATCACAAGCTTTACGCAGTCCCTACGGTTTATGATGCACCAATCAACGCACCGCTACGCATGACAGCGGAAGAGGCCATGTACAGGTTTGGAATAAGGATGGAGAACGGCCGGCTGCTCGCCGACTACAACGGCTATATGTCTCTGCTAAAGAACGACAAGACGGGATTCACGCCCCTTGGAGACATCAATTATATTCCATACGAAGTGACCGACGAGGGAGAATTGGTATTGTATGACTTCAACATGAAAACGGGCGACAAATTCCGCAGCGTAGAGGGGCACGACGACATCAGCCTTATAGACATAAAAACGGTAGATATGGCAGAAGGCGACAATAAAAAACTGCTCACATTCAGCAACGGGGCAAAGGTGATTGAAGGCATGGGCTGCATAAACTCACCGGGAATGTTCTTCGGATGGCTCAACCCCGAGACACAGAACGACAACCAGTTTGTGGCAATGAGATATTCGGTAATAACCATGAACGGAAAAGAAACAGTATACTCAACCCCTACAAAAGAGACTGTAAAAGCCACATTCAAGTCGATGCTCGACGGAAAGACACGCTGGAACTTCTACACGGCTACGCTTACCGACAGGAAGCAGATAACCGGAAAGACAGAATATACCATATTTGCAGACAACAACATGACGTCGAAAAACGGGAAAATATACCGCAGTCTGTGCATGACGGGAAACGGGGAGACAAAGCGGTTGCCAGCCATGAGAGAGGAGAACGGCCGGGTGTATGCCGACAGAGAGGAATATATGAGTGTGGCCGGCTCGGGAACGACCTATCCGGCCGTGTTTACAGAATACATACCGTATACGGACAACGAGAGCACAGAACTGACTGTGTATGACTTCAACATGAAGACAGGTGACAAATTGCGCTCGGTGGCCGGCAACGAAGATGTGACAGTAGTGAACGTGAGGGACACTACAACGGCAGACTACAACACGCGCAGGATGCTCATACTAAGCAACGGAACAAGGATTGTAGAAGGAATAGGATGCATCGTATCGCAAACAGTGAAAGAGAACAGCAAGGAAGTTGTCGGAGAAACTGCATTTACAACATTCGGTGATTTCATAAAATACAAAACTCAGGTATATGCCAAAAGCGAAAAAGATGTGATATCCGACATCACAACAGGAATGGATTCTCCTGACATTACAGGAGAAAAAAACAGACAGAAGGAAAGAATATACAACATCAGTGGACAGAGACTTACTCAAAAACCCACACACGGAATATATATCATTAACGGGAAAAAAACAACAGGGAAATAAGGGTAATGTTTCGGTGCATGCCTCTTACATGCACCGAAACACCTACGCCACCGATATTTTAACAAATTGGAAACAATAACAACTATATACCAAATAACTTAAAACCAATATACAATGAAACACCTATTTTTTATATTTACTATATTTGCCAATGCCATATATATGCATGCACAAGGATTCAAACAGGGTTCCCAATGGTCTTACTATCTTCTGGTTGACAATGCAGAAAACACATACGCAGGATTCACCAAATATGAAATAGACGGAACATGCGAGATGAACGGGAAGACATACAACAAACTGTATTCAACAAGATATTTAGGCAACGGACAGTATTCCGACAGGGAGTATGTGCTTGGCCTGCGTACAGAAAACGGAAAGGTGTATGTCTGTCAGGACGAATATAAGAATGTGGGACAGGGAACGGACATATACATGCCTTATCAAACAACAGAAGACAATGAAGTGATTCTGTATGACTTCACACAGAAAAAAGGAGACTTCGTAGGCGTGACAGAAACATGGGGAGAAGATGCAATAGAAGTTGCAAACATTGAAAACACAACATTATTCAACGGTGAGTCACGTAAAAAACTCATGTTGTTTCAAGGATATTGGATTGATGAAAACACACCGGACTACACCATACTCATTGAAGGCATCGGGTGTATAAACAGTCTCGGCCAACTCATCAACTATATCAACGCCATTGACATTCCCACCTACAGACACATGGGAGCATGCCTCAACCTCTACATCGAAGGCAACAGCGTGATATATAAAGCTCCACAATACTCCGGGGACCCCACCCAAGAACATCTCTCATACACCACATACAAGGAAGATCTTTTTTTAAGGACATCGTATCCGGAATAAAAGACATGACAGAAAGCGACAGCATGGGGCAGAATGATTCCAAAGACATTATCTTTGACATTAGCGGAAGAATAGTTTCACAAATCAAGAAAAAAGGCATCTATATACGCAACGGCAAGAAAATAGCAGTGAAATAGAATACACGGAAAGCGTTATTCAACAGCGGCAAACATAACACCTGCCACTAATGATATTTTAACATACCAAATACTTCTTTATACTGATATAAATAGTAACTTTGCAAAAGAATAAAAATAATACGTATTAGAAATGTCATTAAAATGTGGTATAGTAGGACTTCCCAACGTGGGTAAGTCCACGCTTTTCAACTGTCTTTCAAGCGCAAAGGCACAAGCTGCAAACTTTCCTTTCTGCACAATAGAACCAAACGTGGGAGTGATAACCGTGCCTGATGAAAGGCTTACAAGGCTCGCAGAGATTGTGCACCCGGGACGCATTGTGCCGGCAACATGCGAGATTGTAGACATAGCCGGATTAGTGAAAGGCGCATCAAAGGGCGAAGGTCTCGGAAACAAGTTTCTCGGAAACATACGCGAGACAGACGCAATCATACACGTATTGCGCTGCTTCGACGACGACAACATAGTGCGTGAGGGCGGAGCATCGGTAAACCCTGTGGAAGACAAGGAAATAATAGACACGGAGCTGCAGCTCAAAGACCTGGAGACGATAGACAGCCAGCTGGCAAAACAGCAGAAAACGGCTGCCGCGGGAAACAAGGACGCAAAGGTGGCGGTAAGCGTGCTCGAAGCATACCGCGAGGTGCTTATACAGGGGAAAAATGCCCGCACGGTGGAATTTGACAGCAAGGATGAGCAGAAATTCGCACACGACCTGTTTCTGCTCACGGCCAAACCGGTGCTGTACGTATGCAACGTGGACGAAAGCAGCGCAAAGGAAGGAAACGAATACTCACGCAAGATAGAGGAAATAGCAAAGGCCGAGAATGCCGAAATGCTGATTATAGCGGCAAAAACCGAAGAGGACATCGCATCGCTGGAAACATACGAGGACAAGCAGATGTTCCTTGAAGAGCTCGGACTGGAAGAAAGCGGTGTGAACAGGCTTATAAAGAAAGCATACTCATTACTGAACCTCGAGACATTCATCACGGCAGGAGAAATGGAGGTGAAGGCATGGACCTACCACAAGGGATGGAAAGCCCCGCAATGCGCCGGAGTGATACACACCGACTTTGAGAAAGGCTTTATCAGGGCCGAAGTGATAAAATATAACGACTATATACAATACGGCTCCGAAGCAGCAGTACGTGAAGCCGGGAAGATGGGTATAGAAGGTAAGGAATATGTGGTGCAGGACGGTGACATCATGCACTTCAGGTTCAACGTTTAATATCCGTACAACAAACACACAAGACCTATGACACACCTGACAGACTTCATCGTGTGGAATCCCGACCTTACGGCATTCTTCGGAATGCGCTGGTACTCGCTGTGCTGGCTCGTCGGACTGCTCCTCGCCTATCTCATAGTGCGCAACCTGTATAAGCAGCAAAAAATAAAGGAAGAACTGTTCGAGCCGTTATTTGTATATTGTTTCATCGGTATACTTGTGGGAGCGCGCCTCGGGCACTGCCTGTTCTACCAACCCGACTATTATCTGTCTTCGGGAACACATTTCATTGAAATGATTCTGCCGATACACTTCCTGCCGGACGGCGGATGGAAATTCACCGGATATGAGGGTCTGGCCAGCCACGGCGGCACACTCGGACTGATGATTGCCCTGTGGGCATACGTAAAGCGCACAGGTGTAAAGTTATGGACCGTGCTCGACAACATTGCCATCGCAACACCGGTGACGGCATGTTTCATAAGGCTGGGAAACCTGATGAACTCAGAGATAATAGGTAAGGTGACGGACGTGCCGTGGGCCTTCATCTTCGAACGCGTAGACTCTATGCCACGACATCCGGGACAGCTCTACGAGGCCATTGCCTACGCCGCACTATTCTTCATCGGCATGGCATTGTACCGACGGCATCCGGAAAAGGCGGGCACGGGATTCTTCTTCGGACTGTGCCTCGCATACATCTTCACATTCAGATTCTTCATCGAATATACCAAGGATATCCAAGAGGCGTTCGAGGCCGACATGATTCTCAATATGGGCCAGTTGCTCAGCATTCCGTTTATTATAATAGGCGTAGCATGCATGGCTAAAAGCATGAAGAAGACACAATGACTCTTATCAAAAGACTGTTATCGCTGACACTGACCGCCGCAATATGCGGTACGGCCGGTGCACAGCACGGACTTGTGGGTTTCGCCAACTACAGCGACATGGGACTGCAAGGCACTACAGGAGGAGCCGGAGGAAAGACCGTACATGTGACCAAGCGCGAGGATTTATCACGCTATGCCGGAGCCGACGAGCCTTACATAATAATTCTCGATGCAGACCTTAAAGGACATTACGACTACAATGCCAGTCCTAAACAAAAGCATGACGTCATCTCAATAAAAAGCAACAAGACAATAATAGGAGGCGGCAACGGAGCACATCTCGACAGCCTCGGACTTGACATAAAGAACCAAAGGAACATCATCATCCGCAACCTGAAGATAACGAAAGCCGACCCCGATGCAATCTCGTTCAGAAACTCACACCACATCTGGGTGGACCACTGCGACCTTTCAAGCCAAAAGGAAGAACGGGACGAGAACGACGGACTGCTTGACTTTACATACGGCTCAAGCTATCTGACCGTATCGTGGTGCAGGTTTCACGACCACGACAAGACTTCAATCTGCAGCTCGGGAACAAGAAACCTTGCCGACTACGGACGGCAACGGGTGACATATCACCACAATGCCTTCATAAACTGTACGCAACGTAACCCGCGGATAGGCTACGGCCTGGGCCATATATTCAACGACTACAACGAAAGAAACACTCTCTATGCGATAGGTATGTTCGCAAGGGCACGCGTGAATGTGGAAAACTGCTACTTCAAGGACGTAAAATCGGCATTCAACCAAATGTATTCCACCGATTTTGGGAAGAACGATACGTACTGGGGATTTATAAGAAGTACGGGAAACATTTTCGAAAACACAAAAAACAATACAGAGGGCAACAGCAACGGATTTGACGTGTCACAGTATTATCATTACGACTTCGCAATGGACAACGCGTCTGACATACCAGCACTCATTGCAGCAACAGGATGCATTGAAGGTATAGAAAGCGACATCATTCCTTTTCCGGGCGACGGTGCCATAGGCATAACGGACGGCACGAGGATATTCTGCAGCGATATAGAAGGAGCTACTAACTATACATACAGGATAGGAACATCTCCAGACAATATGCAGAATGCCGATCCGGCATCATTCAAGATGAAACCCTCGACAACCTATTACTGGCAGGTGACAATCAACGGAGGAAAGCACGACGGAAAGATTTCCGGGGTGTTCCGATTCAACACGGCAAGCGCCAAAGCCCACTTCCCTACCCCATCGGACGGTGACCGGCATACCGCATTGCGCGAGATAGACAAAGAGGCATCCGCCACACGTTGCATGCCGCTGACCCTGCGGTGGCGCAAGGGATTCGATGCACGCAGCTACACCGTATATATATGCGGAAACAAGAATATGAGCGGAGCCATGATAAAAACGGTTAACACGGAATCATACTGCCCGACGGGACTGAAACAAGGAGAGACGTATTACTGGCGTGTTGACACCAACAGGAAAGACGGCTCTGTGGAAAAGGGTGACGTATGGAGCTTCAAATCTGACATAAGCCATGCCCGCACAGGACGCAACGAGGCTGAACATGCAGTACGCGGAGGACTGTGCTTTCCTGAACGCAATGCCGCTCCGGGATGGATCGCAGCATCAAACGACTCTTGCTGCACAGGCGATCAGGGACCGGGATACATGAGTTTCGTATGGGCCGGGAAGAACGGAACATACGACATCACCACAGCATATTTCGATGAGAAATCAGGTGAGGGAAGCTTCTCTATCTATGTGAACGACAACTGTAAAGACACATGGACTGCCAACGTAAACCGGAATACCATGCAGACACGCACCACACACACCGTGAACCTGAGCCGTGGCGATGAAATAAGACTCGAGTTCAACACCATGAGGAACATGCGGTGCAGGACAGACTATATGGATATAAAACCGGCAGCAAAGAAAACAAGGCATTAAGAAAAAGACTTTTCGGACTATAATGAAATGAGGCGGTTTGTTGTCGGAACCGCCTCATTTCATTGACTATAAAAACTCTTTGACTAAGACTTTCCCCCAACGATTTTCTTTATATCATTAAGTTTGTTAAGAGCCTCCACCGGAGTAAGGTTGTTTACATCAAGCCCGAGAATCTCATCGCGTATCTGGCACAACACAGGGTCGTCAAGCTGGAAAAAGCTCAGCTGCATGCCTTCGCGGCTCTGGGCAATGGAAGAAATGGAACGTGCCGCCCCACCCTGCAGCTTTCCGTCGGCATCCATACCACCCAAACCGCCGACAGCGGCATTATCCGCCTCGAGCTGCTTCAGAATGACCTCGGCACGCTTTACTATACTGCGCGGCATTCCCGCTATTTCAGCCACATGTATACCAAAAGAATGCTCGCTTCCTCCCGGCCTCAACTTTCGCAGGAATATCACCTTGCCCTCATGTTCCTTTACGCTAACGTTATAGTTCTTTATACGCGCAAAATTACGCTCCATCTCGTTAAGCTCATGATAATGTGTAGCGAAAAGCGTGCGCGCCTTAGCCTTGGGATGCTCGTGGAGATACTCCACTATAGCCCACGCGATGGATATTCCGTCGTATGTACTCGTGCCACGTCCTAATTCATCGAACAGCACAAGAGACTTTGAAGATACATTGTTAAGTATATTCGACGCCTCGGTCATCTCCACCATAAACGTCGATTCGCCAAGGGAAATATTGTCGCTCGCACCAACACGGGTGAATATCTTGTCGACCATACCTATACGGGCGCGTTCGGCCGGCACAAAACAGCCAATCTGGGCCATCAGGACAATCAACGCCGTCTGACGGAGCAGAGCTGACTTTCCGGCCATGTTAGGACCGGTGATTATTATTATCTGCTGTTTCTCAGAATCAAGCTCTATATCGTTAGGCACAAAAGTCTCACCCAAAGGCAACTGTGTCTCGATCACCGGATGCCGGCCCTGACGTATGTCAAGAATATCCGACGAATCTATCTCCGGGCGTATATATTTATGCTCCTCCGCAGTTTTAGCAAACGACAGAAGACAGTCTGTTTGGGCTATGACACCGGCATTTATCTGTATCTGAGGGATAAACTCCTGCATTGACAGAACAAGCTCGTTGAAAAGCCTTGTCTCAAGCGAAAGAATCCTGTCTTCCGCCCCAAGAATCTTCTCCTCATATTCTTTCAGTTCCTGAGTGATATATCTTTCCGCATTGGCAAGAGTCTGCTTCCTTACCCACGTGTCAGGAACCTTATCCTTGTATGTATTACGCACTTCAAGATAATATCCGAACACATTGTTATATCCTATCTTCAGACTTGCAATGCCGGTCTCCTCCGTCTCACGTTCCTGTATCTTCATAAGATAGTCCTTGCCGCTATAGGCAATACTGCGCAATTCGTCAAGCTCGTCACTGACACCGCTGCGGATAACGCCACCGCGGTTTATCAGCTGCGGCGGATCGCTTTCCACCTCACGCTCTATCCTCTCACGCAACGATTCGCAAAGGTTCAGCCTCTCTCCCACTCTCTTCAATGCCTCATTGTCGGCATAAAGACATGCCGTCTTTATGGGCTGGATGGCCTGAAGGGCCGTCTTCAACTGGACGACCTCACGCGGAGACACCCTGCCTACGGCAACCTTGGATACGATACGCTCCAAATCACCTATACGGTGCAGTTCCCTGTCGATAAGCTCACGGAAATCCGGCTTCCTGAAAAAATACTCCACGACATCGAGACGCTCCTGTATGGGTTTCTCATCCTTCAACGGGAAAACAAGCCAGCGGCGCAACATACGGCCTCCCATAGGGGATACTGTACGGTCTATCACATCCAAAAGAGACGTCCCGTCCTCCTGCATGGGCTGGATAAGCTCAAGGCTACGGATAGTAAATTTATCCATGCGCACATACTTATCCTCCTCTATACGCGCAAGAGATGTAATATGTCCTATCTGGGTATGCTGCGTCATTTCAAGATACTGCAGTATGGCACCGGCAGCCACCACCCCACTCTTCAAATGATCTACACCAAATCCCTTGAGACTCTTCACACCAAAATGTTTCAAAAGCTTTTGCCTTGCACTCTGGTCGGTAAACACCCAGTCATCAAGCTCAAATGTATAATACCTGTTTCCAAAACAACGCTCAAAATCGGCTTTCCTTCCTTTTACATAAAGCACTTCCTTGGGCTGGATATTTCCAAGAAGCTTCTCAACATAGTCCGCTGTGCCCTCACCGGTAAGAAATTCACCTGTGGAGATATCAAGGAAAGCAACTCCGCATGAACTTTTCCCGAAATCTACAGCGGCAAGAAAGTTATTCTCCTTATAATTAAGCACGTTGTCATTCATGGCGACACCGGGAGTGACAAGTTCGGTGATACCGCGCTTAACAAGCTTCCTTGTCAGCTTCGGGTCTTCAAGCTGGTCGCAAATGGCAACGCGATAACCAGCCCTTACAAGTTTCGGAAGATACGTATCAAGGGCATGATGTGGAAATCCCGCCATCTCCGAGCCTTTTACATTGGCTCCGTTGTTACGTCTGGTAAGGGTAATACCAAGAACTTTCGACGCTGTAACGGAATCCTCGCAATATGTTTCGTAAAAGTCTCCGCAACGAAACAGCAGTACAGCATCAGGGTGCTTTGCCTTAAGCTCAAAGAACTGTTTCATCATCGGGGTAAGACCGTCTTTTTCTTTCTTAGCCATGTACCTCTGATTATAAATATTCCATATTTAAAGCAATGCCTGTATCTCAGCATCAAGGTCTTTTATCTGTAAAGAACGCTTTACAAGATTATTGCCACGGTCGATTATGAAAAACTCCGGTATATTACTGATATTATACACTCTTAACCTTGACGACTGCGCTCCGTCTGCATCACGTACGCTTATCCATGGCAATGCGGATGTCTGCTGTTTCCAGAAGTGCTCGTCAGGATCTAAAGACACCTGATAAAACTCCAATCCACGGTCATGATATTTATTATAAAGCTCACGCAGCATGAGTATACGCTTGGGTGACTCCTTCATGGCAAACAGATGGAAATCAAGCAAGACAACCTTTCCCTTAAGCTCTGTAAGCGATCGAATGTTTCCTTTATTGTCAGGAAGCTGTATGTCTATAAGTCCTGTGGTGGTAACCTTCGCAGGATCTATGGTATTGGAGTTTTGCGAAGAAATGATTCTCTCGTTCTTCAATGCCTCTACCGCAATATTATGCAGGTTGCCAGTACGGAGAGCGTCGGGATAATATGTATCCCAGCAGGTTGCCACTGCGGCAAACACACGTGTGTCGTTCACATCGGCCTGAGGATTAAATATCAGATAGTTTCCAAGAGTCTGGAACAGGGCAAAATAAGATGACGCTGCCTTCGGGTCTTTGAAAATATATTCCGACTTAACAATATTCTTATATTCATACAGCATTTTCTCAAGACTGTCTATTCTTTGCCCACGGCTGAGACCTGTGTTATACTCTAATCCTAACGCACGGTTCTGAAGAGCTATTTGCATCTGCGTCAATTCCTTTATACGCAAACATTCTGACGAACCTTCAATCTCATATCCGGTAGGCATCGTATTATATTCCGCCTTTACCTTTATTGTTTCAGTAGAGTCTACAGACACATTGATTATCTGACCGGCTATTCTCAACCGATAAAAATCAGGAGCTTCCGGTCTTTTGTCCTCAAAAGCAAAAGAGCCGTCCGCATCAAGCTTTACAGAATCAACCGTAACAGGCCCTTGAAGACCCATATTCTCAAAATACAGCACAGAATCCTTTGCACCGGTGATATTTCCTTCCACACGAAACTTCTCTTCTCCGCAGGAAAAGAATGAAAACACAGCCAAAACCATGGCTGCCTTTGATAAAAGATGTCTCATCATTTTTCAAATTTTAGGATGCAAAAATACTGCTTTTTTTTGTCTTTTCAATATATTTTAATGTGAAAGATGTTTTTTACAGATAAAAGCTTTGCCGTTATTGTATTTTTTACTATCTTTGCACCGTTCAGTGGAATGAGGGACTTCGCGAAAGTCCCTCATTTTATTTTAATAACCCCAATAACGCGTATGATAGATAAAAACGTTGTTAAAGAATTAGTAGAAGAGTGGCTGAAGGAAAATGACTATTTCCTTGTGGATGTGATTTTCGCTCCAGGCGACCGCATTATCGTAGAAATAGATCATGCTGACGGTGTATGGATTGAAGACTGCGCGGAACTTAGCCGTTTTATACAAGAACGCCTCGGTGAGGAAGTGGACAACTATGAAATGGAAGTCGGCTCCGCAGGAATAGGACAACCGTTCAAAGTCGTACAGCAATACATCAACTATATCGGAAAAGATGTTGAAGTGATGGATGCGGAAGGCAAAAAGACTCACGGCATACTCAAAGAAGTAAACGAGCCTGAATTTACTGTCACCACAAAGGAAAAACAGCATATCGAAGGCAAGAAAAGACCACAGATAGTGGAAGTAGACAAGACATTTAACATGAATAATATTAAATATACAAAATACTTACTAAGTTTCAAGTAAAGCTATGGCAGCAAAGAAAGAAGAGATAGGTCCAAGCATGATAGAGACCTTTCAGGAATTCAAAGAGACCAAAAATATTGACCGCACCACATTGGTAAGCGTGTTGGAAGAGAGTTTCCGTAACGTTATAGCCAAAATATTCGGCAGCGATGAAAATTTTGATGTCATTGTAAATCCGGACAAAGGCGACTTCGAAATACACCGCAACCGTATTGTAGTGGCTGACGGTGATGTACAGGACGAGAACAAAGAAATATCTCTCACCGATGCACAGAAGATTGAATCTGACTATGAAATAGGAGAAGAGGTGAGCGAGGAGGTCAACTTCAGCAAATTCGGTCGCCGCGCAATCCTTAACTTACGCCAGACATTGGCCTCAAAGATTCTGGAATTGGAACATGACTCTTTGTATAACAAATATAAGGAAAAGGTCGGAACTATTGTAAGCGGTGAGGTTTACCAAATGTGGAAACGAGAAGTCCTTGTCATAGACGATGAAGGTAATGAACTGCACCTTCCGAAAAGCGAACAGATTCCGTCCGATGTTTACCGTAAGGGAGAAACAGTAAGGGCTATAATCGCACGTGTAGACAACGAGAATAACAATCCGCGTATTATCCTTAGCCGTACAAGCCCTCTGTTCCTCGAACGTCTGCTCGAGGCCGAGGTTCCCGAAATAAACGACGGACTTATCACTATACGCCGCATCGCACGTATGCCGGGAGAAAGAGCCAAAGTCGCTGTCGAAAGCTACGATGAGCGTATAGATCCGGTAGGGGCATGTGTCGGTGTGAAAGGAAGCCGCGTACACGGTATCGTGCACGAACTATGCAACGAAAACATAGATGTCATCAACTATTCAAGCAACGTACAGTTGTTTATCCAACGAGCATTAAGCCCGGCACAAGTGTCAAGCATCACTGTAGACGAAGAGAATCACAAGGCTGAGGTATATCTAA
This sequence comes from Xylanibacter muris, assembly GCF_013166605.1. Taxonomy (GTDB): domain Bacteria; phylum Bacteroidota; class Bacteroidia; order Bacteroidales; family Bacteroidaceae; genus Prevotella; species Prevotella muris. The sequence continues at coordinate 99,319 of NZ_JABKKF010000001.1, forward strand.
AACCGGAAGAAGTGTCATTGGCCATCGGACGAGGCGGAATGAACATTAAGCTCGCATCAATGCTTACAGAATACACCATTGACGTATTCCGAGAAGTCAATGCAGAAGAAGCGGACGAGGAGGACATATATCTCGATGAGTTCTCTGATGAGATAGATCAATGGGTCATTGACTCCATTAAAGCTATCGGTCTCGACACAGCAAAAGCAGTTATTAACGCTCCGCGTGAGATGCTTATCGAAAAGGCAGACCTCGAAGAAGAGACTGTGGACAACCTTCTGAAAGTGCTGAAAGCAGAGTTTGAAGGATAAAAACATTTTAAAGAAAGGAAGAAATCAATCGTATGAGCATCAGATTAAATAAAGTATTACCAGAATTAAACATAGGACTTCAAACGGCAGTTGATTTCCTAAAGACAAAAAAGGAATTGGGCGAGATAAGAGACGACGCCAACCTTAGTACCAAGATTTCCGACGAGCAATATCATGCTTTGGTGAAGGAATTTAAAGGTGATAAGGACATAAAGAACGAGGCGGAGAAAATCTTTGCCAAAAAAGCCAAAGACAAAAAGGCCGAAAAAAAATCTACAAAAGCCGAAGATTTGCTGGGACAACGCCAGCAATTCAAGCCTGTAGGAAAAATCGACCTCAACAGTCTTGGCAAAAAGCCGGAACAGGCATCATCCACACCGTCTGTTGCTACTGAGAACAAACAAGCAAAGGCTGCTGCCGAAAGCCTTGCAAAAGAGAATAAAGCTGAAAATAAAGAAGAGGCTGCAAGCAAATATGAAAGCAGAAACACATCTGCACAGAAAAGCGAAAAGGGACAAACAGCCAATGCTAAAGCCGAAGACAACAAGAAGCAACAGAAACCGGAACAGGAGATAAAAACCCTTAATACAGAACAGCCGAAACAAACACCAAACGAGAAAAAAGAAACAGACACTGTTGCAACGGAACAACCGATGAAACAGGAAGCAAAGGAGTCTCAGGCTGAGACAAAGATATTCACCTTAAAAAGTGAAACGAAACTGGCTCCAAAAGTAAACGTATTGGGAAAAATCGACCTCGATGCCATAAACCAAAGCACGCGTCCGAAGAAGAAAACTAAGGAAGAACGCAGAAAAGAGCGTGAGGATAAACAGGCACAACAGCAAGGCGAACGCAAAAAAAGAGTACGTATAAATAAAGAACGCGTAGACATTGAAGCCGCCGCTCAACAGCAAAGTAACAACAAGAAGAGCAAGAATCGTGGCAGTAACGCAGGAAACAATAACAACAACTCCAATAACCGTCCCGGAAATGACAACAAGCAGGGTGGGGGAAAGCACAACCGCAAAAACCGCAACCAGCCCAAACCTATAGAGGTTAATGAAGAGGATGTTGCCCGTCAAGTAAAGGAAACATTGGCACGGCTTACAAACAAGAGTATAAACAAGAAAGGAGCGAAGTATCGTCGTGAAAAGCGTGAGGCTGTTCAAGAACGCCTGAACGAGGAACTGCGCGAGGAACAGGCAGAAAGCAAGATACTCAAAATCACAGAGTTTGTTACAGTAAGCGAACTGGCAACCATGATGAACGCTCCTGTAAACAAAGTCATCGGTACCTGCATGAGCCTCGGTATAATGGTTTCCATCAACCAGCGTCTTGATGCGGAAACAATCAATATCGTTGCAGACGAGTTCGGATTCAAGACCGAATATGTAAGTGCGGAAGTAAGCGAGGCTATAAGTGTTGAGGAGGACGATGAGAACGATCTGCTGCCACGTGCACCGATTGTTACCGTAATGGGACATGTTGACCATGGAAAGACATCCTTACTTGACCATATACGAAACACCAACGTGATAGCAGGAGAGGCCGGAGGCATCACACAGCATATAGGTGCCTACAATGTGACATTGAGCGACGGACGCAAGATTACATTCCTTGACACACCGGGTCATGAAGCCTTCACTGCCATGCGAGCACGCGGTGCACAGGTGACGGACATCGCTATCATCATCATTGCGGCAGACGACAGCGTAATGCCGACAACCAAGGAGGCCATCGCCCATGCACAGGCAGCCAACGTCCCAATGGTCTTTGCAATCAATAAAATAGACAAGCCGGGAGCAAATCCTGATAAGATACGCGAAGACCTTGCAAACATGAATCTTCTTGTAGAAGAGTGGGGCGGTAAGTACCAGTGTCAGGAGATATCGGCAAAGAAAGGAATAGGGGTTGACGAACTGCTCGACAAAGTACTCCTTGAGGCAGAAATGCTTGACCTTAAAGCAAATCCTAACCGACGCGCTACCGGTTCCGTAATAGAATCATCATTAGATAAAGGCCGCGGATACGTATCTACCGTACTTGTATCCAACGGTACGATTAAAGTCGGTGATGTAGTGTTGGCCGGCACAAGCCATGGACGTATCAAGGCAATGTTCAACGAACGTAACCAACGTATGGAAAAGGCAGGCCCTGCAGAGCCCGCAATCATTCTTGGCCTCAACGGTGCTCCTACAGCCGGTGACCAATTCCATGTGATGGAAACAGAGCAAGAAGCAAAGGAAATCGCCAACAAACGTGAACAACTGCAACGTGAACAAGGTTTGAGAACACAAACCCGAATAACCCTCTCAGACATCAGCCACCGTATTGCACTCGGCTCATTCAAGGAGTTGAACCTTATAGTAAAGGGAGATACGGACGGCTCCGTAGAAGCATTAAGCGACTCCTTCATAAAGATGTCAACGGAAAAGATTCAGGTAAACGTGATACACAAGGCCGTAGGACAAATATCAGAAAACGACGTACAACTTGCCGGAGCATCAGATGCGGTGATAGTAGGCTTCCAGGTACGTCCTTCATCAGCCGCACGCAAACTGGCGGATAAAGAGGGAGTGGAAATCAACACCTATTCCATCATCTACGATGCTATTGAGGATATACGGTCAACAATGGAAGGTATGCTCGACAAGGTGAAGAAAGAGATTGTTACCGGACAGGTTGAGGTACGCGAGGTTTACAGAATATCAAAAGTAGGTACCGTTGCAGGAGCATACGTAACGGAAGGCAAGGTTCACCGTTCAGACAAAGCCCGCCTCGTACGCGACGGTATTGTAATCCACACCGGTGAGATAAATGCACTGAAACGTTACAAAGATGACGTCAAAGAGGTTGCCACCAACTTCGAATGCGGTATAAGCCTTGTTAATTTCAACGATATACTGCAAGGTGACATCATAGAGACATTCACCGAAATTGAAGTCCAGCAGAAGTTATAAAAAACCTCATATACAAGATAAAAGCCTCATAGCCGTTATTTAACAATGGTTATGGGGCTTTTACTTTCTCTCTGCGACACCACTCTCTTAAATAAAGAAAAATGCTTGTATGCCATTTCTTTTTTTAGTAACTTTGCAATCTATATAACCTGCCGTACCCAAGACGATGAGTCTGAAACGGTAAACAAAAATACAATGGAGAATAAGGAGAACAATAAAAACGAGTTTGTTAAAAAAGTTGCGGAACAAAAATATGAATTCGGTTTCACAACAGATGTACATACCGAAATTATAGACAAAGGCCTCAATGAAGATGTGATAAGACTCATATCATCAAAAAAGGGTGAGCCAGAATGGATGCTTGAGTTCAGATTGAAAGCATTCAGATACTGGCAAACACAAGAGCAACCGACATGGGCACACGTACATCTTCCCGAAATAGACTATCAGGACATATCATACTATGCCGACCCAATGGCACAGAAAAACAATCGGAACGAAAAAAAAGAAATTGATCCCGAACTCATGAAAACATTCGACAAGCTTGGTATCCCCCTTGAAGAACGCCTTGCACTGAGCGGTGTGGCCGTTGATGCAATAATGGACTCTGTATCGGTAAAGACAACATTCAAGGAGAAACTTGCCGAAAAAGGTATCATATTCTGCTCCATCGGGGAAGCCATAAGAGATTACCCAGACCTTGTAAGACAATACCTCGGAACAGTTGTACCCTATCGCGACAACTTTTATGCAGCACTAAACAGTGCTGTATTCAGCGACGGTTCATTCGTATATATTCCCAAAGGCATACGCTGCCCAATGGAACTAAGTTCATATTTCCGTATAAACGCAAGAAATACCGGACAGTTTGAACGCACGCTCATCGTAGCAGACGAAGATTCTTATGTATCATATCTTGAAGGATGTACGGCTCCTATGCGTGACGAAAACCAGCTTCACGCAGCAATAGTCGAGATTATTGTAAATGATAATGCAGAAGTAAAGTATTCAACAGTACAGAACTGGTATCCCGGTGATGAAAACGGAAAGGGCGGAGTGCTCAACCTTGTAACAAAACGCGGAGAACTTAGAGGAATAAACAGCAAACTTTCATGGACACAGGTCGAAACCGGAAGTGCCATCACCTGGAAATATCCGTCATGCATATTACGGGGCGACAATTCACAGGCTGAATTCTACAGTGTGGCAGTGACAAACAACTACCAGGAGGCAGACACAGGCACAAAAATGATACATATAGGCAAAAACACAAAAAGTACAATCATTTCAAAAGGAATATCGGCAGGACACAGCCAAAACTCATACAGAGGACTTGTCAGAGCAACATCCAACGCTGACAATGCCAGAAACTACTCGTCATGCGACAGTCTGCTGCTTGGCAGTGAATGCGGTGCACACACGTTTCCATATATGGACATACACAACGATACTGCCATCATAGAACACGAAGCAACAACAAGCAAAATAAGCGAAGACCAGCTGTTTTATTGTAACCAGCGCGGAATACCCACCGAACAGGCCATAGGACTTATAGTAAACGGATATGCAAAAGAAGTGCTCAACAAACTTCCAATGGAGTTTGCCGTAGAAGCCCAAAAACTTCTATCCGTATCACTTGAAGGTACCGTAGGATAAACATCGCAAAAAGAACAGAACATGTCCGACAAACAAGTATATTGATAATACGACATGAAACGGACAACCACTGAAAATATAAATAATAAAGACTATGTTGGAAATAAAAGACTTACACGCAAAAATAGGTGATAAAGAAATATTGAAAGGCATCAACCTCACAATAAACGAGGGTGAGACTCATGCCATAATGGGACCTAACGGCTCAGGTAAATCCACTCTCAGCGCAGTACTCGTAGGAAACCCTCTTTATGAGGTAACGGCGGGAGAGGCCTTATTCCACGGAAAGAACCTTCTTGAAATGAATCCCGAAGACCGTGCACACGAGGGACTGTTCCTGTCTTTCCAATATCCGGTGGAAATTCCCGGTGTATCCATGACAAACTTCATGCGGGCAGCAATAAATGAAAAACGTAAATATGAAGGCAAGGAACCCCTGAACGCCGCGGACTTCTTAAAACTTATGCGCGAGAAACGAAAGATCGTGGAACTCGACAGCAAACTGTCAAACCGCTCCGTAAACGAAGGATTCAGCGGAGGAGAAAAAAAACGCAACGAGATTTTCCAAATGGCAATGCTCGAGCCGAAACTTGCCATACTTGACGAAACAGACTCCGGTCTCGATGTTGATGCGCTGAGAACTGTAGCCGAAGGCGTGAACAAGCTTAAGACTCCGGAAACAAGCTGTATCGTGATAACACACTATGAACGCTTGCTGGAAATAATAAAGCCGGACGTTATCCATGTGCTATACAAGGGACGAATAGTAAAGACCGCCGGGCCGGAATTGGCAAAAGAGATTGAGAAACGTGGGTATGATTGGATAAAAGCCGAACTCGGAGAATAAATATGCACAGCGAAAAACAATACATCGAACTGTATGAGGAATGCAGAGGAATGATAAAAAAACACAGCTCAGAGGTAATGAATACCCTCAGAGACCGTGCCTTTGATGATTTCCGGCGAATGGGATTCCCGTCGAAAAAGACAGAAAGATATAAATACACCGATATAGACAAACTCTTTGAGCCAAACTACGGCTTGAACCTCAAGCGTCTGGATATCCCCGTAAATCCATACGAAGCGTTCCGTTGCGATGTTCCCAACCTCAGCACATCACTATATTTTGTGGTAAATGACGCGTTCTATACAAAAGCTACTCCAAAGACACATCTGCCCGAAGGCGTTATTATCGGATCACTGAAAACAGAGGCAGAAAAAAATCCTGAACTCATTGCAAAATACTACGGCAAGCTGGCCAGGACCGAAGAAGATGCCATCACAGCCTTGAATACAATGCTTGCACAAGACGGCCTGTTGGTATATGTACCAAAAAATGTGATTGTAGACCGTGCCGTACAGGTAATAAACATTCTGCGCTCTGACGTAGACTTGATGGCAAACAGGCGTGTACTCATAATTGTTGAAGACGGTGCGGAAATAAAACTGCTGTTCTGCGACCATGCAGCCGATGACCGCAACTTCCTTACAACCCAGGTTATCGAAGCATACGTCGGAAACAATGCCGGATTAGAACTTTACTGCCTGGAAGAGACACACGCCAAGAATGTAAGGGTCAGTAACCTGTTTATAAGCCAAGAGTCCGACAGCCGCGTAAACCACAATGTAATAACCCTTCACAACGGTGTCACAAGAAACCGTACCGATCTCGTTTTCAACGGTGAGGGAGGGGAGTGCAGTCTGTGCGGATGTGTCATTGCCGACAAGAACCAACATGTGGACAACAATACACTCATCGATCACAAAGTCGGTCACTGCAACAGCCACGAATTATACAAATACGTTCTCGATGACAAGTCAACAGGTGCTTTTGCCGGCCGCATACTTGTACGTAAAGATGCGCAAAAAACCACATCATACGAAACAAACCAGAATATATGCGTAACGAAAGAAGCACGCATGTATACCCAGCCTATGCTTGAAATATATGCAGATGACGTGAAGTGTGCCCATGGCTCTACCGTCGGACAACTGAACGATGCCGCATTGTTTTACATGCGCCAAAGAGGCATCTCGGACAAAGAGGCGAAACTCCTTCTTGAATCAGCATTCATCAATGAGGTCATAGACCGCATGCAGCTCGAACCTCTGCGCGACCGTCTACACCACCTTGTGGAAAAACGGTTCCGCGGAGAACTAAGCAAGTGCGAAGGATGCAAGCTCTGCAAATAAAAGTACAAACAAGGAACACAGCACACTATATGTATGACATTTCCAAGATAAGAAAAGACTTTCCTATACTGTCAAGAAGTGTATACGGCAAGCCACTGGTGTATCTCGACAATGCTGCCACGACACAGAAACCCCTGTGCGTTCTTGATGCCATGCGCGATGAATATCTTAATGTGAATGCCAATGTACACCGCGGAGTACACTATCTCTCACAACAGGCAACCGACCTTCACGAGGCTGCACGCGAGACTGTAAGAAGGTTCATAAACGCACCGTCTGCAAACGAGATAGTATTCACACGCGGCACAACAGAAAGCATAAACCTTGTAGCCTCATCGTTCTGTGACGCATTCATGCAAAAAGGCGATGAAGTGATTGTATCCGTAATGGAACACCACTCAAACATTGTGCCATGGCAGATGCAGGCAACAAAAAAAGGCATAGTTGTGAAAGTCATTCCAATGGACGAAAAAGGCAATCTGATACTTGAAGAGGCAGAAAAACTTTTCACCGGACATACAAAACTTGTTAGCGTGGCTCATGTAAGCAATGTTCTCGGGACTGTAAACCCTATAAAACAGATTACCGCAATGGCACATGCACATAATGTGCCGGTACTCGTAGACGGGGCACAAAGCGCGCCTCATTTCAAAATTGACGTGCAGGACCTCGGATGCGATTTCTTTGTTTTCAGCGGACATAAGATGTACGGACCAACGGGAATAGGCGTGCTCTACGGAAAGGAGGAACTGCTCGACAAAATGCCTCCGTATCAGGGTGGGGGAGAAATGATCGAGAACGTGACATTCGAAAAGACAACATTCGGGAAACTGCCGTTTAAGTTTGAGGCCGGCACACCGGATTATATTGCCACACACGGACTATCAAAGGCAATAGAGTACATTGAGCAGATAGGTATCGACAATATATCCGCCCATGAGCGCATGCTGACAGAATACTGCATGCAACAGATGAAAACCATCGAAGATATGCGTCTGTTCGGAGAATCAGAACATAAAGACGCTGTAGTGTCATTCCTTGTAGGCAATATCCATCATCTTGACATGGGCACTCTTCTTGACCGACTTGGAATCGCTGTTCGCACTGGCCATCACTGTGCCGAACCACTTATGCACCGACTTGGAATACAAGGCACCGTGAGAGCCTCATTCGCATTATACAACACAAAAGAGGAAATTGACGCACTTGTGGCCGGAATAAAGCGCGTCTGCACCATGTTTTGACCCCATCACCCCATTATAATACTTTATGCTTGCACAAAACTATTACACAGGCCTTATAGAAGCCGGATGCGATGAAGCCGGCAGAGGATGCCTTGCCGGAGCTGTGTATGCCGCAGCCGTCATACTGCCGGAAGACTATCACAACAGTATGCTTAACGATTCCAAACAGCTAACATCCAAACGGAGATATGCCTTAAGGGAGGAAATCGAAAAAGACGCTGTGGCATGGGCCGTAGGAACAGTATCACCTGAGGAAATTGACGGCATAAACATTCTCAACGCGAGCATACTCGCAATGCACCGCGCACTCGACAGCCTTAAGATACGCCCGGAAGCAATAATAATAGACGGAAACAGATTCAAGCAATACCGTAACCTTCCACACACCACAATAGTGAAAGGCGACGGTAAATACCTTTCCATAGCAGCGGCAAGCATACTCGCAAAAACTTACCGTGACGATTACATGGACAAGATTGCGCAGGAATATCCCCAATACGACTGGACAAGCAACAAAGGATACCCTACAAAGAAACACAGGACTGCAATAAGGGAATTTGGAATAACACCGTATCACCGTAAAACATTCAATCTTTTAGGTGACGGACAATTGTGGCTGGATTTCTGATTTCACTTTCTCATCTGCAATGCCTTGTTCTCTGCCGCTTCCATAATTTCACGCTCTCCGGGACCCTTGTCGTCAATACCGCAAAGATGCAGAATACCATGAATGATAACACGATGAAGCTCGTCATCATAGTCCTTGCCAAACAACAAGGCATTTGAGCGCACCGTGTCAAGACTTATCACAATGTCACCGTTTATACGGCTTCCGTCATCATAGTCGAAAGTTATAATGTCAGTGTAGTAGTCATGGCCGAGATATTCTTTGTTTATCTCAAGTATTTTCTCGTCATTTACAAACATGTAGCCAATCTCACCCACCTTGCGCCCATACGACTCTGTCACAGACTTTATCCACGCTGTTGTATCACGCTTCCTTATGGCAGGCATCTTCACGCCATCTGAATTATATGTTATCATTGATATATATCTTTATTTATCTTAAATACATCCTGCATAAACCCCACCCATGTCAATGAGGCAAAAACATATCAACATCCTTGCCAAAATGAATGAGCTCTCTCACCATGCTCGAAGAAACACTTTCAAACTCAGGTTCCGAATAAAGCAACAAGGTTTCTATACCCCCTATACGCCTGTTAATATCAGCCTGTTCACGCTCATATTCAAAATCTTTTATGCTTCTCACACCTTTGATTATGAACTGCGCACCTTCACGATGTGCAAAATCTACGGTAAGGTCGCTGTATTGTCTTACCTCTATTCTTGATTCAGCCACATACACATTCTTTATGGCGGCAATCCTGTCCTGAAGGCTTTGCATATACTGCTTACGCTCATTCACCCCCACGCCTATCACTATTCTGTCGAACAACGGCAAGGCGCGTCTCACTATCGCATCATGCCCGATAGTGAACGGATCGAAACTTCCTACAAACACCCCTGTCCTCATTTTTTCCATTTATATCTACAAATTATATCAAATACCACTATATTGTCAGGCATCAAAAAGTCCAGGCTCCATTATATTACCTGAATATGGATTACGTCCGAAATGACGGTAAGCCATTTCCGTAACCATACGTCCACGCGGTGTCCGCTTTATAAACCCCTCCATTATAAGATATGGCTCATATACCTCCTCCACTGTTCCAGAGTCCTCTCCTATCGCAGTCGCAATGGTTGACACTCCCACTGGACCGCCCTTGAACTTGTCGATTATTGTAAGTAATATCTTGTTGTCTATCTCATCAAGTCCGAACTGGTCTATGTTCAATGCCGTAAGGGCAAACTCCGTGATGGCCTTATCTATACGGCCTGTACCTTTTACCTGTGCAAAATCTCTCACACGCCTCAACAGCGCATTTGCGATACGTGGCGTTCCGCGACTGCGACGTGCTATCTCTATTGCCGCATCATCATCAACAGGAACTTTTAAAATACCGGCCGACCGCTTTATTATCCGTTGCAATATTTCGGGTTCATAGTATTCCAGATGAAGGTTTATTCCGAAACGCGCCCTGAGCGGTGCTGTAAGCAATCCGCTGCGTGTCGTTGCTCCAACGAGAGTAAACGGGTTGAGGTCTATCTGTATCGACCGTGCCGACGGCCCCTTGTCTATCATTATGTCTATACGATAATCTTCCATGGCGGAGTAAAGATATTCCTCCACAACCGGAGAAAGACGATGAATCTCGTCAATGAACAGCACATCGTTCTTTTCAAGTGAAGTCAGTATCCCCGCAAGGTCGCCAGGTTTGTCCAGCACAGGACCACTGGTTATCTTGAATCCCACCCCCAACTCATTGGCTATTATGTTGCTGAGAGTGGTCTTTCCAAGTCCGGGAGGGCCATGAAGCAAAGTATGGTCAAGCGGCTCACCGCGATATTTGGCTGCCTCAACAAACACTTCAAGGTTTTCAACCACCTTGGGCTGTCCGCTGAAATCAGAAAACCTCAAAGGCCTAAGCGCGTTCTCAAACTCTTTTTCAGCCGATGATATTCTTTCTTGACGTATATCGAAATCTTCATTCATATTGTTTTACTATATAAAAAAGCCTGCTCATCCGGCATAAAAAACACCGTGAATTGCTTGTTATGGGCAAAGACAGTACGAACCCAACGCAATGAAACTTGTTCTAAATTTCTGAGGTGCCGTCTATCTTTAGTGCAAAGATAATAATTTAAAACGAGAAAGAAAGCAAAACAGAATGCGAAACCGTTGCCATAAATAAAACCTTATCATAAACTATAATGCACATTCTTCAGTCTTTCCCTTGTTTCCTCCATTATTCCTACAAGCTCATCAACGGTACTTGCCCTCAACATTGCTATACGAGTCTGACGGAAGTCCGGAATGCCCTTAAACACCGGACTGGCGGCAAGATGACGGCGGGTATGCAGTATGCCACGATATTCATCAATACGCTCCACGTTTATTCTCAGCTGCTCCTCGAGAATGTCTATTTTATCATCTATTGTTAACGGCAGTTCCTCAACTCCATCAAGCCTTTCTCTCATCTCCTTAAATATCCATGGACGTCCGAAAGTAGCTCTTCCAACCATCACCGCGTCGACACCATACTCGCTAAAGGCCCTTTCCGCCTCCTCTGCCGATGTAATGTCGCCATTGCCTATAATGGGAATACGTATACGCGGATTTCTCTTCACCTCTCCTATCAGCGTCCAGTCGGATTCACCTGTATACATCTGCGCCCGCGTGCGGCCGTGTATCGTGAGCGCCTGTATGCCACAGTCCTGCAATTGCTCTGCAAGCGTTGTGATAACAAGATTCTCACTATTCCATCCGAGACGGGTCTTAACCGTCACCGGAACATCAACCGCCTTCACCACCTCACGAGTTATCTCAAGCATCAAAGGTATGTTCTGCAGCATTCCCGCACCTGCACCTTTTCCTGCAACTTTCTTCACCGGACAGCCAAAGTTCAGGTCTATCAAATCAGGACGGGCCTGTTCTACTATACGTGCAGCCTCAACCATAGAGGCCGTATCACGTCCGTAAATCTGTATGCCGACAGGACGTTCCTCATCACTTATGACAAGTTTATCCACTGTAGACCTTATCGAACGCACAAGCGCCTCTGCGCTTACAAATTCAGTATACACCATTGAGGCTCCGAATCTCTTGCATAAAAGACGGAAACCTATGTCGGTGACATCTTCCATAGGTGCAAGAAAAACCGGCCTTTGGCCGAATTCTATATTTCCAATTTTCATTATCAAGTGTTTTTATTATCCCTTGTAACAATTCCAATTATCTATATCCACACGGTATCATAATGAAGTAATATCGCTGCCCGTATCACAAACTCAGCAGATGATACGTCCCTCCGGCGTATGCCTTCACCACACCCTTCATCTCAAGCCGGAACAGCAGTGATATCACATTGCTTATGACTATGCCCGTCTTTGCACTTATCACATTTGCCTGCAAGTCATTATTACTCTTCAGCAAGTCTGCAATTTTTCTCTCATCATCATCAAGCTCTACAAACAGCTGTCTCTCGATTCCTTTCTGTTTAGCCTCTCCACGAGTTATCTCATCTGTCCATCCGAGTGCGTTTACAATGTCATGTGCCGATGTCACCAACGCTGCCTTGTTATCGCGTATAAGATTGTTGCATCCCTCGGAAGTCTTCACTCCCACAGCTCCCGGATAAGCAAACACGTCATGCCCATACCCTTGTGCCATATCGGCCGTTATGAGACTTCCGCCGCGTTCCTGCGACTCTATGACGACCACCGCATCGCATATTCCCGCCACTATGCGGTTGCGCCTAACGAAATTGACCTTGTCGGCATTTGTCATTGTCATGAACTCGGTAAGCAATCCGCCGTTGCGTACCATAGCCGAGGCCGTTTCCCTGTGTGCTGAAGGATAAAGAGTATCAAGCCCGTGAGCCAACACACCCACAGTACTGTATCCGTTCTCCATTGCCTGTCTGTGGCTTATGACATCCACCCCGTACGCCAGGCCGCTGACAACAAGTATATTATGACTGTATTCACGCAGTCCGGCCATAAGGCTTCTTATCAAGTCACAACCGTATGGCGTACATTTTCTTGTGCCCACCACACTTAGAACCTTTGTACAGTTCAGGTCTGCCGTGCCTTTATAATAAAGAACCAACGGAGCATCCGCACATTCGACAAGCCGCCACGGATAACGGCTGTCAGACATTGTAAGTATGGAAATCCCGTTCCGCCCGGCATAATCAATCTCTGTCTCTGCCCTACGAAAAGCCTCATCCCATTTTTTTAATCCTTCAACAAGCCTCGGTGAGCATTCCGGAAGAACACCAGATATATCGTTACGGTGCTCATATACTGCCATGGCACTGCCCAGCTCACGGTAAAGGGCAAGTGCCGTAGTAAAATTGAAATTACTCAGACGAGTGAGTGCCACGGCATAAAAGGTTTCTTTTTCAGACGTATTCATAAAGTCAAAAACAACGCACGGTCATAATCTTCACTGTTTCCAAGCTTTCCGTCAACAAGACATACAATGTCTATGACACCCTTGAAACAAAGCTTATTGTCTGAAAGCCTGTATATTTCATGATAAAACACATAGCGTATGCCTTCCTTTGTAACATTGAGACATGAACGTAACCCGTCATCACATCTCAACGGTGTTTTATACTGGAGATTCATTCTTGCCACAACCGCATCAACTCCTTTCCTGTGCATGGCTGCAAAGCTAAGCCCGCGCGACTTCAGAAAAAGGTGGCGGGTATGTTCTGTATAGTGCAGATAATTGGCGTTATTTACAATCCCTTCAATATCACATTCATAGTCACGGACCATCATTGTGGTCTCAAATATATAGTCTTTCATCTCTTTAAATATTCATATCCAAAACGACATCTCAGACAGTCTTTCCTGTCGCAATATTCTTTTTTAAGCTGTATAAGCGCCTGGCTGTCACCGGCTGATTCCACATCCATTCCACAGTCACGCCACATACGTATAATACTGTTATTCTCCGCCTTTATACTTTCCAGAAAATCAAATGCACGGTTGCACAGCATTTCGCTCCCGATATGTTTTCCGTATGCGAACAACACCGGCACAACGGTATTTATTATCAGCAGATTAAACGAAAACGGTGAAAGATTCTTTGTGTTTCTTATACTTTCCGAACCGAAAGTATAGTGCGTTTCCCAATATGGGGTGACATGAGTCTTCAATACGTCTGTAAGTTCAGCCATTGTGTTACACTCAATGATACTGCTCAGTCCGGCGGTACGTTCATAGTAGAGATTGGCAAGCTGAGATATACGTATATGCGGAAAATTCTGCGGCCGCAGCCTCATAAACCGCCATATCCTGCTGTCGAGAGGAATGAGACCGAACTTATGTGAGAGGTATTTATATTCGTCTCTCATCTTCATGAGATATCCGTCTTCCATGGCTTCTTTCATATAACGTTCCGACACTGCCGTGTCTGACAGCAGTCCGGCTTGTCCCATAAAAATGGCCTCTATCTGAAATAAATCGTCGCGGTGATGGGCCACGCTGCCCAAAGGCACGTTGAGCGCCCATTGTTCAAATGCGTCACCATTGATTCCAAATCCGAAATTACGCGCCAAAGTGACAAAATACGCATCCTCCCATGAACCGTCTTTCAATTTCACACGATGCTCTATAGCCTTTGTCTTCTGTTCCAAACGCTCTGTCTGGAGAGCTGCCATCCATGAATGCACGGTAAGCCTGCTCAAATCAGGAATTATCCTGTAACATGGCGGATAAGACTCTGTGGCCTGAAGCTGATAGTAATTATCCGCTATCCTCTGAGGAACATCCATCTGCATTTGGGGTATGTACCGCCCTTCTGAGGTAAAAACATCACAGTCTATTGTCTTTGCGACATGAAGAACCACATTGTCGTATGCCTTATCATGATCATGTCCATGAAGATACCAGCCTTTTGAACTGTCATGTATCTCGACATTACCCACCCATACCGTATTGTCAATCCTTACCTTTGCATTGAAAAAATCCGGGCCTGCATTACGGTTGTGAAGTCCGGAATCGATTATTTCAATGCTCTTGCCATCGGTTGTGGTGAGTGCGGCAAGCGGAAACATCCGGTGCTTCCAAGCATAATGCAGCAGTTGTTCCATATTTGTGGGATTTTAACATTTACGATAAACAAAGATAGTGCAAATCGAAGACAATACAAAATAAAAGACACTCCATTCCGTTTTTTTAACTCTAAATCAACGTATTATGGACAAAATTCTGTAACTTTGCAACAGTTTTAATTCGAATTAAATATGAAGATAGCACTAATAGGCTACGGTAAGATGGGAAAGATGATTGAGCAGACAGCCATCAGCCGCGGTCATGAAATTGTTTGTATCATAGACATTGACAACCAAGAGGACTTCAACAGTCCTGAATTTGCATCTGCCGATGTGGCGATAGAGTTCACAACCCCGCATACAGCATACGGCAACTTTATAAAAGCATTCAGTCATAACGTCAAGGTTGTTTCAGGCTCTACAGGATGGATGGAAGAGCATAAGGCCGATGTTGAGCGCATGTGCGGCAAAGAAGGCAAAACCCTCTTCTGGGCAAGCAACTTCTCGATAGGCGTTGCGATATTCTCTGCCGTGAACCGTTATCTTGCAAAGATTATGAACGGTTTTCCTCAATACGGAGTAAAGATGGAAGAAGTACATCATATCCATAAGCTTGATGCCCCGAGCGGCACAGCTATAACTCTTGCCGAGGATATAATAAACAACATCGAACGTAAGGAAAAATGGGTGAAAGGCACTCTTACTGCTCCGGACGGAACAATGTCAGGCAGCGAAAACTGTAATGCCAACGAGATGCGAATAGACTCCATACGCCGCGATGAAGTGCCTGGAATACACAGCGTTTCATACGACAGCGAGGCCGACTGCATCACAATCACACACGATGCACACTCACGCAAGGGATTCGCGCTCGGTGCGGTACTGGCCGCCGAATATACTCAAAATCATGAGGGACTGCTGACTATCAGCGATATGTTTAAATTCTGATTCTACAGTCTGAATACTTTAAACCTGTTATGGAAAAAAAACAAAAACTCAATATGAAAAAACAATGGGCCAAGTTTTCCATTGTAATCATTCTGTATCTTCTGTTTCTTTTATGGCTGGAAAGCTGGCTCGGACTCATTGTCATACCGTTTATATACGATGTATATATCACCAAGAAGATAAACTGGCAATGGTGGAAGGATTCCGACAATCCCGTAAGGACGATAATGTCGTGGATTGACGCTATCGTATTCGCACTTGTCGCCGTATATTTCATCAATCTTTTCTTTTTCCAAAACTATGTAATTCCATCCAGCTCGCTCGAGAAATCACTTCTCACAGGCGACTATCTGTTTGTAAGCAAGATGAGCTACGGCCCACGCATACCGGAAACTCCGCTCACGATGCCTCTCACACAGCACACACTGCCCATACTCGAATGCAAATCATATATAGAATGGCCTCATTGGGACTACAAACGTGCAAAGGGCCTGGGAAAAGTACAGGTGAACGATATCGTTGTGTTCAACTATCCGGCCGGGGACTCTCTTTGTTCCAACATCCGTTATCAGGCCCAAGACTACTATCAACTGTGCTATGGATACGGTTATCAGATTTACTCACTCAATGACAACCTCGACTCACTCAGTGCGATGGAACGTAGGGAGTATTTCAATGTGATATATAATGCTGGTAGAAATTATATAAATGAAAATCCTGTAGAGTTCGGAGAAGTAATAACACGTCCCACAGACCGTCGCGAGAATTATGTAAAACGTTGCGTGGGACTGCCGGGACAGACACTGCAGATAAAAAACCGAATAATATATCTCGATGGGAAAGCCAACAAAGAGCCTGACAATGTACAATATACATACTATGTAAAGCTACGACATTCTCTTTCTGACGAGCTCATGAAAGAACTCGGCATATCCATGGAAGATCTTACAAGCCTTAACACCAACGGATTCATGCCGCTAACCAAACACGCTGTTGCTACACTGGGCAAACGCAAGGACATAGTTGAAAGCATTTCCATTGTGACAGATGCGTCGGAATGGGATATATATCCGCTTAACGGCAACATGCACTGGACAAGAGACAACTACGGTCCTATATGGATACCGGCAAAGGGTGAGAGCATAAAGCTCACATTGGAAAACCTTCCCATATACGAACGTCCTATAAAAGTGTATGAAGGCAACGACCTGCAGGTTAAAGACGGAAAGATATACATCAACGGCAAGCAGGCCGACAGTTATACGTTTAAGATGGACTACTACTGGATGATGGGCGACAACCGTCATAACTCGGCCGACTCACGTTATTGGGGATTCGTTCCTGAAGACCACGTTGTTGGCAAACCTATCTTCATCTGGTGGTCAAGCGACCCCGACCGTAGAGGCATAGACGGTATACGCTGGAGCAGGCTTTTCAGGTTTGTGGATAATATAAAATAGCCTATCACTCTATCTACAAGACCGTTGCCATATCCGGATAAAACTGCTGCTGACCAAAAAAATAATAAGGAATTGAAAACAGCCCTGAATACCATATTGGCATTTGCGGTGGCTATACTTATAATGTTGGCATTCCGCTTTCTGGCGTTCACCATCTATACGGTGAACGGCAGAGAGTTGGAACCGGTATTCAAACAGGGTGACCGCATTATGGTAAACCGCTGGAGCTACGGCTTACGTACCGGCGGAGGACATTCTTTATTTCCTTTCTCCCGCCTTATGCGCAGTAATATAAGACGCGGTGACATAGTTGCTTTCGACAATCCTTCAGACTCTGCCGGAGGTGTGTTCGTATGCCGTTGCAAGGCTTTGCCCGGAGACACGGTGGCAACTCAGTCCGGCCCGTTCATCATACCGGGAAAGGTAAGTTGTGCAAAAGAAGATTATTATTGGTTTGAATCTCTTTCGATAAACAATACTATAGACAGCCGTATGTTCGGCCCGGTACCCGACAGTCGCATAATAGGAAGAGTGGTCACCGTGCTCTACAATCACGATGACAGCTATCCTTTCTATTGCGGATACTCCATACGATGACTTATAAAAACACCTGTTTCTATCTGTTTTCAAATGAAAGCATTATTATCCACAACATATTTCGGCCCCATACAATGGTATCAAAAGCTCAACCGCTACAGCGAAGCGGTGATTGAGCGCTGCGAAAACTATCCGAAACAGACTTTCCGCAACCGTTGCGTAATAGCAACCGCAAACGGAACACAGGCTCTCACAATACCGGTAAGCCGCGAAAATACATCATTAACAAAAGACATCCGTATAAGTGACCACGGCAACTGGAGGCATACCCATTGGCATGCACTTATGAGCGCATACGGTGAGTCTCCGTTTTTCGAATACTATGAAGATGACATCAGGCCGTTTTTCGAACAGCGATGGGATTTTCTCTACGACTTCAACATGGAAATATGCCATAAGATATGTGAACTTATCGATATACGTCCGAATATAATTGAATCTGACATTTATATAAAGAGGGACTTATGTGACAATGCGGATTTCCGTGAATCAATAAATCCGAAACATCCGGAAGATGACCCTGAATTCACACCACACAGGTATTATCAGGTATATGAAGACAGACACGGTTTCATTCCCAATCTCAGCATCCTCGACCTACTGTTCAACATGGGACCAGAAGGTATATTTTATCTTTAGCTTCTCAGAACGGGAAAACCTGAACATCTTATACCTAACATTGGTCCAAACACGATGTTTGTATATATGTTTTTTCATCCGTGATTAGAGATATACCGCTTTTAGCACATGGCAGGCAAAATATATCAAATGACAAATCTAATTAATGGGAATCACACCAAATTGGGATGAAAACACCAACAAAAAGAGGATGTGTCGCATAAATATTCAACACATCCTCTTTCTATAAAAAAACAGAATCTTTATTGAAGATAACTCATCAATACAAATCCTTTGTACTTATATTATCTTTCCACAGATGATCTTTCGGAAACGGTTTTCCGCCCCATGCCTTCTTCTGTGTCCAATCCTCTGCAGGAGCAGTCCAGAAAGGAGCGTCTTCCGGAAGACCAAGAGGCATAAACGCCAGGGAAGCCATATAAAGGCTGCCGTTGTTGGTATACCAATCAGCCAAATCAGGCTGACTTCCACAAAAGCCTATTGTAAGGAAACCTCCGTCATTATAATTGTTCTGACTGTCGAACATACGATGCAGTACAGCTGTCAAAGCCTCCCTCACCTGTCCGCATGTAAGCTCTTTAGGCAAGGTTTGTTTCCATGCCATAAGGGCTAACGGCTGAAGAGCCGCCACACGGTATGTACTTGAACGCCCGAAAACAGGAAACGTGCCCTCCGGAGATATGAAACGCTCGAGAATAACAGAAAAGCGCTGTGCTCTGCGAAGCTCGCGGTCGTAATATTTTTTATAGTCAATGCGTGAATGCTGCTTTCCGTCAATCATGTTCTGAAGGGTTTCAAGATACATGGGATGAAAAACATAGCTTGAATAATAGTCGAAAGCAAAATCCGGACCATCGGCATACCATCCGTCGCCCACATACCACTCCTCAACCTTACGTATGGCTGTGTTAACCCGGAAAATATCGTATGGCGCACCTGTCTTTGCAAGAAAACTCTCTATAGTGGATGAGAATAGAAACCAGTTTGTATAAGGAGGGTCTATACGCCTCAGCCTAGTAAACTCATCTATATACCGCTTCTTCGTCGTATCATCCAACGGCACCCATAATCTTTCATAACCGCGGATAAAACTTTCCGCCAGATAGGCTGCATCTACAAGTGTCTGTCCTTCTTTCCTCCATAAAAGATAGTCGGGTGACGAAGGGTCAACAGCATTCTTATACGAGGCCAAAGCCCATTCCCTAAGTTGTCTGCGCTGTTTTCCCTCTGCCGTATCGTCATCCGGCAGGGCCAGCCATGGAGCAATGCCGGCCATCAACCGGCCGAAACATTCCATATAGGCCACTTTCCTGTTACGTCCGTCCCATGTAGGACTCACCTCAAGCTGCATGTTCTGCTGCAACGTGCCGCGACTCATATTCTCCAAAACCGGCTGTGCCATAGTATAGGCCTGTTGACACCAATATTCACGTGGAGTAAGCTTGGCTTGCTTTTTTGCCGAAACACCTGTAAACGGGATTACCAGCAATAATGATACTAATAATGTATTAAACCGCATAAATTATAAATGTGTATATTTAACTGTTTTAAGTCTTAAGTATTCAAATATCATCAGAAACACATTGTACATTTCCTTAAATCACAAACGTAAAAATCTGCTATTATGCAAAGACAGTGCAAACCGAACGCAATAAAACTTGTTTCAAATTGCCAAGGTCAGTCTATCTTATGCAAAGATAATGAAAATTCCCGATATTTCTATCCGGCAACTTTATATTTCCGAATACTTTTATTCTATTATGACGGTAATGTTCAGATAAATACCTTGGATTTCATCATACCTTTTCTCGCTATGGCAATATTCAAGCAACCTTGATATTGTTAATAGAGCTTACCGAAAACGTTCATTTTCACTGTATTCATCCGGATAGGGGGACGTGACTTCGGCACGTTTCGTATGCATAGACATAAACGTATGATTAAACACTGTACACATCGCAAAGCGATGTCCCTACTTGTGGTTATACACCCAACGTTTCCACACACACTCCCTTTCTCTCCCCCTTTTTTGGGGAGTACGAATGGACTTCTCCTCCGGCTTAATAAAAAACAGCGTGCTTGATAAAATTTTGAAATCTATTTACATTTCAAGTATAACCTAAAATTCACGTTCAATGAACATGCCATTCACGGTCGATGAATGGCATGTTCATCAAGCAAGAATAGGCTATTCATTAAAAGAGAATAGGCCATTCATTTTTAGTACACTTCTTGATGTTACTAACATACTGTATATCAACTAATTACAAAAATCAGCATATTCCATCAAAATCAAGGTAAAAAACTTCACGAATTTTTATTACATAAAATTCATTATACAGTCTTGAAACGTCTTTCGTTCAATACATAATTCTCATATTCATACTCACCATGCCACATATAAAAAATCGTGGCAAGGATTGTCATACTACATCCCTGCCACGAAACAATGTGCCTTAAAACCGGCTTACTTGACTATGATCTTCTTTCCACCTACGATATTGATACCTTTCTGCAGTTTTTCAAGACGCTGGCCTGCAAGATTATATATGGTCTTGTCTGCAGCTTTATCAGCAGTGATTCCGGAAACATCAGATGAACCTGAACCAACAGAGAAATTCTTTATCTCCCACGTACCGGCAGCCTTATCACTGCTTACATATTTGAATCCGACCTTTATCTTCTTGCCCTCATACCCAGCAAGACTTACAGACTGCTTCTCAAACTCAGAAAAACTCTTGCCTTCCGGTATCTCCGGATATGTGATTACAAACTGTTTCCAGTCACCTCCGTCTTCCTTTATCCAAAGAGTGGCTTCATTGGTAACGTCTGCAAAATACTTGCTCACACACTGGTCAAAGCTCAGTGTGCGTACCACTTCAGCAGAAGACAACACAATCCACGGAGACACAAGCCAGCTTTCCGAAGCGATGTTCTTTCCGCTTACGTATGCGGAAGCCTTCATGTATTTAAACTTATCATCGTGCTTCCATACATACGACAAACCTTCACCAAGACTCACATTGTCGAGTGTGAAAGAACCTATGCCAAGCTCGAAAGACTCAGTATAAGGCTCGTTAACTTCAGTCTTTACAGGTTCAAGGACTTTAAGTTCGTAAGAAGCTGTGCCGGCAGCGAACTCATCATTCTCGGCAGTCTTTGCCTCTATCACGACAACACCGGCTCCAACAAGTGAAACAACTCCCGTCTGAGCGTCAACAGTGGCAACATTGGCATCGCCTGATGAATAAACAACATCAGCGGTTGTCTCTTTTGTAAGTGTAGGAGCAGTGAATGCCTCACCCAAAACAGCGGTTACATTTGTTTCGCTGAACTTCAGACCTGCATTCTTCTTTGCCACTGTACCAGACGGCAGGTAAGTCACTTCTATCTTAGTCATACGAACCTGATTTGAAGAGGCTGTAAACACAACAGAAGCCGCATCACCGGTCCATGTTCCAATCTTATCACTATAAGAATATGAACCACCGTTCACTGTAAAACAGCCGGGACCATATTTTGCCGTACCGTTTGCCGTACATGTAACCTCAATTCTCATTATATTGCCAAGAGCAGACTCAACAGTCATTGTCTGGCTTTTATAACAACGGTATTCTTTTCCATTTCCCAAAATACCTTCACCTACAGTTATGGAAATACCGTCTTTTTCCATTTTCACGTTCTTAGCGGCTTCTGCAGTTCCTGCCTTGTCCGTTGTCGCATCGAATGTTACCGTCACCTGAGCACCTGCCATACCGCATATAAGCATAAGCATACTCAATAAAGAATAGCGTAAAGTTTTGTTCATAATTTAAATTTTTATTGATTATAATTCTAATTTTATGCAAATATACGCAAAATATCCATGCATGAAATGCTTCCATATACTAAAAATCCCCCATATTATACTTATTTATATTTTAGATATTTAAAATTTGCACTATACCTTTTTTTTCGTATCTTTGCATAAGATAGGCGGCACCTCAGCAACTTGAAACAAGTTTTCATTGCATTCGGTTTGCACTATCTTTGCATAAGATAGGCGGCACCTCAGCAACTTGAAACAAGTTTTCATTGCATTCGGTTTGCACTATCTTTGCATAAGATAGGCGGCACCTCAGCAACTTGAAACAAGTTTTCATTGCATTCGGTTTGCACTATCTTTGCATAAGATAGGCGGCACCTCAGCAATTTGAAACAAGTTTCATTGCGTTCGGTTTGCGCTATCTTTGCATAACACAAGCCTGCTTCTGTAAAGAAACCGGCACTTTTATCATTATGAGCAAAACAATATCTATAATAGAAACATGGAATATAATTTCAGGGAAATCGAAAAAAAGTGGCAGAAAAAATGGGTAGAACAAAACACCTATCGTGTCATAGAGGATAATAATAAGGAAAAGTTTTATGTACTCAACATGTTTCCGTATCCGTCAGGAGCCGGACTGCATGTTGGACACCCTCTCGGATATATAGCATCCGACATATATGCGCGTTACAAGCGTCTGCAGGGATTCAATGTGCTGAACCCTATGGGATACGATGCCTACGGACTGCCGGCGGAACAATATGCCATCCAGACAGGACAGCATCCTGCCGTAACGACAGTAAACAATATTGCCAGATATCGTGAACAGCTGGACAAGATAGGCTTCTCTTTCGACTGGAGCAGGGAAGTGCGTACATGCGACCCTGAGTATTACCATTGGACGCAATGGGCTTTCCAGAAAATGTTCAACAGCTTTTACTGCAACACATGCGGAAAGGCACAACCTATAGAAAAACTTATCGAACACTTCGAAAAGAACGGAACGGCAGGTCTTGACGTGGCACAGAGCGAGGAACTTTGCTTCACGGCAGAGGAATGGAACACCATGGACGAGACACAGAAGCAGCAGACACTAATGAATTACCGTATAGCATATATAGGCGAGACAATGGTAAACTGGTGTGCAGGGCTCGGAACCGTGCTTGCAAACGATGAGGTGGTAGACGGTGTTTCCGAGCGCGGAGGATACCCTGTAGTACAGAGAAAAATGCGTCAGTGGTGCCTGAGGGTAAGCGCATACGCACAAAGACTTCTCGACGGTCTTGACACTGTCGACTGGACCGACTCACTGAAAGAGACACAACGCAACTGGATAGGCCGCTCAGAAGGTACGGAGGTGGTTTTCTCCGTTAAGGACAGCGATGTGAAATTCACTATATTCACCACACGTGCCGACACGATGTTCGGTGTCACATTCATGGTACTCGCACCGGAAAGCGAATACGTTCCACTGGTCACCGCAAAAGAACAGAAACAGGCCGTCGACGACTATGTGACGGCAACAAAAAAACGTACCGAGCGTGAACGCATAT
This sequence comes from Xylanibacter muris, assembly GCF_013166605.1. Classification (GTDB taxonomy): domain Bacteria; phylum Bacteroidota; class Bacteroidia; order Bacteroidales; family Bacteroidaceae; genus Prevotella; species Prevotella muris. Next base: position 123,380 of record NZ_JABKKF010000001.1, read on the forward strand.
CCGACAGAAAAGTAACCGGAGTATTTACGGGCTCATACGCTGTAAACCCGTTCACGGGAGAAGCGATACCTATATGGGTAAGCGACTACGTATTGGCAGGATACGGCACAGGAGCGATAATGGCCGTACCGGCTCACGACTCACGCGACTATGCCTTTGCAAAGCATTTTAACCTCCCGATAATACCGCTTATCGAAGGTGCAGACATCAGTGAGGAAAGCTACGACGCCAAAGAAGGCATTGTATGTAATTCGCCAAGAAAAGAATGTGCATCCAAGGACGGAGGCTTATGTCTCAACGGTCTTACAGTAAAGGAGGCCATAGCGGCAACAAAGAAATACGTGGCCGACCACAACATGGGACGCATAAAGGTTAACTTCCGCCTGCGCGATGCCATATTCTCGCGTCAGAGATACTGGGGTGAGCCATTCCCTGTATATTATAAGGATAACATGCCTTATATGATTCCTGAAGACAAACTGCCGCTTGAACTTCCGGAGATAGACAAATATCAGCCTACAGAGACCGGAGAGCCACCGCTGGGTCATGCAAGGAGATGGGCATGGGATACGGAAAAAGAAATAGTTGTCGACAAATCCCTTATCGACAACATAAAGGTTTTCCCGCTTGAACTGAACACTATGCCCGGATTCGCAGGTTCATCGGCATATTATCTGCGCTATATGGATCCTAAGAATCCGAATGCCATCGTCGGCAAAGAAGCTGACGAATACTGGAAAAACGTAGACCTGTATGTGGGAGGAACGGAACATGCCACCGGACACCTTATCTATTCACGCTTCTGGAACAAGTTCCTTTTCGACACCGATGTGACATGCATGGAAGAGCCTTTCCGCAAACTTGTAAACCAGGGTATGATACAGGGACGCAGCAACTTTGTATACAGGATAAACTCTGACGACCATTCAAAAGCTCCGGTATTCGTAAGTCTCGGACTGAAAGACTCTTATGATGTCACCCCGATACATGTGGATGTAAACATAGTAAGCGGTGACGTGCTCGATACTGAGGCATTCAGAAACTGGCGTCCGGAATATAACAATGCGGAGTTTATACTTGAAGACGGAAAGTATATTTGCGGATGGGCAGTTGAAAAAATGTCAAAGTCAATGTTCAACGTTGTCAATCCCGACATGATAGTCGAGAAATACGGTGCCGACACACTACGCCTGTATGAGATGTTCCTCGGACCGGTTGAACAAAGCAAGCCATGGGACACAAACGGTATTGACGGATGCCACCGTTTCCTTAAGAAATTCTGGGGACTGTTCTACGCAAACCGTTCCGATGAATTTATGCCGAACAATGATGAGGCAACGCCCGAACAGCTTAAAAGCGTGCATAAGCTCATAAAGAAAGTAACACACGATATAGAGACATTCTCATACAACACATCTATATCGGCATTCATGATTTGCGTGTCTGAACTTGCACAGACAAAATGCCGCAACAAAGAACTACTGAAGACAACCGTGATACTCATGGCTCCGTTTGCGCCTCACATCGCAGAGGAACTGTGGGAAGCATTGGGAGAAAACGGTTCCGTATGCGATGCACAATGGCCTGTATATAATGAGAAGTATCTTGTCGAAAGCCAGATGCAGCTCACCGTATCTTTCAACGGCAAAGCAAGATTCCAGATGCAGTTTGCAGCAGATGCTGACAACAAGACCATTGAGGAATCCGTACTGGCGGATGAAAGAACGGCTAAATATATCGGTGAAAAGAATATAATGAAAGTTATCATCGTACCGAAACGTATAGTGAATGTCGTTATAAAGTAACAGCAAGCCTCGGCATAATCAAAATAAAGTTTGATTATGCCGAGGCTAAACATTTATTCAAAACAAGGTTTAAAATAAACAAGTATAATAAAAAACAATAATTTATGAACAGGCAAATAATACTACGTGAAGCCAAGGACTATTTCAATATAACGTTGGGACTTATGTTATATACCTTTGCCTTTACGGTATTTTTGCTACCTTACGAGATAGTGACCGGAGGTATAGCCGGTATAGGCGCCATAACGTTTTATGCCACCGGTTTTCCTGTACAATGGACTTTCTTCATTATAAATGCTGTGCTGATTGTGGCAGCGTTAAAAGAACTCGGATGGCGTTTTCTGGCAAAAACCATATACGCCACCTTCGCACTTACATTCCTGCTTGACATTGCACAAAAGATTGTAATAATGCCCAACGGGGAATTCTACAAGCTCCTCGGTGAGGGTAACGACTTCATGTCGCTCATCATCGGATGTATGCTCACCGGAACCGCACTTGCCATTGTATTCCTTAACAACGGAAGCACCGGAGGCACAGACATCGTAGCGGCAGTGGTGAACAAACACCACAACATTTCCCTTGGAAAAGTCCTGTTGCTTGTAGACCTCTGTATCATTAGCAGTTGTCTCGCAATAGATACCTTCGGACCGTTTTCAATAAGATGCCAGAAAGTGGTGTTCGGCCTGTGCACCATGTTTGTGGAATGTTCAATGCTCGACTATGTAATGAACTGGCAACGGCAATCCGTGCAATTTCTTATCTTTTCAAAAAAATATCAGGAAATAGCAAACGCCATTGCCATGACGACAGACCATACGATAACCATTCTCGACGGTCACGGATGGTATACAGGAAAGGAAATGAAAGTACTGTGTCTTCTGGCCAAGAAACGGGAAAGCGTACAGATATTCCGCCTTATAAAGTCCATAGATGCAAACGCTTTTGTAAGCCAAAGCAGCGTCATCGGAGTATACGGTGAGGGATTCGACCAGATAAAAGTAAAGATAGACAAAGAAAAGAATAAATGATTACCATGCGTATAGTTTTTGCCACAAATAATAAGAACAAACTCAGTGAGATAAGAAGCATACTGGGCAACAAAGCCGAAGTCCTTTCACTAAGCGACATAGGCTGTCATGCGGACATTCCCGAAACAGGACTGACACTCGAGGAAAACGCCATGCAGAAAGCGGAATATATCTATAATAATTACAATATGAGCGTATTTGCCGATGATACGGGACTTGAAACAGACGCTCTCAACGGAGCACCCGGAGTATACAGTGCAAGATATGCCGGAGGAGAAGGACACGACAGCGAAGCCAATATGACAAAACTACTGAATGAGCTTGCCGGCACGGAAAACCGCAAGGCACGATTCCGTACCGTAATAGCACTGATTCTAAAAAAAGAGGATGCCCCGGCAATGGTTCCCCACGGTCAGGCTACGCTCACAAAAGAATTTGAAGGAATAGTAAACGGAAATATAATAAATGAAAGAAGGGGAGTAGAGGGCTTCGGATACGACCCTGTATTCGAACCGGAAGGATACAACATGACTTTTGCCGAATTAGGTATGGAAATAAAAAACACAATAAGTCATAGGGCAAGGGCCGTAAAGAAACTGACAGAGTTTCTTTCACAATAAAAAACACAGGAAAAACAATAAAACGAAGCTGTATCCCATTATATATATATATCCGAGTATGGAATCCATACCGGATATATAAAATACTAACATAATGAAAGAATATATGAAAAAGGAAACAAACAGTACTCCGGCAATAAGAATCCTTTTATTTTTTCTGCTGTCTATATTTTATGGCACAGTATTGGCTTCAGGAATAGGCACATGGAAAAACTACTTGGCATACAGCGAAATACAACAAATAGAAAAAGCGGGAGACAACCTCTTCGTAATGGCTTCAAACGACCTGTATCAGTATAACATCAAAGACGAAGCAATATATACATACGACCGCACAAACGGGATGAGCGACATTTATATAACAAACATTGCATGGTGCAATGCCGCCGGAAGACTCGTCGTCATATATAAAAACAGCAATATAGACCTTATAAAGACAAACGGCAACATTACCAATCTGTCTGATATATATTCAAAAAACATGACCGTTGACAAAACAATCAACAACATATACATATATTCAAAATATGCATACTTGTCAACAGGATTCGGAGTGGTAAAGATAAATGTAAGCAATGCCGAGGTAAGCGAAACATACATGCTTGACCGAAATATAACATCAGTAGCCGTCAAAGGAGGATTCATCTATGCAAAAGACTCCAATAACGGAGTATTGAAAGCCGCCCTCAATGAAAACCTTATAGATAAAAACAACTGGAACACCGACTATGACACAGATATGAGCATATTCAACAAGGATATGTCTGCTTACAACGAAAACATTGGTCTCGTATCGTCGCTAAAGCCGGAAGGCCCCAAAAGAAACTATACGGGCAAAGTAAAAATCATCAACGGAAAACTATACACAGTCAACGGATTTATAGGTGCAGAGAATCCCGCAACCCTGCAAATGTATGACGGTAACAGCTGGACTTCGTTCGAGACAGACCTGACAGATATTATAGACCACAGGTTTGTAAACCTGCTCGACATAGAGGTGGATCCTAAAGACGAAACCCACGTGTTCGCATGCGGCCAAACCGGACTTTACGAGTTTAAGGACACTAAGTTTGTAAGGGAATACAGCAACTATAACAGTCCGCTCGAAGAGGCATACGACATAAAAATAAACCAAGGACTGACAGATAAGGAAAAAAGAGCATACGTGGAAGTTACGACAATGAAATATGACAACGGCCACAACCTGTGGCTGGCAAATAGCTATGCCGAAAACCACTCCCTTTTCGTAATGCCGCAAGGAAAGACAGAACTCGTATCAAAACATCATGCCAACCTCATGACAACAAATAAAAAGTATTCCATGGCATCGATGTCAAACATGATGACTGACAGAAGGGGAATTATATGGTTCACAAACAACAATTACACAATGCCGGCACTGGCAAAATATTATATACAACAGGATTCATCTGTCGTATATAAACAGGTGATAAACCAAGACGGAACAAAAGCCACGCTGAATGTAGTGCCGGCACTGGCTGAAGATAAAGACGGAAATATATGGATAGGGACAGATGTCGGACCTTTCTATATAAAGTCGACGGATATAGGCAAAAGTCCCGACGACATGACATTCATACAGGTGAAAGTGCCGAGAAACGACGGCACCAACTATGCCGACTATCTGCTCTCAGGAGTATTCATAACCTGTATAGCCGTTGACGGAGCAGGAAGAAAATGGTTCGGTACAGACAACAACGGAGCATATCTCATCAGTGAAGACAATATGACGGAAATCCATCATTTTACAAAAGACAACAGCGGTCTTCTGTCAAACAATGTATCATCCATAGCCATCAACGGTAAGACAGGAGAGGTGTTTTTCGGTACCGACTGTGGGCTTTGTTCATACATAAGCGACGCTTCCGACCCTAATGAGGAAATGGACAAGAATAATGTATACGCCTATCCTAATCCTGTAAAACCTGACTATAACGGCAACATTACGGTTCTCGGACTGAGCTATAACTCTGATGTGAAAATCATAACGGCAAACGGCACACTGGTAGCCGAAGGACGCTCTAACGGAGGAACATTCACATGGAACGGGCTCGATATGAACGGAAAGCGCGTGGCAAGCGGAATATATATGGTAGTGACGGCAAAAGAAGACGGAAGCAAGGGTACTGTATGTAAAATAGCTGTAATAAGATGAAATGACAAAGAAAAGACAAAGATACATAAACCCTCTCACGGTTATATTATTACTGTCGCCATTTATCATTTATGCCCTGTCGAAACTATTGCCTATATCCGATGACTGGACATATTTCACCACACCGTATTATGACTTCGGTGAAGGAGTATACAACAGAATCATACCCCAAATAGGCTACTGGCGTCCGTTCGACGGACTGTTCGGATATGTTTTAAGCCTCAATGACAGTCTGTTCCCTACATTAAACCATATTGCCGTATATTCCGGCCATCTCGGAGGAACAATACTTGTATACCATCTGGCCAGGATATTAGGATTAAAAAGAAGTTCCGGATACATGGCTTCAATATTCTTTTTCATTTCTCCGGGAATGCTCGGCACTGTTCTCGGGATAGATTCCATGAATCAGGTTTACTCACAGCTGTGGGGACTGACTGCCACATGGCTATACCTTAAATCAGACAAATGCAATTATAAAGCGGCATGGATTATATGTGCGCTCATTGCCACACTTGCAAAAGAAAACGGAACAGTATTCCTTATCATTCCGCAGATAATAGCATACGGATTCAACAGGATAAGCCTCAAGACTGCAATGAAAGATTCCGTATATGCGTTGATTGCAATAACAGTATATTTTGCTTTACGCATATACCTTACAGCGGAAACATCGGCCGTTAACGGAGAATACCTCGACAATTCTCTTTTCAGGAAAATAAAAAACATAGGGGTATTCATTGGACTTACATGGTTGCCGCTTGACTATATAAGCCTGGCATATAAGCCTGAACGCAACTATTTTACAGTTGTAATAACACTGTTGCTGTCCATGCCTTTCATAACAGTATTATTCTATCAAAAAAGATATTATGTTATCACAAAGGAATGCCTGTCGCTTATAGTATGCATGCTTATCGCCGCATCGCCGCATCTCGTAACACTGTTCTCCACCATGCACGCATACGCAGGTCTTGGAATGGCCGCACTTATTATATGTTTTCTTACAGACAAGTTCAACACATATAAAACCATAGACAGACTGTTCGCACTGTTCATCCTCTCATGCACGTTCATTGCATGGCATCATTGGCAGAAATCATACGAATCGGGACTGACGGGCAAGAAAATGGCAATGGACATAATTGCCAGAACAGACACACCTGTAAAGAATCTTTGCGTGATAAACGTCATCGGCAACGAGAAGAAGTATTCGTCTTTCTGCGCCATACCGCGTGAAGCATTCGGATGGGGACTGTCACTGAAGCATTATACCGGATACAAATGGCCTGAGAAAATAGACAACATGAACTTCGAAAAATATGACACACTCGAAATAAACCGGTATGCGGACATGATTACCGGACAAGGATTTGAAAGAGTATTAGTGGTTCATGGCGACACCATAGACATAATAAGATAAAACCGCATACAATGGAAAGAGATAAGCAACTTGATGTATACAGGGCGTTGTCTATGATATATATCGTATGCGTGATACATTATGTGTATTGGTTGGATGTGGGCTGTGAGCCGATACGATCGGCATTACTGTTTGAAATGCCTGTCATATTCTTCATTGCCGGTGCGTCACAGTCACTGAAAAAAGATACAGGTAATATTTCTTTTATAAGAATGTTTACGGACAGGGCAAAAAGACTTCTTATACCTTATTATATATACCTTCCGATATTGTATATATGGCTCGCAGCCATGACATTCCTCATACCGGAAAACGGCTGCACGGCAGCGGACATACACAACATAACAACAAAAGACATAATAAAAACCCTTCTCACCGGAGGAAGCACCAATATACCATATTACGGATATACTTGGTTTATATCATGTTATCTCATTATATCAGTATCACTCCCTATACAGAAAAGAATCATTTCCGTTGTTTCCAAACACACATATATCATATTGGCAGCATGCATCATGCTTACGCTTTCATTCATTAAGCTGCCTATAGCCGAGAATGAGATAAAAAACATTCCCTTATACAACTTTTTCTATATAGCAGGATATTTATACTACCGCAACTACTCAATAAAAGCACTATATATAGTAACTGCCATAACATCCGGCATCTGCATTATATGCTTTCACGAAGGCATAATGATACCTATGCAGGACCATAAGTTTCCTGCGGATTTTTATTTTCTCATATTCGGAACGGCATGCCTCGGAATAATTGGCATCTGTCTGAGGAAAATAGACTTACCTTATACAAAAGTGTTGAATATATGGAACACAAAAGGATATACCATATATCTGTATCAAAACATATCGCTATACATGACTATGGCTATCGCATGGCCTATACTTCAGGACATCGAAAACTCAACAATAAAATCCACATCCGCTATTCTTATCATATTTATAGCAAATACACTATTGAGCTATCCGGCATTCTATATGGAAAAAAGAATAAAAAGCATGGTAAATGTAAAATAATAATGTGGAATTTTGTTTCATTCCACCTTTTTCTTCCGTTTTCTTGTTTTTTAGGAAAACAATATTTATCTTTGCATTGTTTTCCACGCCGAGGCTTCTTTAATGATAAAGATAAAAGGGTGGGAAATACATATTTATTAAAAGGCGTTTGCATGACGCTTTGTTCTTGACTGCTGAAACCTGAGAAATTTCAATCTTTTCATGGAACTTAGCAACGGTAGATGCCACGGGTATGATATATATTGATCATTACCACATAATGTCACATCAATTTATAATAAAGTTGGTGTGATAATAATTGTGGTATAATTATATTTTCATATCGGCGTGGGGTCACAGTTGCTCGTTCTGACAAGATGGGCAATCTCAGGGCCTCAGCAGTAGAACGGGTAACAGGTACAGTATCCCGCGCTTTTTATATTTATGGATTAACATTACTTTTTTATTGCTGAATATGGGGATACTATAAGCAACAAAATTCATAAATTAATATGAAAAATTTATTTTTGCTACTTTTAGCCTGTATCAATTGTTTATGGTTGCAGGCTGTGGAACGTATTGCACCTATATTTCCAGACTTTGTGGAACTGGAAAGTGGAAAAGACTATTATCTGTATAATACAGGAAGAGAAAAGTTTCTCACATCAAACGGAACTTCATCTTATGCCTACATAGGAGAAACAGGCGTCCGCACTAATATTCTTTTAGAAGAAGGATTCTATAAAATTAAATTTATATTTAATCAGAAATATCTTTATAGAAATTCTAATTCATTATACATAAATGAAAGTTTTAATAAAAACTATTGCTATTGGGACATTAGAAAAACTGATAATCAGACGTATACAATACAGACACCTCTTGGAAAGAGTTATTATAATGAAAACCAGTATGTCGGAAACAATACTAATAATGACGATACAAAAGTATATCCCAATCTTTCCAATGACAATAACATTGAATGGAAATTTATAGATGGTGATGCCGGTGATATGTATTATGCACGGTTACGCCTATATGATGCATTGGAAGCTATGGACGGAAAAGAATATAATATTGAAAAATTTGAAGAAATATATGCAAATACAAACAGTACCATTGAGGAAATAAACAATGCTGCCGACATTCTCAATAACGCAAATACAATAACTTCTAATTATAATTTTCCTGAATGGAACGACTATCCTATTTTATTCGAATCTTCACCTGATAAAAAATGGAATGCAAATTCTGATAGAATAGAATGTTCAGGTTTAGAATCAGGAACAAGTACTCTTACAGCAACTGTCGTAACAAACAATGATGCAACATTATGTTATGAATTAAATGGCGGAGAAAACTTAAAATTTATAGTAGACGGAAAAGAAAAAAAATCATTTTATTCTAAACAATTAAATCATCAAAGACGCTATTTTTTTGAACTTACTCCCGGTAAGCATATTATTCAATGGACTGCAGAAGAAAGTAATAGCACAATATATTAAAAAAATACAGGAATAAGAAATACTCCATTAATAACAGTGAATCTTCTTGAACCAGGAAGTCTCGGCACAGAAATACTATATAATGTAGATCATATAAAAGATGTGCGGAAACTAAAAATCATAGGTAATATGAATAATGATGATTGGGACAAGATTAAAATGATGAAAGAAAATCTGTTCGCACTTGATTTAAGCGAGACCAACGTAAAAGAAATAGGCAATTCATTCTTTGAATCAGGTTCTGAATGGAAATTTCTTCATTATATAAGTTTACCGGAAGGCATCAGACGTATCGGTAGAGAGGCTTTTTATAATACTTATTTAGATTATATAAATTTTCCTTCCACACTTGAGAGTATAGATTATAATGCTTTTTCTGAAACCAATATAAAATCAGCCATTCTGCCTGATAAATGCTTAAATTTAAGTTCTTATATTTTCAGTAGATGTTATTTTCTTGAAAATACAAAATTACCTGATAGTTTAAAAACTATTCCTGAATTTATGTATCAAAATTGCTATAAATTAAAGAATTTTAAATTACCTGCTGAATTGGAGATAATAGAAAGAAATGCTTTTTATGACTGTTATAATATATGCCTTGATTTTCCTGAAAAATTAAGACGTATTAATAGATCTGCTTTCCAAAATACAAATAAATATGGAGAAAAAACAAATCTTATAATACCTAAAAACGTATCATATATAGAAGAATATGCTTTTTATGGAAGCAACGGATACAATTATGCAGAAATACCTGTAGGATATTCAACAAGTGATAAATATAGAATTTTGCCTTCAAGCATAAAAACTATACGTCTTAATTGTCCTACTGTTGTAAAGGTTTCTCAATCTATTATAGATGATAATCTTCGTCCAAATATAACAATAAAAGTCCCTTCATTCCTTGTCAATTCATATAAACTTGACAGTTATTGGTATGAATTTGGAAAGATAGAAGGCTTTTCTACATCTGAAATAAAAGAATGGGTACTTAACAGCGACCTTGTACTCAACGCTCGTGACAGACTTGACGGAACCCCGTCAATAATAATAAATACAGGAGGAAGCATGAAGATAAACGGAACTGACGGAATGCCTATAGACAGTCTTACAATCAAATCAAATCCAGGGGGCAACGTATACGGACGTATGTTCAGCAATGCCGATGATGTCACGGTATGCGGCAAACTCAACACGGAACTGTTTGTGAAAGAAACAAACAAATGGTATTATCTGTCAATGCCATACGATGTTAGAATCAGCGATATTAAACCTGTTGAAAACAACTCCAAACGGGCAATACGCTACTACGACGGTGGAAACCGCGCGGTAAACGGCGCAAGCGGAAGCTGGAAAAACTTTTCTGACGAAGATATAATACCTGCAGGAACAGGATTTATATTCCAGGCAAGCGAAAAAGGATGGTGGAACATTCCCGCAATGGAAAATGAAACTAAACAATATCTCACATCAAACAACATGTTTGTAAGAGCATTGGCAGCAAACGAATCAGAAAAGAATTCGGACAAAGGATGGAATCTTGTAGGCAATCCATATCAGTGCTGGTATAATATACATAAGCTCAACTTCACTGCCCCAATCACTGTCCGCAACATAAGCAAAAACAGCTATGAGGCATACTCCGTTATTGACGACGACTATGCCTTGGCTCCAAACCAGGCCTTCTTTGTACAGTGTCCTGAAGGGATAACCGATATTTCATTCCCCCTCGACGGCCGTCAGATGACATCTGTAATAGAAAGCCAATCAGGCGCAAAACCTCACGGTACGGCACCTATCGTCCGTACACTTACAGACTTGCAGATAAGCGATGGAACACACACAGACCGCACACGAGTAGTTATAAATGAAAAAGCTCTCACAGGATATGAAGTGACATGCGACGCAGCCAAATTCATGAACGAATCAAATGACATGCCGCAGATATACACATACGACAATGAAGACAATAAATACGCAATAAACGAACGTCCTATAGACAATGGAACGGTAAAGCTCGGATTTATAGCCGGCAACGGAGGATGTTTCACTTTTTCACTCACAAGAAACACTGCATCAAACGTTACTCTAATAGACAATGAGATCGGAACATCCGTAAACCTTATGTCACAGGACTATGTATTTACATCCGATGCCGGAACATGGACTGACCGCTTCGAACTGCGTTTTTCAAACAATGGTACTACAGCCATAAACGAAATGAAAAAAGCAGACATGCCACAAATAGATACTTTCAATGGCGGAATGACCATAACCGGTAATGAAGCGGACATTTATAACATGTTTGGAATAAATGTAGCTCATGCGGAAAGCGGTATCCCCGTATCACTGCCTGCAGGAACATACATTGTAAAAAGCGGAGAGTATAAAGTGAAAGTGATAATATTATAATAAAGAGAATATGCGAATGATAAGATATCTGTCTTTGGCGGTTATGACGGTATTTGCCGTCATTCCGCTATTAGGACAGGATGATTTCAATCCTTCAAGTCCTTCCGAACCCGGTGCTCCGCCAACCAAACTTGTGCTCTTGGCAGAGCCGGCCGACGGAGGAACTTTATATGGAGGAGGAAAATACGTGTCAGAAACAAACATCAGTATAAGCGCATACGCAAAGACCAATTTCAAGTTTGCGGCATGGACTGATACCAAAGGCAATATTATTTCCATCAATTCATCATATATTATATGTAAAGGAACGGATAACGACACGCTTGTAGCACATTTTGATTTCAATCCCGGAAGTCCTGCGGAACCTGTTCCCGGAAGCAATCTTGTATACTACAGACTGGATGTGGAAGCAGGATATGGAGGAAGCGCTTCAGGAGGAGGCCGCTATCAATGCGGAAAACAGGTAAGAATTAATGCAACATGTAATGCAAACTTCGAATTTGCCGGATGGACAAACGATGAAGGCACGTTGGTTTCCATGGAAAAAAACTATAGCTACACAACGAATGCTTTCCCAGAAACCCTTACGGCTAATTTCAAATTCAACCCTAACAGTCCTACCGAGCCTTCCGATCCTATTCTACGTCACAACATAACCGTAGACTGTACGGAAGGAGGCACTGCGGAAAGCAATGCTACTGTTGTCCTGAGCGGCAACAAAGCCTATCTCACGGCAAATCCAAATCCGGGATATCTATTCATCGGATGGTATCTCAATGGCGTTCTCTATACCAAAGATTTGTCTTTTACATACGTTATGGGAAACGAAGACGTGAGCTTCGAAGCTCGTTTTGAATTTAATCCTGAGGCGCCGTCAGAACCTTCACAGCCATCCGACAAGCAATATGCACTGTATCTGATGTCTGAAATAACATTTCCCGGTACGCAAATAGATTGTCCGCTATATCTGACAAGTCTTGCTCCGTTGCACGATATGACATTCCGGCTTACTTTTCCAGAAGAAGCACAACCGGACTGGAACACACTGCAACTTGACGACAAGGCACAAGGATATGCAGTGGAAGTGAACGAGACTGATTCCGCAAATGTATGGCAACTGACCATGACCGGCGGAACAGTGACGGCAGGAAACACAAAACTGTTGAACATAAAGCTCAACGTTCCCGAGACAACAGCCTGCGGCACATCATATCAGGTAAAGATAAACCAGGTATCCGTAACGGAAGAAAACGGAAACACCGTGACTGCCTCTACCAGAAACGGACGTGTGTACGTATATAAGCTCGGTGATAACAACGGTGACGGTGAAATTAATGTGACAGACAAAATGAACACCGTTTTGCATGTTGTGGGAATGACAACAAAAGACTTTATACGTGAAGTGGCGGATGTCAACGAAGACGGAACGCTTGACGTAAGCGATGCTATGGGTGTAATATCCATATTGTTGGATGAATAAAAACATATAAATATGAAAATGAAAAGAATATTACCGATACTTTTCCTGTGCATGCACATCCTTGACATGCATGCTCAGGAAAATCTGCTACAGATAATCCCGCCCGCCAACGGCATTGCCATTGACGACAAAGCCAAGGTATTGGAAATATCGATGAATAATACTTATGATTACCTGGCATTTCAGTTCAGTATCTATCTGCCAGAAGGAATAAAACTGCGCAGTGGAAACAAACCGTTCGGCTCACTTCCCAAACAACGGTTTCCATATACGGAAACTTATGACGAACTGGAAGACGTCACAATAACCGAATTTGCCCATGCCGTGCAGTTCGGACGCCATGAAGACAAGGGATATACTACATTTGCCATAACGCCAAATGACCTTTCATACATAAAAGGCTATAGCGGTACGGTACTGCGAATTTATGTCACCACCGACACTGATATGCAACCGGGCATATATCCCATAAAGTTCAGAAACGTAGTGTTTACCAAGTATGAGAACAAGAAAATGGTATCCGTGAAGGCTCCTGAAGTATCATGCCACATCATCGTAGGCAATCCTTCCATCGGTCATAGTATCGACATGTCGGAATTCACCGGCTATATGCCAAAAGATGTAGGTGCGGCATTCAACGAATGGCTTGCCGGAAAACCTGAAATATCGGAAATCAACCTTACCGGACTTGACAGTACAGGAACACTTCCCAAGGCTCCGAACCCCAATGCCATATACTATGTAAAGGAAGGTTCCGGACTGTATTCGGAATACTCGGAAGCAGACTTGCCAAATATCGTTGCAGGAAACACATGCAATAATCTGTCGCTCACCGACGGCTATCCTGTAAGCATATCAAAATCCTTCACTGCCTGTACGGCATCATATAGCCGCACCGTACTGTCAGCGGGATGGTATACTCTGTATATTCCGTATGCAGCCGATATTCCTGAAAATGTCGAAGTGGAAACATTTGAATCCATAAGCAACGACGGAACATCCGTAATTTTCGTTCCTTCAGAGATTGTTCCAAACGTTCCATGTATATTCAACACAAAATCGACAGAAGTTGAATTTACCTCTGCCAATGCAAACGTGATAGCAACGACGGAACAAGACAATACAGAAATGTTTGTCGGAACATATACGGGAACAGCTCCTGGAGACATCAGCGGATGCTATGCACTGCGAAGCGACGGTTCAGGATTCGGCATTGCCGATGAGACAGCATACGTCACTCCGTTCAGGGCATATATGAAAGCCGAAAGCAATGCGAAGACATTAAGAATCATACACGGCAATACTTCTGAAATTATTGACACTAAATGTACCGGACTGGATATACAGGCGATTCAAGGGGGAAAAGTGCTGATGACTACTGATAAAACACAGGATATAGTAATCTCTACCACAAGCGGACAAACAATTTTCCATGATACACTGTATCCGGAATGTCCATCAAGCATTTCCCTTAAGGCAGGAGTATATATAATAAACAATCAAAAAGTATTAGTAAGATGAAAAAAGAAAAGATATATGTAAAGCCACATATAACGATAATGGAATTGGAAACAGAATCGCTGCTTACATCATTCAGCATAAGCGGCGGAGTGTCCGGTCCTGTAGGAATAAAGTATCACGATCCGGATGGGGATAAATCCATAGAGTATCCTACAATGCATTCGATATGGACCGAAGAATATAGGGAAAAGAACTGGTGTGAATGGTAATACATATATAATGAAATGTGGGGAATTTTGTTCCCCACATTTCATTATATCAGCTTAACTCAAGCATTTTCTTTATAGGCTTCACGGCATCTTCTGCAATATCCTTGTCTACATCAACAGAAGGCCATTCGTATTTGAGAGTATTATAAATTTTTTCAAGCGTGTTCATCTTCATATATTCGCACTCATTACATGAACACGAAGCCCATCCTTCACTTATCTCCGGAGGAACCGGAATAAATCTCTTGTCAGGACATTTGCGCGTCATCTCATGAAGTATTCCTGCCTCTGTGGCAACTATAAACTCATTATCACTGCTCTCTACAGCATATTTAAGCAACACGGCAGTAGAGCCTACAACATCTGCAACCGCAAGGACCGGTCCCTTGCATTCGGGATGAGCAAGAATCTTTGCCGACGGATGATTTTCCTTCAGTCTCATTATTTCCGACACTGAGAAACGTTCATGAACATGACATCCTCCGTTCCATAAAAGCATGTTTCTGCCTGTAACACTGTTTATATATGAACCAAGATTATAGTCGGGACCGAATATAATTTTCTCGTCTTTCGGAAATGTATCGACAATCTGACGGGCATTTCCGCTCGTGACTACAACATCCGTCAGGGCCTTTACGGCGGCAGTCGTGTTTACATAGCTCACAACCTTATATCCCGGATGTTCATCCTTATATTTCTTCAAGTCGGCAGCCTTACATGAGTCGGCCAGTGAACAGCCGGCATTAAGATCCGGAACAAGCACCAGTTTTTCCGGTGACAGAATCTTACATGTCTCAGCCATGAAATGCACTCCGCACATCACTATAATCCTTGCATCGGTCTCCGCGGCTTTACGCGCCAACGCAAGGCTGTCGCCAATGAAATCCGCAATATTCTGTATCTCACCCTGTGTGTAGTAGTGTGCCATGATAACAGCGTTTTTCTCTTCACACATTCTTCTTATTTCCGCTTTAAGGTCTGTACCTTCGGCTATAGGCTCGTTGATATATCCTTTCTCTGTCCACTCGTTTTTCAACATCGTATAAATATATTTATTCTTTTTATTTTTTAATTCAAAAATGAAAATGTTGTATATGATATGCTGTTGATACGTTGATAAAAAAACAGCTCTTTTTCTTGCATATCAAGTAATCAACCCGTGATGTCTGTTTATCATTATATTCTGTTAATGCTTTATTGCTTGAAGTCAGTGATGAACATACGTTATCAACATTTCCACTATGTGATGCAAAATTAATAAGTTTATATCTTTTTCCACCATATTTGAGTTGAAAACTTAATTAAAAGCCAATAATAACCATGTTGATATCCATTTGTCGGGAACATTGTTTTTATAGTGTTTATAACACAATTATTCTATCAATACTTATCAACACGGTTATAAGGATGTTTTCAACACTTTTTGTTGATAAATTGTGTTTTTCATTTTATTTGTCTTATCTTTGTATGTACTTTGTTTATTGCAAAGTTTTTATATTTCAATATACATGATATAGTAATGAGAAAGATAAGAACGGTGGAAATGGTCCGTCTTTCTGTTGATGATTTTAAGAAAGCGGACAAGATGCCTTTGATTGTAGTGTTGGATGATGTTCGCTCAATGCATAATGTGGGAAGCGTGTTCCGTACAGGAGATGCTTTCCGTATAGAGGCAGTGTATATATGTGGTATAAGTGCCGTTCCTCCGAGTGCAGAGATACATAAGACGGCTCTTGGTGCTGAGGACAGTGTGCGGTGGGTGTATTTTAATAATGCCTGTGAAGCTGTTGGAAAGCTTCATGAAGACGGTTATGAGGTTTATTCTGTAGAGCAGGTTGAACACAGCACCAAACTCCAGCATTTTTCTCCTATGAAGGGTAAGCGTTATGCCGTAGTGATGGGCAACGAAGTTAAGGGAGTTCATCAGGAGGTTGTGGATATGAGTGACGGATGTCTTGAAATACCTCAGTTAGGCACGAAACATTCAATGAATGTAAGTGTGACGGCCGGAATAATAATGTATAAGTTTGCAGAATGTCTTATGCTCACAGGTGACAACTGTTGATAACTTTGTTTATTTCATTGTCAATTGTCTGATTGACAATAGTATGATAAATGTGAAACTAATATATAATAATCATATTGATAGGTTTGTCTATGGAAAAATATCAGGCTGACGAACTTCGCTATGAAAACGGCATGAAGTTCAAAAGGTGTGGTCGCAGCGGAGTCTTGCTGCCGAAACTCAGTCTTGGCTTCTGGCATAATTTCGGAGGAGTGGATGACTATGGGCGCAGCAGGGAAATAACCCATTATGCGTTTGACAAGGGGGTGACGCATTTTGACCTTGCTAATAACTATGGTCCTCCTTACGGTAGTGCCGAGGAAACTTTGGGACGTCTTATGGACGACAGTTTCCGGCCGTATCGTGATGAACTGTTTATAAGTACAAAGGCTGGATATGACATGTGGCCCGGACCATACGGCAATTGGGGGTCACGAAAATATCTTATTTCCAGTCTTGACCAGAGTCTTAAGCGTATGAGGCTTGAATATGTGGATTTGTTTTACAGTCACCGTTATGATCCCGATACACCTCTTGAGGAAACCCTTCAGGCTCTTGTGGATATTGTGCGTTCGGGTAAGGCATTATATATAGGTATATCCCGTTGGCCGTTGCATGCTCTTAAAGTGGCTATAAAATATCTTCGTGAACATGATACACCGTTGCTTATTTATCAGGGGCGTCTTAATTTGATGGACAAGTCTCCTTTGGAGGAAGGGATAATAGACGAATGTTCGCGCGAGGGTATAGGCTTTATTTCTTTCTCTCCGCTTGCCCAAGGACTTCTGACAGACAGATATCTCAACGGAATACCTTTTGACAGCAGAATGACAAGAGGAAAATTTCTCCGTAAGGAAATGTTGACAGACGATGTTCTTGCAAGAATAAGACATCTTAATGAAATGGCTGCCCGGCGTAGGGAGACTCTTGCCGAAATGGCTCTTTCATGGATATTGAGTCATGATGCAGTGACCTCGGTTCTTGTCGGAGCGAGCAGTACTGAGCAACTGGAAAAGAATCTTAAGTGTATTGATGCCGGACCTTTTACCGACGATATGCTTGACGCGATGTGATAAAAAAGTCTATAGTGTCAGTCATCGGCCTTAAGATTTTCAACAGATTCCTTATGTGCCGATGCGGCTATGAATATGCTTGCTTCATACAACAGACACATAGGCATGGATACGGCCAGAAGAGTGAACGCGTCTGAAGTGGGAGTTATTATGGCTGCGATTATGAGAATTATCACTATCGCATGTTTTCTGTAGCGGCGCATAAAGGAAGAAGATATGAATCCGAGGCGGGCAAAGAGCCAGGTAAGTACCGGCATTTCGAATATAATACCCATGGAAAGACACATCATTATAAGTGTTTCGATGTATGACTGCAGTGATATCATGTTCGGAACATCTTCTGACACTTGATATGTGCCGAGAAAACGGAATGTAAGTGGAAATATAAGAAAGTAGCTTACCGCCACACCGGTCATGAACATTATATATCCGCTGCCTATTGCATTTATGGCATGTTTGCGTTCGTGAGAATAAAGGGCTGGAGATACGAAGCGAAACAGTTGATATATGATATACGGAGATGCGCATAACACTCCGGCACACATTGCTGTTTTCATGTGTATTACAAACTGTTCGGCCAGTCCGGTGTTTATTAGCTGTACAGAAAAGTCACGGCTGCCGCTTTCACCGAACATGCCGCTCATTTCAAATAAAATCTTATATGTAATGAATCCGTCATCTTTCGGTGCGAGAACGATGGCGAACAGTTCTTCCTTGAACACAAACGCCGCTATTCCGGTCAAGACGGTCACTGCGATAATCCTTATAAGGACATATCGCAGTGCGTCAAGATGTTCCCAGAATGTAAGTCCGTCTGTATCTTTTCTGGCAGTCATTCCTTTTTATCGTCAGGTGTATCCTTTATGTCTTTCTCAATCTCGTTCATTCCATCCTTGAATGAGCGCACACCCTTGCCGATACCTTTCATAAGTTCCGGAATTTTCTTGCCACCGAAGAACAGCAATACAACCAATGCTATAAGTAATACTTCCTGTGCGCCTATACCGCCTATAAACAATAAAACCATTTTATCTATGTATTAAATATTTTATAATAAGCCATCCTCCGAACACTTGCATAAGCATTCCCGGTATGCCTATACGAAAATCCTGCACGGCGTCATATAAATTTCCGAGCATTGCCCATTCAGCCATTGTGCCTGTTGTCTGATAGAAAAGCACTATGGACATCAGTACCGGTATAGATATGTTTTTGAAATGTCGTGCCGCATATCCTGCGCTGACAGCGAGCACTGTTGATTTAAAAAGTATTGCCGGAAGTGCGGAGGTTGCCGGCATACCGAAAAATATGGAATTGACAATAGGTGACGCAACGGCTGTCAGCAGTCCTACACGCCAACCGTATTTGTATGCTGCCACCAATGTGAAGAAATATACTGGCAGCCATATAGCTCCTCCCTGAGGAATTGTGTGAAACATCTGGGGAAGAATAATATTCCCTATTACAAACAAGACTGTTGCAATATATGTTTTCGCACTGTTGAATCCTAATGAGTACAGTTTTATGCTTTTTGTTCTAATCATCTTTATTTATGCTTTCTTATTGTTTCTATAAATTCTTTTATTACAGGAAACATGTCTTTCGGTTCGTATATTCCGTCGCATGCTGTTTCCAAAGGGCATCGTCCCGTTCCTGTTCTGTTTATAATGTGAGGCACTTCCCTGTCAAAATTTATCTCTACGCCTGATGTTTTCAGTAGCATGAGAGCTTGTGAGCTTATGACGTCAGCATATATGGTCTTGACTTTGCCGAGTATCATGAGCGCGGCGGCACCTTTGCCCACCACCTTGTCGGCAATGCTTGCCTTATAGAGATACTCCGGTCTGTTGCAATATATGTCATACAGGTCGGCCACTCCCCTTTGTGTGAAAGTATGTATACCGTTGGCGTTTCTTATTACGCACGAATAGTTACCTTCGTGAAGCAGCGTTTTCAGTTCGTTCATCTGTGATGTACACTTTCCGGTCATTACAGTTTTCCTTGTTTAAGTTTCTCCACATAGTTGTCTATGCGGTGAAGTTCTTTCGGAATGTTTATACGCTGCGGACAATGTGGAATGCATTGTCCGCAACCGATACAGTGGCTGGCCTGCCGCAGTCTTGGAACGCTGCGGTCGTAGCCTATGAGATAGGCCCGGCGTGCCTCACGGTAGTTTTCATCCTGGGAACTTTCCGGAATATTGCCTTCATTGACACATTTGTTGTAATGGAGCAGAATTGCCGGTATGTCTATGCCGTAAGGGCAGGGCATACAGTATTTGCAGTCGTTGCACGGTATTGTCGGAAACTGTATCATCTTATCGGCTGTTTTCTGAAGAAAATCAAAGTCATCTTCATCGAGAGGTTTCAACGGAGAATATGTCTTGAGGTTATCCTGCAGATGTTCCATGCATGTCATGCCGCTCAGCACTGTAAGCACTTTAGGGAATGAGCCTGCGAAACGGAAGGCCCATGATGCCACGCTCGCTTCAGGATCACGTTGCTTTAGCATTGCCATCACATTGTCAGGCACGTTTGACAGACGTCCTCCGAGCAGCGGCTCCATTATCACTGCCGGTATGTCGCGTTTTGACAGTTCGTTGTAAAGATATTCCGCATTGGTATTGGCGGGATTTATCTGTCCGGCATATTTCCAGTCGAGATAGTTGAGCTGGATCTGCACGAAGTCCCATTTATATTTGTCATGTTCTGCAAGCAGGCGGTCAAACACCTTTATATCACCGTGATATGAGAAACCGAGATTACGTATGCGTCCGGCCTTGCGTTCTTCAAGCAGGAAATCCAGAATGCCGTTTTTGATATATCTGTTTTCATATTCCTCCATTCCGTCTCTTCCTCCGCCTATCGCATGCAGAAGCATGTAGTCGATATATTCCGTTTTCAGTTCTTTCAGAGAATTGCGGTACATGGCTATTGATGCCTCGCGGCTCCATGTGTCCGGTGAGAAATTCGACATTTTCGTTGCGATGAAATATTTATTTCTTGGATGGCGTGAAAGGGCTATTCCTGTGGAATGTTCCGAACATCCCTTACAGTATACAGGAGATGTGTCGAAATAGTTTACTCCGTGTTCTATGGCATAGTCGACCATACGGTTTACTGTTTCCTGATCAATCTCGCTGTTGTCTCCTGAGGCGTTTTTTCCGTTTTCAGACGGCAGTCGCATCATTCCGAAACCGAGTACAGACACCTTGTCACCTGTTGAAGGGTTTGTACGCATGGTCATTTTTCCGGATGCTGCATTTCCACTGTTGCTTCCTGTCTGTATGGGATGGTTACCACTACCTTTGCATGCGGCCATTCCTGCCGACACCATTCCTGCCATACCGGCCAGTTTCAGAAACTTCCGGCGTGATATATTATTTTTACTATTGTCTTCCATAATTATTTTATTTACAGTTCACGGTGAATTTCATGTCCCTCAACATATATTGCGCTGAACGGTCGTGCCGGACACAGATTCTCACATGCCCCGCATCCAATACAACGCTCTACATTTACTGCAGGTATCTTTGGAGAATCCGGATTGGCCGCATCAGAAGGAATCATCGTTATGGCCCCTGAGGGACAGTGACGTGCACAATTTCCGCATTCCACCCCGTCTGTCAGTGGTACACAGTTCTTTTTTATCCATACCGCGTGACCTATCTGTATAGATGATTTCATGGCTTTTGTTATAGGGCGTATGGCTCCTGTCGGACATACATTCGAGCATCTTGTGCATTCCGGGCGACAATAGCCCCTCTCGTATCCCATTTCGGGTTGCATAAGTGTGAAGATGTTTCCTGACGGACGCAGCACACCGTTGGGACATGCCGACACACACAGCTGGCATGCCGTGCAATGCTGTGAGAAATGTCTTGTGTTCCATGCTCCCGGAGGAACGATACCTGTTATACGTTCAGGTTTCTGCCTGTCTTCTATTACGGCCAGTCCTCCGTCCACTTTCTTTTGCTGGGCTTTCATTACAGCCGTTGTTGCTGTAAGTGCGGTGAGTGAAAGGAAGTTGCGTCGGCCGGTATCGGCAGATGTGTCTTTTTTATTTATGTCTGCCGGAGATTGTTTCTTTTCGACCGCTGGTTTGTGCCGATAGCTGATGGCAGCCTTACTGCATTTGCCGATACAGTCCATACATGCAACACAACGGCTGTAGTCTATATCATGTTTTCTTACGTCTATGCAGGCAGCCTTGCAGTTTTTGGCGCATAGTCCGCAATTGATACATTTATCTGTATCTATTACCGGTTTTAGCCATGACCATTTCGAGATGAATCCCAAAACGGTTCCTACCGGACATATAGTATTGCAGTATGTACGTCCGTTGCGCCATGCCATTATACATATAATAATGAATGTCACTATTGCTGTTACGAATGTCGGAATGCTTTTTATCCATACTTCCTTTTCATAAAAAGCATAGCTGTCCATGCGTTCTGCGAGATATGCCATTATATTATTGCCGAACTGATATACAGGAGCGAACAGATTGCCGGCAATCCGGCCGTAGGAGCTGTAGGGGGCAATGAGTGCGGCCAGTGATACGAGTCCTGCTGCCATTGCGGCAATGAATCCTAAAAGCATTGCATAGCGCAAGACCGTTTTTGCCGGTGAATAAGAATAGCGGTTTTTCCTTTGTTTCTTTCCCATCCATCCGGCAATGTCCTGCATTATACCGAGCGGACATATCACGGAGCAGTATATGCGTCCGAAGACAGCTGTCAGCAAAAGAAGTAAAATGATAATTCCTGCGTTAAGGGCAAGCACGGCAGGGAGAAACTGTATCTTTGCCATCCATCCCATCCATCGGTGTGCCGTTCCCGTAAAGTCGAGAAACAGCAGTGTGGTGCCGGTGAGGAAGATAAAGGCAAGCAGCAATCTTATTTTACGTAACATAAATATATGGAATTAATTTTTAACTTCGGTGTATGCCGTTTGCAAATTTAAGGAAAAATATCCGTATTCTGTTATATGGAATACGGATATTGCTGTCATTTTCTTGCATTATGTTATTTTCCTGAATCTGCATATTCTGTGTCTGTCACAGGTTCGAGCCATTCGTTGGATGTTTTTTCTCCCGGCACCTCAAATGCAAGATGTGCAAACCAGCTGTCGGCGGCAGCCCCGTGCCAGTGTTTGACGTTTGCTGGTATGTGTATCACTGTTCCTGGCAAAATCTCCTGTACTGGTTTTCCTTCTTCCTGATACCATCCGCGTCCGGCCACGCCTACGAGCATCTGTCCTCCTCCCTTTGTTGCACGGTGTATATGCCAGTTGTTGCGGCATCCCGGCTCGAATGTCACGTTTACAAAAGGAATCTGCGAGTCTGACACGCGTGCCAGCCAGCTTCTTCCGCTGAAATATTTGGCGTATGCGGTGTTTGGCTCTCCGAGGGGAAAAATCATCGAGCGGCGGAATTCCGACATGGCATCATCGCCTTTTATGTCGTCTGCCCATACTTCCTTTGCAAGACGGAATGCACCCCATGCGTTCGGCCATCCGGCATAGAATGCTATATGGGTGAGTATTTCGGATATTTCCTCGCGGGTGACACCGTTTGACTTGGCAAACTGGAGATGATGGGTGAGCGAGGAGTCTGTAATGCCCTTGCCTACGAGCGTGGCTATGGTTATCATGCTGCGGTGATGTGGGCTGAGGCCGGGACGGTTCCATACCTGTTCAAAGAGAACATTATCGTTGAGTTCTGCGAATTTCGGGGCGAATTCGCCCAATTGCGTATGACCGGCAGTCTGTGTTATTTTTTCTTGTGCCATTGTAAACTGTGTGTTAACTGATGATATGAAAAAAAGTATAAAAAGTCTTTTCATGATGTACTGGTGTATTATATTGAGTATATGTCTTTACAGGTTGCAAAGTTATGACGGAAATCATTATGGGAATGTATTCATAATCCTTATATTATTAACATATTTACGGATAGTGCGATTATATGTTTCTTTATTTTGATTTCTGTTTGTCATGAATGAAAGGAGGATGTTGTAAAAATACAATAAGGATATGTGGAAAAGAAAATATTCCCTATCTTTGCATCATGATGAGTAAAGGACATAAAATTATATTGCAAAGGTGGAATTATTTTACCCTGTCGCTTTGTCTGGTGGGAGATATATGGTTGTTTGTAAATACGGTTTTTGACGGTCATACAGGTATTGTCGTATGTCCGTCAAAATTGCTTTATGATATTTCTTGTCCCGGATGCGGTGTGACGCGTGCATGTGTAAGGATTTTGCACGGTGATTTTTCAGGAGGCATTTTAATGAATCCCAATTCACTTGTTATTCTGTTTGGGATGCTTGACTTGCACGTGTTTATGCTTGTGGATTTTATATGTGAAAAGGATTATTTATATAAATGTATAGTAAGACTGGACAGGCTTTTTCAAAACAGGATTATACTTGTTTCTTTTTTTATTTTCGAGCTTATCATAGCTGTCCGCAATAATATTCTTGGAATATGATTTTATTTGTTTTCTCTAATATGATTTCAGAGTGGAATTTGCCATTGAGAGGGGTAAATGACGATATCCATAAAAACGATTGGCAAATGTTAAATGTGTATATAGCCTATATACACTGTGTATGTAGCCCAAATACACTGTGTATGTAGCCTAAATACACTCTGTATGTGGCCCAAATACACTTTTAAGGTTAGCTGTCTGTTTTTCGTATCCATGATTGTTGGGGTCAAGGAAAATGTGTTTTAAAACTGCTGTGTATTCTGTATTATGACATTTTCATGATATGGATATGAGAATGTATCAAAACTAAAATAACCTCTATCATAAGTTACAAATTGTAACTACAGTACCTAAAAGAGTCGTATCAAGCTCTGTTTTGAGTAATGATACGACTCTTCTTTTTGCCTTCAAGGATGTTCAAGTTTCAAATCAAAAGCTCATCTAAGCCGAAATTATGTTTTGACACAACCTCATGTAGGGACGTGCCTTTGGCACGTGTCAGGCGTAAAAACATCCTCCAATAAGTAACCTCTGATATACATTATATATTATATGTTGTTGTATTCTGCATACTCCTTCCACGAGTATGGATATCGCTTTGTGATGTATACGGTGTGTATAATGAATTGGTGTGTGGTTGTTTGTCGCCTGACACATGCCAAAGGCATGTCCCTACCTTGGACAGGGTCTTGCATACCCATCTTATGCTTCCATATTCCCTTCCTTTCTGGAGTTTGGAAGGGCTTCTTCTTTTCAGATTTCTCATTTGACCTGACGAAAAGGTTATTATAAATTGAAGAATACTCCGAATTTCATGTTTATGGCAGGACGGAGTTCTCCTCCCACAAGATATCCTCCGGCATTCAAACCTATTATCCATCCGTTTTTGGTCTGATATTCCGCACCTATTCTTGCGGCAGAGGCAAAACCGTTAAGGGATTTGCTTTGACTTTCAGACGATGCCTTCAGTTCTTCTCCGAAACCGTAACCGGCTAGAATGTCGGCATATATCCATTTGTTGCCTCCGTTGTAGAGATATATTCCCGGTCCGGCACCTATCATATATTCGCGCATGGTGTGGTCGAGCTTAGTTGGCTCACCGGCATAGATACCTTCGTATGTACCGTTGTTTATGCCTCCATGCAACGTGCATGCAGCAAAGAATCTCTCGTTGAATGCATAGCGGCATCCGATGTTGATGTCGTAGCCTGATTTATTGCTCATGTCGTGAAACAATTCATATCCGCCTTGCAGTTCGATGTGAAGATAGCCCGTCTGTGCGCGGCATGTTGCTGCAATCATAAATATGAATATTCCCAATAAAAGGCATGTATGATTGTTGCAGGTTGTTTTCTTTTTCATGACCTGTTGTGTTTTTATTGTGACGGTTATTTTGTTTTAGGATTATATAAATCAGCTATTTTCTGCAACTTGTCAGGCTCAATCTCTTTATTTTCCAACTTGCGGCACAGTTCGGGATCATCGGAAAGATAGTTTATCAGAGATGTGCGCCAATGTTTGCTGCCACTTCCCTGATATCCTATTATCCTTCCGTTTTCATCGCCTTTTTTTCGTGCGATGAATAATATGTTTCCGTTCTGTACGCTGGTGATGGTGAGTGTTCCGTCCTTTGGTATGCTGTATTTATAGCTGCAACAGTAGAATTCAACGTAATCACCCTGTGCCTGTAAGGCCATCCACTGCGGGGAAATTATTTTTTCTTTCTTGGTTGAGAACATTTTATTTGTCACGTATGGATATGCTACGAGATAGTGACATTTATCAGTGTGCGTCTTTTTCCATACTCCGAGCACTGCTATGTCTGTGCTTTTAAGTTTTAGCTTTTGGCCGTCAGTAGTCTTTATACTGAGTTTTTTTGTGTTGCATTTAGGCATTTTTACTCTTCCGGTATATTCTGTGCCGTCTTTCATTACCACTCGTCCCTCTTCTTTGTCTGTAGCGTCTTTTATAACACTGTATATTTGGCAACTGTTAATCAATGGTATGATGAGCATAAAGGGAGAAATGAGTAAGAACTGTCTGATGGAATTCTTTAATCGGTTCATAGGCTTGTTTGTTTTAAATGATTTATAATTAATAAGATATACCATGTATCCGATTGCAAATATATGGAAAAATATTCTAAAAAAGCATTTTGAACATAAATTATAATAGAAAAAAGATATATATTATAAAGACATACATGCATTCCTGTTTTGAGAAATGTGTTTCATATAATTTTGATGTTCCAATTTGTTTTATATTGTAATCATCCAATATATATGGACGTGCTTTTGGCACGTGTCATGCGTATTGTCATTAATGTATGCCTGAACACTGTACACATCGCAAAGCGATGTCCCTACTTGTGGTTATACAGCTAATTTTTTCCCTACACACTACCTTTCTCTCCCCTTTGGGGAGTCGGAGGGGCTTCTTCTTTGTGGGGGTTAGGAGGGGCTTCTTCTTTGAGAAGGTTATGAGGGGCTTCTTTTATCATAAACGTTCCATTTCCAACAGCCATTTTTTCTTTTCCATGCCTCCTGCATATCCGGTGAGGCTACCGTCGGAGCCTATAACACGGTGACATGGTATGATAAGTGATATACTGTTGTGTCCGACCGCCCCTCCGACTGCTTGTGCCGACATGTTTTTTCCCGATTTACGAGCTATGATACCTGCTATTTCGCCATAAGTCATTGTTTGTCCGAAAGGAATAGTGAGAAGAATCTCCCAAATTCTTTTTCGGAAATCCGTAGTTTTCATTAGGAGTGGAGGAATGAAGCCCGGAGATTTTCCGCTGAAATATATGTCGAGCCACCGGCATGTCTGTGTGAACACAGGGAGATTGCGCTCATAATGTTTGCTGCATAGAGTGTCGGCAAAGTATTTCTGCCCGTCAAACCATAATCCGGTAAGTGCTTCACCGTTGCTTGCCATTGTCATTTCACCGATAGGCGAAGTATAGTGTCGGATGTATTCCATTTATGTGTGTTATATTGTTCCGGGTTTCCTTGGGTATTTTTGTCGGCTACAAAGGTATATAAAATCAATGATACTTTCACATAAAACCAAAGATATGGTTAATGATAGACATTTAAAATGTATGGTGTAAAGAAAATTATATTTATATGAAAAAATAATAAGCATAATAAGTGTATAATGAAAAATCCGTATATTTGTCTGTCATGTATTATGGCAGAATTGTTTTTATACGGAACTGTGATAAAAGTTATTTGACAAATGAAAAGATATTCAAGGATATTAAAAATATTTGCTGCCAGGATGAGGCGTTTTCTTATTATGGCAGCCTTGAGAGTGAATTTAGAGAATATATTGTCGTTAGGATACAAGTCAGACATGCCTCAGAAACAACTTGCTGTCGGGTATGCCTTATATGCCGCTCTCGGTGCATTCTTGTTATCACTGCCATTTGCATCTGTTAGTGGCATAAGCATAGTAGACCATCTTTTTAATGCCATGTCGGCATTGTCAACCACAGGCCTTACTTCCGTTGACGTATCGGTAAATTATACTTTTGCCGGACAAATGATAATCCTGTTATTGATACAAATAGGCGGATTGGGTTATATGACACTGTCGTCATTTATAATGCTTGGCATAACCCGTCATCTCGGTTCTGCGAAGAATAATATATTTACCTCTCAATTCTCGTTACCCGATTCGATGTGCGGACAGAGCATGGTGCGTAACATCGTAAAGTTTACATTTTTCTTTGAAGCCTTAGGAATTGTTTTGCTTTATCCATATTTTTTGTTTCATGACGTTGAAAGCCCTTTATGGTCTGCTGTGTTTCATACTATATCGGCATTCTGTACAGCAGGGTTCAGCATATATACCGACAATCTTATGCGGTTCAGGGATGATATATATGTAAATATTGTGATTATGATGTTATGCTATATGGGTGCAATGGGATTTATAATGATGACTGATATAGTGAAAAAGTTCCGGGACCGCAGGTACAGGATAACATTTACTACAAAAATTATTATACGTATAACATGTGCTCTTTCGATGATAAGCACTCTGCATCTTTATTATTGCGAGCCTTCCCTGCAGCAATATGAATGGGGAAAAAGATTCATGATAGCCATGTTCCACTCTGTATCGGCAATGACTACTGCCGGATATAATACGGTAGATCTTTCTCATTTGGTGCCCATATCCATGTTTGTAATGTCTTTTACTATGTATATAGGTGCTTCACCGTCAGGCACGGGCGGGGGATTGAAGTCTACCACTCTTTCTGCCATATATGCCTATACCAAAAACAAACTTGGCTATCGTGGTGACATATCATTGATGAATAATCTTATTCCGTCATACCGTGTTGAAACAGCGCTTACAACTTTTGTCTTATATACATTCGTGTTGTTTTCAGGCATATACCTTATAACAATGTTTGAGCCTGACAGTGCGGATATAATGAAAATAGTTTTCGAGGCGTCATCGGCACTCGCCACCACAGGCCTTACTTCTGGTATTCTTACAATGATAACTGTAGAAAGTAAGATAATACTTATTCTCTTGATGTTTATAGGGCGTGTAGGTGTGATTTCGCTTGGCAATGCCCTGTTAATCCGTTCTCATGAACAGAAACGCATGATGAATGATGATTTAGCCGTGTAGAAGATCCCCTCCGACTCCCCAAAAAAAAGAAGCCCCTCCGACTCCCCAAAGGGGAGAGAAAGGGAGTGTGGGGAAACGTTGGGTGTATAACCACAAGTAGGGACATCGCTTTGCGATGTGTACAATGTTTAGTCGTACGTTAATGCCAATGATTATGACATGTGCCAAAGACATGTCCTTATATGTCGTAACCAAAACTATTCTGCGTGTTTATTCAAATACAAGTATGTGATTTCGGATATGTCTGCTATTATTTGTTCTGTCTCTTCCATGCTGTACTGTGACGATTCTATGAATACTGCTATGGCGTAATGGCTTCCGTCGGGCAGTGATATGAATCCCACATCATTGATGCCCTGCGGGTATCCTTCGGGAGAATCAAAACCGGTGCCTGTCTTATGGCCTATGACTGCATTTGAGTGCATCAATGGTTTTGGCAGACGATTTTGTCCTGTTCGACATGTGTTAAGAGTATGAATAAGAAAATCCTGATAAGGCTTTTGATAAATATTCTCTGTGAAAAGCTTATTTATAAGTATTGCCGCTGACAGCGGATGATTCCAGTTTTCATTACACGCCCCATGCCTTGCAAACATTTCGCGTTCGTTTGCCTTTATGGCAAAGTTCTTTATTCCTATATTCCTGATGTGGCTTTCCGTTTCCTTTATACCTGTTATGCGGTCGAAGAGAATGTCACATGCGTTGTTGTCGCTGTTCTGCAATGAATATCTCAAAAGTTCCGATACGGCCAGCTTCAGCTTCTTTTCTGTATGCGTGTCGCGCATCGGACTGTATGTCTTCTGATGCAGCTCTTTTCTGTTTATTACAATTACGGTGTCAATTGGCGTTCCGTTTTTCTGAAGCGCGTCTGTCACAGCCATAGCCTGATACAGTTTCATCACACTGTTCATAGGATACGGGTAATCATTATTTATACATACGGTGTCGCTGTTTTCCATAATTACGGCTATGCCTATTCTTGCATTACATTTTCTCACGTATGTTTCCAGTTCCTTTTCAAGCGTAGTGTTACCGGCATAGGTTGTTGTTGCCGTTATTGCCATTGTCATAGCGCACAGCAATGCCTTTATAGAGAAAGCTTGTCTTTTCATATATGGTATTATTCAGGATTTTTACATTGTTATACACACTATCTGGACGTGCTCAAGGCACGTCCAGATATGAGTATGTATGAACACAGAAATAATATTGCTTTATATCTGAATATATACGAAACATGTATTATTGTTTCATATCGGAATTTACAAGTTCAAGCAGCCTGTCTACAGCTTCCTCTTCCGGAATGTTCTTTGCCACACATTCCTTTTTACGATAGAGTGATATTTTTCCTCTTCCTGCTCCGACATAACCATAGTCTGCATCGGCCATTTCTCCGGGTCCGTTAACGATACATCCCATGATGGCGATTTTCAGACCCTTCATGTCTTTCGTGGCTTCCTTTATTCGTGCTATTGTTGTGCGCAGGTCGTAAAGAGTGCGCCCGCATCCCGGACAGCTTATATATTCTGTCTTTGTCGTGCGCAGACGTGCTGCCTGAAGAATGCCGAAAGCCGTATCTTCTATTATTTCCGGACATATATCCCCGTTGTTCATCAGCCATATACCGTCACACAGTCCGTCAAACATAAGCGCTCCCATGTCTGCAGAGGCTTCGAGCTGGAATTTCTCCTTATCGGCAGCGTTGTGGGCATACATGCCGCAAAATACAACGGGATTGCTTACACCGGCATTCATCATCTCATGAACGAGCGCGCGCTGCTCTCCGAGACGGTTGCGGTGGTTGCTTATGCAGACAGCCACGATGTCAGGATTGTGGCGCATACATGCGGCATATTCTTCCACGGACACTCCGTATTGCAGCACAAGAAACTTCATGTCAGCCTTTATCTGGCTTATGAACGGTATGGAATTATGGGGGAATATAGGGTATATGTTCAGATGCGGATGAAGTTTTTTCTGTTCCTTATATACCTGAAAGTCGACGATAAATGAGCTTTGCGATACACCGATGCCTTCCGGTATGCTGTTTCCCGCATAGATATAGTCGGCTTTTGACTGCATTATATCCTCTATGCCGTCTTCTTTGCAGTCTGCGGTTCTTATGCTGCTTATGACCACGGGAGGGTTTTCTCCTCCGATATTTCCAATGGCAACGGTTCTTCGGCGTTCCGGGTGAAGATAGTTGAACCCCTTAGCCTCAGTGGCAGGAATGGGAAGATGTCCTGCGCGTTGTGATATATATTCGGTAAGATAGCGTGCAACAGGAATTTCTTTCTCGGGCTCTTCCGACAGAGATACACGTATAGTGTCACCAATGCCGTCGGCAAGCAATGCTCCGATGCCGACAGCGCTTTTTATTCGGCCGTCTTCGCCTTCGCCCGCTTCAGTCACTCCGAGATGCAGCGGATAGTGCATGTCCTCTTCCTCCATCCTGCTTACGAGAAGGCGTACCGACAATACCATAACGACGGTATTGCTTGCTTTTATGGATATGACAACGTTATGAAAATCCTCACGTTTGCATATACGGAGAAACTCCATACAGCTTTCCACTATTCCCTCCGGAGTGTCGCCATAGCGCGACATGATCCTGTCGGAGAGCGATCCGTGGTTTACTCCGATGCGTATCGCCGTATTGTTCATGCGGCATATATTAAGGAAAGGAACAAAACGTTCCTCTATCTTCCTCAGTTCACCGGCATATTCGCTGTTTGTATATTCAATACTTTTGAACGTGCGTGCCGGGTCTACATAGTTGCCGGGATTGATCCTTACCTTTTCCGCATAGAGGGCGGCCACTTCTGCTACGTGAGGATTGAAATGCACGTCCGCGACGATTGGGGCCATATATCCGTCGGCTCTGAGCATGGCGTTTATATTCTTAAGGTTCTCTGCCTCTCTTACGCCTTGTGTGGTAAGTCTCACATATTCTCCTCCGGCGTCTATGATACGTTCCGATTGTGCCACAGATGCTTCCGTATCGTTGGTGGATGTTGTGGTCATCGACTGTATGCGTATGGGATTGTTTCCTCCCAACGGTGTGCCGCCTACGTTTACTTCAGACGACTCACGGCGTTTGTAATTAAACAAGTCGGTCATCAGTTTGTCTTGAAGTTATACTTCACTTCAGCCAGGTCTTTGTTGGCCTTCTCTATCTTTGCCCTCAGTCCGTTTTTGTATGATGCAAGACGTGTTGCAAGCTCTTTGTCGGAAAGGGCCAGCATTTCTACAGCGAGTATGGCTGCATTTTGTGCACCGTTGACGCCTACTGTTGCCACAGGTATTCCCGGAGGCATCTGTATTATGCTGAGCATGGCATCCAGTCCGTCGAGCATACCTTTGATAGGAACACCGATTACGGGCAGGACGGTTGAGGCTGCAATGACTCCTGGGAGCGCGGCGGCCATGCCTGCTCCGGCTATTATTACTTTTATGCCGCGTTCCTGTGCACCGTGGGCAAATTCTTCGACGGCATCCGGTGTACGGTGTGCGGAAAGTGCGTTGACTTCGAACGGAACCTGCATTTCATCAAGAAACTTGCAGGCTTTTTCCATAACAGGCAGATCACTTGTGCTGCCCATAATAATACTTACTGAAGGATTCATAATAATTTTATTTTGTTATTGTTT
Source organism: Xylanibacter muris (assembly GCF_013166605.1). Taxonomy (GTDB): domain Bacteria; phylum Bacteroidota; class Bacteroidia; order Bacteroidales; family Bacteroidaceae; genus Prevotella; species Prevotella muris. The sequence continues at coordinate 156,517 of NZ_JABKKF010000001.1, forward strand.
TAATATTCATTTTATTACATTCCAGAGTAGGGACGTGCCTTTGGCACGTGTCATGCGTATTGTCATTAACGTATGCCTGAACTGACATTGTACACATCGCAAAGCGATGTCCCTACTTGTGGTTGAGTTTTTTTATTTGTATATACATCCAATGTTTCCCTACATGCTCCCTTTCTATCCCCTTTGGGGAGTCGGAGGGGCTCTTTACATTAATAAAATGCCGGCAGCCGATACCGAAAATCCTATACAGAACCCCACAACCACTTGCGACAGGGAGTGCTGGCGCAATATCATGCGGCTTGTTCCCAATATTCCTGCAAGAAGGAATATTATGCACAGCCACCATAAAGGGTTGAAATCGAATATTTCCGCAAAGGCGATAAGCGCTCCTCCCGTTCCTCCTACAGCTGCCGTGTGGGTGCTGATTTTCCACCATGCGTTTATGACGGCACATATTATCTGAACCAACAGGGCAGCGATGAGAATGCTGCCTATGAAATGGGGAATATGCAGTGATTCCATGAAATATATGCATGTGATATAGCATGTTATGGATATTACGTATGGAACCATACGTCTCTCTTTCTGTCCGAGTTCTATCCGTGTCCATCCCTGATGACGTCGATAGAGACGTATAAGGAATGTTGGAATGAGGATGGTGAAAAGATATACGATGGTGAGCACAAATATCTTATAGGTGAAAGGCAACATGCTCAGATAACTTAGGAAGAAGAGTGTCGTCAGTCCGAGAATGGGCAGATAGAACGGTGTGAAGATACCGCTTATGATTTTTGCAACCCATATAATATTTCTTAATCCCATTGCAATTATTATATCGTTGGTTATAATATTTAGAAGCTGTATGGTGTCAGCGTCTGAGGCGTGCTATAGGTATTCCCAATTGTTCGCGGTATTTGGCTACGGTACGCCTTGCTATAGGAAATCCCTTATCTGTAAGCAGTGTCTTTATAGCATCGTCAGACAAAGGATGTTTCTTGTCTTCAGAATCTACGATGTCACGCAAGGCAGTCTTTATCTGTCTTGTGGAGAGCTCCTCACCCTTGTCTGTAACATAGCTGTCGGAAAAGAAGAATCTCAGTGGAAACATTCCCCATCTTGTGAGAGCATACTTGTTGTTGCTCACCCTTGATACGGTGCTTATGGCAAGTCCTGTCTTGTCGGCAATGTCTTTCAGGTTCATAGGTTTCAATGAAGCTTCGTCACCGTCCTCGAAGAAACGGTGTTGCCAGTTTATTATCGCCTGCATGGTTATGGTGAGCGTATTGCGGCGTTTTTTCAGAGCCTCTATGAAATTTTGTGCCGATGCCACTTTGTTTCGTGTGTATAGCAGAGCCTCTTTCACCTGTTTGCTCATGTTCCTGCTGTTGGTTTTGTATTCGTTCATTGTGTCGATGAACGATTGCGACACATGAAGCTCGGGAAGGTCTCCGCTGTTTATTGTGAATGTTATTGTTCCGTCATCATGAGTGTCTATGGTAAAGTCAGGAGTTATTTGCTGCATGTTTTTTCCTGTCACCTCTCCCATCGCCGCTCCCGGTTTTGGATTCAGCCTGCACAGCTCCCGGTTAAGAGTCTCGGCCTGGAGGTCGGTCAGACGCAGTCCTGATTTAATCTTGTCCCAGTGTTTTTTTGTGAACTCGTCGAAGTAGTCTCTTATCACATTTTCCATCAGTTCTTTCAGCCGTGAGTTTTCCTTGCGGCCTATCTGTATAAGCAGACATTCCTGAAGAGAACGTGCGCCAATGCCTGCCGGATCGAAATCCTGAAGTATTTTCAACACATGTTCAAGCTCTTTCGTGCCGGTGTCAATGTTGTGATATATGGCAAGCTCATCGGATATGCTGTCGAGCGGTTTTCTCAGCAGACCGTCATCATCGAGCGAACCGATGATGTATTCCATTATTTCTTTCTGCCTGTCGGTAAGCTCGGTCTCACCCATTTGTTCTTTCAGTGAGTCGTAGAATGAAACGTCATCACCGTATATTATCTCATTATGCTCTTCGGGCGACATGTTGTTTCCACCGTGATAGACAGGCAGGTCCTCGTCGTCGCGTCCTATGCTGTTCAGGGCGTCGTCAAGGGCAGACTGGCGTTCCTCCCTTTCGTTCACGGTAGTAAAATCCTCGTCAGAATCTTCTGCGGAGTGTCTGTCGCTGAAATAGTCATCTGTTTCGTTGTAACTGTCGGGGTTGGCTGTTTCCTCAAGTGCCGGATTGTCATCCATTATAGTGTTTAAATAGTCTGTAAGCTGTGTTACAGGCAGTTCCACCAGCTTGGCGTGCATCATTTGCAGCTGTGTCGCGCTTTGTGTCTGTCTAAGTGCCTGTTCCTGTGTCTGTTCCTGAATCTGACCTTGAGACATAAATGATATGGTGTATAATTAATAAAATGATTTATGATGTTTTGTTTCAGAAGCGTTGTCTCAGTTTCTGAAATATTCCTTGAGCTCTTGTGCATATTCGGTGAGACTTTCGATGCTGCCGTTGCCATAGCGTTGCCATACTTCATGACACGGATATGACAAGGGGTCCGATATGCTGTCTTTATGTGTGATATACGGGTCGCAATGCCGGAATATGCGCATTATCTCCGTCACTCTTGTTGCACTTATGCCTATAAGTTTCGACAGTTCTTTTATTTCCGGTGTTTCCGGAACCATGGTTATCGGTGTCAGTCTGAAATAAAGGTCCAGAATGATTATGAGCATTACCGGTGTTACGTTATCATCGCCTTCCACATGACGGAAATCTTTTTCAAATGTCTCATTGACGTCAACACCGCAGTAAAACTCTTCCGCCATTCCGAATCCGTTCATTTCACGAAGCATTCTGATGGCTCTCGACAAGCGTTTCGGATTATTGACGTATGTGTTCCATATACGTTCTACACGCGGAGTTTCAAGATTGGCAATGACACGCATTTTGGAATGAAGAATCTGAGGATGAATATGCAGCTCAATGCCTAAATCCACCAAAGGTCTGCTGTATATGGCTTTCAGTCCTGCAGGCTTGCGCAGATATAACTGAAGCAACATAAGCCAGTAATCATCCGACCAATTTGTCTGTCTTGCCATGATATTAATAAAATATATACGTAATCCAGTTGCAAAAATACTATTTATTTTCTATATTTGCATCCAAAAGCGACAATTATTTTGTATGAGCCATACGAATGGCCGATAAGCAATATGTCCGGTGTCCGGATTATGTTGCAGTCTGAAAAGGCTTTACAGGAAAGAAAACTTATCACAAATAAAATACAGCAAGATGAAAAAACTATTTGTTTCTTTATTTATCTCATGTCTTGTCTCCGGTTTGCAGGCACAGGCACCGCGTAATGAAATAAAAGAAAACGTAAAACTGTCGGCAAGCAATCTTCTTGCTTATCCTATGCCCAAGAAGCAGCTTACGCCGGCTCCCGATGGATACAGACCGTTTTACATAAGTCATTATGGTCGCCACGGTTCAAGATTTCTTATTAACCCCAAAGACTATACGACACCTATAGATATACTCAGGAAAGCGGAAAGGAATGGAAAGCTCACTCCCCTTGGCACCGATGTGATGAAACGGCTGTGCATGCTTTATGATGAGTCGTATAAGAGACTTGGCGAGCTGACGCCTTTAGGAGCCGTGCAGCACCGCGAGATAGCGAACAGAATGTATAACAGGTTTCCTGAGGTCTTTAAAGGAGATGTCACAATAGATGCCAAGAGTACCGTGGTTATAAGATGTATACTGTCCATGGAGAATGAGTTGCAGGAGTTTGCCCGCCTCAATCCTAAGCTTAACATCATCCACGATGCAAGCGAGCACGACATGTGGTATATGAATTTCAACGACAAGCCACTGTTTAAGAAGCGAATGCCTGAGAAAGCCAAAAAAGCGTATGATGATTTTTGCAGACAATGGGACAGAAGCGAGAATCTTATGAAAAAACTGTTTGCGGACATGGACTACGTGAAAGACAGCGTAGACAGCCATAAGCTTAACTATCACATATTCCATCTTGCATCGGCCATACAGAACTGTGAGTCGAGATACAAAATAACCCTGTATGACCTGTTCAGTGATGACGACTTGTATGCAAACTGGGTCAGAGACAATGCGTCATGGTATATAAACTATGGTCCGAGTCCCTTGAATGGAGGCAGACAACCTTTCTCGCAACGCAATCTTCTAAGGAAAATCATTACGGAAGCCGACAGTTGCCTTGCCCTTCCTGCTCCCGGAGCCACGCTCAGGTTCGGCCATGAGACAATAGTAATGCCGCTCACATGTCTGTTAGGACTTGACGGATATGACCGTCAGATAGACAACCTCGACAAACTGACAGGGAAGGGATGGATTAACTACCGTATATTTCCTATGGGAGCCAACATACAGTTTGTGTTTTTCAGAAGGGACGCAAAGGATAAGGACATACTTGTAAAGGTTTTGCTGAATGAAAATGAAGCGTCGCTTCCGATAAAATCAGATAAGGCGCCATATTATAAGTGGAATGATGTGAGAGACTATTATCTCGATAAACTGGACTCATATAAAGATTAAACGTTATGTAACGTTACTAAATATATATTAAAATAATTTGCGGTATATGTAAAAATTGCGTACTTTGTAATATTATGATGATAATGATTGGGTCATACAACATTAAATTTTAAAAGTCACTATTGGGATATAGATAATCGATAAATATGAAAACCGGTTTTTATGACAAGCATTATAATGTACTTTTGAGTGCAGCCACAATGGTTGGTGATTTTCTTATTTGTGTATTCTTGTATATTCTGTTTATAAAGAAAGCAGGATATTGGGAGTTGCCCGGATTAAGGCAGTCGTTGGTTGTATCTTCAATGCTTTATATCTTTTGCATTTATACAGGCGGTGTGATTCTGTTCAGACGCAATACAAAGAACTACCAGATACCGCTGCTTGTTTTTCGTAACGTGATTTATTATGGTATAGGATATATAATAATAATGAAGCTTGGGCATTTTAGGGTGTTGTCTCCATACGGGCTTTCACTTTTTATTGTATTGCTGGCTGTTTCCTCCACCATATACCGTATGATAATAAGATATTCAGTCCGGATATACCGTTCCCGCGCGGTCAACCGCACTAATGCTATTCTGGTTGGAAGCACTGTCAATAATATGGAGTTATATAGGGAAATGACGGAAGTGTCTTATTACGGATACAATGTGTTGGGGTATTTTGACTATGAGCCTAATCCTGACTTTCCGGAAAAATGTCCTTATTTAGGCACACCGGATGACGTTATAGGATATCTGAAAGAGCATGATGAGGTTGAAGAGCTGTATTGTTGTCTGCCTTCAAAGTATCATGACACGATACGTGGACTCATACATTATTGTACAAACAACCTGATTCATTTCTTCAGCGTTCCGAATCTTCGTAATTACCTGCATAATAGAATGCACTTCTATATGCTTGGCAACGTGCCTTATCTTTCTATCTACAATGAGCCGTTGTCAAGAGTAGAGAACCGTATGATTAAGCGTGTGTTTGATGTTGTTTTCTCTTTAACGTTCCTGTGTACGCTGTTTCCGATAATCTTTATTATCGTGTTTATAATAACAAAGATAACGATGCCCGGCCCGATATTCTTCAGACAGAAACGTAACGGGTTGGACAATAAGGTGTTTTATTGTCTTAAGTTCAGAAGCATGAAGGTGAATGCCGATGCAGACAAGCTTCAGGCAACAAAGAACGACCCGCGTAAGACAAAGTGGGGTGACATTATGCGTAAGACGAACATCGACGAGCTTCCTCAGTTTATCAACGTTCTTATGGGTGATATGAGTATCGTCGGTCCGCGTCCCCACATGCTGATGCATACGGAAGAGTATTCCAAGCTTATAGACAAGTATATGGTGCGCCATTTCGTAAAGCCCGGCATAACGGGATGGAGCCAGGTTACCGGATTCCGTGGTGAGACAAAGGAACTTTCACAGATGGAAGGACGTGTGAAAGGAGATATATGGTATATGGAGCACTGGACTTTCGGTCTTGACATTTATATTATTTATAAGACAATAGCCAATGCCGTAAAGGGTGACAAGGCGGCTTATTAGAATAAACCGCATTGGATATTGCTTTGCGGTGTGTGGCGTCCGGCATTGCGTATAAGGAATAAATTAGGATAAAGTTTGGAAGGCATATATATTGAGTTTCTGCGTTTCTGTATAGACGAAAAGGCGGAGTTAAAGGAAGAATTTCGTGGTATAGACTGGAATTATATGTATGATTTCGGCTATCGCCAGACTCTTTTGGGCGTTTTGTTTGAAGGTGTCAGGCGTCTTCCGCCGGACTATGCCCCGCCACGGCCGCTTCTTATGAAATGGATAGGAATAAGTCAGGCCATAGAGAAGCAGAATATACTTCAAAACAAAAACGTGGCGGCTGTGGTGAGGATGTTTGCCGCAGACGGATTCAGAAGTTGTATACTCAAGGGACAGGGTAATGCCGTTATGTATCCTAATCCGCTTTCGCGTATGCCCGGTGATATTGATGTATGGCTTTGGGGCGGTGACAGGGAAATAATAAGATATGTGAAGAGTAAGGGAGGCGATGGCGGTTTTTGTTACCATCATGCGGAATTTCCTCCTTTTAATAATACAGAGATAGAAGTTCACTACCGTCCGTCATTCATGAATAACCCGCTTCACAACCGTCGTCTTCAGCAATGGTTCCGTGATATGGCAGGACTGCAGTTTGATAATCTTGTACGGTTGCCCCATTCGGGTGACGACGTGGGCGTTGCCGTTCCCGTATTCTCTTTCAATTGTATCTTTCAGATGTCGCATATCTATCATCATCTCCTTCATGAGGGGATTGGATTAAGGCAGCTGCTTGATTATTATTTTCTGTTGAAAAGTCAGGAAAGGCCTGATGCCGGTATAGATAAACTGTTGCGCGGATTCGGCATGTATGGTGTGTCCGGTGCTGTGATGTATGTGTTGAAAGAGATGTTTGCCCTTGACGAGCGCCGGATGGTGGTTCCTCCCGATGAAAGGCGTGGCAGGATGTTGCTTGACGAGATATTCCTATCCGGTAATTTCGGTCATCATGATGACAGGCAGAAATGGATTTACAAGTCACAGGTGAATAGGAATATCGGACGTTTTGTGCGTGATATCCGTTTCTTCGGTCAGTATCCGGGAGAATGTCTGTGGGAACCGTTTTTCAGGCTGTGGCATTTCTTCTGGCGTAAGAATATAGGTCGTTAGGCCTGTTGTTTCTTTACATTTCTTTTGGCATGTATACGGCGACGGTTTTCATTCTTACATAGTTTTCCGATACATACATAAGCCCGTTGTACGGGTTGTCTGTTCCCCATGAGTTTTTCATTATGTAATACCTGGTTCCTTTCCTGTCGCGTCCGATGCCCACTATCGCCATACAGTGGTCGTCGGTGGTTTCGTAGTTTTCAAAATGTTTCTGTCTGATTTCTTGTATATTGTTCTTTCCATAATCTTCATCCAGTTTCGCGATGCCTTTTTCAAATGAGAATCCTGGTTCTGAAATGTCACCCTCCCAGCACACTCCATGGCCTTTTCTCACGGCATTGTCTATGAGTGACATCATGGTGTCGAGCGGTACGTTGTAGAATGTGTTCCGCTCCCAGTTGTCCTCTGTCTCCAGTACAAATCTGTTGTAGAATTTATGGTGTGTGAAACTCGTTATCGCCTCATATTCCCCCGGGGCGCATACGCTTCGTGCAAATTCTCCGGGGGTGTATTCCGCACCATACATAAATACGTGTTCAGACGGATAGCCGAGAGCCCTGTCTATCATGTCATCCACTTTCTTCCCGTAAAGTTTTAACCCAGCCCTGTGTCTTACAGCCGCTTCGGAGAGCATTCTCACCCTGTTGCACAATACAGTATAGTTTATATTCTCTCCATATCCGTAGGAATAGTCCGGCACAGCCCCATGCCGTTCAATCAGGTTTATCAGAGTCTGCCCCATGCCCCGTGTGGTAAATGTAGTCTTTCCTCCTGTAAGATAATAGTTGCGGTAGTTGTCTCTTAAAAGGCTTCTCATCACGTATGCCACTGAAAGGCAGACCGAATCCCCTCTCATTAGATGTTCCGTCTCTATGGCCGACAGCATGGCGTATGCCCAGCAGTTGCAACTCCTTCCCTGATTCCTCACTGGGGTATATTTGTTCATCACATCTATTGTAAACTGTTCTTGTTCATCGCCATGTCCGGGTTTTTCCATTCCGCATCCATGAAATACGATGGTCATCGTCATCATCAGTATTATTCCTGCGTATCTGTTATGTAAGTATGGTGTCATTTTTATTTTAGTCAGATCATAAATCCTGTTTATTATGCAGTGCAAACATAATGCTTTTCCGGCATAATACAAAATCCAGGGTTGTGTTTTTATCTTTGTTGATGCAGTTTGTCTTACGGAAAGCACTGTAATATTGCCATTTCCGTTAGTCATGCCGTGTTGTTTTATTGTTTTAGTGTTTCATTATGGAAATATATAATGAGCGAGGATAAAAGTCATGGGCTGTTTCATGCAGTTGTTAATAGGTTATCAATAACTGTAAAATTGTGTTGTGTGCGCACACAAATATTGACTTAGGTCAAAATAAATATTAAAACAGAAAAAATATAAGGCCAAAATCATTGCAGAATAGAGGAAACTTAATATCTTTGCAACGTAATAAAATATTGTAAATAGTTATTAAGGTATAAGTGACAGATTGTTAGGATATACATTCATTTAGATAGGTTAGTTTTAGTTATTAGGTAAAGATTGTATTATTTGATTAGGTTTTTTAGTTATTTTGGTAAAGTAAGATTGATTAATTCAGGATTCCAAGGTGTTGGACCGAGGGTAAAAAGGATTTGTTGAAAGGGTAACAAAACAACAAGACACAAGATGAACAGGCAAAGCCGGGAGGCTTTGACCTGAAAAGAAAGGAGGATAGTCGAGAAAAATAAGATTCGTTCTTAATGTTTCAAGACTATCATTAAAGAAAACATTAGTATTTTAATATCAGTGCAGCTCCCGGAATTATTTCCGGGGGCTGTTTTTATTTGTGCATACGGTGTATTATTAATATGACACGTGCTAAAGATGCGTTTCCACATTCGGAGGTAAAATCCACCTGTTTTTTATATACCGGATTTCATCCTACCTTTTCTCGTCATGGTAATATTCAAGCAAATTTGATATTGCTCATTTGGCTTATCGAAAATGTTTGTTTTTTCCCTATTTTATGTGTATCCTAAAATAATGAAAACCATAAAACATAATTATTATGACAACAGTCAAGTTGAAATTCCGTCCGTCGGCAGTTGCCGGAAGAGAAGGAACACTGTATTATCAGATAGCCCGTCACCGTGCTGTCAGTTGCGTAAAAACACCGTATCGCATATATCCGGATGAGTGGGACAGCGGTTCCGGTATTATTTGCAATGGGAATGTGAAAAGCCGTATGCCGTTTCTTCAGCTTGTAAGAGACTGTGTCGGCTGGGAATTGAGACAGATAAGAAATGTTGCGTTACTGATGGAAAGGCGTGAGAAAGAATCCGGAGAGACAGTTCTCATGTCAGACATCCTTGCTGCCATACGAAGGATAAAGCCCTGTCAGACGGTGTTTGTTTTCATGCAGTCGCGTATAACCCGTCTTATACGTATGAATCGCATAGGCACGGCAAACACCTGCTCGTCAACATTGCGAAGCTTCATGCGTTTCAGATGCAACGAAGACCTATCCTTTGAATCTGTAACGGCCGAGATGATGGTAATATATGAGAAATATCTTCAGTCGCACGGACTTCTGCGCAACACCACCTCTTTCTATATGCGTACCATGCGCACAGTATACAATCTTGCCGTAGAACAGGGGCTTACTGACGATAAAGATGTTTTCCGCAACGTATATACAGGTTTCGACAAGACAGACAAGCGGGCCATATCATTGAAGGACATCAAGGCAATAAGGCAGCTCGACCTTTCGTTTTCCCGCTCCCTTTCATTTTCCAGAGACCTGTTTCTTTTAAGTTTCTATATGCGCGGAATGCCTTTTGTGGATATGGCATATCTTAGGAAGTCAGATCTCAAAGGCGGTTTCGTGGTATATTGCCGTAGAAAAACCCGCCAGCGGCTAACCATAAAATGGGAATTGCAGATGCAGGCAATCATAGAGCGTTATGCGGGAGAAACATCATCCACACCATATCTTCTGCCGATAATAAGGACGGAGGATGGGATGGAATACCGGCAGTATCAGTCGGTGCTGCACAATGTGAACCGTAGTCTGAAGCGTATTGCGGTAATGGCCGGTTTAGGCATCCCCCTTACAATGTATGTGGCCCGCCACACATGGGCTACCGTTGCAAGGAAAATGAATATCCCCATGTCGGTGATAAGCGAGGGGATGGGGCATGATTCCGAGAAAACCACGCAGATTTATCTTGCGTCCATCGATACATCCGAAATATGCAGGGCAAACAGGCGCATACTCAATAGTTTGCAGTAGGCGGGATGCCGTATGGAAGTATGACATTTAGAAAGCATGAGGCAGTGTTCGGCATACACACCTGATGCTTCCACACTCCCTCCCCTTTTTCCTGGGAGTCTGATGGGCGTCATCCGACATGTAGGGACGTGCCTTTGGCACGTGTCAGAGGAAACATCCATCCAATGAATAAGCTCGGGTGTTGTATACATTGAACACATCGCAAAGCGATGTCCCTACTTGTGTTTGTAATGAAAATTCACATAAAATCCTTTTGTCGTTTTTGGATATTTTTATTTCGCTTTTAATTCATTGATATTCAATATGTTATCACCAAACAAAAGTATGGCGAAAATAAACATATCATTCGTGCGCGATGAACATGCCATTCACGGTCGATGAATGGCATGTTCATCAGCCATGAATAGGCCATTCATTGAAAGAGAATTTTGCATATATGTCATTATGTAAATAGATTTTAAAAAATAAAGAATGGCTCTTGCCGTATTTCTGATACGCGTTTGAAACATTTCTGTGTTTTGCTGCAACTATTTCAGACATATATGAAAAAACAGAGATTGTTATATGTGATTACTGGGAAATATATGACAGCATCTGTCTGTATCTTATTATTATGTTAGCTACGATTTGGACAGTAACCATTCTACAGCTGAGATAATATTGATTTCTGTGTCGGACACTTTCTCTGTCCTTGATTCAGAACAGGCTATTAAAGTAAGATTCTTACAACCTGTCTTTTGTGATGTATCAATAAGGGCGTCAAGTTCACGTGTTAATGTCTTAGGGTGGCTTATGTCGTATGAGACTTGGATAAGTTCGATGACATAGCCTCTTTCCGCAACAACAAAGTCCACTTCTTTTAATCTGGCATTCTGCCGGTAGTAAAATATATCCCTATTCAAGGGAATGTTGCGTCTTTGAAGTTCAAGAAATACGATGTTTTCCAGTCTCCAGCCCAAGTTTTCTGAAGAAAGTATGTTGTGGCGATAGGTAAGCATTCCGGTATCTACTATATATGCCTTATTGTTGCGTAATCGTTCACTGCTTTTATATGAAAATTTAGTCAGAGGAACGATAAGGAAAGCCTGTGCCAAATAATCTATATAATTGCGTATAGTTTTGTCGGAGCCTATCTTCAAGGTTTCGGCCAAGTCTGTCATATTGATGATTTGACCGGCATTATTGATGAGGTGGTTGGCCAATGTCTTTAGACTGTTGGCATTCCGTATATGGAAGCGCGGCATTATATCTTTTGTTATAATAGCGTCAATCAGGCTTCCTACATATCCATGCCTGTCGGATAAAGTGGATAGTTCTGGAAATCCTCCCTCTATGAGGTATTCATCGAGTGTGTTTTTTAGTACGGCAACATTCTTTGTTGTCGGAATATCTGTCCCAATGCCTTTTGATGCGCAATAATCCTTGAAAGAAAACGGATAGAGCCTGATTTCATGGTAGCGTCCCGTTAGATGCGTTGCCAGTTCTGAACTTAAAAGTCGGGCGTTCGAGCCGGTTATGACAATATGTAGTCCTTGTCGGAGTAATCTGTTTATAAATAGATGCCATCCGTCAACATTTTGAATTTCGTCAAAAAAAACATACTTTATGTCATTGCCATACACACGGTAGATCGATTCTAATACAATGTTTAAATCCTCTACCATCAGGTTTGCAAGCCGGTCATCATCAAAATTGATATAGCCGTATGTTATGCCTGCATTACGCAGTGCCATGTGGCAAAGCGTTGATTTCCCGCTTCTCCGTACACCGATTACAACTTGTGCCAATTTATCGTTCAGGGATATTTGTTTTATCTCGTTACGATGTACAAACTCTTCATTTACCACAAAATGAAGTTCTTCTCGTTGGTCAAGTATTACTTTATATATTGCGTTGGAATCCATAATTTGACTAAATAATATTATTGATATAAAGATAGTGCAAACCGAACGCAATGAAGCTTGTTTCAAATTGCTGAGGCACCGCCTATCTTATGCAAAGATAGTGCAAACCGAACGCAATGAAGCTTGTTTCAAATTGCTGAGGTGCCGCCTATCTTATGCAAAGATAATGCAAACTCCGATAAAATGCAAAAAAACGAGCTACAAACTCCGATAAAATGCAAAAATCACACTCCTAAACTCCGATAATTGTTGAGTATGCTATACGATGAAGCACAGAAAAACCCTTGGTCTATCATGAAAATAGCAATATCATGCATATTAAAGTCTTTGCATTGTTTTGTGTTGCGGTAATGTTTGTATGCCCATGTTTTTTTATCAGGTTTACTGATATGTAAGTTTTTGTGATGTGTACATCTCATAATATGAGAAGTACATAGCAATGCAAATATAGATATTTTTTTTTATTTTACATCACTTTTAACAGCTTTTCTTTTCTGCAAACAGTTTTCTTTTTTGTCAGTGTTTATCATTTATATATATTTCATATTTGCATTTGGTTGATTTACAACGTGATTAATAAAGATGTACTTCTCATATTATGAGATGTTAATACAAATGTCATTATAAATGACAATGCAGATTGATTTACTGGTGTTTTTTAAGGTATATATTATGGTGCACCAAATAAATTGCAAAACGGTTTTGCTGTGCTGTTGTGGCACAGCGGATCATACAGACATAGAATAGCAGGAGAGCCGATGCAACTGGATAGTTCAGATTCTCTTTCTATAGCCGATAAGGATAAGGCCGGTGATGATTTGTCAGCTAATCATTTAAGGGACGATATTCAGATAAGGCAACAGCATAACGGACAGGAAATAAAATCCGGTCCGGAAGTAGAGAAGTATAGCAGCATTTCTGGCCGTGAACAGGAAATAATGCCGGATGATGACTGTGACTGGTGCTATCTTTTCATACATCATTCAAAGGTGGATTCCACAGTGAATATATTTCGCGAATATGGAAATTTCAACACCTTTGTACACAAATCCATAAAGTATATCCGCCAGGACAAGCGTATTGTAAAACAGTCGAAGCAAACTGTCAGCGGCCTGATATTTATACAGGGCGATAAGGATAAGATAAAGATTTTTCTTAAAAAAGAATTTCCTCTGCTGCATCTTGTCAACAACTGCAGCACCCATGAGACTGCCGTCATTCCCAACCGGGTCATGCAGCATTTCATGCAGATAGCGGCACTTGTTCCAACGAGGATACGCTTTCTCATGAACCCGCTCAACCATTATTCCGCAGGCAATCCACGGCTCCGCATTACCACAGGCGTCCTTGCCGGTCTCGAGGGCTATCTTATACGAATAGACCGCGACCGCCGCTTTGTCATAGCTGTAGGCGACATGACCGTTGCGATATCCGGAGTACATAAGGAACAATTTGAGAATACTGATGAGTATAGTAAGGTTTTCGGAAAGTCAAGGAGCTGATGGTGTATTAGGAGATTGTGTGGAGTATTCAGATTTTAATTATAAAAAACAGTCACTATATGGATTTTCTAAAGAATTGTGCGGATGGTTTTTTCTCAAACATACTTGGTATTTTATCTGTTGGGGGATATGTTGCAGTTGTACTGGTTCTGCTTAAACTTATGGTTTGTATCATTCGTTTTGATATGTGTAAGTTGGTTTGTAAAATATTCAGGTCAGAAACAGAACAGAATGTTGAAAAAGACAAGAAAGATGAAAGGACAATTGTAACTCAGGAAGTCAAAATATTCAATACCAAATGTGATCAGCCATTGCCTGAAAAACAAGATGATTCTAACACAAACAACACTTCACCCCAAACGGCAGATGTTTGTGAATCGTAGAAAATTTCCGTTGTTGAATCAAATGTGGCAGTGACATATAATATCTTCCACAGTGTAGGGACATGCCTTTGGCATGTGTCAGGCGACAAACAACCACACACCAATTCATTATACACACCGTATACATCGCAAAGCGATATACATACTCGTGAAAGGAGTATGCAGAAAACAACAACATATATATTATCAAGGTATATCAAATGTTACTCACTGGAGGATGTTTTTACACCTGACACGTGCCAAAGGCACGTCCCTACATGTTGGATGAGAAGCCCCTCCGACTCCCCCAAAAAGAAGAAGCCCCTCCTAACCTCCCTGAACTGCACCCCAAAGGGGAGGGGATGTTGAAACATTAGGTGTGTCTGCCCCATTGTAGGGACATCGCTTTGCGATGTGTATAACGTTTGGTCATACGCTTATGTCAATGCGTATGACACGTGCATACATATTGTGATGAATGCGATAAACCCCAACGTCAAGTCAAAAGGGTAATATCAACCCCGTTTGAGTATTATCATGACAAGAAAAGGTGCATGAGTATAAACAAGAACATGAAGCATCTCTCCTTTGACCGTTATAATTCAAAGGTCAAGAGGGTTAACCTACCTGTCCCTTCCTTTGAATACGTACATAAATCCTGGTTTTCAAGCAGACTTGGGTCTGCCACACCGGGTTTTATGATAGGTAGAGACCGTATAATAGAAAAACTCAAGGCATGGCTGGCAAAGGAAAAGACTGACGGAGGCTCATACCTGATAACAGGCTATCGGGGGATGGGTAAGACGAGTTTTGTGGACAGGGTGCTTTATGAATTGGTTGGAGAGACAAACTTGTGGATTGATGGTCTTGGATGTATCTTTCTTGTTATCTTGGCATACAGTATATTCAGACTGTACCGGGATTTTGAGGTATCTTGGATTGTAATACTCATTGTCTCTTTATCCGGAATTATAGCAACGTGTAAGTATTTCTTTTTGAAGGAAAAGTTCAAAAAGTATAAATTCAGAATAAAGACAGGTTGGATTTATATTATGCGTAACAGGCATATCTATGACTTGTGGCCTTTGCTGCTTGCCATGTTTCATGCCTGGAAAAAGCTGACTCCTAAGGAATGGGACAGGATAAATAATCTTGTATACGGTTCGAATGTAAAGGATAAGCGTTATTCCAATATATGTGTTAATGTGAATCTTGGACAAGAGATACTTGATGAGAGAAGTATTTTATGTGTACTGACATCAGAATTGTACAATAAGTACAGAGTATATATGATGTCTCCGGTTGCCAATATAGAATTCTGGATGTTATTTGTGGTTTCGGCGGCTTTTTTGTGGGTAAGCATTGTTGACAGCTTTAATTGTAATTGTGTGGCGGCTGACATGTATAATGTAGCGAAAGGAATATTTTTGACATGCGGTGCATGGTCTGTCGTTTTCTTCCACCAGTTGAGAATCCTTTTCCAATTGAAAAGGCTTAGCAGAAGAATCGATGCGGCATATTCTTTGGAGATTGCAAGTGGAATAGGATATCGCGGGACATCTGTAGGCGGTAAGGGTACATACAATTATCCTATTGCCAATACACGTGACATTGAATCGCAGCTTATAGTCATTCTTGACAGGATAGAAAGATTTCCTGTGCATCCGAAATTTTATTTTGTCTTTGACGAACTTGATAAGATTGAAACATCCTTGAAGGCACAGGAGGCAATGCCGGAGTTTATCGGTGAAAGATATCATCCGGGAGGAGGCACTTCACGTAAGAGGCAGGCTATGGTATTGCATCTGTTGGCCAATATGAAGTTTTTTACTACAACCGCAAAGGCGAAATTCATATTCATAGCCGGTCGTGAGATGTATGACGGATATCTTGCCGATATGACAGACAGAGAGTCTGCAATATCGAGTCTTTTCAACGGAGTGATTTATGTTGAAAGCTTCTGCAAGAACGAGAAGAGCGAGAAAGATGTCATGTATAATGCGGAGACATTCGTTGCGCGTCAGCTGATACCGAAATCGTTTATAGAAGAGAAAGTTATCACCCATTATTTGAAATGCAAACTCACGGATACTGATTATCAGAACATAGATATAGATTTAAAGATGTATTATGAATATCTTGTTCTTATATATACTGATAACTATTTAAAACAAGACTGTATTGACGATGCCGGACGCAGGAAAGCATTTGACGATGCAAGGGCTCGTATTGACAAGGTTATAGGACTGTTGTATCATTTCACGGTGTATCTGTATCATATCAGTAACGGCTCGCCCAAGAAAATGCGCCTTAGTTTTGAAGGTCTTGTCCGTCCGTTGAGAAACAGAAGAGAATTTGTTTTAAACAGGTATGACTGGAAGGAGAAGCATGAAGGAAATGATTTGGACATACACATATCGTCACAATGTAAATATCTGCTTTCATTCGGGGAAAAAGAGCAGAAAGTGATAGGATTTATTCACTACATCACATTTCCTGTTAATCAGATAATAACGGATGCGAACCAATTTGGTGATAAACTGCTTGTATCGGCATCATTCCTGATAAATCACATATACAAGTATCACAGCGGAGGGTTTTCATGGAGGAACATCGAACAGACACCGGAACTTCTGGAAGTATATAAGATACCGGAGTTCAGAGGATTCATACGCTCTATTCTGACATATCTGTTGCAGACACATATCATTCATATTCCATTCGGCCTGTTTCAGTTTAAGTTCAGGAAACAGATTTCTGAAGAAATATCACTGGCATCGAAAATGTCGGAAGAGGTTTCCACCCTGTTTAACTTCACCCGCGAGGAGTCACAGGTTGTAAAGGAACATTACAGGAAAATCCAGCAGGCACATAATAAGGAACTGGCAACAGAGCATTTGGTAAGCCAGCATTCTGTGGCAGGCTTACATCATATAATAGGGGATCTGTTCATGGCTGACGAGGACTATAATAATGCGATTATAGCATATCAGACAGCCTTGTCTGTAATAGATAAGAGTAAGAATAGGAATAATAAACTGTTGGCAAGTTACTACTTACCGTATACACGCAATATGCTGAAGTTAGGACTTGCATACGAAAAAAGAAGAACCCTTGCTGCTGCATATAGTGCATATAGCATACTTACGGGAAAGTTTATTGAGTATGTGGAAAATACGAAAACAGATGTTTCGTCCATAAAGAAGCCTTTCGGTTCGGAAAAATATCGGAAAATAGAAAAGATTTCGTTGATGGAGGATACGAAACTGGTTTATCAGTCTTTGCTTGCCAAGCTTTTTATCAATGAGAAGATGGAAACAGGAGGCATAACAAGGATTAATCTTGATACAGTACTGAAAGAGTTCAGAACATTACGGACACAGATAAACAGTGACGATAAATTTATGCTGTCTGCCGATTTTTATCGAAGACTGGCTGATATCATGTTCTATAAGAACGGGATGATAGGATTTGATATTGATAAGACAAAAACGGATGAATATCTATTTGACACATGTAAGGCAAGGATTGGAAATATGTGGGGAAATAACAGGACGCTTCCTTGTTATGCGTGTAGGTATTACAGAAAAAGCCTGGAGGTTTTATTGGAGAAATTGTTCAATAATGTTGAACATATTGATATGGAAAAGGAAATAAATCCAATAAAAATCTTGCAATTGATTGTGGCTGGAGGCAGCGCGAAGACGATGCGTCAGAACTATATGTTGCAGCTTGGGGAGATACTTGATTGTCTGGGTAACACAATGCTGGCATGTGGAGATATGATGTGTGGTATACAGGATGATAACTCAGAATGCGAAGAGGAAATATCCGTAGAGTTTCTTTGTCTCTTTCTTCATGATGTGCGGATGATGAATGAGAAGATTGATAAGAAGAAAGAATATAAAGAATTTAAGTTACTTAGTGGTGAATATGAAATAAAAGGCAAATTAGAACTTGCTATACTTTATTTTTGGGAAGCATCAGTAACATTCAGGTATGGGCGTGAGCAAAAGAAGACAGCCGGCAGCCTTAAGAAGATACTACGTATAATACAGAATTACCTCAGGGTGGCGGAAGCGAAATCTAAAATACAGTTGAATGAGAATATAGATAAGTATTTGCTTGAATCTGTAAAAAGAAAGGTCACTATCGGAGAATTTCTGAATGAAATAAAGAACCGTATAGTAAAACAGTGTCTTATCAACTTATATTCGCACTATAATTTTATAAATCTCGTTGAAATACAGCGTCTTAAATGGGTATTCTATACCCACATGTATGAGAATATATCATTGAACAGACTGACATTGTTTCCCGATGTTGAGGAAATAATGCTGATATACTATGAAATGATAAGATTATGCGTCGTTCCAGAAAATGAAAAGAACTTTGCGGATGATGTATTGTCTTCGGTGAGAAAGACTCTGAAAGGCAGACGCGGAGAAGACGATTTTGTTTTTTCGTGGAATTCGGTGAGGCAAAGAAACATGGATTTTAATTTGCGCCTTACAGGAATATATAATAATATTGCCTTGGGGGGTATCAGACACGACAATACATCATACGAACGTATTCTGTCACTTAAGTTTAAGGCGGAAATGAACAGATACATTCTGAATATGGCATTTCCTAATAATGAAATAGACAACATAACAAAACGCTCTGAATCCTATATAAAGAGTTTTATAGACGAATTAAAACCCGGTGAGAAAAAAATAGATGCGTCATTCTCATGGAAGTCATTCTTTCCGCATATATATGACAAAGATAACCTTTTGGTGGCAACCTTGCAAGACAGACTGACACTGTTGGAGTTCCTGATAAAGGATTCTATCTATTGTCTGACATACATATTGGAAAGTATCACCCCGTATACATCAACGACACTGTTTACCCATTCATTTATGGGTAGTGTCTATCAGGATTTGAACCAATGGAATGTATTGTTTGACTCCTTATTCAAATACTATAAGGTATTGGATGAAAGCGGAAAACCATTGGATATAAACCGTCCTTCAGACATTGCCAGAAATGAGATATTTAAGCTGTATGATGACTCATGTGTGACTTGTCCTTGTGAATGTTCATATAAAGAATCAGATCCGAAAAAAGTAAAATATATAGAACAGGAAAAAAGCAAGTTAGGAGATGTAAAAAACACTAAAAAAGAGACGATCATCCAGCATTTGTGGCAAAGCCGTTGTCCCTACTATAGCGTGGTAAGTTGTAAAAACAAGAGAAACGAATATGAGAAAGTTAGAGACAAGATGCAAAGCAGCATACCGGATAAGGCTTATTTACATGGAATATATAAAGATATTTTCGGTGTTTGTAATGTCTCAGACCGTTTTTTCAGCAGTGTGCTCAACGCAATCAATAAGCCGAACATACAGTTTCTTCTTACCAATTATTCCGGTGAGATGTCATTGAAGTCTTATCGCAAAGCGAAGGAAGTTCATAGGGAAGGACAGGCATACAAGGATATGATTTCCAGAATGTATTTCCTTGATGATGACCTGAAGAATGATACCGTACAATTTGATTTGTCAATAGAGCGGTTTAAAATCAATAGCGGATATGTGGACCAGAATATAGCCTCTATGCTGAATTTTGTCACAAACTCTATTTATGACATCGAAAGCTTCTGTATAGACAATGAGAGCAGTCTGCCTTTAAAAGACAGGTTCCTTGATATTTTTATTAACGTTGGGGAGAAAAGTGAGTTGTAGGATATGATAAATCTTTAATTGATGATTTTTAATTCTTTTCAGTTTTTATGGCTTTTCCCGATAATATTTATCGGATATTATTTTCTGCAGCTTTTATTTCCTGAATCAATAAGAAAACATGGGCGTATGGCCAATGTTTTATTGTTGGTTATATCATACGGACTATATATGCAATGGAAGCCTGTATTTGCATTAGTATTGCTTGGAGTAACTGTAATAACTTATTCTTTTGCAATAATAATAGAAAAGAAGAAAGCTTTTGGTTGTAAGAAGTATCTTATTTATTCTGGTATTTTGTTGGCACTGTTGCCGTTGTTGATTTTTAAATATGCTAATTTCGTTAACGAAATATTAACGAATGTTGTCGGGGGGGGTAATTTGAAAGGATTAAACTGGGCGATACCTCTTGGCATTTCTTTTTTCACATTTCAAGCTATCGGTTATCTTTGGGATGTGTATTATCGTCGTATCAGAGCGGAACATAATCTGATAGACTATATGTTATTTGTCAGTTTCTTTCCACAGATAATGTCAGGACCGATAAGTAAGGCAAAGGATTTGTTGCCGCAAATAAAGGCTGAGCGTGAGTTTGATTATGGTAAGGCAGTACAGGGCTTGAAGTGGATACTGTGGGGAATGTTTATGAAAGTCGTTTTGGCCGACAGATTAGGAATGTATGTAGATACTGTATTTAATAACTATGAATACCATTCCGGTATTTCGTGTTTTGCGGCAAGTATATGCTATACATTTCAGATATATGCAGATTTTGCCGGATATTCATTAATGGCAATAGGTGTGGGCCGTTTAATGGGATTTGAATTGATAAACAATTTCAACCGTCCTTATTTTTCTGTCAGTATAACAGAATTTTGGCATCGTTGGCATATATCACTCAGCACATGGCTGAAGGATTATATATACATACCATTGGGAGGAAGCCGATGCTCAAAGTTGCGTAATTACTGGAATATATTTGTTACATTTCTTGTCAGCGGTATTTGGCATGGAGCCAACTGGACGTTCGTAATATGGGGTGTTATGCATGGAGTTTTTCAGATATTAGAAAAAGCTTCAGGACTTCAAAAATGCGACCGAAAGTCAGGTGTTGTTATGGCATCAAGAATACTTGTAACGTTTATTTTGGTAAATTTCGCATGGATATTTTTCCGCATGCCGACCGTAAATGATGCGATAGGATATATTATGAGAATATTTACAGAACAGGGGCATTTGTATTCAAATGTAGGAGTAAGTGTGGTTGTTTTTTTTCTTCCATGGATAATGCTTATTGTATCGGAATTTAGGGATGAGTATTTCCCTGGAAAGTTTCTATTGCTGAATAGTAAGTATTCATTTATTAGATGGTGTAGTTATGTGACTTTAACTATTATGATAATACTGTTTGGGGTATTGGACTCCGGACAGTTTATATATGTAAGTTTCTAAAATCAAGTTCGAATATCGTTTTAGATAGAATGAAGACATTCTTAATAAAAATACTTGCAGCGCTTTTGACTATTATAGCTTGTGATGTTTGTTTTGGCTTTACGTTTGATTACTTGCGTGAAAAGGCAAAAGGCGGTGAGACAGGCCGTACAAACTATATTTGTGATAATACAAATGAAGATGTTCTTATAATGGGGTCGTCAAGGGCTGTACATCATTATGATCCCAATATAATAACAGATTCGTTGGGAATGAACTGTTATAATTGTGGCTATGACGGTAATGGCATAATTCTGAATTACGGACTATATAAGATGTTGTCGAAAAGGTATAATCCTAAAGTTATTGTTTATGAGATAACAAGTGCATTTGACCTGTTGAAAGGAGATAACAAACGTTTTCTAAAGATTATGCGTCCGTTCTATAATCGTACAGGTATTGACAGTATTTTCTTCAATGTCGATGAAACAGAAAAGTTTAAGAATATTTCCCACATGTACCGTTATAATACTTCTTTCACTCAGGTTCTTCGTGATAGTTTTGTTCCGAAAGGTAAAAATGATAAAGGTTATAAGCCGAGTGACAAAAGAATGGAATATGAGCCTGTTGTTAACGAAGATTATGATGCTGTATATGAATATGATGATTTGAAACTTTCATATTTGAAGAGATTCATAATAGATTGCAGAAGAAACGGCACTAAACTTATTTTTGTTTTATCTCCGTCTTATAAAAAGACTATTGACAGGGAATTTATGTCGTTATATGATATCTGTAAAGAATACGGCATACCTTTTTTTAATCATTATTGTGATTATAACTTTGTGAATAACAAGGATTATTTCTATGACTCTGTTCACATGAATAGAATAGGGGCAACAAAGTATACAGAACTTATTGTATCGGAATTAAAGGAAGTGTTATGATGAAGCGTTGTGATATATGCTTTGTGTTTCTTTGTTCTGAGTTTAGATAAATATTATAGAATAAAAATTATGGATTCCTTATTTCAGGCTTACCGCACGTTTTTCGGTAAGGGAGATGCGCTGTACCAGCTTTTTTCTCCGTATCGTATTTGTCCTTTAGGTGCACATGTTGACCATCAGTGGGGTTTGGTTTCTGGTTTTGCCTTCGATAAAGGCATTGACTTTTTGTTTTCCGAAACAGAGACCGGCAAAGTTGAGATGTGTTCACTTTCATTTGAGGGGCTTATGACATTCAATGTGCAAAAGCCTGTGGACGAGAAACAACAGAACTGGGGTGACTATCTGCGTGGAGCAGTATGGGCATTGCAGCAGGACTTCCAGTTGAAAAAAGGTATAAAAGGAGTTGTGAAAGGCTCCATGCCTATAGGAGGGGTTTCATCGTCGGCTGCTCTGCTATGCGGTTTCGTGATGGCTCTTGCAAAGGTAAACCATATTGAGCTTGACAAGATGCAGGTGATACATTATGCTTCCGAGGCAGAGCGTAATTATGTGGGCTTAAGGAACGGTATTCTCGATCAGGCCTGTGTGGTGCTTTGTGAATCGGATAAACTTCTTTATCTTGATACCAAGACATCAGAGTATACGCTCCTTCCTTTTGGTGGCGGAACACGTGAATTGCCTTTTGAAATAGGAGTATTTTTCAGCGGTGTTACCCGCAAGCTTACGGGAACTGATTATAACCTTCGCGTATCAGAGTGCAAGACTGCGGCATGGATGCTGCAGGCATACGAGGATATCCCTTTGAGAGAACTTGAGGAAACACGCCTGAGAGACATTGATGAAGAGTTGTTCATTAGGCATGAGGATAAACTTCCGGAGAGATTTATGAAGCGTGCCAGACATTTCTTCACTGAGTGCGACAGGGTGCGTGATGGTGTGGAAGCATGGAAAGCAGGTGATATAAAGAAATTCGGGGAATATATAAACAAGAGTTGCGAAAGCTCGATAAACAACTATGAATGCGGTTCTCCGGAACTTATAGCATTGTATGAGATAATGAAGACAACGGAGGGCATCTATGGCGGACGTTTCAGCGGTGCAGGTTTCAAAGGTGCATGTATAGCCCTGATAGACCCGGCCATGAAAGATACAATCCGGGAGACAATGACAAATAGATATCTGAAGAAGTTTCCACAATATAATGAGACCTTTGAGGTCTTTTTCTGCAAACCGTCAAATGGTGTTGAATTCCTTTGAAATAAAAAATACAGATGAAGAATATTGTAATTGCTGCCGGATATGCCACAAGGCTTTATCCGTTGACAGAAAATTTTCCCAAACCATTACTTAAAATAGGAAACAGCACCATTTTAGGCAGGCTTATTGATGATATAGACCGTATTCCGGATATAAACGAACATATTATTGTAACAAATCATAAATTTGTACATTATTTTGAGGATTGGAAACAGACACTGCAGACACGCTGTCCGGTAACGATTATTGATGATGGTACGGAAAGCAATGATACACGTCTTGGAGCTGTGCGCGACCTTTTGCTGGCCATAGACAGGTGTAGCGTTGATGAGGATATTCTCGTGATTGCGGCCGACAATATTCTCGATTTTTCGTTCAATGGCTTCATTGAATATTTTCATAAGAAGAAAACGTCATTGATAATGTGTCATAACGAACCTCGTCTTGAACGGCTGCAACGTACGGGAGTTATTGCCGTGGATTCAGACATGAAGGTGCTGGAGATGCAGGAAAAACCGAAACATCCTGTGAGTAACTGGGCTGTGCCTCCATTCTATTTATACAGACGTGAGGACCTGCCGCTGATAAAAGACTGTCTTAATAACGGTTGCGGATTTGATGCACCCGGCAACCTTGCCCATTATCTTGCAGGAGTGACAATATTGCATGCATACGAGATGCCCGGCAATAGGCATGATATAGGCAGCATGGACAGCTATAGGGAAGCGTGCGAAATGTTTGGGGGATTGAAATAATAGTTATTTGTTTGACTTTATGCCAAATAAAATCTAATGCAAATATAGTATAGTTTTAAAATAAAATCTATAATTTATGGCGAATTTCGATTTAATGGATTATCTGAAATACAATAAGATTGAGACAGGAATCTATGGTTTTAATAAATTATTATATGGTGGGCTTGTTATTCCACATGATGAAAACCTTTTAATTGTTATTCGTGGAGGTGATGATACAGAAAAGACAGTATTCAGTCTTCAACTTATCTCTTCTATAGCAGAAACTTTTAAACGTGTAGGTTGTGAAAAATACAAACAAATAAATTATTATAGTAATTATTTGGGTAAAAAGTATCTTGAAGATTTATTGCTTGATATACTTATTTCATCAGCCATACAAAAACTAACAATACAAAATGTCAGTCGAAATAATGTATCGGGAAAAATTCTTTCAGAATTCTTTTTCAACATTAACCGTATTATATGCACGGCCGATAATTTAGAATTTAATGAAATATTAAACAACCCTGATAAAATGCTATGTGAAGAAGCATTATACTATAATAATAGAACTAATGCAATTCATATACGTACTAAAAAACGTCAGGATAAAAATATATCTAACTTAGAAAATCTGATTTTCAATCGTAAAGAAGATTCTCTGAATGAGTATATTAAGAATAAAGATCTAAGGAAGGTAGAAGATCTTATTGATACGAGATATGTTAAAACAGATATTGAAGATGTAGATTATTCTATGACATCAATAACAGATAAGATACAAGGATTGTCAAAATCCAAAACCTCCACATTGTTATGCGTAAATATTGTAAAAAGAAAATGCAATAGTTATGGTAATAATGATATGTGTTCCTTAATTGACGAACTTAAGAAATTTAAAGTAAGCATACTTGTTGTCCGTGATGATGTAGACATACCTGAAGAGAGAGCTGATATGATAATATACTTGTCAACGTCTAATGATGGAGGCTTTGATTACAAGCTTAATAATCTTTCAATATATAAAAGCAGATTTCAGTCAACTGCAATAGGAATACACCAATATAAGTGTAGGGATTATGGAATAGAAGTATATCCAAGTCTGCACACTTATTGCCAACAAAGAAGATACCTCCAAAGAGCATTGGTATACACACATTCTGATGTTATATCTGAGACTTTTCAGCAATATTTGAATGATGACAACTTCATACACTCTGACTATAATAGCTATATGGAAGAAAAGGAAACGATAAGCGATGCTTATTTAAGTGCACTGAGTCCGTCTGCATATAAGAATTTTTCAATAGCTCAAGTACTTGATATTGTATTCATAAATCCTATAAAAAACAAATTTTGTAGTGAACAGGGCCAGACATATCAGCAAAAGTTGGAAAACGATTTTCTTTATGGTAATAATGGCGGAATAACAGCAATTATTGGAGAGCCAAATACTTTTAAGCGTTTTCTTACATTTGGCAGTGCATTTAGTTCTGCTCATAAAAAGGAACATACATTATTTCTTTTATTAAATAAGGATTCACGTATGGTTAGAAGGAGGCTGCAATGTCCTGCAAGAAATGGTAAAAGATGCATAAATTCATGTAAGGACTGTTATAAGTATCTCCATTTTATGAATATTGTCCTTGGATGTATCTCTCCAGAAGAGTTTCTTTATTTTCTGATGCAACAGATAGATACGGCATATCCTGATGGAAATATAAAAAGAATTATCATAGACGATTTGCAGGTTGTTGAGTATTGTTTTCCGTTGCTATTTAAGGATCCTTTGTTTATTCCGGCATTAATTGATGAATGTCGGGATAGGGAAATCGCGTTATATATAATGTGCGATAAGAACTGTCAGATGAAAAACAGTCTTAGTGTTTTGGCGGATAATGTCATTTATACAAGCCGTGATGAAAAAGGAAATCTTGATTTATTTGTAGAACGTTATTCCGGATATAATTCTAAACCAAGCAAGATTTTTGCAGGTAAAGTAAGAAAGCCGGAAAATCTGTTCGAATGCTATGAAAAAGGAAGTAGGGATAACCGAAAAACTTATTTTGATTTTGATGCAGATCAAATAGAAAGTTTTGTAAAATATACAATGTCTGACTATTGGAAGAAATAAAAGTTTATGGTTGAAGAAATAAAAAAATGGTTTAATAGTGACAAATATGGCATATCATTATCTTTAATATGTGCCATTATTCCTCTTTTTCCTTGTATTATCAAACTAATATCAGATTTATTTGGTAATAAAGAGACAATATTAAGATGGTACAATCATGATTTTTGGTTTGCATGCAGCCAATTTCTTGTATCGTTAATAGGATTAGGCATTATTGTTTTTATATACAAGCCAGAAGCTTTGAATGAGATATCTGATGAAACATCTGTTACAGATTATATAGAAGAAAAATGTCAAATAAAGCAAACTGTTAACAACAATTCTAAAATGGCATACAATGTTGTAAAATCTACAGTTATGCAATTCTATGGAGTATGGTTTGCAATTTGGTTGATATGGACTATATATTATGGCATTGACATTGTATGTTCTTACAAAGAAATATTAAACAATCAGGCATTAATACATATTAAATATTTTTTTGATTTTTGTAGTAGCACTGCAATGTATAGTGCATATATCATATTAAATGACGTAACAGTAAATATAAGCAGTAGAAGTGATCGTCATTATTCATGCATATTCAGAACAATAACCTTATGTATGTTTATTTTATTTGCATGTATTATTTTTCAAGCGATGTATCTATCAGAGCCTGTTAAATATAGCAAATTCAATATGTATACAAGAATAATATTATGTTTCTTTAGTGCTGTTTCTTTTGTAATGGTTTTAGGAAAACTTAATAGTAATCGTCTCTATATTCCACGCTTTCTTATGTCTTTATTATATATTTATGCAGTATCTCAGGTTTTTTCAATGTTTCTCTTTCCTAAGTTAGAACATCGATGTGAATTGATATATATTGCAGATATTACAAAAAAATGCCTACCATGGATAACATTCTTTGGCAAAATCGTACTACTAATAGTCCTTTCATGGATTTTATATAGTAAACGCCTGATATTTTATATAGTGCATAGTAGCATCTCAATAACAAGCAGAAAAACGGATATACAGGAATTTAACCGATATATGGAATAAGGGGATGCCATAAATAGAGTGCTGACTATTGGCGGTTGATAATTAAATATTAATATTGTGTCACAAATATCGGATAATAACAAACGGATAGCAAAGAATACACTATTTCTGTATATACGCCAGATTTTTGTAATGGTGGTTGCCTTATATACTTCTCGTGTTGTATTGGCAACATTAGGTGTAACAGATTATGGTATATATAATGTTGTAGGTGGAATTGTTACTCTATTTACATTTATAAACTATGCAATGTCCTGTTCAACAACAAGATTTATTACTTTTGCATTAGGAAAGAAAGATGAAGAAGGTGTTAATATCGCGTTCAGTAATGCATTAATTGTTCATAGTATTATTTCTATAATAATACTTATATTAGGAGAAACAATTGGATTATATATATTCAATACCCATATTAATATTCCAGATGACAGGATTTATGCTGCAGGTTGGGTATATCAGTTCTCTATTTTCACGTGCATAATAAATATTTTAAGTATACCATATAATGCATTGATTACTTCTCATGAGAAGATGAATGCTTTTGCATTAATTTCTATATTGGAAACAACCTTGAAATGGGTAATTGTATGGGTATTGGTTGTTTTTAGTTATGATAAACTTATTTTATATGCAATACTAATGTTTGGTGTTGGGGTAACAATACGTATTATAAACCAAGTTTATGCTATAAGAACCTTTAAAAAAGTTCGTTTTTTACGTCCCCAAAATTTTACTATGTTTAAAGAAATGATTGTGTATGCTTTTTGGAGTTTAGTGGGAAGTTCAGCTATGATACTATCTGATCAGGGACAGAATATATTATTAAATATATATTTTGGTCCTTCTGTGAATGCTGCAAGAGGTGTTGCAATGCAAGTTAAATCGGCTGTTGTTGGGCTATGTAATAATTTCAATCATGCCATTACTCCTCAAATTAACAAATCGTATGCTGGTGGTGATATTTTTTATATGCACAAGTTGATTTTTGCAACATCAAAATATACATATTACTTGTTGTTTGTAATGATTTTACCTATAATATTAGAGGCTAAGGTTATTTTAGGTATATGGCTTGTAGAAATTCCAGAAAACACTGTTTTATTTTTACAGTTAATATTGATTATTTCCATATTGACAGCATTGGGTAATCCTTTGTCTAATGCTGCGGGTGCAAATGGGCGTATACGTAATTTTCAGTTAATTGTTGGGGGAATAAATTTATTGTTATTACCTTTTACTTGGTTAATGTTTAAAACTCAAGGAAAGCCAATGCCAGAATGGGCGTTTTATATACAAATAGTAGTTTGTATTATCATGCAAGTAGCAAGAGTTTTGTTAGTTAAACCATTGATAAAGCTATCAATTTGGGAGTATATGGTACATGTTGTAAAACCATGTGTCTGCGTTACTGTATTAGCATCCGTATTGCCTGTGTTTTTGACATTTCTCATGGTTGATGGTTTATTATCTTTAGTAGTAATTACAGTTGTTTCAATTATATCAGTTCTTATGTCAATTTATACAGTTGGAATGGAACAGGTTGAAAAGGATTTTATATTAGCAAAGATAAAAAAACTACAGCATGATAAAAATTGTTGATAAAGGATTTTGTTGTGGTTGTCAGGCCTGTAGTCAGATTTGTCCGAAGCAATGCATATCCTTAAAGGAAGATAATGAAGGCTTTTTGTATCCGATAGTAGATGAGAGTAAATGTATTAACTGTCTATTATGTGAAAAAGTCTGTCCTTTTCAAAATGAGGAAGTCCCAAATGTTCCGAAAAAGGTTTTTGGTGCCTATAATTATAATGAAGAAGAACGAAAAAGGAGTTCGTCTGGTGGAGTATTTATTTTGCTTGCAAAAAAAGTATTGTCGTCTGGAGGTGTTGTTTTTGGAGCAATATTTGATAAGTCATGGAATGTAAAACATGTATATACGGAAAGTATTGAAGGTGTTTATCCTATGTTGCAGAGTAAGTATGTACAAAGTGATATTGGAGTAACTTATAAGGAAGTAAAGATGTTCTTGAAAGCAGGGCGTAAAGTGCTTTATTGTGGGACTCCTTGTCAAATATCTGGATTGAAAAGATTTTTATGTAAGAAATACGATGGTTTATTGACTGTTGATTTTTTGTGTCATGGAGTACCAAGTCCAGGAGTGTGGAGAAAATATGTTGAACGTGAACTTGGACCGTTTGCGCGAAGCGCAACGGCTGGAAAAAATTCAGTTTTGAGTTTGTCTCTAAATACAGTGTCTGATTTATCGGATATTGAGTTTAGAGACAAAACTTATCGCGGCTGGAAAAAATACAGTTTTGTTGTCCGGAGAAAGTTGCCCTCTAAGGGCAACAAAAATACAGTTTTGTTGTCCGATAGTCATTATACAAATCCATATATGCAAGGATTTCTTTCTGATGTTTTTTTACGTCCTTCTTGTTATAAGTGTAAATGTAAAAATGGAAGATCTAGAAGTGATTTGACATTAGGTGATTTTTGGTGTGCAGAGCAAATAGATGAAAATATCGATGATGATAAAGGTTTATCTTTATTATTGGTCAATAATCCGGATTATCAATTACCGATGGGAATATATAAAAAAGAATTTGCTTTTAATAAAGTAAAATATTTGAATGGAGGATTTATAGAATCACATGATTGTGATACTATAAGGCGTTATTTTTTCTATAAATTTTATACATATTTTAAAATAAAGAAATCACTTGATTATTCCATGTTTATGAGTAAAATAATAAAAAAACTTTTAAAGATATGGAAATAGGAATCTTTACATTTTGGTCTTCAAAAGATAATTATGGGCAGATTTTACAAAGTTTTGCTCTTCAATACTTTTTGAATTTACAGGAAAACATAAATGCTGAAGTCATTCGTTATTATTCAACTAAAGAATCTTTATTGACAAGACTAAAAACATCAATAAAGCAGATTTTATTACGAATTTGTCCTATTATAGATAGAAGATTGGCATTAAAATATAATAAAATACAAGAGAGAAGTTTTGATACCTTTAAATGTAAATACATAAATTATTCTAAGAGTATATATTATGGAAGAAATGAATTGAATAAGAATGTTCAAAAGTATGATGTCTTAATTGCCGGAAGTGACCAGGTTTGGTCAATGATGCTTGATAATCCCCAAAATAGTGTATATTTTTTAGATTTTGGTAATAGAAAACAGAAAAGAATTTCTTATGCTGCAAGTTTTGGACTTCGGACTTATCCAAAAGAGTTGAAAGAAAAACTGAAAATACAGCTTGCCAGATTTTCAGCAATTTCTGTTAGAGAAAAAGACGGTGTTTCTATATGCAATGATTGTGGTTGTACTGCAATTCAAGTTTTTGATCCAACTTTACTGTTAGATAAAGAAGTGTATTTGCCATTTATTTTAAGTTCAAGGAAAGAACCATATACATTCCTGTATATTTTGAATGTTAGTAAAGACGATGTTTTTTGGAATAAAATACGATTTTGCATAAAAACAAATAAAATTTTGGGAACAACGGCATCAGGTTATACTTCAGACCAAGTAATTCTTGATGGTGTTGAATATGAAAATTCGACAATCCATCAATGGATGTCAAATATAGCTTATGCGGATACTGTAATAACAACGAGTTTTCATGGTGTTGTTTTTTCAATTATTTTTCAAAAAGATTTTATTTTTATTCCATTAAAAGGTAAATATGCTCAATCAAATAACAGAGTTTTTGATTTGTTATCAAAAATAGAGTTGGAAAATAGAATACTTTTTAATGATTCTTCCATAGAGTGTTTATTACAGAATAAAATAGATTATTCTGTTGTTGAACCAAAATTAAAGTCTTTTCGCAATAAATCTATTGAATTTCTTAAAGAACAATTATTAATAAAATAAGAATATGCTAACACAAGAAAAATACATAAGATCAGTAAAAGGCAGAAAAATAAAAACTCAGAAGTTGTTTGTAAAAATACTTCGATTTATTAATTCTGTTATTCTTATTAAAATAAAGAAAACTCCGGAAAAGGTTCAAGATTATATATATTTAACAATATGTAGAAGAAGTGATTTTGATATGGTTTTGGCATCAATATACTCTTTGTTTAAGAATTCTTCCATATTACCTAATAGGATAGTAATCGTATCAGATGGAACATGGAATCCTCAAGAAGGTGTTTTATATTTTAAAAAACATGGAGCAGATGTAGATTGTGTTAATTGGGATGAGTGTGCTTTTTATTACAAAGAATCATGTCCGTCATTGACAAAATGGGCTCAAGGTCATATTTGGGGTAAGAAAATGTCTGCAATTTTATATTTTTCAGAAAATTCAAGAGTACTTTTTTCCGATCCGGATATATTATGGTATAATACACCATTGACAAATGATGAGTTTTGTAATACAAAGTTAAAGTTATCGATAGATAACTCTCATAACTATGATGATGAATTTATTAAGGCATACAATTATGAGAAGTTATATGCTACAACAGAACCTATTAATTGTGGAGTTGTTTATATCCGAGGTGGTTTGGCATTACTTTCTGAGGATGCGTTGAGGTGTATAGATTATGAGGCGGAACATTGCGGAAAATTTGCAGAACAGACTGTTTTTGCAATAATGGATTTTTATTACAATAATCGTTGGAGTATGGAACAAATAACTTCAGAAATAAGTGATTTATTAAAATCCTTTTTTTCTAAAACAATATTTTATGATAATATGATAGCTCGCCATTATTTATGGAGGTTAAAATGGATTTATTGGAAAGATTTCACTAAGATGCGTTTAAAATGAATTATCTTATAAGTTTAGTAAGGTCACTTAAACCACTTTGCATAGAGCATTGGTTTGTTGTTGTAATTCTTTTATATAGTATAGGAGGATTCATACGCTATAATTTCCTGTCTGGAACAATTGGAAATACTATACCGTTCGTTGGTTTTTGTATTTTGATATGGAGGTTGTTGGCAAGTAGGAAATCTATGCCATTAAGAGGTGTTTCTGCATTTTTTTATTTTATTCTTGTTGTTTGGACGTTATGGCTCACAATTGATATGATATTGTTCACTGATTTTAGAGAAATAACAATGGAATATAAAGGTATTACGACTGTTCTTTTGAATATATCTCAGTCATTGATGTTTGCTCCCAATCTTTTGCCTTTGACAATTTTTTGTATACCGCGTAATCGCAATCTTGATTTCTCCTATATTGTACGTGCTTGTATTTTGATGATGATATTATATATCATCGCATATCCTTTTGCTTTATGGAGTGTTACTAATTTCGCTCTTGATATGACGGCAAGAGCAGGAGAAGAAGGTAATTATAATAGTTTTATTAGTGATGCTTCTATTCATATATCATTGTTGCTTGCACCAAACTTAATGTTGTATTGCCGTGAGTATTTGCCGAGAAAAAAATGGTTGTTCTTTCTCTTGGCTTTTATTGCATCTTTGATCATTACGGTTTATACTGCCCGACGTGGTGGAACCCTTTTCTCTGTCTTATATCTTTTCTTTGCTTGGTTTATATATTCTGTTCATAATAAAAAGGTATCGAAATTTAAAGCAATGTTACTTGCTGTTGTTGTTGTAAGTGCTGCATATTATATTGTTACAGGATTGGCTGATTCTTTTTTCTCTTTGATTTTTGAACGTGGTATAGAGGAAAATCGTACAAATGTTGAAGAGTCTTTCTATGCTGATATGACATCTTGGTATGATTGGATTTTTGGTCGTGGATGGTTTGGGACATATTATGATTTGTCTTTTGATCAATTCCGTATGGGATTGGAAACAGGTTTTCTTACTCTTATTCTTAGAGGAGGATTGTTGTATTTAATACCTTATGTTGCCATTATGTTAATAGGTGCCTTTAATGGGTATTTCCGTTCACGCAATTTGTTTTGCAAATCATTGGGCGTATTGTTGTTTATGAATGTTTGTAGTTTATATCCTTTTGGATGGCCTGAAATGAATTTCACTTTTTTTATATATTGGATTGGAATATGGATTTGTAATCAGCCGAGATACCGAAATATGACAGATATAGAAATAAAACAGATATTTTTTACACACCCATTAATAAGGTAACAATATGTATCATTTAAAATTGAGAGGTTATAATTGTATTGTGCGATATTCCAATAAGCTTTTCTGCTATATCACAACATACTGTACTCTATTGAAAGGTTGGTTGTTGGGTGTCAGAATTGGAAGAAAGTGTACTTTTGAGGGTTTTATCTGTATTAAAAGAACTCCTTTCGGAAGCATATCCATTGGGAATGGATGCAGGTTTCTTTCAAGAGAAACTTCCAATAATATGGGATTGAATCATAGATGCATGCTTTCTGTTTCTCCTGCATATAAAGGTGAAACGGCTATGTTGGTAATTGGAAATGACTGCGGATTTTCTGGAGTATCAATTTGGTGCTTTAAGAATATTTTAATAGGTAATAATGTGCGTGTAGGAGCAAATACTATTATAATGGACGGAGATGCTCATTTTGATGATTCACGCACTGCTCCTCCAGCTTCCATAATTATTGAGGATGGTGTTTTTATTGGTGCAAACTGTATAGTTAAAAAAGGTGTGACAATTGGTGCAAACAGTGTTATAGGAATGAACAGTGTTGTAACAAAAAGTATTCCTTCAAACAGTATAGCTATAGGAAATCCATGTAAGGTAATTAGGCAGATAAATATTTAAAGTTTATGAAGGTACTTTGGTTTTCAAACAGTCCATGTGGAAGTGTAAAGCGTTTCTCTCAAAGGATAACAAGAGGAGGTTGGCTTATATCTCTTGAAGATGAGATAAAGAAGCATCATGATATAGAGCTTAGCGTTGCATATATTTCTCCGAAATATGAAGAACCTTTTGAATATGACGGAGTGAAGTACTACCCTGTATTAAGAGAAAGTTCTTTGAATCCGATTAAACGTATATTTCAAAGGTATAAAAGTTTGACGAGTATTGATGATGAGATTCTTCCGAGACTGTTAGATGTAGTGAAAAAAAGTTGTCCGGATATTATACATATTCATGGTACGGAAGAGAGTTTTGGATTGATACAGAAAGAAATACATGATATACCAATTGCAATTTCAGTACAGGGATTAATAGCACCTTATACTGAAAAGTATTTTTCCGGATATCCAAAGAATATTGTATGTCGCTATGAATCTTTGTTTAATAAAATAAAAGGTGTCGGTGTGAATAATTCATACCGTAACTTTCGCGATAGGTCTCTACGTGAAATGTATTATCTTAATAAATGCAGGTATATAATAGGACGTACTATGTTTGACTATTGTGTACCTTTGCTTGCAAATCCTAATATGAAATACTATCGTGGTGAGGAAATAATGCGTCAGCCATTTTATGAGTCAAAATGGCTTGGAGGCGGTAAGAGAAAACGCTTTACTGTTGTTACAACAATATCAGGCGGGGTTTATAAAGGATATGAAACCCTGCTTCATGCTGC
This sequence comes from Xylanibacter muris, assembly GCF_013166605.1. Lineage (GTDB taxonomy): Bacteria > Bacteroidota > Bacteroidia > Bacteroidales > Bacteroidaceae > Prevotella > Prevotella muris. The sequence goes on from NZ_JABKKF010000001.1 coordinate 191,602, forward strand.
AACCTTGCTTAAGAAGTATGCTGATTTTGATTTTGAATGGCAGATAATAGGTTATGAAAAGTCATCACAGTGGGTGCATATAGCAGAGAAATATAAAAAGATGAACTCGTCAGATGCAAATGTATGTTTTCATGGGCGATGCACAGCAGAGGAAATGGTTGAAATCCTTGTAAATGCGGATGTATATTGTCATGTAAGCCATATAGAAAACAGTCCCAATTCTGTATGTGAAGCAATGCTTTTGGGTTTGCCTGTGATAGCTACAGCTACAGGTGGCACTCAAAGTCTGTTGACGGATGGGATAGAGGGATTTCTTATTCAAGACGGTGACCCATATACCTGTGCTGGTACAATTGTTGAAGTACAACAAAATATGGAGCATGCAAGGTTAATGGGTGAAAATGCACATAAGCGGGCTTGGGAACGTCATAATCCAATAAAGATAGGTAATGCTTTGGTGGAAACATACGGTAATATAATTGAAGATTTTGGAAACAGTGATATTCAGTGAATGTGTTTGCTGATGTACATAATATTTAGCAGATGAATTTATGACAATACATTTTTTTATAGATAATGCTTTTCCATACGGTATGGCAGCAGCAAAGCGCAGACTATGTTATGCAAAAGGATTAATGAATGAAGGGCATTGTATCAATATACATATCTGTCATAAATGCTTTGAACAAGGTGATGATGACGGATTTGCAGAACAAGGAGAATACTGTGGTATATCTTATTCATATATAAATGGTAAATATAAACATAAAAATAAATTTTTGCGTACATTCGATTGGTTTTTATTTGATTATGTAAAAAGTTTCTTTTATGCTTTAAAACGTGTTCATAAGGGTGAGGTTATGTATGTATATCTATATCCTATGTTTATGCAGATTCTGCTCATACTCGTTTCATATATGAAAGGTTCGAAAATTGTAAAGGAAACATGCGAACATCCTATGGCCTTAGGTAATGTAAATTCGAAATGGCATAAGTTTTGTTGTTGGTTTCAGTTTTATTTTGTGATGCCTCGTTATGATGGATTTATAGCAATATCCAGGGAATTGGATAAATTTGTATGTAAGTATAAATCAAAGAGAGCTGAATCTATAATAGTGCCTATACTTGTTGATGATAATGTTGATGGAATTGACTTTAAAAATATAAAGTCTCCATATAATGTACCCTATATAATACATACGGGGACGATGTATGAACAAAAAGACAGTATTTCAAAGATTATAAAGGCGTTTTCACGTTATAAAAAAGAAACAGGGTCTGATTGTAAGTTGGTTTTTACAGGTCCTCATGCAAATGAACGATGTTCATATATTCCTTTGATGGAAGAATTGGGGGTGCGTGACAGCATTGATTTGTTAGGATTAGTAAGTACGGAACAAGTTGCCATACTACAGCACTTTGCTGCCATGACTATAATCTATAAAAGTGACAATCTGCAGACAAGAAACTGTTTTCCTACGAAGTTGGGAGAAATGCTTATTTGTGGTGTTCCTGTGATAACTACTACAATAGGGGACAGTAATTTGTATCTGGAGAATAAAAAAAGTGCATTTATAATGGAACCGGATGATGAAGATGCTCTTGTATTCTATATGAATGAAATACTGACAAAAAGTGATGCTGCAAATTCGATTGGTATGGAAGGAAAACAAGTTGCTGAAAAGTATTTTAATTTGATATACCAAGGTCGTAGACTTGCAGAATTTTTTAATCTGTTATTTTTAAAAGAATATAAAGTGATAAATCGTGTTTTAAAAGCATTTATGTCTTCTGAAGAATATGCAAAAAGGATTGGCGTAAATATCGGTGAAAATAATTTTGTTCCAGATAAAGAAACATGGTCTTCTGAGCCTTATTTAATAACGGTTGGAAATAATTGCCAAATAACAATGGGGGTCAGGATTTTTACCCATGGAGGCGGACAACCTGTACGTGAGCAAATCCCGGATTTTGATGCTTTCGGAAAAGTTGTTATTAAAGATTATGTGTATATAGGAAATAATTCACTTATAATGCCGGGAGTTACTATCGGAGATCATTCTATTATTGCAGCAGGAAGTATTGTAACAAAATCGGTTCCCCCAAATACTGTTGTTGCAGGTAATCCTGCAACAATTGTCTGTTCTGTTAGTGATTATATTAACCGTAATATTTGTTATAATACCCATACCAAAGGTTTGGATAAAGAAGTGAAGAAACATGTATTACAAAGTATGCCTGAAGAAAAGTTTATTGTAAAGAAAATGCTAAAACATGAGCGATAAGCCAAGTTTGGATTCATATACTTAATAAACTTGGAATATAATATAAAAATGAGAATAAATGAAAATAGCAATGGTAACCGACCATCTTTTAAGTGGTGGTAAAGAGCGTAGAATGGTGGAACTTATGAAAGTTTTATCGAAAAATCCGAAATATGAGTTCACTGTTGTATTGTTAGAAGGAAAAGATGATTCTTCGATTGCATATAGAGATATTTTATATTGTCCTGTAAGGTTTGTATACTTAGGACAATATAACCGTAGACAATTAATATGGCAGTTTTATTCTTTATGTAAGAAAGAAAAGTTTGATTTGATACATTTGTGGGCTGCATTGGTGTATGGATATATACTTGCTCCGACCCATTATATGCTGAAAACTCCGATAATAAGTTCTTCTATAACAAGTGCTCGAAAACAAGGTGGAAATAAGTTTCGGATAAATAAATTTACTTATAATTTCTATGATAAAGTTCTCTCTAATTCGAAACAGGCTTTTGTGATAAATGAAGTTCCGGAGGATAAAGCTATTTGCATATATAATGGTTTTAATCCAGAGAGACTACAAATAAAAACTACACCGGAAGAAATTCGTAAAAGGTATGGAATAAAAACATCATTCATAGTATCAATGGCCGGTGAATATTCCAAGCGTAAAGATTATCCATTATTTGTGAATGCAGCAAATAGGGTGTTACAAGCAAATCCGGATGTGACATTCATAGCGATGGGTAGTGGTGATTCTGTGCCATACGAGGCATTGGTAGAAAAAGAATTTAAAGACCGTATTAAATTTGTTGGTCGAGTGACTGATGTTGAGTCTGTATATAATGCGAGTGATGTTGTTGTTTTGGCAACAATGGTGGAAGGGGTTAGTAATGCTATTATGGAGGGAATGTCATTAGGAAAACCAATCGTCTCTACTTACGGTCCTTATGTTGGTACAGCAGAAATTGTAGAGGACAATAGGAGTGGATTTTTAGTAAAGTATCATGATGTTGAAGCATTTGCAGACAGAATCATAAGATTATTAAATGATGATTTGCTTAGAAAGGAAATGGGAGAAAGAGGATGTAGAATTGTGAAGGATAAATTTAATATTAAGCAAATGGTGGATGGATTTGCTATGGTATATGATAATTACGATATGTAATATAAAATTATTTTGTGTACGGTAATTGTGACTATGTATAGTTTCTGTCTATCATAAGAAACTTAAAGTTTTTTAGTTTGATGATTACATGTAGTGATTGTTTGTAAAGTCTTGTATAACAAATATAACGAAAAATATGAATAGATATATAAACGCTTTATTTACGAAGCACAAGAAGAAGCATTTGCCCGGTTTCTTGCAGGGGACGTGGTTTGACGAATGGATGAGTTATGGGTATATAACATTTATCACATCATTCATTCTTCAAGGCATGCTGTATGCGAACTGGAGGGATAATGTAATAAAGATTGGTATGGATATGGTGATAACGTTGGCATTAAGTCTTGTTATTCCATGGTGGGTAGGATTGTTTATCGCGCATGTCATCAACTATTGCATTAACGGACAGGCAGTATGCGTATTTTACCATATACGGGCAGGTAATCTTACAGCCAAACAGTTTTATAATGGTACGGTAGAGATGAAGAAACGTTTGGATTCCTGTAGGTATATAGCTGCGGCTATATCATACGGCTCGCTGTCTACCGGCAAATGGCATCCGTCGTCAGACATAGATATTCGTTTCATTCCAAAGAAAGGCGAGTGGAACTATTGGATGGCCATGATGTGGTCTGTCGGTGAGAGGACAAGGGCATTTTTCAATGGATATCCGTTGGATATGTATGTATTCACAATGAAGCACAGCTATGATGTGATGAGCAAAAAGGAAATCCCGATTATCTTTAAGGATATAGATGATGAACATAAAAAATATTATAAAGAAATAATGGGTTTTGATGAGTTCTGTCACATGTTCAATAAAATGCATTTGCAGGAATGAAAGTAGGACTTCATACGGTGGATTTGTTTCCTGGCCGTGAACGCCTGATGCCTTTCCGCACAGTATTGGAGATGGCAAAGGTGATGAAATCACAAGGTTGGGAGGCTGATGTGCTTAACTCCAGTGTGTCATGTAGTGATGCTGCAGACTTCGAATGGCTGGGTATCAGAGTGGTGCAATGTCCACGTGATTTTGGCGCGCTTAGCGAATGGGTGAACAACAACGGATACGATGTCTTCCTCTTTGCGGCAACTATTCGTGAGGGACTGCGTAATCTTAGTGCTTTTCAGAAAATGACATGCAGAAAGATTGCATACATTCCATCGGGAATTACCCCAAAATGGAATGCTTTTCAATTGTTCCGCCACTATGGCTTGTTTGCCAAGGCTTGGATGCTTGAGGCTGTAACACCCAAAACTTTGATAGCCTATAAACTGAAACAGGCAGGTTTTACAGAGTTGATAACACTTACAGAATATACTTCACAGCGATTGGGAAAAGTTCTGCCTACACATGTAATTTATCCAGGAAAAGATGAGTTCGAGGATATAGAAACAGATGAAAGTATTCTGGTAAAAAATAACCTGAAAGGCGAAAGATTCTATCTCTTTACGGGAGCCCCTGGACAAGTGCGTGGAAGCCAACTATTGTTGAAGGCATTTGATGAGTTTGTTGAGAGTAATAAAAATCTTAATCCAAGAATTGTTTTTCTTATGCGTAATGATGTGGGAGCGCAGTATGATTTGTTTTTTGAGGTATTGAACGGTATGCGCCATAAGAAATGTGTGACTGTTCTTAGAGAACAGCTTACCATTCCACAATTAAAGGCATTTATGAAAGAAGCATACGCGGTAGTTTTGCCGTTTATATGTATTCCTGCGGAAATACCTATTACTTATTATGAGGTGATGTCGTGTGGTACACCGGTTGTTTCTTTTTCCAATGCAGGAACAACGGAATATCTTAAGAACGGATTGAAAATAGCCGGGAAAGTTTCTGTAGGCAATCTGACAAAAGCTCTTTCGGAATTGTGGAATAATAAGGGTGAACGTGATGTTTTGGCGTGTAGGGCCTTGGGAATCATGGAAAAACACCCGACATGGAATGAAGTCGGAAAAGCGTGGATGGATCTGATAATAATGAAGAATAAACAATTGTATGACTAAATATGTAATTATTAGTGGAGTTGACGGTAGTGGGAAGACAACTGTCATCAATAATCTCAAAAAAAAATTAGAGCAAGAAGGCAAAAGTGTGGATTATATATGGATGCGTTATAGTCATTATACAGTAAAAGCAATGAATGCCTTGGCACGTGTGTTGGGACTTTCTGTCAAGGTTCATAATGAAATGGGGGATGTGTGGGAACACCGTCTTTATAAGATGCCATGGTTTTGTAAGTTGTATGTGTGGTGTTCGTACATTGATAATAGAATGGCAAGAAGGAAGGTGATGAAACTTAAATCGGATTATGTGATTTGTGATCGTTGGATAAACGATATACTCATTGATTTAGGTGCGGAATGCCGATTTGAAAATATTTTAGATAGTAAATGGTATGAAAAATTCCATTCCATTCTGCCTGCTCACTCTTATCAGTTTGTGGTTATGCGCGACCGTCAGGCTGTGCTCGATTGCCGTGTGGAAAATCATGCCAATCCCGATTTTCCATATCGTTTTACCCTTTATCAAAAACTAACCAACAAACCGGATGTGACTGTTGTTGACAACTCGGGAACAATTGAAGATAGTGTAAATCAGATTTTGAGAGTGATAAAGGAATAGAATATGAAGGAAAAAGTAGCTTATATTTCTATTATTAATGCAATCGCAATAATCGCTGTTATTATAGGACACTTGGATATTGCAGGAGACAAAAGTGTAGGTACACCTGTAGTGAATGTTATAGAACGTTTTGGAGCATTCCAAATGCCATTGTTTATGTGTGTGTCCGGATTTTTGTTTGCTATGACATCGGGATATAGGAAAAAGTATAGTGACTTGGTAAAAAATAAGGTTATAAGATTGCTTATACCTTTTGTGTGTTTAAGCTTGTTTACGTTTGCATTTAAATTATGCCTGCCTTCAAGTATGCTGAAGCATGAAGTCGGATTTAATGCAGGCTATATCTTTAAGATCTTCTTTATTCCTTTCCGGGGGCCTGTTCCACATTTGTGGTTTGTTATATCTTTATTTACTATTTTCTTGTTTACTCCAATATTGAAGAAAACAATGGGTAAAACAATGTTTATCGTGATGACATTTTTGTTGCTGTCAATGCTTACATTTACCCCCCCCCATTTGAAAATGCTTAATATAGAGATATTTGCCATGGATAAGACTTTATCTATGACGGTGTGGTTTTATTTAGGGATGGTAATGCAATTGAAAAATATGTCAGAAAGATTAGCCTCATGGAAAATAGCAATTGCTACGGGATTTATTTATATATATCTAATCTATTTTGTCGAATTATCTTTGGTAAATAATCTGGTTTGTATGTTGGTTGGTATAGTTTTCATATTTTCTTTATCCAATCGTCTGGCAGAAATGTTACCAAACCTTTTTGGAAGTTGGAGGAACTATACTTACCAGATATATTTGCTACACATGTATCCAATTATGGCTTGTAAGTTCATTTATAGGAAGCATATTATAGTTTGTGATGATCTTTGGTTTTGGCTGATATGGACAGTAAGTCTTTTATCTTCAATTGCATTGCCTACAATTATTGCAAAAACAGGTAAGAATATGCCTCTATGTTTAAGACGATTGATAGGGTTATGAAGCGTATAATAATTGGAAAAAGTATTGCTAATAAAGTAATGATGGTGAGTGTGATATTCCGAACGACAAAACCTTGTGGAGGTGGAGTGTCTACTGTTTTGGAATGCTATGACAGGTATTTTGACGGGCTAAGGCACATTCCTACCTGGAAATATACCAATCCATTGAATAAAGCATGGTATTTTTTTTACCATTGGGTGGAGCTTGTTTTTCTTCTTATCTTTGACAGACGGTTAAAGATTGTACATATACATACAGCGGCAGGCTCATCTTTTAAAAGAAAGATGATTATGGCAAAAACGGCAAGAACGTTTGGTAAGAAAGTTATCCTGCACATGCACGCTGCTGATTTCGTGGAATTTTATGAGACAGCATCAGACAAGGATAAGATTATAAATAATATAAAGGCATGTGACATATTGATAGTTCTTTCTCCTCAATGGAAAGATTTTTTTGTGAAAATCGGTATAGGAGAAAAGAATATTATAATATTGAACAACATTGTAACTCCGCCGTCAGAAGAAGTTTTAAAAAAGAGAATAATACAAAGTCCAAACATCCAGCCACAATTACGTTTTCTTTTCTTGGGATGGCTCGGTAAGCGTAAAGGTATTTGGGATTTGCTTGATGTTATAGTTACTCACCATGAGAATTTAAAAGGGCGGTTTATGCTTCGTTTTGGAGGTAATGAATTTGAGAATGAAATTAAAAAGTTGATAAAGGATAATAACCTGGAAGATGTTGTACAATTTGAAGGATGGGTAAATGGTGAGAAGAAAGTTGAACTTCTTGAATGGGCAAATTGTTTCATTCTTCCATCATATAACGAAGGACTTCCCATTTCTATTCTTGAGGCCATGAGTTATGGAATGCCTGTTGTGTCAACTCCTGTCGGAGGAATTACGGAGGTTGTCAAGAATGGGGAAAACGGTGTGATTGTAGAGCCTGGTAATAAAGAACAGATCTGGAATGCACTGAAACATTATTTGGATAATCCGGAAGCTATTGCGGTTGAAGGTAGAAAAAGCTTGGATATTGTAAGGTCATATACTCCTGACTTTGTGTTGAATGATTTAAAAAAAATATACGAGGATTTGTTATGAAGGTATTGATTTGTGGACATCGTTCGTATGCAGCCCGCAATTTTGTGGAAAAACTGGAAGAAGCAGGACATGAGGTATGGTGTTTTTCCAGGGGAGAATTAAAAGAGAAAGGGCGTGTGATAACAGGACCGGTTGTAGAAATGGATTCCAATCCTTTTCTGAAAGACAAGCAAATGGATGTTGTTGTTAATTTTATTCTGTTAGACGGTAAATCCATAGAAGAAAACATTGAATATATTGATGCTCTGTGCAGATGGTGTAGGCAAGTCGGGGTTAAACGTATTGTTCAGATGAGCAGTATCTCCGTTCTTCCCAATCAAGAAGTATTTATATCTGAGAAAACACCGATAGATATCCATCCGGAATTGAAAGGAGGATATGGAATGATAAAGATTGCTATTGATAACAGACTATTGGAGTGGGAAAAAACTTCAAGTATCCCGGTTGTTATGATGCGTCCGGGATTTATAACAGCTAAAGACAAGAAGAATGCTTTGGCAGGTATAGCAAAATTGTTGCCTGGTGGATTTGCGGTATTGATGGGTAATAGCAAAAGTACACTTCCTTTGATTGATAGGGATGTGCTTCAACTTGGATTAAAAAATGCGATAGAATCAGATAATCCTTTGAAGGTTTATCTGATGGTAGAGAAAGGTGTGAATACAAAACAAGCATACTTGAAAACACTTGTCCCTTATGCAACAGTCATTCCTTTGCCAAAAGGAATGGTTATGTTTTTTGCCCATATACTAAAGGTTATAGGTGTTTTTGATGAAAGGAAATTACAAATGGTTGCTGGACAATTTAAAGTTCAATATTTTGACACAGAAAAAACATTTCACAAAATACATGGTTGATATGAAAAAGATTGCAATAATAGGTTCCGGTGCTTACGGTAGCTATGCTGTAAGTTTGATTAATGAGTTGCATCCTGACTGGGATATTCATATTTATGATGTTGGTGATGAGGAAATAAAAGACCAAGACACAATGGGATTGTATTCGGAAGTTGTTGGTAGTCCATACGAGGCTTTGACTAAAGGACGGTATTTTGGTTATGGAGGAGCTACTGCTAAATGGGGTGGGCAAATCCTGACATTTTCCGATAATGATTTTAAAAATCCTAATCGTTATCAAAAAGAAATAATAGAATTAAATAAGAAATATAAGCAGAATATTTTCAAAAAAGTTGGCATTGAGAATAATTATCCTGAACAACAAATAGGTGATGGAATGTTTACCAAAACTGGAGTTTGGTTAGATTATTTCTCGCGTAATCTGTTCAAGAAGTTTAATGTTGCTTCTTGTAAAAATGTGACGTTACATCCACATCATAGAGTAAGCAGGGTGTTTTTTGACGAGAAACATATAACAGGCTTTGAAGCTATTCATGACTTTAAGACTGTAAAAATAGATGGATATGATTATTATTTTTTGGCAACTGGTGCTTTTGAGACATCACGGATATTAATGATGAGCGGTATACAGGACAAAACCTGTGTGGAGTTTAGTGATCATATAGTAAAGAAAGTATATCGTATCAAGAATGGAACAAGAGTCGGTCCTGTGGATTTTCGTTTTCTTATAAAGAAGTTTTCGTTTATAACTACACGTATTATTGGAGAGAAAGACGAAACCTCATTTTTTCTCTATCCTGTATTCAATGCGGAATTTCCTTTCTTCAAGAATTTAAAACAGTTCCTTTTTGGAAAAAAAAGTTTTGCAATTGTTGGTGCAATATTGAAAGATATTCCTTCGTGTATGGCTTTTGCATGGCAGTTCTTTATCAGACATAAGCTTTATGTATATAAGAACGAATGGTATCTTTGTCTGCATTTGGAAAATCAGAAAGGAAATGGAAAAATGATGTTGTCTCAGATGTTGGATAAGTTTGGACAACCAGGATTGGCAATTGATTTTCATATCGACAAGGAAACTGAGGAGCGTTTTAATCAATTGAGTGACGACTTTGAAAATCATCTTAAAAAATGGGGAGTGAACTATGAGCGTTTGCAAGAGAAGGTGCATACAGAAAAGTTTGAAGACGAATATCATCCTTTTGGCATTTATTCTGATTTTATATCTGTAGACGAATACTTTAATCGATTTGATAACATGATTGTAATTCATAGTGGTGTTCTTCCAAGAGCCGGTGGTATAAACTCTACAGCTGCGGCTTTTCCATTATTGGAAGAATTCATTAGAAACAGAATGGTGTAAAATGTTGTATTAAGATGAAGAGACCAAAAATATGTATGGCATGTTGTCCAGGAGGACATTTTGCAGAATTGCGGCTTGCCACCAAAGATATAGATGAGAGCAAGTTTGATATTTATTGGCTTATGTTTAAGTCGGAACATCTGAGTGAGTTTCTGTCAACGAGAAAACATCATTTTGTAATGAATGTTATTCCGGACAAGAAGTGGACTTGGGTGGTAAATGCCTTACAGTCGCTTTGGTACCTGATGAAGGAACGACCTGATTGTATTATCTCAACAGGCTCAGGAATGGCCTATCCGTCCATCTTTTTCGGAAAGTTTTTTTTGAAATGTAAGGTCATTTATATTTGTTCTGCTGCCGATGTAACATCACCGTCAAGAACACCGGAAAGAGCGTACGGTCACAGTGACCTTTTTTGTGTACAATGGCCGGAAATGATGAAGGTTTTTCCAGATGCTAAATATATAGGAGTGTTATGATTTTATTCAGTTTAGGTACGCACAATCAGGATTTCAGCCGTATGGCAAAAGCTGCCGATGATTTTGCTGCGACAACACATGAGCGCATAGTAGTGCAGTCGGGATATACTCATTATGAGTTCAAACATGTGACAGAATATTTTGATTTTTGCCCAAAGGACAAGATGCAATTGCTTATGGACGAGGCGGATATTCTTGTGTTGCAAGGTGGATGGGGCGGTATCTGCGAAGCCGTAGATAAAGGTAAACGTATTGTTGTCTTGCCACGTCGTAATGGACTGGAGCATGTGCATGACCAAGGACAAGTGGCAAAGAAGATGGATGAATTAGGGTGTGTTATTTGTTGTATGGATGAGAAAGATTTGCCTGTCATGATAGAACGGGCAAGAACATATAATTTTAAGCCTTTGCATAGAGGAAGTGCTAAAATTGTGGCAGATACGTTGATGGAATGGTTTTATAATAAATAGAAACTAAGGTTATGGATATTAAGATTTTAGTTGCAACACATAAAAAGGCTCACATGCCTTTAGACAGTATGTATTTGCCGGTAAGAGTAGGTAATTCTTTGGCAAAAGATGATTTTGGATATACCGGTGATGATTCAGGAGATAATATTTCAGACAAGAATCCTTTTTTCTGTGAACTTACCGCTTTGTATTGGGGTTGGAAAAATGTAAAGTCTGAATATATTGGTTTGGCTCATTATCGTCGGCATTTTAGTTGTCGTAAGGGAAAATGGAAATATTCCCTTATTCTAACGAAAGAAGAGGCAGAGAAATATTTGGAAAAGGTGGATGTGGTATTGCCAAGAAAGCGAAGATATTTCATAGAATCGTTGAGTTCTCATTATAAGCATACCCATGATTTGGAACATCTTGAGCTTACGCGGGAAATTATGCGTAAGCAATGTCCGGAATATGTGCAGATGTTTGATAAGGTAATGCAACATACTGGTGCACACATGTTTAATATGATGATTATGAAGCGGGATGTTCTTGATAAGTATTGTACTTGGCTGTTTGGGATACTCTTTGCCTTGGAAAAAGAGGTTGATGTTACCAATATGCCTGCATTTGACGCACGTCTTTTTGGCCGTGTAAGTGAACTTTTGCTTGATGTGTGGTTGAAACAGAATAATATTAAATTCTTAGAGACTGGATTTGTGCAAATTGGGGATGAGAAATGGGGAAAGAAGATAACCGGTTTCTTGTCTGCTAAGTTTGGAGGAAAGAAGTATGACAGGAGTAAATAATGATATGAATTTGCAACACGTTTATATTTATAAAACGGTTTGATATATCATTGATAAGAGAATATTTATTATTCGGCAATAAAGTAAATAGACGTTTTCAATAAATCTAATGAGCAATGTCTGGTTTATCATGATTGCCATGACAAGAAAAAGTATGATGAAATCAAACAATAAGCGTCTTCAATTTTTGGATATATCCAAAGGTATTGGTATGATGATGATTGTATGGATGCATATATGGGGGAATAGGCCAAACGGATTTACCCCCCCCGAAATGTTAAATAATTTTATCGTTAGTATATATGTACCTTTATTCTTTGTTCTTTCTGGATATCTTATAAAACTTGAATTTTTAGATATAAAGAAAGAGATATGCAAGAAAACAATATCGCTTTTAAGACCATTTGCTGTGATGTATTTATTCTCTTTTGTTTCTTCTTTCTTTTTAAATGTTGTAGGTTTTGGAGTAAAGCATGAATTCATGTGGGATAATATATTTAATGTTGTATATAGTAAGACTTTTTTTAATGGACCATTGTGGTTTCTGCTTTCGCTATATTGGGGATTTGTGATTTTTTACGCTATAATATGGATAAGTCGGTCAAAAGAAATGATTATGGCATTATTGTCATTAGTTGTTGGATGTGTTGGTTTCTATCTTCATAAACTGGATATAACACTTCCGTTTTTTATAGGACCGGGTTTGGTCGCGTCTCCGCTATTGGTTTGTGGTTATTTTACAAGGAAATATATCGGCAATTTTTTGATTGGTAACAGATGTCTCACTGTTGTTACCGTATTGGTCGGTTTTGCCATATTTGCTACATTTCGTACAGGGATGAGTATGCAAAATAATTCATATGGCGGGTTTTATCTGTTATTTTTGCTGTCTGTCTTTGGTGGATCCATTATGGTGCTTAGTGTTTCAATGTTGACAGAACGTTGGCTGTCATTTGTCGGTTATTGGGGAAAATACTCGTTGGTTGTACTTTGCTTTCATAATTTTGTTTTGATACCTATTGCTAAAATTGCAGGGGTTATTATTCATCAGCCTATTATGTGGGCATTGTGTACTTTTTGTATAATATATGCTGCTTTTCTTGTCGTAATTCCATTTATTTCAAAAACATGTCCATTGTTCTTTAATATCAAAAAGTAAAAAATAAATGGATAAAATTTTATTTCCAATGCAATATTCTCTTAATCAGAAACAGTTCAAAATGAATGGACGTATGTGTTCTCTGTATGAGATAGGAAAAAATATGTCTGATGTTCAGTTGCAACAGGTTGCGCATGCCCTTAACGAAAAGGGGATGGATGTAATTAGAATAGAGTTCTATGAATATACGGACAATGATACGATGCGGCATCTTTTATTGACAATGAAAGATGGACGGAAACTGCGGTATTTTGAGCTTGAAAAGGAAATGATAGAACAGGTGTTTATGGAAATAGTGGCTGAGGCCGGAAAGATATAGAAAGTGTTGAGGCGGAGAGTTTTCTTTTCTTAATAAAATCTTCTTTTCCAATAAAAACTCCCGTCTCTTCACTTTTGTTTTTTTATAAAAGTTGCTTCTGCATCTGGTTTGCTGTTTATTTTAAATAGTTTTTCCCTGAAATAAAGAGATTAATAGGCAATAAGTATTGCTTTTATAAAATAAAAACAGTATATTTGCAGGGAATTATACGTATTAACGGACAAATGTATGAAGCCAATAATATTCAATCAAAGAGTGACAGTATTCACCAATTCGTTTATTGGTTATTCTGATACGCGTAAAGATATAATCATTTCCAAATTGGGAAATATTGGGGAAGTGGGTGTGTTGCAGCCGAATTTTGTTATGGTTGGCCCCCAACAGATCATTTCTCCGAATCAGATACCTTTGAATGCTCCCTGGTTTGTTAGATATCGTGATATAAGGATAGAATTTCAGCCCAATAAAATAGATATTGTAAGTGGTTTGTTTATAAATACGGAAGAAGACGAAAAGAAACGTGTGAATGAATTGACAGAACTATTGAAGGGTATAAATGAAGCTATATCAATAGGCAGTATTACACGCATGGCGTATTCTCCTTCTTTGGGACTTGAAAGTGTTGATGATAATTCTATTGCCGGTTATTGGAATTCAATAATCGGAATACCGGATTTACCTAATTCTTACAAACAAGAAAAGGCGATAAGGTATAATGCTCCTTGTGAACAAGATTTAGGCATGCATCAGAGCCTAAAGATAAATAGAGTGGTTACAATAACAGAAGGACAACGGACGGAGGCAAAAACTAATCCGACAAATGGCAAAATTGAGAATAAGACAATAGAATGTGTGATTGTGTCTATTGATATTAATACGCATGGAATAGACGGGAATTATTCTATTGATGATGTAAATGCATTTTGTAGTAAAGCATTGACTTTGGAACGAGAGTTGATAGCCGTAATAAATAACAAATAAATTGTTTGGCAGATGAAAAGTACTATATATAGTATGGCATTGACTGCTACCACACTTACAACATCTCCTTTTATTGCAAGTGAGGGTTCGTCTATTCAAGGAGACACGTACCCCTATGATAGTTTTATTAAAAGTCAGGAAACTGTTACAAACCGAAATGTTGTTGACTACAGGCAATATCTGAACTCTATAATGATAATGCAATCGTTTCGTGAGAGATTGGCAGATAGAAACTGCTCCTTGATATCAGATGTAGAGCATGTTCTTTCTAAAATCAGTGAGAAATGCGGCTGTTTTGACATAAAGGAAGTATATGCAGACTATAGCCCATTGACCAATGCTATTCGTATAGATATGGTTATTGACAATGATTTTCTTCTTATTGTAAGAAAGAAGATTGAAAAAGGTGAAGACAATGGTATTGCTGTATCTTTGTCAAAAGGAGATGATGATTATCTTGTCGATTATCTCGATTTGGATTGTCTCACAGAAGAGGTAAATTATTGCATTAAAGGATAGATTGGATGTGCGAATACCCTATAAGAATTTTACCAAAGAAACAATATGTCAGGCGCATAAATGTAGATGATTTGCATACTAAATGCTTGAAGTCGCTTTTGGTAAGAAGATTGGATTTTGATGGAAATCCATTTCATTATATAGGTGGACGCAAACTATTGAATGAAGGGGTTGTTAGTGATGATGTATTAGATTGGTCGACAAACTTGCTCGGTGGAGAATTTAAAATAGAAGATATTTTATGGAAACAGAAGGGAGATGGAATTATAGAATGGAATGAGGAAGATGTCGATATTTGCGATTATGATGAATGTTATGAACAAATGGCACAAGCAAATAGTGTTTTCATAACTGTAAATTGTCTGCATAAGACTATTGTACCATATAGGAGAAAGTTTGGAAGTAAAGGTGATTTAGAACAGTATGCAGAAAAGACACATGATATTGATAAGGAAATTATTGAGCAATATCATGCTGGCTATGAGCCTGAATGTCATGCAACAGTTACCGTGGAACATAAGCCGACAAAGTTGAATTATTGGCACATGACAATAGAGATTACTCCACGAGATCTTACAGAACCAATGCCTCGTGACGGTAAAAAGAATAAAAGTGTGAAGAAGAGGGTAAAGGAAGCATTACATTTGCATATTATAAAAAACTTGATATGTGAGGAACCTCGTAATGTGGAGGATATCCCTAAAGTTTTATATCTAAAACAAGAGTAAGCTCACTTTTATTCTGTTTTCAAGAAGTGTCTCTTTTTTGATATCAAAATTTGAATTTTGTCTTGCGGATAGGACAAAATATTCGTAAATTTGTCCTACCGACAAAACAAAATGAATAATTTAACGTATGTTTATATATAATATCAATGAAAAGGCCTGGTAACAGGCAGAAAATAGTATTTTTGAATTAATAAAACTGATATAGGCAATGAAGAGATACGACTATCTGATTGTAGGAGCCGGACTGTTTGGAGCTGTGTTTGCGTATTGCGCACGAAAGGCAGGAAAAACATGTCTGGTGATAGACAAGCGTCCTCATCTTGGAGGAAATATATATTGTGAGAACATTGAGGGGATAAACGTGCATAAGTATGGGGCGCATATATTCCATACCTCAGATAAGGAGGTGTGGGATTTTGTAAACTCCATTGTGGAGTTTAACCGTTATACAAACTCGCCCGTGGCTAACTTCAAGGGGAAGCTGTATAACCTCCCTTTTAACATGAACACTTTCTACCAGATGTGGGGAGTCATGACACCGGATGAGGCAAAGGCAAGAATTGAAGAGCAGAAAGCCGAAGCTTTGGCCATGCTTGACGGACGCGAGCCGGCAAACCTTGAGGAACAGGCCCTGACGCTTGTGGGCAGGGATATTTATGAGCGTTTGATAAAGGGTTATACGGAGAAGCAGTGGGGACGCCCGTGCACGGAGCTTCCAGCCTTTATCATCAGGCGCCTTCCGGTGAGGATGGTGTTTGACAATAACTATTTCAACGACAGCTATCAGGGCATACCGATTGGGGGATACAACAAGCTTATAGACGGATTGCTTGAAGACACTGATACCATCATCAGCACGGATTTCTTTGAACTTAAGAGGCATGAGACAGTTGAGGATGACGGCACAAGGACAATTGCGTTTCCCGATGGATGCATGGAGGCTATAAATTATGACAGGCTCGTGTTTACCGGAAAGATAGACGAGTTCTATGATTACCGGTATGGCAAGCTGGAGTACCGTACGGTGCGTTTTGAGGAAGAGGTGCTTGATACACCGAATTATCAGGGGAATGCTGTTGTGAACTATACCGAGCGTGAGGTTCCGTATACACGTGTGATAGAGCATAAGCATTTCGAGATGTTCGGAGAGGAGATAGGGAAATGTACCAGAACAGTCATTTCAAAGGAATATTCTACAGAATGGACTGACGGCATGGAACCTTATTATCCGGTGAACAATGAAAGAAACAACCGGCTTTATCAGAAGTATAGGGAACTGGCCGACAAAGAGACAGACGTTATATTCGGCGGACGTCTTGCAGAGTATAAGTATTACGACATGGCTCCGATAGTGAAGAAAGTGCTGGCAATGTTCAAGCAGGCCTGATATAGCCTGTAAATACAAAGAATATGTATAAGGCGGACATTGTTGTTCCCGGCTGAATAATTATCACATCCTTCATATTCCGATTGTTTGTCGGGGTATGAAGGATGTTTGTTAAGTCCTTCTGACTCTTCCAAAAAGAAAAAGCCCCTCCAACCCGCCCCAAAGAAAGGGGAGGGTTGGAGGAAAATTCCGAATCTGCGATGTAGATAATACATACCATTATCTATTGAAAGGATGTTTTTCGCCTGAAATAGGCCAAAAACACATCCCTGATCTTTGATGAGTATCTTAAACCTAAACCGTTAATTATAGAGTGTAAGATCCTATGTACGGTTTGGGTTTAATACAAACACAATGAATAGTTTGGCTTAATTCATATCCAACTGTCACGGTGATGCCATGGTGTGTTCGGCATTGCCTGTTCCTTAATATATTCTTATGACTTCATCTATCCGTTTATATGATTATCAACGGCAGATGCTGCAACGTATTACCGAAGCTTTTGACACATATCGTTCGGTGATGGTGCAGATGCCGGCCGGTACGGGAAAGACACATCTGTTGGCCGGTGTTATATCAAAGGAGGTCGTTTCCGGGCAGGTTTGGGTTATTGCCCACCGCCGTGAGCTTGTGGCACAGATAGAGGACACCCTGCGGCGTTATGGAATGTATACGGATGACGGTACGGGGGTGCGCGTGATGTCGGTACAGTGGCTTTCACGTCATTGGGATGATGCAGGTGGGCCTCCCGAGCTTATAATCATTGATGAGGCTCACCATTCTCTGGCTGTTTCGTATAAGGAGTTGTGGCGTAGGTATCCGGACGTCAGGAAGCTTGGTGTTACCGCAACTCCGTGTAGGTTGAGGCGGCAGGGATTCACGGGATTGTATGAGGTGCTGCTTCAGTCGTGGAGCATCAACAGGTTTATTGCCGAAAGCCGCCTGTCGTTGTATGACTATATTTCGATACTTCCAGACAGCGATGACCAGAAGATTGTCGACTCATTGGAGAGGCGCGGGGCTGACGGTGACTTCTCTTTGAAGGAGATGAGCGCCAAGCTTGATGTCATGCCCACTATAGGAAGGCTTTTTGATACTGTAGAGAGATATGTTCCGAGCAGGAAGGGTATAGTGTATGCGATAGATATTGCCCATGCCTTGCATATTGCCGGGTATTATACAGCCCATGGCATTAATGCAGTGGAAATATCGAGTAAGACACCGGCTGCAAGGAGAAAGGAACTGACAGACGGCTTCAGGCGCGGAGATATTGACGTGCTGGTGAATGTGGATTTGTTCGGTGAAGGGTTTGACTGTCCGGATGTGGAGTTCATTCAGCTGGCGCGTCCTACATTATCGCTGTCAAAGTATCTGCAGCAGGTCGGACGCGGTATGAGGTCGGCTCAGGGGAAAAGCCACTGTACGATACTTGACAACGTGGGGCTTTACCGTCTGTTCGGACTGCCTTCGGCCGATCGCGACTGGCAGGCAATGTTTGAGGGACGTATGCCGGGGAAAGGTAAGGTGTCAAGGAATGGTGACAGCCTGCTGGTTCAGGCAATGGCTGTAGGCAGACAAAGGCAGGAGACGGATGATGAGCGCACGCGTATGGTTACGCTTCTCACCCATGAGAGCCATGAAGACAACATCATGGTGGACTATGGATACCGAGTTGTCGGGAATGTAGGTCGGATGGGGGTTGCTGGTCTTGACGGGACAGAGGTGCTGCCTTGTGTATATGATACGGTGGAGCTGTGCGGGCATGGACTGGCATTTGTGAGTTCCTCAGGAAAAACGGGAGTTGGCGGACTGTGGGTAGATCTTACAAATGGAATTACGTTTGCCAGACGTCCGGAAGTGATAAGGAAGGATTTTCTTGAATTGTGCAGTTCGGACGGCTTCAGGTTTTATCCCCGTGTCATGACGCGCATGATGACCGGTGATACATATATCACCAAGACTGCCGTTGAAGGCGAATGGGGGGTAGGTATAAGGTTTCGCAATCTGTATGTAGAGAGGCTGAATCCACGTAAGGTTTACATTTTTAAGGAGAAATATCGCGGCAGTAGTCTGTTTGAGGATGAACACGGAAGCCTTTTCTTTAAGCGGGATGAGTGTATGCCATTGGCTGTCATAACGGAACAGGAGTGGAAAATGATGAAGATGCAGAATGACACCGAGGCAGATGTGGAACGGCTGAGACTGGAAGAGTTTATCTGTGGAAGGAATTATAATGTGCGGGGAGTGTTCTTTGACGGAAATGAAAATATATGCGATTTTAATGAACGCTCTGACCTTCGTGTCACTCACTCTCCGGAGACCGGCCTTTATGGGCTTGGCAAGGTGTTGTCAGGAAAGGGAAAAGAGAGGCTTTTGATGTTGCTTGATGAACAGTGGGCGTATATTTCGCCTCCGGCTTTCGGTATACGGATATGCCGGAAACAGGACGGTAGGTATGTGGTGAAGGATGACGGGTATTATACTGATGACAATGTGATAGACCGTGAGTTTTATTTTGCCGGGTTTATGGACGGTGGCTTTCTGCATCTTGTAGAAGCCACGCCTGAAAAGGCTGAGTATTGGGTTGATTTGAAGACACAGTTCCGGCATGATTCCATACCGGTTGTAGAGAAAGCAGGATTTCTCGAGCTTGTGAATGAGGGGAAAATGTGTTTTGTCCGTAACCGTAAGCAGCTCCGTGGGTATCCGTTTGCCAGGGATGACATTAGAATGGGGGTCGGTGTATGTTTTATAGGGAAACGGATTGTTTTTCCGAAAGAGAAACTGTCTGTTTTCCGTATAGTGAACCGTTGTGCTGACAACCGCCATTATGTGATAACCGGAGGCGACGGGACGGCTTCACGCTTTTACGATATGTATTACGACGGTGAGCACGTTCCGAGCGTTGTCATGCGGAGATAATGGTGCCGCTATTTTGCCCGAGCGGCTCCTGACAGCATCACAGGAATATAAAAAATGTATAAAAACAGTGTTTGTGTCATATTTCAAACAGATATTCTCCGTATCTTTGTAATCAAATGAATAATGAATACACTGTAGCGATGATGTTTAATAAAATTGGAATAGAAAGGTTCAGAGGCATAGGAGATGTTTCCATTAGTGGCTCCAGGCAAATGTTATAGGAGTTGTTATGTCATAATATGTAGAATGTAATCCAAACTAAAATATACAGAAATGATAGATGAGATAATAAAGTATAACCGTGAGTTTGTTGCATCGGAAGGATATCGTAAGTTTGCAACTTCCAAATATCCTGATAAGCGTATTGCGATAGTCACCTGTATGGATACCCGTCTTGTTGAGCTGTTGCCTGCCGCTCTCGGAATAAAGAACGGTGACGTGAAACTGATAAAGAACGCAGGAGGAACAATCACAAATCCTTTTGACTCTACAATGCGTTCGCTTCTTGTGGCAGTGTATGAGTTGGGAGTTAACGAGATAATGGTGATAGGGCATACCGGTTGCGGTGTGCAGGGAATGAATGCCTCTGAGATGCTTCATATTATGCGTGAGCGCGGAGTGAGTGATGAGCATATCACGTTGATGCGGCATTGCGGCATAGACCTTGACAGCTGGCTGCATGGGTTTGAAGATACGGAGGAAGCCGTCCGTGAGACGGTTGATCTTATAAGGAATCATCCTCTTATGGCGGCTGATGTGAGGGTCGGAGGATATATAATAAATTCTGAGACAGGAGCGCTTGAAATAAAAGTGGGGGCAGTTTGATGAACTACCCCCATTTTTAATATCATAGCATTTTCAGACAATAATCATCAGTTGTGACAGGCATTCTCTGTTATAACGGAATACTGTCATAAATGGGAATACAATGAATGGTTTGATACGCCCTTATTATTTTATGGCTCTTGTCGTTTCGGCAATGCTGAAGTATGTCTTCTTTTCTGCGTTCGGACGTATTACGGTGAAGTAATTGCTGCCAATGTCTATCGTAATGCCGCATTGTTCATTATCGCGGTCAGTTGTTTCTATGGCATATCTGCGTAATGCTTTCCGCAGCATCTTTCCTGCTGTAGAGTCTGTCATTCCTGTTATGTGTATGGTCTGCGTTGTTGGGCGGTTGATACGGAAAATTCCTGTATCTGAGTCGAAGCAAACCCCTCGTCCGGCAAAGAACGATTCCAGGCTGCCGTCCAAGGCAAGGTCTTCGGGAGAGCCTGTGTGCATGTTGTTTTTACCGTTGGCGTTCATAAGCCATACGGTGTCCGCCATCTGCAGTGCAAGTTCAATATCGTGTGTGGAAAGAAATACGGTCTTTTCCGTATCGTGGCTTACGCGCTGCAGCAGTTCCATTGTTTCCACCTTGCTTGGATAGTCGAGAAATGCCGTCGGTTCGTCAAGATAGATTATCGGTGTCTGTTGTGCCAGCGCCTTTGCAATCATTACTTTTTGTCTTTCTCCATCGCTGAGTGAAGACACTTTACGGGTGATGATGCCGGTAATGCCCACCATTTCTGCGGCTTTGTCTATGATTTCTTCGTCTTCGTTTTTGAGCCTGCCCCAGAAGCCGGTGTACGGCATGCGTCCCATGGCTATCATTTCCCTTACTGTCATATTCGTCACTTCCGGTTTTTCTGTCAGTACCACGCTTATGAGCCGTGCTCTTTCATGTTCGGAATAGCTGTCGATGGCATGTCCGTTTATTATGATGTCACCGTCAAGTCTCGGCAGAAAGTATGACAGTGTGCGCAGAAGGGTGGATTTGCCTGTCCCGTTTTGGCCGAGCAGGCAGGTAAGTTCCCCTTTTCGTATTGTGGCACAGATATTTTCCGATACTGTTTTCGTGCTGTGTCTGTGGCGGTAACCGATGGAAAGATTTGTCAGTTCTACATTCATTTCAAAAGTTTTCTGTATACGTTCATCATGCATTCGGCAAGCTTGTCGTCCGTAAAGTTTTTAATGTATTCATATCCTTTTTCGGCCATTTCTTTTCTAAGTTTGCCGTCTTTCCATATTTTGGCAATGGCCACGGCCATTGCATGCGGATCATCAGGATCAGTGTATATGGAATATGGACCTCCGGCTTCCTCGAGGCATGACCCTGTGCATCCTATTGCCGGAACTCCGGCAGTGAGGGCCTCGAGCATCGGAATGCCAAACCCCTCAATCCGTGAGGGATATGTGAATACCGTGGCCATCCGATAGAATGCCGGCAGGTCGGTATATGTCACGTGGTGTCGGAAGATAAACCGGTCGGAAAGGCCGTTGTCTGACAGATATGCTTTAATCTTATCGAGATATTTTGTGGGTTTTCCTACGGCCACAACCTTTATTTCTTCGGCAATGCCGCTGTTTTCAGACTCATTGTTCCATGTCGTGATGTCGGCAATGGCTTGTGCCACAAGCATCAGATTCTTGCGTTCTTCGATGCTTCCTACGAATAGTACATATTTGTCCGGCAATGCGTATCTTTTCCTCACATCGTCAAGAGTCTCTTGTCTTATCGGTTGCCCGAACAGGGGATCGCATCCCTGATATACCACGGTTATCTTGCTTTCGGGAGTTCCGTAATAGCGGATAATCTCTTGTTTTGTGTATTTGCTTACAGCGATCACGTGGTCGGCCTTTAGGCATGCGCGGCGGAACTTACAGTCATATATCCACCTGTCTATAGGTTTGTAATATTCCGGTGTGTGCTTGAATATAAGGTCGTGTATGGTCACGATGCTTTTGCATCCGGATTTTTGTATGTTCAACGGCAGTTCGTTGCTCAGGCCGTGATAAATGTCTGTCTTTTCTGTCCGGATATCTGCGGTCATGCCCCATATTCTCCATACGGCACTCAGTTTGCGCCATATAGGATTGGCTGGAAAATGAAGGATAAGTTTTTTCACGGTTGGTATTTCGTGAAGAAACGGTGTGCGTGAGCGTTTGGGGATGAACAGATGATATTCGTGCGAAGGGAATCTCTCCGAGAGTATTCTTAGTACGAAACGGCTGTAGTTACCCAGTCCTGTGCGGTTCTGTGCCGCGCGCTTTGCATCGAATCCTATTTTCATCTGTTACGGTGTTTTTTTATTTTGATATGTGTGTGCAAAGATAGTATAAAAATATAAATCAGGCAATATTTTTATTCTTGCATTGCCGCTATGCTGTTCCATGTATGATTATATACACAACAATACAATAATATATACTTCAGTTATTTTTTTTCATTACTTTCCTCTAAAGAAAAATCATTTCTTTATTGCCGGTGTAAAAACTCATGCTTTTTATGTACTTTTGCATGAGATAAAATGATAGATGTGCCACAGTGTTGATTGTATACGTATTCTGTCAAATATAAAATAAACTGCAAGTTGAAAGCAGAGGCAAAATTCGTTTTTGATTATGCTGAGGCGAAGCGTTTCTTCAAAACAACGTGAAAATATAAAAAGAACATGAGGATATTATTATTGTTTTTCTATATCGCGATGGCGGCAAGTGCCGGTGCACAGAATGTAGACAAAATGTATGAAGAATTCATGCAAGTGCCTGATTCAACGCGTACAAAGGTATGGTGGTTCCACGGCGAGAACATTACAACGGAAGAAGGTATCACAGCTGATCTTGAGGCTTACAGGCAAGCCGGAGTAGGCGGTGTGGTTTATTACGATCAGCAGCATGGGCCTGGCACTCCTGATGCTGCACCGGCTATGAGTCAGGAGTGGTGGAGTATGTTGAAACTGTCGGCAAAGGAGGCTGCGCGTCTCGGACTGTCATTTGAGGTGAATATCTCCAATGGATACGTTTGCGGAGGGCCTTGGATAACACCGGAACTTGGCATGCAGGCCCTATACAGCCGAGACACCCTCGTGCATGGCGGGACACACTATACCGGTGATGTGCCAGTGCCTGACAGAAAGGATTGGCGCAGTGTTGCCGTGCTGGCCATACCGGTACGGAAAGGATATCATGAAACGGTGGAATGCCTGCCAAACGGATTTACCACAACTGCTCCGACAACAGTCTTGCTCGCTGCTTTCGACAAGCCGTTCACAGCACGTTCGCTGTCTTATCGTTCAAACGGCTACAGCAAAGGAGCACAGAGTATCATGAATGAGCCGTGTGATCCGCAGGACGACTTTTGCGGCAACAATTTCACGCTGTTGCCGCCACTTGGCGAATTGGAAGCCAGCAACGACAGCCTTACGTGGCATAAGGTAGCCACATTAAAACCATGTTATAGAATGCAGTCGTTGAGGAAAAACTTCACAATAAGCTTTCCGGCAACGGAGGGGCGGTTCTTTCGCCTGAACCTGCACGGATGGTGGAATGCCGATAACAAGACAATAGCTATGATTGGCGACAAGCCGGCAACAGGCGAACTGAAAATAATCAATGTCGAGTTGTCGGCACGTGCCGCTACATACGGGTGGGAGGAGCGTGCGGCATACTGCACGGAATATATACGTCATACGCAAACCCCGGACTACAACGGCAACGAGGTTGTAAGGCATGAGGATATTGTTAATATTACCGCAAGCGTGGATGCGCAGGGAAGACTGGACTGGCATGCACCAAAGGGAACAGACTGGAAGATAATACACTTCTTCTATGCACCGACAAGGGGACGCACAAAGCACGGGCGCAAGAACCTGCTCGGCCTGGAATGCGACAAGCTTAACGCGCATGCGGCGGAAATCCACTGGAACAACTATGCTGGGGTGATAATAGATTCGCTGAAGGCTGCCGGATATCCGCTGTCCGGAATATGTATGGACAGTCATGAGGCCGGAGCACAAAACTGGACACACGACTTTCCTGAACTGTTTCGCGGGAAATGTGGATACGACATCATTCCTTTTCTTCCTGCCATGCAGGGATATATAGTAAATTCTGTGGAGGAGACGGAAAGTTTCCTGCATGACCTGCGCAGGACAATTGCCGACGGCATTAACGACCGCTATTTTTCCACACTGCAGCGGATGGCCGCACAGGCAGGAGTGCATTTCACAGCACAGGCTATGGGAAACGGACAGAGTATCTGCTCCGACAATCTTGCGGCAAAAGGACGGGTGGAACGTCCGCAGGGGGAATTCTGGACACGGATGCACAACGGAGCATACGACATCAAAGAGGCGGCATCGGCGGCCAACATCTACAGAAAGCAGATAGCATCGGCAGAAGCATACACCGATTTCAACTACAACAACACACCGGGAGAAGTCAAGGACGAAACAGACATGGCTGCGGCATTTAGGGTGAATGAACTTGTGGTCTGCGCATCTGAATCACAGCCATGGGTGCATTCTCCCGGATCGTCCGGTCCGTTCAGAATAAATACGGGATATAACCGCGACTATGCCTTGAACAGGTGTAACCCCATGTGGCCGCTGTCGCGGGGATTTTGGGACTATCAGGCGCGCAACAGCTATATGATGAGACAGGGACGTCCTGTTGTTGACATCATAGTATATGCAGGAGACGAGGCTCCAATGAAACTGCTGGCACATAATTTGCCGGATATTCCGGAGGGCTACGACTTTGACGTCTGCTCTACAGACGGACTGATGCATCTTGACGCTTCGGCCTATCGTATGCTTGCCATAGAGAAAACAGCCGTGGTAAGCCCGGAATCAGAGAAGCGCATCGAACAGCTGAAAGAACAGGGACTGTGCGTGTTTGATAACCGCACTATGCCAGACAATGGCCTCAGACAAAAGCTTGACGAAGCCGGTATTTTACCGGATTTGGGAATCAGGAGTAGGGAAAGTGCCACCGACAGGGTGTTTTTTGCGCACCGGAAGACCGGTGAGGCCGACATATACTTTCTTGTGAACCATTCGAAGAGCCGTACATTTGCCGACACCGTGGCGTTACGGACCGGCTATCCTGAGGCAGAATGGTGGAGTGCAATTGACGGCTCACGATGCAAGCTTAATGCAATCAGCACGCCACACGGGCTGAAAGCAGTGTTGAGGATGCGTCCTGATGAGGCAGGGTTTATCGTGGCACGACGGAAAGCCGCTGCAGGATTGGAGGAATACGCCGGCCGGGCAGAGGAAACGGTGTCTTCAATAGAAGGTCCGTGGACTGTCACATTTGACACTCTTTTGGGAGGGCCGAAATTGCCGGTTGTCTTCAATGAGCTGACTGACTGGACCAAACATGAGAATCCAGACATAAAATACTTCTCTGGTCTCGCCAAATACGAGAAATCCATAAGATTCCGTATGCCCGGCAAAAAACAGGATACCGCATACAGGAAAAAACTTCTGCTGCGTCTCCCGGAAATAAAAGGTATCGCACGTGTTTACATAAACAATAAGGATGCCGGCACTGTATGGTGTACACCGTGGGAGGCGGATATTACAGGACTGATGAAAAACGGCCGGAATGATATACGTATCGAGGTCCGGAACTCGTTGGTCAACCGACTTGTTGGAGACAGTCTGCTTCCTGAACAGGAACGCCGAGTATGGATGTACACACAGCTGTACGACCGGAAGAGCCGGCTTGTGCCTTCCGGACTCATAGGCAGCATATTATTGGTGGAGAGGTAATGCATTTTTCCGTCTTTGCCACTGTTTATGTAATAAAAATTCGCAAACCGTTATCGCTTCATTGTTCGCATCTTTTATAAATCCTGTAACAGGCTTATATACAGTGTGTTAGTTGCAGACAAAAAGTGTGCCAAAATGAATGGCCTGTTCTCGCTTGATGAACAGGCTATTCATGGCTGATGAATATGCTATTCATTGAGCATGAACATGCCATTCATCGAAAGAGAATTTTACAAGTATCAAAAATGTAAATAGATTTTGATTTTTTCATTATACGTGAGTTTTTTGATAAATTAACAATGCTGTATATCTAAACATATTGGTTTTATGTTCTAAGACGTGTGATAAGTGCCATTGACACGTATCACACGTCTTGCCGTTTAATTATCATAAAAACCGCTGTATAATATCGCAAAGCGATGTCCATACGTCTGGCAGAGCCCGAGAAATATCATTGCCAATCAAGCTTGCCCAAAACGTTTTTTACGTATGCTCAGTCCTCCTCGGGTGTAAAGTCATCCTTGCCAACACCGCAAAGGGGGCATACCCAATCGTCTGCAATATCTTCAAAAGCTGTTCCGGGAGCAACGCCATTCTCTGGATCTCCAATTTCCGGGTCATAAACATAACCGCAGGTCTCGCAAATATACTTCTTCATAACTACCTGTATTTATAGATTAATAATATGTTTTGTCATCGCAAAAATAGCCGGTTTGTTTAAAAGCACAAAACAAATTAAGATTTTTATGTACAACATACTGTACGTTTATGAAAAATTTGTTTTTATCGGATAAAAGTACTACCTTTGTCGTTTAGATTATTAAGAACGAGAAATAATAGACATAATAGATAAAGATGGAGAAAGTGATTCTTACAGGCGACAGGCCTACAGGTAAATTGCATCTCGGACATTATATCGGCTCTTTGCGCCGTAGGGTTCTTTTGCAGAATGAAGGTGATTACAAGAAGATGTTTGTATTCATGGCAGACGTGCAGGCTCTTACCGACAATGCTGACAATCCGGAGAAAATACGTCAAAACCTTGTGGAGGTGGCTCTTGACTATCTTGCCGCCGGCCTTGACCCGGAGCGTTGCACGCTTTTTGTGCAGAGTCAGATACCGGAGCTTGCCGAGCTTACCACATACCTTATGAACCTCATCACTGTGTCGCGTGTTCAGCGTAATCCTACAGTAAAGACAGAGATTAAGATGCGTAACTTTGAGGCAAATATTCCTCTTGGCTTCTTCTGTTATCCGGTGAGCCAGGCAGCGGACATAACGCTGTTCAAGGCAACGACGGTGCCGGCAGGCGAGGATCAGGAGCCAATGCTTGAGGTGACGCGCGAGTTGGTGAGGCGTTTCAACCAGACATATTCAGAGGTGCTTGTGGAGCCGAATATCCTGTTGCCAGAGAATGCCACCGCCCGTCGTCTGCCAGGTACGGACGGAAAGGAAAAAATGAGTAAGAGCCTTGGAAACTGCATTTATCTGAGTGATTCGGCAGATGCGGTATGGCAGAAAGTGCGCTCGATGTATACAGACCCCGACCATCTGCGTGTGGATGACCCCGGAAAGGTTGAGGGAAACGCCGTATTCACCTATCTTGATGCTTTCAGTACAGACGATGATTTTGCCAATTTCTGGCCTGAGTACAAGAATCTTGATGAGTTGAAGGATCATTATCGTCGTGGCGGATTGGGTGATATGAAGTGCAAGAAGTTCCTTAACACGGTTATCAACAATATGCTTGAGCCGATGCGTGTCCGTCGTCATGAGTTTGAGCAGGACATTCCCGAGATTTTCAACATCCTGCGCAAGGGTAACGAAGCGGCGCGCGAAACCGCGGCCCAGACCATGGACGAGGTACGCAAGGCCATGCGCATAAACTATTTCGACGATACTGAGCTTATCCAGAGCCTCGCCGACAGGTTTGCTGGTAAATAATTATGAACATGGGAAGAAAATTATCAATAACAGCAATATTTTTTCTATTGCTTATTTCGGTAGCGGTATCTGCCGTTGAAAATTATCCATATAAAAGCGATTATCTATGGTATGCTGTGCCTGATCATAGTGATTGGCTATATAAAACAGGAGAGACTGCATATATAGATGTCATGTTTCTAAAATATGGCATACCGCAAAACGGTATGATTGAATATGAGATTGCTGATGACATATTGTCACCGGACGTTTACGGTAAGGCCGAATTGAAAAACGGGAAGGTACGTATAAAGGTCGGTACATCTGCGAAACCAGGTTTTCGTGATGTAAGGATGAAATTGAAACTTGACGGTACAACATACAGGCATCATGTGAAAATAGGTTTCTCACCTGAGAGAATATTACCATATACAAGCCTGCCGTCTGATTTCAATGATTGGTGGCAAGAGAATCTTAAAGAGAATGGAATGCTTCCGTTAAGCTATACTAAAGAGCTTTGCACATCGCTATGTACCGATCTTGTTGACTGTTATCTCATAAAGTTGAAAACAGACAAGAGTCATTATATGTATGGCTATCTGATGTGTCCGAAGAACATGAAAAAGGGCTGTCATCCTGTTGTGCTCAGTCCTCCGGGAGCAGGAATAAAGGCAATTCGTGATCCGCGTTCACGTAATTATTATCCTGAAAACGGATGTATAAGGTTTGTTGTGGAGATTCACGGCATAAATCCAAATGCTCCGGAAGAGGTTTATAACGATATACGCAGTGCTTTTGACGGAAGGGTTAAAGGCTATCTGTATCAAGGGCTTGACAGTCGTGAGCATTATTATATGAAACATGTATACCTTGGACTTGTGAAATGCATAGATTTACTTACCTCGCTTCCTGAATGGGACGGGAAGAATGTTGTAACCCTTGGTGGAAGCCAGGGAGGAGGTCTGGCGCTTGCTGTTGCCGGACTCGACAAAAGAGTCACCCATTGTGTTATAAACCATCCTGCTTTAAGCGATATGGCAAGAGGTAAGATAGGTGAGGCAAGCGGTTATCCGCATCCGTCAGAGAAGGAGGGACTGCTCACTGATAACCATGTAAAGACAATGGCGTATTATGATGCGGTGAATTTTGCACGTAACATATCCGCCAAGACATTTATGACATGGGGGTTCAATGACAATACATGTCCTCCAACGACAAGTTTTGCTGTGTGGAATATATTGAAATGTGATAAAGAGAAACTGGTTACACCAATTAATGAACATTGGACTTCTGACACCACAAACCGCTTGCAGCTTGATTGGATATTGAAAAATTTGAGATAGCGGACTGGGGCGGATGTTGTTTTGTCTTTATTATGAAGGCATGTGGCATAGGTGATTCCAAAGCCGGACATTGTACACATCGCAAAGCGATGTCCCTACTTGTGGATGGTTGCTCATCAAATTTATAGAAAACGTTGGACTTCTTCCCACTTTTTCTCACCATGGCAATGTTCAATCAAGCTTGATATTGCTCATTTTACGGCTCACCCGAAATTTCTTGGGGGTATGCATAAATCTTAGCCAGTCTAAAGAGGAAGAATTTCTCATCCACTACTCCTCTTAATGCGGTTCTGAACTGTTTGATTTTCGCGTTAAAGGATTCTGCCGCCGCATTAGAGGATCTTTTATTATAAAAGTTAAGGATATCATCATAATGCTCATAGAAGGTTGCTGCAATCACATTGAAAGCATGAAAGCCTGCCTCTTCCACTTTATTATACCATTTAGCCATACTCAATCTTGCCGCATCTTTGATTGTATTTTTGGCAAGAATCATTCTGAGTGAATGACATAATCCATACGCCTGTCCCAATTCCGGATATTCCTTAAAAAGAATTCTGGCTCTTTGTTTTTGTGCTGGAGTCCATTTTTCGGAGGATTTAAACAGCAGATGCCGGCTTCTTGCCAACAGTTCTTTCTTTGAATCTCCATTTTCATATCTCATAGGCACATATGATTCCCCTTTCTGCTTTGCTTCTTCCATCTCATCATTGGCTTCCTGGATTGCGTCCCAGCGGAGTTTGATACGCATTTCCTGCACTGCATCGCAAGCTAATTTCTGGATGTGGAACCGGTCTATTACACGAGATGCCTTGCGGAAACAGGAGCGGACTATTTTACGCATTGAGTCCGATAAGTCAAGTGTCACTTCTTCTACGCTGTCCAACAGGTGTTCGGGAATATGGCGTAAAGCCGCTATGACCGTCTCTGACTTCGTCCCTGCAACAATGGCGACAAGGCACATCTCACGACCATGCCTGTCCCTGTTGGTCACTATTATATAAAGGTCGCCATTGGACAGGGAAGTCTCGTCAATAGCCAGATTAGGTCCAATGTTCCCAGGAAAGACAAGCCACTCTTCCGCATGGCTCAACTCTTCCCAATTACGATAACCGCTTAGCACATCCTTGTACTGCTTCTCAAAGGTAGATGCGTCAATATGATAGAAATCATCAAGCGTACGGCAGGTCACCGGGGATGTGTCCATACGTTTCTTTAAAAAAAAACCGCAAACTCCTTGGAGTAGCGGGTGCCTTCGGCGGCTATTTTAAGAGGTAGAATAAAACTCTTGCCGGTACGAATATCAACCCATTTACGGCGTCGGAGCAAAAGGATTACTTTGTGGTCGCGGATGGGGAAATCGGTGATGGAAACCGCAGGAATAAAACCTTTGGATTCAAAGTGGACATCATTACGTAATGTATCGTACATCTTTTCATCAAGATGAATGTAAATCTCGGTATCGGTACTTTCTACCTTACTTATATCAAACGAGGAAAGGACTTCGCTTGGTAGTACTATTTGAGCTAAAGATATTAATGCTGCTTCTGTCATATTGCAAAAGTAATCACTTTAAAGAATGTTACAAATAGTTATCCCCAAGAAATTTCGGGTGAGCCCATTTGGCTTTTAGTCTTAATTGCAATAAAAAAAACTGCATGGAGCGCAAACCGTTTGCGCTCCATGCAGTTTTTTAGTATAATGGAATATTTCAAACCGTCATGGAATTGACGGCAGTAATGTTATTTTTCTCCGGTAGTTTCATCCTTGCTGTCCGGATGAATTATTTTCTTTACCGTTTCACCTATTGGCAACTGGTCGAGCACACCGAGGCTTGGAGCCACGGTTTTCACAAGGCCGTTGAGGAAGTTGCCGGTAGTGCCTTCGCCTCCGTCGAATACGGTAACGTTGCCGAGCTGTATCTTTTCGAAAGCTTTTACCTGTTCGCCGGCTATTTCCTTCCACTGGTCAACCATCTTATACTGGATGGCTATCGACGGGTTGAGCTCTGCCGCCTTCACCATGGCCTCGAAACCGTCAGCCTCTGCCATCAACGACATTTTCTTACCCTCGGCTTCTGCCTCAAGCTTAAGTCTTATAGCCTTTGCCTCTGCTTCTGCCTGTGCGAGAGTGGCCTTTGCCCTTGCCTCTGCCTCGCGTATCATCTTTTCTGCAACGGCGTCTGCCTGGAGAATGGCCTCCTGCTTCGCAATTTCTGCCGGTACGATTTTTTCTGCTTTCAGCGATGATTCCACTTTCAGTGCCTTTGCCTCTTCCACCTCTTTCTGGGCTTTCTCGCGTGCGGTCTGTACCGCCGCCTCGGAGCGTGCAGTCGCCTCACCGGCTTCTTTGTCGGCGTTTGCCTGGGTCACAGACAACTGCGCATTGGACAGGGCGATCTCTTTCTGAGCCTCGTTGCGTCCGATGGCCGCCTTTTTCTTTGCGTCAGCCTGCTTTATTTCCATATCAGAGTTGAGTTCGGCTATGCGGCTTTCTTTCTCTGTATTGGCCTGTTCGACGTTGATGTTTTTCTGGGCTTCGGCCTTTGCCACCTGAGATTCTTTCTCGGCATTGGCTTTTGCCACCATTGCGATACGCTCCTTATCGGCTTCGGCCACGGATATTTCCTGTTCCTTGCGTGTGGTTGCGATGGCCACTTCCTGGTCTTTTCTTGTCACGGCAACGCTGGTTTCGCGTTCACGTATCTGGTTGGCAATCTTTATTGCTCCGAGTTTTTCCTGTTCCTCAATATTTGCCTGAGCTTCGTTCTGAGCCTTGCTTTCTGCCTCCTTACCGAGGTTTACTATATAGTTTGCCGCATCACGTATATCGCTGATGTTGATGTTCATCAGGTAGAGACCGAATTTGCGCAGCTCGGTATCGATGTTGTCCTTTACCTTGGAAAGGAATTTGTCGCGGTCAGAGTTCAGTTCCTCAATTGTCATGTCGGCAATCACCAGACGCATTTGTCCGTAGACAACATCGGTGATAAGGTTTTGCTTGTCTTCGTATGACAGTCCGAGCATACGTTCGGCTGCGTTCTGCATCACTTCCGGATCGGTGCTGATGGCTACGGTGATGGTCGTCGGTACATCCACACGGATATTCTGTGCGGACAATGCTCCTGTGAGCTTGCAGTCTATCTGCATAGGCTTCATGGAAAGGAATTCGTATCCTTGGATGATTGGCCATACGAAAGCCGCTCCTCCATGGTAAAGCTTTGCGGATTTGGCTCCGCCTGTCTTACCGTATACAACGAGTACCTCATCACTTTTACATTTGCGGTAGCGCGAGAGGATACCTATAAATGTAAGGATAACGACAACTACAAGAATTGCTGTAATAATTAAAATGTTCTGGTCCATAATTGTTATTTTTATCACTAACCTATGTAATAAGTATTGTTTTTGTAACCCTCTATAGTCACTTTTTCATTTGTGGCATAGTCTTTTTTTCCTGAGCCTGATACTACGTCGAGTTCCCTTATTGCTCCGTCACGTTCCGTATGTATTATATAGTTTCCGTTTCCGCGGTTTGCATATATATATCCGCTGCGTCCTACAAGCTGGTTTGCATTCTCCGGTTTTCTTATTTTCTGCAGACGGAAAGCCAGGATATACAGATACCATAGTATAAATACGAAGACTATGCCCACAAGGAATGCACCGATATATGACACCCATGATGCTCCTTGAATGAGGAAGCGTGTCCATCCGAAGCCTATCAGGAAATGTATAAGCCCCTTGAATGAGAACACGCTGCTAACGTCGGTATCGGCGGATGCATCCGAGTCTACGTCAACATCCACATCTCCGAAGAAAATGGAAATAACGAACTGCAGGAGAAACACGCCTGTAGATACAAGTGCAATGATGAGAAATATTCTGGAGGTATCCATTGTAGTATTTTTATTGTTTTGTTATAGGTTGTATGATGAAGCTGAAAGTCTTGTCGCCTTTTCCTACGCGGTATTGCGGCAATGCACGTGCTCCGTTGGCGCTCCAGCTGTCTATTCCTCCTACTCCGGCCTGCACCTTGTCGATACACATATTGGTGTATTCCGATTTGGGCACTTGCTGTATATGGCGTTGTTTTTTGTGCTCGCCTTCGTCAAGATCGCTGATTGCATAGTGGACTGCGCTTGCAGAGAACGGGGCTTCCGCCTCAATCTTGAATCCGAAGCCGTTGGCATCGGTCTGTTCCCACCAACGGATATCACACATATTTCCGCTTTCCTGCGGACGTATGTATGGGAAGAACATGCCGTCTGCAGTGTTTTTATATATGCCTATGAATTGTGATTCGCAGCGGTCAGAGTAGTTTTCTATCGGTCCTCTGCCGTAGTATCTGCTGTTGTCCATGTTATATGGAAGTTCCATAAGCATGCCGTACCTGAACATGTCGTAGTCTTTAATAGTCGAGTCGACCGTCATCTGCTGTGTAACGTGCAATGTTCCGTTGCTGTAAATCTCATATTCCAGTGTCAGCAGTGCCTTTACTTCCGGCATCTCATATTCTGCTGTCACTTTAGACTTCCCTTTGTCCGTCTTTATTGCCTTCAGTTCCATTTTCGGGTTTTTCCAGGCTTTGAATTTCCTTTGCAGACCGGCTCCCATATCATTGTCGGTCACGGCACGCCAGAAGTTGGGTCGCAGTGTTCCGCCTTTACCGAGAAGTTCCCTGCCTTTCACTGTGTATCGTCTGAGCAGTCCGTCTGTTTTTCTGAACTCCATACAGAAGTCATTGCCGTTAGAAACCCTCAGTATTCCGGTTTCCTTGTCGGTATTGAATGTGATGCCGTTGTTTTCCGATGGCGTGAATATGTTTCCCCATTCTTCGTTTTCCGACACTTTGAGCTGACGTCTTGCCACAATCTGTCCGGCTTCCATCAGCGGCTCTGCTTTTTTCAGTCTGAATTCTATGTTCAGCATCACTTCGTCGTCATCGTTTACTTTGGCAAGATCGTAAGGCAATGTTATGTTTGCAGTTTGTTGTGGTTCTATGCTCAGGTGTGTGTCTGTTCCGTTCTGGCGTTCCACACCGTTCACCAGTATTGCCCATGATATACATATATTGTCGAGGTTGCGGAATGAGTTCTCGTTATATACGCTTATTATGCCTTTCTTCAAATCTACCGGCTCTGCCCATATATTCTGATAGTAATAGCCCACTTCGTAAATCTGTGGCGACGGCTTGCGGTCGGTGGTAATGAGGCCGTTGCAGTTGAAGTTGTTGTCGCTCGGATCGTATGTGTTGTAGTCGCCTCCGTATTTGTCTATCTTTGTTCCTTTTGCGTCTGTTCCGTGTAGGGCCTGGTCAACGAAATCCCAGATGAATCCTCCCTGATATTTCGGATAGCGTCTTACCGCATCCCAATACTCCTTGAACCCTCCTGTTGAGTTGCCCATTGCATGGGAGTATTCGCATTGTATCAGAGGTTTGTTGTCTGAAGGTCTGTTGCTTTCGGCATAGTTTATGCATCCGGCCTGGCTCATATACATCGGGCAGAATATGTCGGTGTTCGCTCCGTTATGAGCCTGTTCGAATTGTACGGGTCTGCTTGGGTCGGCATTCTTGATCCACTTGTATGCTGCGGTGAAGTTTTGGCTGTCCGCCGTCTCATTGCCGAGTGACCATACAATCACGCTCGGATGATTGAAGTTTGATGCAACATTGTTTATGTTTCGTTCCAATATTTGTTTGGCAAATTTGGGCTTCTTTGCCTCGGATGTATTTTGGTATCCCAGACCGTGGGATTCCTGATTTGCCTCGGCGCATACATACAGTCCGTATTCGTCGCACAGTTCATACCATAGCGGATCGTCTGGATAGTGGCATGTGCGTACTGCGTTTATGTTGAACCGTTTCATTATCCTTATGTCCTCAATCATGCGTTCCCTACTGACGATGTATCCTCCGTCCGGATCCATCTCATGCCGGTTTACACCTTTTATATATATTGACTTGCCGTTCACGAGCAGTTGCGAACCGGATATTTCCACTTTCCTGAAACCTACCTTTTGCGGGATTACCTCTACAATTTTGTTTCCCTGCTTTACCGTTGTCGTCAGTGTATAGAGGTAAGGGGTCTCCGCTGTCCATGTGTTAGGCTTTTTTATATTCATCACGGTGTTTGTCTCGCTGCCGCTTCTTACGTTTGTGTTGAGTGATGCCACGATGTTTCCTGCGGCATCGGTAAGACGGTGCTCAATGCGTGGCTTTCCGGTCACTTTCATGCTTATCTTAAGTTCACCGTCGGTATAGTCGTCTGTCAGGTCGCCTGTGATGCGTATGTCGTCCACATGGGTCTTTTTGTTACGGCTGTACAGATAGCAGTCGCGTGCCACTCCGCTTAGTCTCCAGAAGTCCTGGTCTTCGCAATATGAGCCGTCACACCATCTGAACGTCTGGAATGCAATAAGGTTCTCACCCTTTTTTATATATGGGGTTATGTCAAACTCTGCCGCCACCTTGCTGTCTTCCGAATATCCTACATATCGTCCGTTGACCCATAAGTAGATGTTTGACGTCACGGAACCGAAATGTGCTATCACCTGTTTTCCGTTCCATGATTGCGGTATGTTTATTGTGCGCCTGTATGAGCCTACGTGATTGTCTTTTACCGGCACTTCGGGTGGATTTGTATTGAAGTGTCCGCGCCAGCCATAGCCCACATTGACGTATACCGGGTCGCCGTAGCCGTTCAGTTCCCATAATCCCGGTACCGGCATGGTTTTCCATTCGGAGTCGTTGTATTCGGTTTTGAAGAAGTCTGCGGGACGTTTGTCAGCGTCTGCTGCCCAGTCGAATTTCCAATCTCCGTTTAGTGTTATGTAATTCACCGATGCCGTCTTGTTGTTCTTTGCAGCTTTGTCCGATTCAAAGGCAAAGAAGTTTGTATGGTTCATAAGACGGTTTACCTGGTTCACGTCAAGATCGTGCCATTCGGTGAAGTTCGGTTTGTTGTTTGTCTGTGCATTCATATTGCCGGTAAACCAGCATGATGATGCCGTTGCTAAAAGAAATGCAGTCGATAAAAGTGTTTTTTTCATATAAATATATGATTATTATTGTTGATTGTATTATTTTGAGATTCCAAAATTAATGTTTAATATTGATAATTCCAAGCATTTGAAAGTTTTTCTTCTTTATTTTTCATAAAATCGTTTTGCTGTATCTTAATCATTATGGATGTCTTCAACGGATACGGATGTTGTCAGGCAGAATCTTATTCCTGCCGGAATAACAATAAAACAAGCAACAGTAATTTATGGCAGTGAATCTTGTGAGAGAGTTTGTACAAAAGATGTTGCAGATCCGGTAAGATGAGAACAGAGACGGAGCGGATAGTGTTGTGTTTATCATTAATAATCTGCAAGTTTCCATATCCAATGATACGGAAACTTGCAGATATATCCAGGAGTTTCAGAATTTATTGATAATCAGAGGATAAAACACTTCTTAAAAGGCGAAGATTTTTATCTTAGGGAGATTTCCCATATCTTTTTAAAAGCGTCTGATTCTGATTACCGGCATTATGCTGTTTGTGTTCTTTTCCGGCAGGTATACGGTCATGGCGTCTGCCGTGCGTTCGAATTTCACTTTGCCGTATCCGAGGAGTTCGATTTTGGAAATCTTTTCCGGATACAGTTCGCTTCCCTTTGCAAGAGAACGTATGGTCATCTTACGGTTTGCCGGCCATGCGAGAGCTGTTGCATATATATGTTTGTCTGTTTGTGTGAAGCGTATCTCGTCTGCTCCGGCTTTTGTATACTGGCCGTCGTTGAATCCTTGTGCGTTTATCTTGATGTCGGAATTGGCAATCGGTCCCTCACCGAATATTTTCCATGGGCGTGTGCCGATGATGCTTTCCTTGTTTATTCTCATCCATTCTCCGAATTCCTTCAGGATTGCAATTTCCTTTTCATCGGGAGTGCCGTCGGCCCTCAGCGGTACAGACAGCAGCATGTTTCCGTTTTTGCTAACGATGTCTACGAGCAGCTTTGCCACTGTGGCTGCATTCTTATATTTTCCGTTTTGGTATACCCCGTTGTTGTAGTGCCAGTTGCCAAGACAGTTGCAGCACTGCCATGGCTGTTCCATAATCTTATTTGGCGCTCCACGCTCCACATCCCATACGAGGGCCTTTTTCTGGCTGTCGGTCAGAATCTTTCCGAACACCACGTTTTTGGTTTTTGCCCGGTCGTCCTTGCCTTGCAGTCCTTTGTTGTACATGTGTGCGGCAATCTTCATGCCTGCATCGCTCACCGGATAGAAAGGAAGCACGGTTACGTCGAAATAGATCAGGTCGGGGTTGTAGCGGTTGATGGCATCGAGCGTACGGTTGTAGAAGTTTGTCACGTATGCCTGTGTCGGCAGTGCCGCACCGTTTTCCCATCCCCATTGCCTGTGTATACTGCCGTTATCCCATGTATTGTCGGAAAAGTCGTGTGACTGTGCGTAAAGCTTTTGCGGGTCAAGTCCTTTCCACCATTTTTCCGTTCCGTCGGCATTTGGTCTGTATCCGTCTTCTTTTGTGAGCCATCCGTCGTATTTCACTCCGATCTTATCGCCTTTCAGGTCGAAACGGCGGCTTGGTTCATACCATGTCCATGCATGGTCGGCATGGAATGATATGCCGAACGGCAGTCCTGCCTTTTTGGCCGCCTTGGCCCATCCGTCGAGAATGTCCTTATGCGGTCCTATTCTCATAGAGTTCCATTCCTGATATTTTGAGTCCCAAAGGTCGAAATTGTCATGATGGTTGCCGAGGGCGAAGAAATACTGTGCGCCAACGGTTTCCTTATAGAATCTCACAAGTTCCTCCGGATTCCAGTTTTCGGCCTTGAACAGTGGAAGAATGTCCTTGAACCCGAATTCACTCTGATGGCCATAATGTTTTCTGTGGTACTCATATTTTCCGTTTCCTTCCATATACATCTCACGTGCCATCCAGTCACCGGAACCTTCAACACACTGAGGCCC
This sequence comes from Xylanibacter muris, assembly GCF_013166605.1. GTDB lineage: Bacteria > Bacteroidota > Bacteroidia > Bacteroidales > Bacteroidaceae > Prevotella > Prevotella muris. The sequence continues at coordinate 230,590 of NZ_JABKKF010000001.1, forward strand.
CCAGTGTGCCCATATTCCGAACTTTGCATTGCGGAACCATTCCGGCACTTCGTATTCCTGGAGCGACTCCCATTCCGGTGTGAAACGCCCTGTTGCCATAGGCTCTTCATTTTCCGACACGGGTATTTTCCATTCCTGAGCAGTCATGCCGCTGACAGCCATGCCGATGCAGATGGCTAATGATAATCTTTTCATTTCCTGATGTTTTTAGTTATGATGTAAAACTGTTGGATTTTATGCTTTTTCCATCTGTGATAGTGCAAACCGGACGTAATGAAGCTTGTTCAGATTGCTCGGATGCCGCCTATCCTTTGCAAAGATAATATAACAATAATAATTCTTTTTATGTTTTTCGCACAATATAACCAAAGCAAGTCTAATATATTGTAACAAATATGAAAATAGCGGAGGGCAGTAGTATTTTATCGCTATATTTGCATTATGACAAATTTATCAACTAATTCATATTTACGATGAGACATAATATATTCACACTTGCGGCAATTACGATATTGCTGGCCTGCACGTCACCGTCGCAGGCATGTACGGGGATAACATTGAAAGCTGCGGACGGCAGCACCGTCGTGGCTCGTACCATAGAATGGAACGCAAGCGACCTTAACAGCATGCTCGTTGTCGTGCCTCGCGGATATACCCAGCGTCTTTTCTCCCCGTCAGGTAAGAAAGACGGTATGGAGCTTACCTCAAAAATGGGATATATAGGATTGGCTACAGAGCTTGAGGAGTTTATTGCGGAAGGTCTTAACGAGGAAGGTCTTTCTGCCGGTCTTTTTTATTTTCCGGCATACGGAGAGTATGAGAAGTACAGGCCGGAGAACAGGAGTACCACTGTCGGAGACCTTCAGCTTGTATCGTGGATATTGGGGAATTTTAAGACGGTGGATGAGGTAGTGGCTGCATTTGGCGGCATCCATGTCGTTACGATAGACTCGAGAGCCTCTACCGCGCACTGGCGTATTGCAGACAAAAGCGGTAGGCAGGTGGTTTTGGAGATAGTCGGAGGCAAACCCGTCTTTCACGAGAACAGTCTTGGTGTACTTACCAATGCTCCGGGATTTGAATGGCATTCCACGAATCTTAATAACTATGTGAACCTGTATAGCGGAACTGCTGTTCCGAAAGACATGGGAGCGGTCCGTTTGCGTTCTTTTGGCAGCGGCAGTGGGATGCTGGGCCTTCCCGGTGACTTTACTCCGCCTTCCCGTTTTATACGTGCCGCGTTCTATCAGTCTACGGCTCCGCGTCTTGCCACGGCAGACAAGACAGTGATGCAGTGTTTCCAGATTCTTAATAATTTTGATATTCCTGTCGGAACAGGAATTAAGGAAGGGGCGGAGATTCCTGATATACCGAGCGCGACACAGTGGACATCGGCCACAGATATCGTGGGACGTAAGATTTACTACCGCACTATGTATAACAGCGACATACGGTGTATAGACCTTGGCACGGTTGATTTTGCAAAAACCAAATATCAGGTAATGCCGCTCGATAAGGTGAAAAAGCAGCATGTGACGGTTTTGAATATAAAGTGATATTATAGTCGGGCGTGCAGTATATACAGCATGCCCGATGTTGTTTTAATATTGTAGGCTATGCTTCTTTTATCCTATGTTTTTGTCAAATTAGAGTTAAATGGGCTTATTGTGAGTGATAAATATTGAAAAAGATGTATTTTTGCAGTTATTTTTATTGTAGTTGACAATTATGAGATATATTAGGCCTGCATATACTTCAAGAATATTGCCTTTGCTGTTTGCCACGTTCTCATGGCTTCATTCTCCGGCTCAGAATGTCGGAGCGGGAAAGGATGGAACCAGGGTTGCGGGTACGGACGATGCCGCGTTTGTTCCAATGGTGAAGGTAGGTAAAGTGCTTGAAGACGGTGACAGCATACAGTATATGGAAATGGGAAACGTGTATGTGTATCCCCAGGTGACATTTAAGAATCCACGTCAGGCCGCAGCTTATATGAGGCTTGTGAAAAATGTGAAGCTTGTTCTTCCCATAGCGAAAGAGGTCAACCATATTATTATAGAGACATACGAGTATCTTGAGACACTTCCTAACAAGAAAGCCAGGGACGAGCACATGAAGAAAGTAGAGAAAAGCATTTATCAGGAATATAAGCCGAGAATGAAAAAGCTGACTTATTCACAAGGTAAATTGCTGATAAAGCTTGTCTATCGTGAGTGTAACTCATCATCGTATGACATGATACAGGCTTTTCTCGGTCCGGTCAGAGCCGGGTTTTATCAGGCTTTTGCGTGGGCTTTCGGCGCTTCGCTTAAGAAGCAATACGAGCCGGAAGGCACCGACCGTCTTACGGAGCGTATTGTGCTTATGGTGGAGGCCGGACAGCTGTGATATGTTCCTTTTCCTGTTATCTTTCGCTGAACAGCACCTGTATGACGGTCTGTCCCACGGCCTTAAGTGAGTTTCTGTCGATATAATCCATGTTGTCGTTCACCGTATGCCATGTAGGTCCGAAACTGCTTTGTACGCAATCGGGATAATATGCTATTATGTCTATTGTCGGGATGCCGGCCACTTCGTTTAACGACACATGATCATCCGTGACCATTCCTCCCGGAGCTTTTGGAAACAGGCTTCCGTATCCGGCAATGTCGGCCGCTGCCCAGACCTTGTCTACAATGTTCCGGGCATATTGTAGTGAAACACCCTCCTGATAGAATTTCGCACCCTGTCCTCCTACCATATCAAGAAGTATGCCGAAAAGCGGCTGATAGTTGTTCTTATGCGGATTTGCAGACCAGTATTGCGATCCCATTGCCCATGAGTTTCCATTGTCGTTCTCTTCATCCCATTGCGGTGCGCCCCGGTCTTCGGCATCAAAGCAAATGAAGTCCACGCCGATTCCCATGCTGTCTGTCGAGTGGAGAAGTCTGGCGACTTCAAGCATGACAGCCACACCGCTTGCACCGTCATTGGCTCCCATCACCGGCTTGCGCCAGTTTGCGCTGTCGGGGTCGTTGTCTGCCCATGGACGGCTGTCCCAGTGGGCGCAGAGCAGTATACGCGTTGAAAGTTCGGGCTTGAAGCTTGCAATGATATTGGTGCTTTTCAGGATTGTTCCGTCGTATCCTTTCAGGTCGGCATTCTGTGTAGTTACATCCATCCCGTAGCTGCGGAATTTTTCCACAATCCATTTTCCGCATTCGTCATGTGCGGCACTGTTCATTATACGTGGCCCGAAACCGCATTGTGCTGCACAGAACGCATACGCGCTGTCTGCGGAGAATTCCGGCCCTGTCGTCTCGTTCTGTGTGCCTGTGTCTGTATCTGTTGTCCGTCTTGAGTTGCTGCATGCCATGAGGATGATGGAAAGCAAGGTATTGACGATTATAAGTTTTTTCATGATATTATGTAGGTGTTATATAATAGAATGATGTTCTCTTTTTTACCCTTCCCTTACGCTCTGTATTGTGGTCATGACTCTCAGGAAGTTTCCTCCCCATATCTTTTGAATGTCTTGTTCGCTATATCTGCGGGATAGCAGCAGGCGTGTGAAATTTATTGCCTCTGACGAACATGAGAATCCCCTTATTCCTCCGTCACCGTCGAAATCGGTTCCTATTCCGACATGGTCTATACCCATTATCTTTATTGCGTGTTCGAGATGTGCTATGGCATCAAGAACGGTAGCCTCGGAATCTGTATTCAGGAATCCGTGGTAGAGTGTGGTCTGCGCCACTCCGCCTTTTGCGGCGAGCGCCCTCATCTGGTCATCGGTGAGATTGCGCGGATGGTTGCACAGGGAATATGAACTGCTGTGGCTGCACACTATTGGCATCCGGCTTATCTCAAGTGCGTCGTAGAAGCTTTTTTCGCTTCCGTGGCTGAGGTCTGCCATTATTCCGAGCCTGTTCATTTCCAGAATCACCTGTTCACCGAAGCGGCTCACACCGTTGTGTGTGTTGCATCCTTTGGCACTGTCGCAGATGTCGTTGTCGCCGTTGTGGCATAAGGTTATGTATACGATGCCGCGCTGTGCGAAATGCTTCAGGTTGGTGAGGCTGCCGTTGATGGCAAGGCCGTTTTCTATTCCGAGCATTATAGACTTTCTTTTGTGCCGCTTGTCTCCATAGAGGTCAGCCGGAGTGCGCGCAATGCTTACATGGTCTTTATTCTCAAGCACCATTTCCTCAATTTTGTCGAATATCAGGTCAGCATATTCTGTAGGGCTGTCCACTTCATACTCAACCTTTGAGGAGAATGTTTCTCCGATTTTTGGCTGTGGCAGGTAGGCCACCATTATCGTTGCGTCCTGTCTGCCTTCATCCATCTTGTGAAGGTCTACGAGCGACTGTGGGTTGCGACAGCTGAGCTTTATGCCTTGTGGAAAGAGCATTGGCGTGTCGCAATGTGTGTCGAGTGTAAGTATGCGTTCGTGTAGTTCATTAGCCTCGTGGAAGTTGGCGGCCTGTTTTACCAGCCATGAGAATAGCGGAGCTCCGTTTTCGAGACATTCCGGATGCCATTGTACGCCGATGATGGATTTAAACTCGCGGCTCTCTATGGCTTCTGTCACACCGTCGGGTGCCGTTGCTGCAATCCGGAATCTGTCACCGGGGTCAGTCACGGCCTGATGATGAAAAGAGTTCACAGCCATACGTTCTTTATTATATAAGGTATGAAGTATGGTGTCTTTTTCTATTCTTATGCTGTGTGTAGGTTCGTTGCGTGAGGCGTCCTGGCTGTGTTTTATCGGTAGTCGTGCTTTCTCCTTGTTACCTTCGTCAGACATCATGTGTTCACTGATGTCTTGGGCGACCTTTCCTCCAAGTGCCATTGCGAGCGTCTGTATTCCCCGGCAGATGCCGAGAATCGGTATTTGCCGGTTGTATGCAAGTCGTGTGACAATCAGTTCTGGAAGGTCACGTTCGCTGTTGATGGAATGAAGATGCGGTGAAGGCTCCTCTCCGCAAAACAGAGGGTTATAGTCTCCGCCTCCGCTTAACACAAGTCCGTCTATATGTTTTAGAGTGCCTGTTATAATGTCTTTGTCCGCCAAAGGAGGTATTACGACCGGAATACCTCCAGCCGTCACGATGGATTTGTAGTATGCGTCGGCTATTTTACATGTGTCTTCTCCGTGATTGGCTGTTATTCCTATGATTGGCTTATACCGTCCTTCCGGAAAGGAAGAGTAGATGTCTGCCAGTTTATGCTGCCAGTCGAACTTGTCCATAATAAAACCTTAATGTTTAATGCCGTCGTCGGGAATGTTTAATCCGGTGTGTCTTTATCAGGCGTTGGTGTCCGTGTCTACGGAAATATCTCTCTTTATGCTTTGTTCAAGCGAGATAAGAGTTTCTGTGGCCACCACTCCCGGAATGTCCTGCAGCTGTCCGTTCAGCAGGTGCATCAGCTGTTCGTTGTCGCGTGCATACAACTTTACGAGCATTGTGTACGGGCCTGTTGTGAAGTGGCATTCGACAATCTCCGGTATATGATACAGCCGTTCCACTACGTCTTTATACATGCTTCCGCGTTCAAGGGTGATTCCCACGTATGTGCAAGTAGTGTATCCGAGACTCTTGGGGTTGACGTCAAATCCGCTTCCCATAATCACATTTCCCTCTATAAGGTGCTGTACACGTTGGTGGATGGCAGCACGGGATACACCGCATTCCATAGCTACATCCTTAAACGGTATGCGGGCGTTCTTTGACAGGATATTCAATATTTTCTTGTCAAGATTATCAATTTTATCCATTTTAATTTTGGTTGTTTCTGTTTCCTTGCTGTTTCTGATTCTTTCAAAGAGTAAGCAAAATTAGGTATTTATATCGACATACGCAATGATTTTAAGGATAAAATAATATTTTTCATACAAAATAATGACTTTTTGTTGCATTTGTGGCTTGTCAGACAGCCATTATCGCAGTCATTATATTTCTTTTTGCCGTATCGGCCATTACGGCTTCTTCTATACTTTGGTCTTCAGGAGTTATACATATAAGGCGTGAGAATCCTGCCTGTGCCAGTTGTTGTCTGTCGTTTATCCTGCCTGCAATAAGCCATACAGGAATGTTCATGTCTTTGCACCGTTTCAATATACGTCCTGGTAGTTTGCCCATGAGTGTCTGTCTGTCCGCACTTCCCTCACCGGTTATTACCACGTCGGCTGTTTCCGCAATGATGTCGAATCCGAGGGTGTCGAGCAATAAGTCTGCACCGGAGTGGATTTGTGCGTTAAGATACTGCATTAATGCATATCCGAGTCCTCCGGCGGCTCCTGCCCCTGGAGTATTACGGCAGTCGTGGCGTAGTATTGCGGATGACTTGTCGGCAAATTCCCTGGCGCGTCTTTCCAGTATATGTATCATTTCCGGTGTCGCTCCTTTTTGTGGGCCGTATACGTATGCGGCCCCGTTAGGACCGAGCAGCGGATTATCCACGTCAGATGCAATAATGAACCGGCATTGTTCCGGTATTCCTCTTTCTTGCATGTTCCGGCCGAAACAGTTCTCCAAGGCTTTCAGCATACCGGTTCCCGTATCGTTTGTTCCGCTTCCGCCAAGTCCGATGATAAACTTGCGGCATCCTTTGCGTATTGCGTATGCGATAAGTTCTCCAACTCCGTATGATGTTGCCTTCAGCGGATTCCGTTCTTTTTCGCTCATTAGTGTTAGCCCGCATGCCCTTGCCGTCTCTATTATCGCAGTTCCGTCACCGGTGATACCGTATTCGGCGGTTATCTTCCGCATGAGCGGATCGTGTACTTCTGCTTTTTCTTTTTTCCCGTTCATTGCAGCAACAAAGGCATCAAGCATTCCGTCACCTCCGTCGGAAACAGGGATCCGTATGATTTCCGCATTTTCCGCTTCTGTGGAGTTAGACTTGATATTCAGGGCTTCAGCCACTGTGTCTTCTGCCTCGGAAGAGGTGAGGCATCCCTTGAATGAGTCTATGGCCAGGATATATTTCATTTTATACCGTTGTTTTTATATGTATGCAAAAGTAAGACATTTCAGCGTATAAATAGGCATGGGGCATCCGTTTTCTTATTTTAAATATGTGTAATGTCATTGGGATTCTTGTGTGACGGAAGAGTGTCATGTCTGTATATGAGCTGTTTTTATGTAATAAAAATTCAAAGTGTTTTCAAGCGGATTTCCGCTTTGACTCTATGGGTCTGTAATTATTTGATATACAGTCTATTACGGGTAACAAAAAGTGTGCCGAAAATGAACATGCCATTCACGGTCGATGAACATGCCATTCATCGACCGTGAATGGCATGTTCATCGAGCATGAATAGCCTATTCATTGAAAGAGAATTTTAGGTATATCTTGTTATGTAAAAGTATTTCAGAAAATGATGTGTGACGGAGAAAATTATGGCTTCCGCAAACATGCAGTTTGCGGAAGCCATAATCAGATATACGAACACCTCCTTAGCTTTTCTTAAACAATGATGCAATAAACAATATCGATATTGCTCCTACTACTGCGGTGACGAGCTGACCGATAGTTCCTCCCCAATTGATTCCCACCGCATTGAATATCCATCCGCCGAAGGCACCTCCGACAATACCGAGAATCAAATTAATCAGGCAGCCGTAACCGCCTCCACGCATAATCTTTCCTGCCAGAAAACCAGCCAGGATACCGATGATAATAGAACCAATTAATCCTGTCATAACTTTCAAATTTTAATGAGTTAAACAATCTTTTTATCCTTTGTGTCCGTTGATAATTCATAAACACACTGCAAAAATAAGTATGATGTCTAACAGTACAAAATATTTATATATAACGATTATCAAAAAAAGTTTATCTTTTCCATTATAAACAATCATTAATACAATGTGGTCTTATTGTGGATGGCGCAACACCGGTGGGTATGCGGTTTTATTTTATTACTGCAACGAATCCGCCTCTCGGCAAACAGTCTGTTTTTATATTTCTGTTTGTTTTCGTTAATGGAATATTTTCCTCTATGTCGAATGACCTGTTGTCTGCTCCGTCTTTTATCACGGTTATGCTTTTTCCTGTCGTATGAAGGGCTTTGGTGTCTATTTGCAGAGTGCGCGGTTTGTCCGTTCCGTTTATTCCTGCTATATACCATATTTTGCCCTTTCGGCGTGCAATCACCGCCTCTACACCCGGATAGCCTCCTAAAAGCCTGGTGTCGTCCCATGCCGTTGGCAGGCTGCCGAGTAGTTTCTTTACCTGTTCCGGCATGTTGTAGTATGTCTCAGGACGGTCCGGCATGTGTTGCAGGGCCGATTCATAGAGGATGGTCAGGGCAAGTTCATGTCCGTGTGACGTGATATGCGGATGCTGTGAGTCGGAGAATGTTCCGGGTGTGTAGTCCATCGGTCCCACCACGTTGCGTGTGAACGGGAGGGTGGCGTTGTGGCATGCGGCACGGTTTGTCATCACAGGCAGATTGTTATACCATTCTGCACCGTAGACTCCTTCCACGGACATCAGGTGCGGATATGTGCGTTGCCATCCGCGTGGTATTGTCGCACCGTGGAAGTTTACCATCAGATTGAAGTCTGCCGCGTCTTCGAGCAAGTCTATGCAATAGCCCATTGTGGAGGCATGGTCACCGGAGAAGAAGTCGATTTTCACTCCCGCCACATTGTTGTCATGCAGCCATTTGTATTCCTTCAGCCTGTCCTCCTTTTTGTTGAGGCGATAGATAGGTCCCGGGGCACCGTTGCCGCACCATGCCGTGCCGGAGTTATACCAAATCATTGATCTCACGTTTTTTGCGGCCGAGTATTTCAGGGCATCGTTAATGTCGCCGCCGTTTTTCATTTCGTCCCATTCGGCGTCAATCAGGTTGTAGGGCCATTTCATGGTCTCGGCGAGGTCTATGTATTCTTTGACGGTTTTGAAATCTCTTGAACCGTGGTTGTGTGCCCAGTATATCCATGCGGCCGTTCCCGGCTTTATCCATCCGGTATCGGTCATTCTTGTCGGGTCGGCCACGTCTGTGACAAGTGTCGACTCAACTATGTCTGACAGTTTGCCTGCGATGATTACCCTCCACGGTGATTCCCATTTTCCGTCGGATATCATGGCTTTATCCGCAAATGTCACACGATAGCAGTTGCGGTTGCCGGCATTGTAAAGCAGGGAACCGCAGTGGCCGCGCCTTATGCCAGATTCTGTGAACAATGTGAAAAGACCGTTTGCAGGCTCGGCAAGTGCCGGATAGCCCCATCTGTCGGTTTTCGGATTGTCGGGATGTACACCTGTAGATGTAAGCGGAAAGAAGTTCTCATAGTTCTCTTCATACTTCTGCATCCATCGCTTCGTGTTCTCGGGAAGGCAGTATGTAGTGTATTCTCCGGTTATCTTCTCGTTGTTCTCTGTATTGAGAATATATTTAAATGCCACTCCGTCGTTGTATACTCTCAGTTTGACGTGCATTATATGTCCTTCGTTGTTTTCGAATGTATATGTCTGTTCGCTGCCTTTGTTGCGGCACCGGCTCCGCTTTCCGGTAAGCATGGTATAGTTTTCGTTTATGGTCTTCTTTCTTTCAGAATGCTTCAGTCTGAGATTTCCGCAGAAACGTTGCCGGTCTGTTTCCATTCCTACTTCAGGCACGTTTACAAGGGTCTGTCCGTTGCACTCTATGTCCATTGATACGTTGCTGTAGCTGTTGTCCGTTGCGTTTACTGTCACTTTCAGTCTGCCGTTTGGCGATACTGTCGTCTGTGCCGCTGCTGTCATTGTGAAAGTTGCAATGAGCAGTGCTGCCGTTGTTGTTCCGATAATATTCATTATACCTTTTATATTTTATTTGTCAATGATATGTTATGCAAAGATAAGACATGGAAGCCATATAACAATGACAGGTATGTCTGTATAAGACAAAAATGAAACAATTTGAAACACCAGGTGTTGAAAAGATTATGCATAGTGGAGCCTGTTTAAAATATAATGTGTAAATTTGTCTGCACTATGGGTAATATACAGAAAATACTGTTTGTCACAGTATTGCCGCTTCTGTACGGAATGTTTCCGGTTGGGGCGATGGCAGTGGAGACTGAGGATACATTCAGGCTCGAGACTGTCTGCGACACTCTCAGCTATCTTTGTATTGGCAGCGACCGGTGGCGGTTGCCGTTTCCTGTGTATCGTTTCGAGACAGCGGATGTGAACGGTGACGGAATCATCGATGCAATAGTGGGTGTGGTCAAGTCCACACGTTATGACCCGGTGCTAAGACGGCGTGTGTTTGTTTTCAAGAACTACCGCGGCCATGTAAGGCCGCTGTGGCTCGGTTCGCGTATGGGGCAACCGATAGCCGACTTCCACTTTCTTGCCGGCAGAAACCTCATTGAAGTGAAGGAGATAGCCGCTGACGGGACATATTTTTATGCCTATTACCGTTGGAGAAGTTTCGGCATGGAATTTGTTGAGCGCAAAGACTGTCACGGATGCGGTGCGGCGGAAAACTGTCCGTTGTGACAAAAGCTTTCGGTAGATGGCGGAAAAGGTAGGATAAGATCCTATGTATATCAAATATAATAAAACCTGTAAATCAAATGAAGAAACGTTTATTTTATCTGTCTGTAATCTTTTTCATGGCAGTGTTGCCGTTGTCGGGGCATAAACAAAAGGTTTTTGTGCCGGTAGGAAGCAAGCTGGATGTGGAAGGTCTCATCAATGGCGCAGACCTTAATATGGATATATCGGAGCTGAGCCTTTCTGACCTCAGGATACTCCGTAATTCGTTTGCCGCACGACAAGGATACCTGTTCATGGATTATACGTTCAGGGCAGTGTTCGGCCATACAACGTGGTATGACAGTCTGATGTTTGAACGTGACGCCACTTCGTATGATCAGCCTCTGAAGTATTCTAAGCAGGAGATTGCGTTCATCAATAAGATAAAGGCACGCGAAGCAGAACTTAAGAGGCGGAATTTCAAGTGCCGGCCCGGAGAGGTGGTAAACACGGACAATATAGTAAATACGTTCCAGTTGGAGGAATATTCTGTCCCGTTGTATGAAAGGCTGGCAAAGGACGGATTCGCCATTGTGCCAAGAAACAACATACAGTTCTTTCACTGCTATGAGAACAATGACTATCATAATTTCCCGAATTTCATAACCACCGACATGCATCTGCAGCTGGTCCATATATATTTCTCGAAACTGCTTCAGGATGTTGAGGAAAACAGGTTGAGGCTGCTTCTGTCGGAGTTTTTTCGCGGGATGCTGCATGAGACGGACAGTATAATGAATTCCACATCCGACAAGCGTCTGAGAAAGACAGCCGCTTTCGGTGTTGCTTTCTTTGCTGTCGGATGCAGTCTTGTAGACGGCGGCGGACGGTATATAGACAAGGCTCTGGCGGCAATACCGGCAGAATACGGCTATAGGCAGATGGCGGAAAATGAGCTTGTGGCCATAGATGCCTGCACGGATGCGCCCTCAGAACTGCTTGGATATATCAATCCGTATTTCATGTACAGTATGTTTCGTCCGCGCGGTAATTACACCTCCAATGAAAACTTGAAACGGTATTTCAGGGCCATGATGTGGTTGCAGCATGCTTCGGGATGTATCAGCGACCGTTCGCAGTTGAACAATTTCATGCTTATGGCCGGTGTGATGAATGCCCGTCCGTATCTCCGGACCCTTATGGAGCGTATTTCTGCACCGATAGACCTGCTTGTGGGTCGTCCGGACGGAGTGTCGGTGATCGACCTTGCCGATATCATGGCAGAGGAGAAGTTGGATATCGACAATTTGTGGAAATCAAAACGCGCTGTGAATAATGTGGCCTCGCGCCTCGATGCCATGAGCCGGAGCCGTGCGCGGATACGTCCGAAGGAGCAGCTGTCATGCAGTGAGAAGATAAGTCTGCTGCCGCAGAGGTATGTCTACGATGCTGAGGTGCTTCAGGAACTTGTAGACGTGAAGACACGTCCGCGGACTTTGCGCGGATGTCCGAAAGGGCTTGACGTGTTTGCCGCGTTGGGTACGGGCGTGGCAACGCGTATCCTTGCAGATGAGCTGGATGAGTTCTCAAAATGGCCCGAATACGGAAAGAGGCTTGAGGGGGTGAAGACGCTGATGCCCCAGATGACAAAAGATTCCACATTATATAATATATGGATGTCGGCGCTCACCGGTATGGTTGAGGCCAGGGACAGCCGCATGCCTTATTTCATGCAGACACCGAAGTGGGAGAAGAAAAACCTCAATGCGGCACTTGCGTCATGGGCAGAACTGAAGCACGACATGGTGCTGTATATGAAGCAGCCGATGGCGGCAGAATGTGGAGGTGCAATACCCGACCCGATAGTGGTGGGATATGTGGAACCCAACGTGGCTTATTGGAAAAAATCACTCGACCTGATAAGATATGCGGCAGACGTGCTCAGCCGCAACGGACTTATGACATCACGCTCATCCGATATAACGAGGCAACTTATGGAGAACACCGAGTTTATGCTGCGTATCTCGGAAAAGGAGCTTGCCGGAAAACGGCTCACGGAAAATGAGTTCTGGAGTATAGAAAAGATGGGAAGCACATACGAGTGGCTTACTCTTGACATAATACGTCGCGGGACGGAGACGGGATTTGTGTGGGAAGACGTGACAGGACCTGACAAGTCTGTGTCGGTTGTATCTGACGTATATACGGCCAATGGAACAAACAATCCAAACAAGGGTGTGCTTCACGAAGGAGTGGGATATGTGGACGACCTTTTCGTCGTTGTGGAGATTAACGGACTGCTGTATCTCACGCGCGGTGCGGTGTTCTCATATCGTGAATTCCTTTCAGCACCCGGTGAAAGGCATACCGATGAGGAGTGGCAGAAGATGCTTGAGAAGAATCCGCGCAAGGGTGTGCCTGCATGGATGGATGAGATAATTATCCGGGATACGGTTCCGGCAGACAACGAGCTAATATTCTACAGTTCCGGATGTTGACGGTGAAGATTCCGAAAGGTATTGTTTTGGGAACGGTCATCTGTGTGATGATGTTTTGCTTCTGTCATGGAAAGGCTTATCCGGAGGATATAGGCAGGGATACTGTTTCCGTGCTGTTCACGGGAGATATTATGCTCGACCGTGGTGTGGGCAGGGTTATCAGGTATAAATCTCCCGACAGTCTGTTTACGCCTTCCGTCGATTCGCTGTTTCGTACGGCCGATGTGGTCGTAGGTAATCTGGAATGTCCGGCGACGGATATTTTCTCTCCGTTGCACAAGCGTTTTGTGTTCCGTGCCTCTCCGTCGTTGCTGCCTGTGCTTAAGCGGCACGGTATCACTCATCTGAATCTTGCCAATAACCACAGTATAGATCACGGGCGTGAAGGGCTGAAGGATACACGGTGCAGGATAGCGGCTGCCGGTATTATGCCGGTAGGGTATGGCGACAATGCCCGCGAGGCGGCTGCGCCGTTGTTTGTAGAGGGCGGTCCGCGTGACATATATATACTGTCCTCATTGCGTGTAATGTCAGAGAACTATGTATATATGCCCGACAGGCCTTGCGTGTGTGAGGCAGGCATACGTGAGTTGTGTGACACGGTGAGGGCTGTAAGGCAACGCTCTCCGGATGCTTGTGTCATTGTCAGTCTTCACTGGGGTATTGAGCATACCTTGAGTCCTATGGTGGAACAGAGGATAGAGGCGCGAAGACTTATCGACAGCGGAGCCGATGCCGTTGTGGGGCATCATTCGCATACGGTTCAGGATGTGGAGGTCTATAGGGGGAAGCCTGTATTCTATAGTCTCGGCAACTTTATCTTTGACCTCGACCGCCCCATAAACCGCCGCGGGCTTGTTGCCAGGCTTATTATAACCCGCACAGGAATAGGCTTTCAGGCAATTCCTGTCACGATAGGCAATTGCAGACCCCACGTCGCAGAGACCGGTGGCGATAGTCCTGCATTGACATATCGCTGAGTCATGGTATGTGATTAGAATCAATTGTCTGGTTGAATATAAATAAAATCTTTTCCTAATGAAAGAATTGTTATTGGTTGTCTTAATGTCCCTCTCAATGGTGTGTCATGCACGATGTGAGATTGAATGCCGTATGGAGACTGTTAGTCGTGACACGGTCGGGGTAGTTGTCTCACATCATGTATCTCCAACGGATATACGCCCGTGGGAAGCACTTATTCATGAACTGGCGGAAAGTGAGGATATGGAAACTGATGCCTGGGAGAATTTTTACGACCGTCTGAGCCAACTTGAAGAGTCTCCGATAAACATAAACAGGGCAGACAGGGAAGAGCTCGGACAGTTGCCCTTCCTCTCGGACAGCCAGATAGAAGATATATGCGAATACATATACAGATATGGCGGAATGAAAACTGTCCAGGAGCTTGTTGCAATAAGTTCCATCGATTATATCCGCCGCGGGCTTATGCGGCATTTTGTGTATGCCGGTGAACCGGAAAAGGAGAAAGTGCGGGATGATGTTGTCCGGCTTTTCAAAAACGGTCATCATGAGCTGACCGGATATGTGAAATTGCCGTTTTACGACCGTAAGGGCGATGTCAACGGCTATCATGGCTATAAATATAAGCACTGGTTCAGGTATGGATATGTGTCAGGCAACAGGCTTAAGTTCGGACTTGTGGCTTCGCAGGATGCCGGTGAGCCGCTGTTCGGAAACAAGAACAGGCTTGGGTATGACTATTATTCTCCATATTTCCTGTTGCGTGGTGCAGGGCGCATGGAAACTCTTGCCATAGGCAGATACAGGCTGTCGTTCGGCATGGGACTTGTGGTAAACTCAGGACTCACCATGGGCAAGGCTTCGATGTTGGCGGGCATGGGACGTTCCTCAAATAATATCACGGCACATTCGTCGCGTATGGAGAGCGGATATTTTCAGGGCGTTGGAGCCACAGTAAGGATAAGCAAAAGTCTAAGGATGAGTGTATTTGTGTCATATCGGAATTTCGATGCCACGCTGAACAAGGATGAGAATCATACCGCAGCCACACTTATTACTTCGGGATATCATCGCACAGACCTTGAACTGCAGAAAAAGAACAATACGCATGCAATGGCAGGCGGAATGAATACGAGATATTACAGAAACGGCTTTTATATTGGTGCGACATCGCTGTATACAAGGCTCAGCCGCGAGCTGCGTCCTGATAAGAGCCAGGCATACAGGCAATATTATGCAAGCGGCAGGGATTTCATTAATACGTCGGTGGATTACGGATATGTGAACGGGATGATTGCCGTCAAAGGCGAGACAGCCGTTAATAAGTCAGGAGCTTTGGCAACAGTAAACACCGTAAGTGCGGATATTTTCGACAACCTCAGTATAATGCTGCTTCAGCGGTATTATTCACGCCGTTATTCATCTCTTTATTCAAGAAGCTTCAGCGAGGGCGGGCATGTTCAGAATGAGAGCGGAGTGTATTTGGGAGCCGGCTATTCCCCATGCCGCAACCTGCGTATCACGGCATATTCGGACTATGCTTATTTTCCTTGGGTGCGTTATCGGGTGAGCCGTTCCTCATGGGCTTCTGACAATATGTTGCAGGGACATTGAGTAATGGCAGGTACGGGTTTACGGCACGTTATAGGATGAGGGTCAGGGCCAGGGATATCAAGAAAGGCGTGAGCATGAGATATTATGAGACGCATTCCATACGTATGGGGGTATCGTATAGCAGTGATGCACTATATCTGCGTACATCGGCTGACTTTGTATCATCCGACTATAAGGGCCGGGATACGGGATGGCTGTTGTCTCAGACGGCATGTTACAGATACAGGCGCATGAGACTTGACATGAGTATGGTCTATTTCGATACAGACAGCTATGAAAGCCGTCTATATGCATACGAGAAAGGCCTGTTGTATGGTTTTTCTTCTTTTATGTGCTATGGTAAAGGTATGCGAGGGACGCTGATATCACGTGTTGACATATCTGATAAGATAATGGTCATGGCGAAGATTGGCTATACCGCATATTTTGACCGGTCGTCAATCGGTTCGGGGCTGCAGATGATAGATGCCTCGTCGATGACGGACACAGAGCTACAGGTGAGGATGAGGTTCTGAATGGGGAACAAACCGGTCGTTGTGTTTGAGTTAATGGAAAACGTGGACAATACCATAAAACAAGTATTGTCCACGTTTTGCTATGTATCCGAAAGACTGCTGTATAAACGCCCGAGGGCAGTCTCAATCTATCTTGAATACTCTTTTACATCGCAAAGCGATGTACATACATTATAAATGGTTCTGCAGAGACGTCCACAAGTAGGGACGTGCCTTTGGCACGTGTCATGCGCATTGTTATAAACGTATGACTGTACACTGTACACATCGCAAAGCGATGTCCCTACATGTGCCAGAGTCCGGCATACACATCTGAGACTTCCACATTCCACCCCATTTCTCCCTTTTGGTGGAGTTGGAGGGGCTTCTTCCTGTCCTTACATCCGGCAGAGTTTGAAATCAGACCTTAAGCCTGTGTGTTATTACACTTCTTATTGTCTGATAACCTGTTCGGGTTTATTTGTTCAGATTCCAGACACATCCGTCCTTGGTGTCTTTCACTTCAAATCCTGCGTCTTTCAGCGCATCTCGTATCTGGTCGCAGGTGACCCAATCCTTGTTGGCACGTGCCTTGGCGCGAAGGTCGAGCACCATGTCTACAACCTTGCCGTATGCTTCCTCGCGTCCGGAACTGTCGCAGCCCTTTTCGTTTTTCAGTCCGAGAAGTTCGAATGCAAACAGATTCATCGTTTCGGTGAGCTCTTTCAGGTCATCTGTACTTACGCTTGACTTGTGGTCTGTAATCAGGTTGATGACATGGCATGCTTCAAACAGATAGCTTATTACCACAGGTGTCTGGAAGTCGTCGTTCATGGCGTCATAGCATCTCTGTCTCAGGCCGTGTATGAATTTTGCCGTTTCCTCATCACTTGCATCAGACGGAGTAATACGGCTGAGGCTGTTCATGCCGTTCAACAGTTTCTCAAGTCCTTTCTCGCTTGCTGTGAGAGCCTCGTTGGAGAAGTCGACAGTGCCGCGATAATGTGCGGACAGAATGAAGAACCTTATTGTCATAGGGCTGTAGGCCTTGCTAAGGCTTTCGTGATTGCCTGTGAAGAACTGTTCAAGGGTGATGAAGTTGCCGAGCGACTTACCCATCTTCTGCCCGTTGATGGTAATCATGTTGTTGTGCATCCAATATCGTACCATTTGGTCGCCCTGGCTTGCCACTGCCTGTGCAATTTCGCATTCATGGTGAGGGAATACAAGATCCATTCCGCCTCCGTGTATGTCGAAGTGGTTGCCGAGATATTTGCGTCCCATGGCTGTACATTCGCAGTGCCATCCGGGAAATCCTTCGCTCCACGGGCTTGGCCATCTCATGATATGCTCAGGCTGTGCTTTCTTCCACAAGGCGAAATCCACCTGATTGCGCTTCTCTCCCACACCGTCAAGCTCGCGGCTGGCATTTATTACATCATCAAGATTACGTCCCGACAGTATTCCGTATTTGTGGTCCTTATTGTATTTCTCGATGTCGAAATATACCGAGCCGTTGCTTTCGTAGGCGTATCCGTTGTCGAGTATTTCCTTGACAAGCTGTTCCTGTTCCATGATATGGCCTGTGGCGTGGGGTTCGATGCTGGGCGGCAATACGTTGAGTGCTTTCATCGCATCGTGGAAGCGGTTGGTGTAGTGTTGCGCTATCTCCATCGGCTCGAGCTGTTCCAGCCGTGCCTTTTTTGCAATCTTGTCGTCACCGTCATCGGCATCATGCTCAAGATGCCCCACATCGGTTATGTTACGGACATAGCGCACCTTGTAGCCAAGGTGTTTCAGATAGCGGAATACTATGTCGAATGTTATTCCCGGGCGGGCGTGTCCCAGATGCGGGTCACCATAGACAGTGGGGCCGCATACATACATGCCGACATTGGGTGAATGAAGCGGTTCAAACTTTTCCTTTCTTCTGCTTAACGTGTTATATATCAGAAGTGTCTGTTTCATATCGTTTTGTATTTTTGTTCTTTATTGCCTGTTTGCAATAACCCTTATGGTCTGTTATGCAGTGCAAATTTAGACAAAAATTCTGAATTACAATTTGTATGATGCGGAAAATAATCGTATATTGTCAGTTTGCGGTCAGAGGCTTCCGGCAGATGATATCCTGAATCTGTGTTGAAAGATGTCTTATTATCGCAAGATCGCTTTTTACTTCGCCTTGCATAAGATATTTGTTTTTCTTTTTCTCGATACTGTTGAGTATTTCAGAGGCCTTGGCCGTATTCTTTTCTTTATATGCGGCTATTGCCCATAAAAGCCTTTGCTTGCTTGACATCACGTTTTTGAATTGGTTTATGTACGTAAGAAGTTTCTTGTCGAGAAGCTTGTCTGCCAAAGGTGTGTCACCTGTTACGAGAGCGCAGAATGCAAGTTCCGCCGATGCTTCAAGTCGCATAAGCCCTACTGTTTCATTATTGTGGTCTGTTATCTCACGAAAACCGTCGAGTGCTCCATGAAAGTCGAGACGGTCGAGTTTCAGGATTACGCATATCAGGTGCATGTTTACGGCAAGGGCGTTGCCGTAGTCTGTTACGGCCTGTTCTTCAAACCATTCCGCCGGCATATCTTTCGGGCGTATGCCGTCCTGTGCCGCGGCATTAATACGCAACATATTCATTACGTATTTTTTTGTTTCCGGCAGTCTGTTGAGCATAAGTGCGTTATATCCGTCGTTTGTTATTCCGCTTATTTTCATTGGAATTCCATTGATAAAGGCTAACAGCAGATTTATGATGACAGCCGTTCCGAACAGGACGTTTGTGAAGACGGTATCGAGTGCGATGAGCGGTATTGATGAAAGGACGGCGAATATTATGTTTACCGCCACTCCTCCGACGTTATACCAGAATACGGGAATGTCATTTATGTTGCGGTCGGGAGGAAGCATGAGGCATTGTCCGCCTGTGCCTGCAATGCCGAACATGCGCCATTGCAGGCGTCCGTCCTTGCGCATCAGCGTAAGGTTGCCTATTCTGAACGACACAAACTTATATCCGGTCAAAAGGCCGGCAAGCAGATGCCCGGCCTCGTGCCCCGCTATTGCCGATAGCAGCACTGCCGTCAATGACAGTATCAGTGCGAGGAAGTATGGTGCGTCGGACCATTGCAGACTGAATCTGTCCAAGAGCTCTGCAAATGGAATGTCCTTAACAAACGATATGCCGAGTATTGACGCAAAGAAGCCAATCGTGGCGGATATGGAGAGGATAAGTATTATTTTTATGAATTTAATCATTTGTATGCTTGTAAATCAGTAAGTCTGAGGTGTATTCATTTTATTGCCTCTACCGTATATCCTGCTTTTTCAAGCAGTTTCAGCACACCGTTGTCGCCCGGCAGGTGTCCGGCTCCTACCACAAACAGGGTCGGATCTGTCGACATTATTGCCGGCATCTTGGTTATCCAGTCAGCGTTGCGGTTGTCCGTCAGTTCGGCTTTCTCCTGTGGTGTGGAGTCGCAGGAGTTGTTCTGTTTCTCGTCCATGACGTCTTTCAGTTTATTTATATCCTTATTGAAATAGGCTTTTGCCATTTCGAGTATCATCATCTTGTTGTATTCCGGGTTATCCACAAGACACATAAGCTGTTCTTTCTGACGTTCCGTGGACATGCTCTTATAAAGCGTCTTTATTTGGAAGTCAACGGATTCGAGGCCCATAACAGGTTTCTTTTCTTCTAAAGCCACTTTTTGAAAGTAGTTGTCTATAAGGTTGGCCGGATCAAATCCTGGCGTGTTCCTCATGTAGGTAAGTAATGTGAACTGGGTGGTAAGTGCCTGTGGCGACATCTTTCCCATCTGCTGTTCCACCATGGGGTTGGTCATGTCAGCTCCCATAAGGCCCTTCATGTATGCGTTCAACTTGTTTTGTTCCTCTGTGGTGAGAATGTCTTTTAGCGACTTGCCGTCTGGCATCATCATCGCAGCTATCATTTTCTGTGCACTCTCCGCGTTCATGGCCAGATTCATGTCGAGCTCTCCGCACACCTGTGCTGTCTGTCTCATCGCATCGCGCAGTCCTGGTATGGAGTCTACAAAGCTTGCCGGGGCGAAATGATATGTTCCTACGATGTATGACGGCTGCTTAAGGTCTTTAGCGGATATTCTGTATAGCAACTGTGCATTGATTCCTGTCATGGCTGTCACCATGAGTATAAGGATGATTATTGTTCTTTTCATTGTCTTTCGTATTTCTGTTAATGCTTATGTGTCCGACTGTTTTTTGAATGACGGTAAGAGGTCATATATTGTCTTTTTCCTCTGTCATTTCATTTATCTGCTTTATTACCTCGTCATTGGTGCGCTGCATTCTCATTATAATCCATATCCCGATGGCCAGGCCTAAGCATCCTCCGATAATACCTCCGACGACATTACCTTGTAAAATATGCCCGTTGGTTGACGACATGTCATAGAAGAACAGCCCGAAGACAATAATCAAGGCCGGTATGGAAACAATCAGCTGTTTTATGCGCATACTTTTCATGTGTGCAAGTTTTTTTGCTGTTTCCACAAGATTGCCGCTGTGCCAGTCTGTGTCTGAGATTTTGTTTATTTTGAAGTCTGCATAGATGTCAAGTCCGGTCAGGCCTATTATCAGTGCGCATATTATCCACGAAAGATTGAATACTATTGCCAGGCAGGAAAAACATATAATGATTATCGGGTAGAATACAGTCAGTTCAATCCATATAAACTTGTTTATCCATGACATCTTTTGCTTCATTGCCTGCCTGATTATCCGGCCGTTTATGATTTTCTGACTGTCGAGTTGTCTCTTCATTGTTTCGAGTTGCGCGCGCATTTCATTGAACTCGTTTGGGTTGATATTGTTGCTTGTTTCCATAATATGTTTATTTAGATTGTTATTAATATGATGATAGAAGTTCGTTTTAAATCTCCTTTTCGAATATGCAGAGGTTTGCGGTTTTATTTGTTGTTTTTCAGTTCGTCTCTTATCCTTGACAGTTTTACCGATACGTTTTTCGCGGATATTCCTACTATGTCTCCGATTTCGTCGTATGGTATATTCTCAAGCCATAGGAGTATTATAGCCCGGTCGAAAGGTTTCAGTCTGTTTATTCTGTCATACAGCATTTTCACCTGGCGTGTGTCGGAATCTGTATCCTCGTAGAGGTTGATGTCCATATCGAGCGGAATGGTTTTCCTGCGTTTGTTTTTCCTTTCTATGGATATGCAGGTGTTGAGTGCTATGCGGTATATCCATGTCCGTATGTCGCTTTTCCCTTCAAACCTGTTAAGTCCGTTCCAGATGTTGATGAGCACCTCCTGGAACAGGTCGTTTATTTCGTCATTGTTTTTTGAAAACATATAGCATACGGTATATATCGTGCCTTTATGTTTTTCCACAAGCACCGTAAATTCATGTTCACCGTATGTGGCAGGTGAATCTTGTTTTCTTGTTTTCATATTGTAGCCATGCTTTTTATTCTTGCTTTTGTCATTTAGACGCAGGACACTGATATTTTACTACAAAAATATGCGATATTTTTCAGAACATGATAATTTTGTATCTTATTTGTTTGAGATATCGGGATTTTTCTGTAATATTATATATTTAATGTGCTTTCAAACCGGTATTTTGCACTTCGATAGTGCAAAATATTGCGAAAAATGCACTATTAGAGTGCATTTTTATTATATTTGCAAGTGGATAATAATAATCAGGCAGTGTTATGGAACAGTTGTATAATGTAATGAGAGTGTTGTTGAATCATATCTCTTCAGACTTCAAGAGATATAGATATGACGACATAAATGCGCGTAACAGGATGTTTGGCATTGTAGGGCCGCGTGGTGTGGGTAAGACAACTATGATATTGCAGCACATCAAAGAGCGTCTGTCTCTTGAAGATACATTATATGTTTCAGCGGATAATATGTATTTTACCAATAATACATTAATAGGATTGGCGGAGGATTTTGTCAAGCGCAATGGTCGCCACCTGTTTATTGATGAAGTGCATAAGTATAAGAATTGGTCTCAAGAGTTGAAACTGATATACGACACCATGCCTGATTTGAATATAGGATTCACCGGCTCTTCCGTATTGGATATATATAAAGGTGTGGCGGATCTTAGCCGTCGGGCGCCCATATATGAGATGCAAGGCTTGTCATTCCGTGAGTATTTGCATTTGTTTCATGGAATAAAGACACCTGTTTTCTCGTTGGAACAGATATTGTGCGGTAAGGCCGTGATTGCGGGAGTAGACCATCCTTTGCCTTTATTTGCTGATTATCTGAAGCGAGGATATTATCCGTTCGGTATGGAGATGTCTTTTGAAATGATATTGCAGCAGGTGATAAATCAGACAATGGAAACGGATATACCTGTTTATGCGGATATGAATGTGTCTACAGGCAGGAAACTAAAGCAGTTGTTGATGGTTGTTGCCGAAAGTGTGCCTTTCAAGCCAAATGCCAGTAAATTGGCAGAGATAATAGGAGTGAGCAGGAATAATCTCACCGATTATCTTTATTATATAGAGAGGGCAGGCATGATAGCGCAGGTTAAGGATAGCACCGGAGGCATAAGGGGGCTTGGAAAGATAGAGAAAGTTTATCTTGACAATACTAACATTGCTTATATTCTTGGCAGCGGCAATACCAATATAGGGAATATCCGTGAGACGTTCTTTTATAACCAGATGCGTGTGAACAACGATGTTATTGTGTCTAAAATATCCGATTTCGAGATAAAAGGCATAACGTTTGAAATTGGAGGCAAGAAAAAAGGACAGAAGCAGATAGCCGGTGTGGAAAATGGCTATGTGGTGAAGGACGACATAGAGTATGCCTATAATCATGTGTTGCCGCTTTGGGCTTTCGGACTGAATTATTGATAATTCCAACCCCTTCATCAGACCGTAATTCTTGAGGTGATAAAAAGGGGAGTATCGGTCAAACTCCAAATACTCCCCATGATATCATATTATTAAAGTATGTTCTTGCGTCATTATCAGCAAGCCTCACTTCCTATTCCTTCACATACTCCCTGTAATCCGTAAGGTGCATGTCGCCCTTGCGTGCGAGCGTGTCATGGAAAGCGAATGCTGCAGGCAGACATTGCTTTGTATGTCCGTTCTTGGATATCTTCAGATAATCCCACAGCAGGTTCTTGTAGTCGGGGTGTGCGCAATTCTCGATGATGCACTGTGCACGCTGTATGGGAGACTTGCCGCGCAGGTCTGCCACACCCTGTTCCGTGACAATCACGTTTACATCGTGTTCTGTGTGGTCGAAATGGCTCACCATAGGAACGATTGAGCTGATGAGTCCGTTCTTTGCTACCGACGGACATGTGAATATGCTTATGTATGCGTTTCGCTCAAAGTCTCCGGAGCCTCCGATACCGTTCATCATCTTCGTTCCGCTGATGTGTGTGGAGTTTGCATTGCCGTAGATGTCGCATTCGAGTGCGGTGTTGATGGCAATCACTCCAAGCCGGCGTATGATCTCAGGTGAGTTTGATATCTCGCTCTGGCGCAGTGTAAGATGTTTCTTGAAGTAATCAATGTTGTCGTATACTTTCTTCAGGCTTTCGTTTGTCACAGTGAGCGAGCATGCCGATGCCAGTTTCACCCTCTCCTCGAGCATCATGTCTACAACCGCATCCTGAAGCACCTCGGTGTAGATGTTGAAATCCGGCACGTTCTTATCTTGGCTCAGTGCGGCAAGTATGGCATTTGCCGTAGAGCCTACACCGCTTTGCAGTGGAAGGAATGTAGGTGGTATTATGCCTCGTTTCATGTCTGCCAGCAGGAATTCCGCAACGTTTGTTCCTATCTGTGTAGTAACGGGGTCGAGGTCTTTGAAGGCGCGTGCCTCATCGGGAATATGGCACTCCACCACACCGACAATCTTTTTTGCATCTATTTCCACGTATGGTGTTCCTATGCGGTCGTCAACCTTTGTCAACGGTATGGCCTGACGGTATGGGGGATCCTGCAGTTCGTATACGTCGTGGAGATATTTGGCGTCGGGGCTGTGGAAAGTGTTGTGCTCCAATATCACATGCTTTGCCAGCCGTGCGGCAGTAGGACTGATGCCACCTGCAGATGTGAGGTAAGCCTTGCATGTCGTTTCCCCCTCTTCTATGTCGCACACTTCGAGTATGGCCCAGTCCACCTCACCGAGGAATCCGTATCTCAGCTCTTGTGCCATCTGGCTCAGGTGTATGTCGTTGTAGGCTATCTCCCCGCAGTTTACGTGTTTGCGGAAGTCAGAGTTGGTGGTATATGGCGCACGGTATTTTATGGCGTGGGCGTTTGCAAGGTCGCCGTCTGTGCTCTGCCCGGTGGATGCTCCTGTGAATATTCCCACTTGGAACTCTTTTCCTGCCTGGTGTTCTGCCTCCGCTATTTTAGCGAGTTCCTTTGTAACGGCCTTTGCGGCCCCGGACGGTGTGAATCCGCTTAGGGCAATGTTCTCACCGTTTTTTATTAATGCTGCGGCCTCTGCAGCACTGAGTCTTTTATAAGCCATATCTTTTTCGGTTAGATTTAGAATGAATCTGTTTTTTTAACGCTTACAAAATTACATAAAAGCCACGTCATGGCAAAATAAAAACATGTTTTTTTGATTCTGCTATGGCATGAGAGGCCGTGGTGTGGCAGTCCGGTTTTTGCAGACTGTAGGGAAAGGTGAATAATTTTGCAGGTATGCCGGAAGCGGTTGTGTTGTTCGTGAAGTGTATTTAGGCTCATACACAGTCATAGCATTCGCGATTAACGAACAGGATATGTTGTTCTTGAAGTGTATTTAGGCTACATACACAGTGTATTCAGCCAATATACACAGTGTATTTAGGCTACATACACTTTTAACATTTGTCGGATGTTTTTGACTTGTAGTATTCTTTCGATACGTCAAATGTCTTTTGGGGTGATTTGTTATGCAAACGGACCGTGTTGTTGCCGTGGCTTGTGTCCGCCTATATGTTGCCCGTCACATCTTTTATCCTCTCAAGACCTTCTGTCATCCTGCTTCTCGGGCATGCTATGTTGATTCTTATGAATCCTTCACCGGCTTTGCCGTACATTGCCCCGCTGTTTGGCATGACGCGTCCTTTTTCTGTCAGCAGTCGGGTGAGGCCGTCGGACGTGAGCCCGCTTTTGGCAAGAATCCTGCGGCAGTCTGCCCATACGAGATAAGTGCCTTCGAGAGGCGTTATTCTTATATCAGGCATTTTTTCGCTGAAGAACTCCAATAAAGCATTGTAGTTTCCATGCAGATATCTTACGAGGCTGTCAAGCCAGTCTTCGCTGTCGTTGTATGCGGCCATGAGCGCTTCCACTCCGAACGGGTTTACGTCGCACACCTCATTATCGTTTATTGCGCGGTCGATTCTGTTTCTTGACTCATTGTTGTTGCAGATAATGTTCGCAATCTGCAGCCCTGCGGTGTTGAATGCCTTTGACGGTGACGTGCATATAATGGAATTGTCGCGGCATTCGTCTGATATGGATGCGAACGGGGTATATTTAAATCCCGGCATCACCAGTTCGCAATGTATTTCATCGGATATGACGGTCACTCCGTGACGCATGCAGATGTCATTGAGCCGTGAGAGCTCGTCTCTCGTCCATACACGTCCGGCCGGATTGTGCGGATTGCATAGAAGCATCAGTTTTGTACGGGGGTCTGAAGCCTTGGATTCAAGATCGTCATAGTCCATTGTATATCTGCCGGATGAATCTATGAGCAGATTGTTTTCCACGATGCCGCACTTGTTGTTTCTTATTGACGAGAAGAAGCAGTTGTAGACAGGGGGCTGCACTATCACGTTGTCACCGGGCACCGTAAGTGCCTTTATTACGGCAGATATTGCCGGCACCACTCCTGAGGTATAGATAATCCATTCACGTGAGATGTGCCAGCCATGCCTGCGGGCAAACCATGAGATGACCGCATCGTAGTATTCCTCGGGCACAAGCGTGTATCCGAAAATGCCGTGTTCAATCCTTTTGTGTAACGCCTCTGTGATGGCCGGTGCGGCTTTGAAGTCCATGTCGGCGACCCACATGGGTATTATGTCTTCCCCTTCCGGCTCGTCCCATTTATAGCAGTGGCTTCCCCGTCGCGTTGTGAGTTCGTCAAAATTCCACATTGTCTTCTCTTGCTTTTATTATACAGTCGGCAGGCCCCTTGATGTTCTCGTCAATTGTGACAGAACCGATTTTATCGGCGGTGATATGGCCGTGAGCAGGATTTTTTATATTTGTTATCGCTCCTCTTATGTCGGCTTCTACGGAGGAGTACTCGAATGCGCGGTCGCAGTCGGCTCCGAACGTGCAGTTTTCCAACACAAGGTCGTGGGCATAGCAGAGAGGTTGCTCGCCGGTGATATGACAGTTTACGAGGCGGAGGTTCCTGGAATGCCATCCGAGAAACTCTCCGTTAAGCTCGGAGTCGTATACGGTCACGTTGCGCACTTCCCAAAAGGCATCCTTGGTGGTGATTCTGGCATTGTGTATCTCCACATTCTCCGCGTACTGGAAAACATATTTGCTGTCGCTCTCGAAGCCGTCTATATATACATTACGGCATAGCATGAAAGGATAGGTGCCGCTGTGCAGCCTCAGGTTTGAGGCTTTGATGTTGTCGCATTTCCAGAAAGTCTCGTCGGCATCGTTTATCTCTACATCCGAGATGCGAATCTGGCTCATCTCGCGAAACATCTTCGGGGCGTCTATTATGGTGTTTGTCATTTCAAGATGGTCGGAATACCATAATGCGGAGCGGGCGGCAACGGCAAAGAAGCAGTTGTCTATGGTGAACCGGTGTACGTGCCAGAAAGGATAGTTGCCCTCGAAGCGGCAGTTACGTGCGGTGATGTCGCTGCATTCCTTTATGGCAGACTCGCCGGCCGTGATTGTTACATTATCGAGAACGGTATTGTGGGTTTCGAATAACGGGCGTTCGCCGCCGAAGGTCATGCCGGTGATTATTTCATGCCGGACCGGTTTTTTGTTTTCTTTCATCGATGACTGGATTTTAATGTTTTTTGTTTGAATAAGGTCTTTTCCGTTCCATACGGTTTCCGGATATTCACAAGCGTTTCCTGCTTGCCTTTCATTTCGGATGCAAATTTAAATGGTTTTATTCAAACCTTATGTAACTTAATTACAGTTTGGACTGTCTTTTAACAGTTGTTTTGTGAATATTTATTTTGAGAACTTGTTATTTTAGACTACCTTTGCATAAATTAAAGATTCACCTCTGCAATTTCAGACAAGCCTGATTGCGTGTGGCTTGTTTTATCTTTTTGTATCTAAATATATATTGACTATAAATGAAGAAACTTTTTATTGAGACGTATGGTTGTCAGATGAATGTGGCGGATTCGGAAGTCGTTGCCGCTGTTATGAAAATGGCCGGGTATGACGTATGTGACGACATCACTGAGGCAGACGCTGTGTTTCTCAACACATGTTCCGTGCGTGACAATGCCGAGCAGAAGATATATAACCGTCTCGAAACCCTGAATGCCGGACGTAAAAAAGGCCGCAGGGTAATACTTGGAGTCCTGGGATGTATGGCCGAACGGGTGAAGGACGACCTCATGACCAATCATCATGCCGACCTTGTTGCCGGTCCCGACGCATATCTTTCTTTGCCTGACCTCATAGCGCAAGCCGAACAAGGCAACAAGGCGATAAACATAGAACTTTCTACAACGGAGACATATCGCGACATTGTGCCACAACGTATCTGTGGAGCGCGTGTGGGAGGCTTTGTAAGTATAATGCGCGGATGCAATAATTTCTGCCATTATTGTATTGTGCCTTATACCCGCGGACGTGAGCGCAGCCGTGATGTGGACAGTATATTGAGAGAGGTGACAGACCTGAGGGACAAGGGATTCAGGGAGGTGACGCTCCTCGGACAGAACGTAAACAGCTATTTGTTTGACAACGACGGTGTCAGGACCGGTTTTCCGGAGCTTTTACGTCTTGTGGCCAGGGCTGTTCCTGAGATGCGTATACGTTTCACCACATCCCATCCTAAGGATATGAGCGACGAGACCTTGCACGTGATAGCAGAGGAACCCAATGTATGCAAACATATCCATCTGCCGGTACAGAGCGGCAGCAACAGGATATTGAAACTGATGAACCGCAAATACACGCGTGAGTGGTATCTGGACCGTGTGGACGCCATAAGAAGGATAATACCCGGATGCGGACTGTCAACGGATGTCTTCGTGGGTTATCACAGCGAGACGGAAGAAGACCATCGGATGTCTCTTGACCTGATGCGTGAGGTTGGCTATGATTCTGCGTTTATGTTTAAATACAGTGAGCGCCCCGGAACGTATGCTTCGAAAAATCTTCCCGATGATGTTCCCAAAGAAATAAAGATACGCCGTCTTAACGAAATGATACAGTTGCAGACCCGTCTTTCCGCCGAGGCAAACAAGCGTGACGAGGGACAGACATTCGAGGTGCTTGTCGAAGGCTACAGCAAACGTTCGCGTGAACAACTGTTCGGAAGAACCGGACAGAACAAGGTTGTGGTATTCGATAAAGGCTGCCATCATATAGGCGACAAAGTGATGCTGAAGATAACGGGAAGCACAAGCGCCACACTTATGGGCAGCGAATAATCATGTTCAATAAATCAGAGATATGAAAGAGTTCATAAAGATAATGCTCCGTTTCGTTCCGCCATACAAGAAAAATCTGGTGTGGTCGATAGTGTTTAACATATTGTCGGCAATGCTTAACATATTCTCGTTTGCGGCTCTTATCCCTATACTTCAGATATTGTTCAAGACGAATGACTCTGTTGCCGCGACGTCATTGATGGAGTGGGGTGGCGGTGACATGAAAGAGGTGTTGTCAAACAACATGAATTACTATGTGAATATGCTTATCGGCGAGATGGGAGAGGCTACCACCCTGCTTGTGATAGGCCTGTTCCTGGTGTTCACGACCTTTATAAAGACAGGCTGCTATTTTCTTTCCTCGGCATCGATAATCCCCATACGTACGGGAATAGTCAGGGATATGCGTAACCAGCTGTACCGGAAAATAACATCGCTGCCACTGGGGTTCTTCTCAGAGGAGCGCAAGGGAGATATCATAGCGCGTATGAGCGGTGATGTCGGGGAAGTGGAGAACTCGATAATGTCGTCGCTTGACATGCTGTTTAAAAACCCGATACTCATAATAGCATACTTCGGCACCATGCTTTTCATCAGCTGGAAACTCACACTGTTCACTCTTGCGATAGTTCCGTTGATGGGATGGCTCATGGGAGGAGTGGGAAGAAAGCTGAAACAGCAGTCTATAAAGGCCCAGACTTTATGGAGCGACACGATGAGCCAGGTGGAGGAAACCCTCGGAGGATTGCGTATCATCAAGGCATTCTGTGCGGAGGACAAGATGAACATGCGCTTTGATAAGGTTAACAGCGAATACCGTGCCAACCTTATGAAGGTGAATACGCGCCAGCAGCTTGCACATCCTATGAGCGAGTTTCTCGGCACGCTCATGATCGTAATCGTATTGTGGTTCGGAGGGTGGCTTGTGCTCAACAACATGACATTGTCGGGACCGACTTTCATATATTACATGGTAATACTCTACAGTATAATAAATCCGCTGAAAGAGTTTTCAAAGGCTGGTTATAATATTCCAAAGGGGCTTGCTTCCATGGAACGCATTGACAAGATTCTGAAAGCAGAGATGACGATAAGGGAGAAGGATGTTCCGGAGCATATAGACGGTTTCAACCATCAGATAGAATTCCGTAATGTGTCATTCAAGTATGACAAGGAATGGGTATTGCGTGATATCAATCTCACTATCCGTAAAGGAAAGACCGTGGCGCTTGTGGGACAAAGCGGAGGCGGAAAGTCCACGCTTGTAGACTTGATACCGCGTTATTATGACGTGCAGGAGGGCGAGGTGCTCATAGACGGCATAAATGTGAAAGACTTGGGTATTCATGACCTGCGTCAGCTCATTGGCAATGTGAATCAGGAGGCAATACTTTTCAACGACACATTCTTCAACAATATATCCTTTGGGGTGGACAACGCCACTCGGAAACAGGTGGAGGATGCCGCACGCATAGCCAATGCCTATGACTTTATCATGGCTACGGAGCATAAGTTCGATACCTTTGTGGGCGATCGTGGCGGACGGTTGTCGGGAGGTCAGCGCCAGCGTGTCAGCATAGCACGTGCAATACTGAAAAACCCTCCGATACTGATACTTGACGAGGCTACATCCGCATTGGATACAGAAAGCGAGCGTCTGGTTCAGGATGCCCTGCAGCATCTGATGAAGACACGAACGACAGTGGCTATCGCCCACAGGCTGTCTACAATAAAGAGTGCGGATGAGATATGTGTCATACATGACGGAAAGATTGTGGAGCGTGGCACTCATGATGAGCTTATAGCCATGGACGGGTATTACAAGAAGCTCAACGACATGCAGAATACGGCTTCAAAGTAGATTCGCATGTCCAATATAAAAGTCTCAATATAATGAAGCAGAGATTATTGTATCTTACAGCGACTTATCTTACAACGGTAGTTATATTTATAATTGCCAAAGGATGTTTTGTCATTTACAATATGAAGTCGGGCGGAGCCGGTCTTTGTGATTTTGCGGATGTGGTGCGTCATGGGCTGAGTCTGGATTTGTCCACGGCAATATATATTCTTATTGTTCCGTTTCTTATATCAGTCATTTCGTTATGGACGGACAGGTGGCGGCTGTTGCGCAAGATTCTTAATGTATATTATGCCGTGGTGGCATCGTTACTGGCAATAGTTTTTGTTAGCGACACATGTCTGTATGAGTTTTGGGGATTCAAACTTAACGGCAGTGTGATACCCTATCTGGAAACACCTGCAGGAATCACTTCAAGTGTTTCATGGTGGTATCTGGCGGCAAGAGTCCTGTTTGTCATTGCTGCGGGATATATAATATATAAGGTGTATTCCGCATGTATTCCACGGAATATATCACGGCTTTCCCTACGGATGAAGATACTGAATACGCTGCTGTTTGTTGTGGCGGTCTTCCCTCTTGTGGTGGGAATAAGGGGAGGCCTGGAGGTGTCGACAACAAATGTCGGGCAGGTGTATTACTCGGATAATCAGTTCCTGAATCATTCCGCAGTGAATCCGCTGTTCAATTTTCTTTCATCCTTCGGACATTCCGCAAAGGATTATGACAGGTATGAGTATTTTGATTATGAGGAATGCGAAAGGATGCTGTCCGGCATGTTCCCGACGGAAAGCATGGATATCGATACTCTTTTAAATACCGCGCGGCCCAATGTGGTAGTGATACTTCTTGAAGGCTGCGGAGGGGAGTTTACTGAGATTGGCGGACGTGATGACGTGATGCCGAATCTTAACAGAATAGCCCGTGAGGGCGTGTATTTCACAAATTGTTACGGAAACTCCTGGCGTACGGACCGTGGCGTCGTGTGTGCACTTAGCGGTTACCCGTCATTCCCGCAGGCATCTGTGATGAAGATGCCGGACAAGAGCGGAACCATGCCTTCCATAGCTTCGAGTCTGAAGAAAAACGGCTACTCAACGAGCTTCCTATATGGAGGAGACATTAATTTTACGAATATGCGCGGTTATCTCATAGGTACGGGATTTGATAATCTCGTGAGTATGGACGACTATTCCGAGGAGCAGCGTGGTTCAGGAAAATGGGGGGTAAGGGATGACATAACGTTTGGAACCCTTTATGACATGATTACAGGTCATGGAGAAGGAAGATTCCTTATAGGTTATCTGACACTGACAAGCCATGAGCCATGGGAGGTCCCCGTGAATAAGTTTGAAGACAAGGTGCTCAATTCTTTTTATTATCTTGATATGTGTATAGGCAGTTTCATGGACAGGTTGCGTAAGACACCGCAATGGGATGAGCTTCTCGTGGTATTATTGCCCGACCATGGAATATACTATGACGGTCTGGATAATTCAAAGCCGCTGAGAAACCATATACCGATGATATGGACGGGTGGGGCGGTGAGGAGGCCGCATGAGGTGACATGTCTTTCGAATCAGACGGATCTGCCGGCCACATTGCTTGGACAGATGAATATCAGTCATGATGAGTTTACGTTCAGCCGCGATGTGGTGAGCGGAAATTACAGATATCCATTTGCCGTCAATACCTTTGACAACGGGATGATGGTGATGGATTCCACCGGGTATGTCGTTTATGACTTTGATATGAATGGTCTCCTTTCCGAGCAGGGTAAGGATTCCCGACGCCTGCTTGATATCGGAAAGGCCATCCTGCAGGTCACGTCGGCAGACTTAAAGAACAGGAAATGATGAAGAAGCTGTTATATCATATTATATATGTGTCGGCAAGATTGTTGTCAATGTTGCCGTTCAGGGTTCTTTATGCCTTGTCTGACTTCATATATATCATAGTGTATTATATAATCGGATACAGGCGTAAGATTGTTTATAAGAATCTTAACGCATCGTTTCCGGAAAAGAATCCGGATGAGATAAAAGGTATAGGGCGGGGGTTCTATCACTTCTTCTGCGATTATATGGTAGAGACTTTAAAGCTTATGACAATAAGTGACAAGAAACTGCTTGACCATATTGAATTCCGGAACTTAGATCAGGTGGAAGAGTATTTCAGACGCGGTCAGAACGGTGCGGGCATACTCGGGCACTATTGTAATTGGGAATGGCTGTCGGCTGCAGGAGTGGCGTTTACGGAAAGTAAGGATGCTGTTGTAGGACTTATTTATCATCCGTTGAGAAATGAGGCTTTCGACAGGCTTATGCGAGATATCCGCCAGAGTAAGGGTGGTGTTTGTGTGCCAAAGAAAGATATTCTGCGTTATCTTCTCAGATATAGGACCGAAGGGAGGAACTCTTTGTTCGGATATATTTCGGATCAGACACCGAAGTATGAGAACATCCACCTGTGGCTGCCTTTTCTGAATCAGGACACGCCGGTGTTTACCGGGGCGGAACGTATAATGAAGAAAATGAATGACGCGGTCTTCTATGTCGATATGCAACGTCCCGAAAGGGGAAAATATATATGTACATTCAAGTTGATAACAGATAAGCCCCAGGACTGCGGAGAATGGGAAATAACCAAAAGATTCTTTGCTATGCTTGAGGATAGCATAAGGCGTCAGCCCGAGTTCTATCTTTGGAGTCATAACAGATGGAAACGGTCTTTTGAGAAATATGAGGAGAAGAGGCATGCCAGATAATGAAGACGGGCTGTTTCAAGGCTTGTTTTGAATAATCGGTGTCGGGTGAGGAATGGAACTGGATTCAGCAATTTAAATAATGATGTCATGGTGAGACTGTGTTATATAACAAGAAACTACAGGGGAGTGTCTTCTGCAGGAAACAAGGCAAAAACAGATAATGAAGATACCCTTGTCGGGATGGGGGCCGTAAATCTTGGATTAAGAAGGACATTTTACCGGAATAAGGTCTTGACCTTTTTCATTGATTTGGCAGGAATAATAAAATTCGTCTTTTCTGTCAGGAATGACGACCTGGTGCTTTTGCAGTATCCGGTAAAGAAATATTTCTCTTTCTTATGTATGGTCGCACGTTTCAGACATGCAAGGACGATGACGGTGATTCATGACCTGGGGTCGTTTCGTCGCAGGAAGCTTACTGTCGGCAAGGAGATTGGTCGTCTTTCCAATGCCGATTATGTTATTGCTTCCAATACGGTGATGCGTAAATGGCTTCAAAGCAACGGTTTGCATAATACGGTGCGGCCATTGGGGCTTTTCGATTATCACAGTCCTTCGCCTGTTCCTGATAACACCGGATGTACGGAGGATGACAACAGGCTTATTTATGCCGGTGCGCTGGGGATGCGCAAGAATGCCTTTCTTCTTGATGCCGATAAAATATCCTTCGGGTGCAAGATACATATTTATGGAAACAGGAAAGGGCTTCCGCAGCTTAATGACAGCGAGAATATAATATTTCATGACTTTTGTCCTGCCGATGACTTTATAAGTAAGGTCAACAACGGTTGGGGGCTTGTATGGGACGGTGACTCCTTGGACTGTTGCACAGGAAATTTCGGAGAGTATCTGCGTTATAATTCCCCTCATAAGGTTTCATTCTATCTTCGTGCCGGTCTGCCTGTGATAATATGGCGTGAGGCGGCTCTTGCGGATATCATAGAGAAGCAGGGGCTCGGTTTCTGTATAGACAGGCTTGATGAGATAGAGAACAGGCTAAGAGACATCACAGCGAAGGAAATGGAGACAATAAAGGCCAATGTCAGGATTGTGAGTGAAAAGCTTAATGAAGGAGGCTTCCTGAAAGACGCCGTTGCTGCGGTGATGAGAGAATTATAGTTAATTATAATAAAAACAGTAATAAGATGTACGGAAATTATAAAGTTGTTTGCAATACCGCTGCCGGGCGCAGAAGGTATATGCAGTATCTGATACCCCAGATAATATCGTCAGACATAGTGGACAGATATGATATATGGGTAAATACGATGAATATCCGTGATATAGAGTTCTTCAGAATGCTGGCAAAAAAGTATGATAAGATAAATCTTGTATGGCAGCCGGACGGAATCATAGACGGCAATAACTCTATAAACGCTTTCTATAAGTTCTGCATGGATGACGATACCGTATATATAAAGCTTGACGATGACATTGTGTGGATAGAGCCGAATTTCTTTGAATCGATAGTAAGGTTCCGTATAGATAATCCTCAATATTTTCTTGTATCCCCTCTTGTGATCAACAACCAGAAGTCCACTTATGTGCTGCAGTGTCTTAATAAGTTAAATACACGGAGATATCAGCGTGCAGATCCGTTCAGTAAGATATTCTGGAAGAGCGATAAGTTCGCTTTGGAGCTTCATGAGTGGTTTATCGGGAATTATCTTAAAACCGGGAAATATGAGGAGTTGCATTGCGGTGTGCGTCCTATGGGTCTTACACGTTTCTCTATAAATTCTATAGTATGGTTTGGAAGTCAGATGAAGCGGTTCGGTGGTGTTGTGAGCGGTGATGACGAGGAATTCCTTTCAAGTATAAAGCCGACGGAACTGGGAATGTCAAATTGCTTGTATTGTGATACAATAGTGGCTCATTTTGCTTTCTTCCCGCAAAGAAAGTTGCTTGACAAGGGAAATATACTTGAGAGATATGGCGAGATTCTTCATGATATATGGAGCACTCGGCCTGAAATGAAGGAAATGGATGACTGTGTGCAGGAGTGCATGTCAAAAGTAGACTCACTTGACGATTCTCAGTGTGAGCTTCTTGAGCGTCCTGAATATTGTAAAAGAAAAAAAGAGAGCAGATTAAAGAGGAGGGTGGCTTTTCTGCTTGGCCGGTACAAGGAAAAGAAAAGCCGTTTTATAACGAATTGATGTCATTGCGTTGGTACTTTAAAACAGTAGCATTATATAGATATAGCAGATGAAAGTGTTTTGCGATAACAAAGTATTTTGGATACTTTTCATTATATGCGTTATTACCCTGTTGCCTATGCTTGGGCTTTCCGAGTTTCATACAAAGGGCGAGCCGCGTGAGGCTGTAGTTTCATATTCCATGATTGCCGGCAATGATTGGGTGTCTCCGAGAAATAATGGCGGAGAGTTGGCGTATAAACCTCCGTTCTTCCATTGGTGTGTTGCCGCAGTGTCTTTAATGAACGGTGCAGTGACCGAGGCTTCGTCAAGAATGCCTTCAGCCTTGGCTCTTATTATAATGACGTTGGCGGGATATTGTTTTTATGCAAGGCGCAAAGGCAGAGAGACGGCATTGATATCGGCATTGGTCGCCTTCACGAGTTTTGAACTGCACAGAGCCGGGGCCAACTGTCGTGTGGATATGGTCCTTACAGCCATGATTGTGCTGTCGTTATACAGATTATATGTCTGGAGTGAGAATAAGATGTCCGGTGTGCCGTGGCTGGCAATATTGTTCATGTCTCTCGGGACATTGACAAAGGGGCCGGTCGGTTCCGTTCTTCCGTGTCTTGTCACCGGTGTATATCTCCTGTTGAGAGGAAATGGCTTTTTCAAGGTATTCTTCCGGCTCTTTGTTTTCGGCCTGTTGTCACTTTGCATGTATGGAATATGGTTTTATGTGGCATGGAAGCGTGGCGGACAGGAGTTTCTTGATTTGATGTACGAGGAGAATATCGGCCGTATGACAGGTACAATGACATACAGTTCGCATGAAGAACCGTGGGTTTATAATATTCTTACAGTCATTGCCGGCTATGTTCCATGGACATTGCTTGCTGTGATAAGTCTGTTCTATGTCCCTTACAGGAAGCTGAAAGACAGAGTTATTGCGTCCTGGAACAATCCTTTTAAGGAAAAAATGGCATATTGTTGGGAAAAGTTAAGGCAAAAGGTATCTGCGGCTGATGATGTGGATTTGTTTTCTTTCCTGAGCTTTGGTGTTATCTTTGTATTCTATTGTATTCCCGAGAGCAAGCGTTCCGTATACCTTATGCCGGTATATCCCTTTATCGGGTATTTTGTGGCGCGGCTTATGCTTTGGCTCACTGCCAATAGGCCTTCGGTCTTGAGGGTGTATGTAGGAATCCTTTCGTCATTGGCAATCCTGTTGTCTTTTGTTTTCATTATAGTGAAGATGCGGGTGATTCCTGAAAGTGTGTTTGGCGGAGGACGTCATTCGGATGTCAATGTTGCCATGCTTCATGCTCTTGAAAATATATCCTCACCCATACGGTTTGTTCTGGTTTCCGTTCCTTTCGTTGCCGGAATGGCATGGTGGTTAATCCGTAAGAGGTTTGCAGATAGTCATAGGCTTATACCTGCGGTATTTGTAATGGTGTTTTCATTGTATCTTGCTCTTGACAGCGTTTATATCCCCACAGTTCTCAACTGCAAGTCGTTGAAGACTGTTTCTGCAGAGCTGGACAGGGACTTTCCGGCTTCAAGGGGAGTGATTTACGAATATATCGACATGGGAGTGAAGGCGAAGGGCAATCCGATGCACTTTTTTGAGATAAACTTTTATCTTCATAACAGGGTTCAGAACTTCTATCTTTGCAAGCCTTCCGCAGGATTCCTGCTTATAAGCAGTGCCGATGCGGAGAAGTGTTTCCCTGATTTTGAAAGGCAGGGATATCGTTTCCGGTTGTGCCGCGATTTACGTATGCGCGGTATTCAATTGTATGAATTTATGAGACAGTAGCCGGCTATGCCGGTTATGCCTTTGCCGTGTCGGAAAGCGGCATATTACCGCTCATGTAATTTAATTGGTGAAATATTTTGCCATGTCGTTAAAGTTTGCGAAATTTGC
Organism: Xylanibacter muris; assembly: GCF_013166605.1. Taxonomy (GTDB): domain Bacteria; phylum Bacteroidota; class Bacteroidia; order Bacteroidales; family Bacteroidaceae; genus Prevotella; species Prevotella muris. The sequence continues at coordinate 267,992 of NZ_JABKKF010000001.1, forward strand.
AATCAAAACTGATCTTAATTTTTAAGTATACATAATACAATTTTGCTATGGCAGAAAAATTGGAAGTAAAGGAGCTGGACCAAGTTGTTGTCCGCTTTTCAGGTGATTCCGGTGATGGTATGCAGTTGGCCGGAAACATTTTCTCTACGGTATCGGCAACTGTTGGTAACGGTATTTCCACATTTCCGGACTATCCTGCAGACATCCGTGCTCCGCAAGGCTCGCTGACAGGCGTATCAGGCTTTCAGGTGCATATCGGTGCTGGCAGGGTTTTTACCCCTGGAGACAAGTGTGATGTGCTTGTGGCAATGAATGCCGCAGCATTGAAGACCCAGTATAGGTATGCGAAGTCTCAGGCAACGATTATTATAGACACCGACAGTTTCGGAGCGAAAGATCTCGAGAAGGCTCAGTTTGCCACGGATGATTATCTTGGTGAGATGGGGATTGATGCCGACCGTGTTGTGGCATGTCCCATAACAAGCATGGTAAAAGACTGTCTTGCCGATAGCGGTATGGATAACAAGAGCGTGCTTAAGTGCCGTAACATGTTTGCCCTTGGTCTTGTATGCTGGCTTTTTAACCGCGACCTTACGCTGGTTGCCAATTTCCTTCATGACAAGTTTGCAAAGAAACCGCAGATTGCCGAGAACAATATAAAGGTTGTTGAGGCAGGATATAACTATGGCCATAATGTTCATGCCAGTGTGCCGGCGACTTATCGTATTGAGTCTAAGCACAAGGAAAAAGGCCGTTATATGGATATTACCGGAAATAAGGCAACGGCATACGGTCTGATAGCGGCGGCGGAGAAGGCCGGTCTTCAACTCTTCCTCGGCTCTTATCCTATCACGCCTGCCACAGATATCCTGCATGAGTTAAGCAAACATAAGTCATGCGGGGTGATAACCGTTCAGTGTGAAGATGAGATTTCCGGTTGTGCCAGTGCCATAGGGGCATCCTTTGCCGGTGCCTTGGCTGCCACATCAACTTCCGGTCCGGGAATATGCCTTAAGTCAGAGGCTATGAATCTTGCCGTTATTGATGAGTTGCCTCTGGTTATAATAGATGTCCAGCGAGGAGGTCCGTCTACAGGTCTGCCTACAAAGAGTGAGCAGACGGATTTGTTGCAGGCTCTTTACGGGCGCAATGGCGAAAGTCCCATGCCGGTCATTGCGGCATTGAGTCCTACCGACTGTTTTGATGCGGCATATAATGCCGCGAAGATGGCTCTTGAACATCTTACTCCGGTTATACTTCTTACCGATGCCTTTATTGCAAATGGCTCCGCTGCATGGAAACTTCCTGTTATGGAAGAACTTGACAGTATAGCTCCTCATTATGTAAGGCCGGAACAGAAAGGAAAATACACACCGTATGAGCGTGATCCGGAGACAATGGCGCGTTATTGGGCAATACCTGGTCAGGAAGGATACACACATATACTTGGAGGTCTTGAGAAAGACAGTAATACCGGGGCAATATCTACCGATCCGGATAATCACAACGTGATGTGCCATCTGCGTGCAGAGAAAGTTGCGAAGATTGCCGTTCCTGATGTTGACGTTGTAGGCGACAGGGATGATGCCGAACTTCTTATTGTCGGTTTCGGAAGCACCTACGGTCATTTGTATTCTGCAATGGAGGAGCTTCGCAGTAAAGGTCATAAGGTAGCCTTGGCTCAGTTTAAATATATCAATCCGCTGCCCAAGAACACTTCCGAAGTGTTGAAGAAGTATGGCAAGGTTGTTGTCGCTGAACAAAATCTTGGTCAGTTCGCCTCCTATCTCCGTGCCAATGTAGATGGTTTTGTGCCCTATCAGTACAATGAAGTCAAAGGGCAGCCGTTTGTGGTATCAGAGCTTGTGGAAGCTTTTGAAGACATGCTTGCCGACATGGCCTGATGATTCAGTTTTTTAATAATAAAGACAATACAACAATGGAATATACAGCACAAGATTATAAGAAGGGACTTCCACGATGGTGTCCCGGTTGCGGTGATCATTTTTTTCTCGCCTCTCTTCATAAGGCAATGGCGGAGTGTGGTGTCGCTCCACATCAGACAGCGGTAATATCCGGTATAGGTTGCTCAAGCCGTCTGCCGTATTATGTCAATACTTACGCCATGCAGACAGTGCATGGTCGTGCTGCGGCAATAGCAACAGGCGTTAAAGTGGCTAATCCCGCACTTGCCGTATGGCAGATTAGCGGTGACGGTGACGGTCTTGCCATAGGCGGTAACCATTTTATCCATGCCATGCGTCGTAATATTGATATAAATATGATACTTCTCAACAACCGTATATACGGACTGACCAAGGGACAGTACTCACCGACAAGCCCGCGTGGCTTTGTCAGCAAGTCGAGTCCATACGGGACCGTAGAGGATCCGTTCCGTCCGGCAGAGCTTTGCTTTGGTGCCAGAGGACGTTTTTTTGCACGCTCGGTAGCTACCGATGCACCGGAGACGGTGGAGATTCTTAAGGCAGCATATAAGCATAAGGGCGCATCTGTGTGTGAGATACTTCAGAATTGTGTCATCTTCAATAACGGCTGTTATGATCCGGTTTATAATAAGGACGGACGACGCAAGAATGCTATTTACGTCCGTCACGGGCAGCCTCTGATATTTGGAGAGAATAATGAATACGGCCTTGTGCAGGAGGGATTCGGACTGAAGGTAGTCAAAATCGGTGAGAACGGTGTCACAGAGAAAGATATTCTCGTACACGATGCTCATTGTGAGGATAATACCCTTCAGCTTAAACTTGCCATGATGGACAATGAACACGGATTTCCTGTGGCTTTAGGAGTGATACGTGATGTTGAGGCTCCTACTTACAATGAGGCTGTTCATAATCAGATAGAAGAGGTAAAGGCCATGAAACCTTACCATAATTTCATGGAGCTTCTCGAAACCAACGATACTTGGGAAGTATGCTGATGCCGGTTTGGAGCAATATTAATAAAACCGGTGATGTGGAGTCCTGATCTATCGGTGTCTCTTAAATGAACAAGTCCGGCAAGCAAAGTATGATTCGCTTGCCGGACTTGTTTTATTTTTTCAATATCTCAGTCAGTTCTTTCATTCCCTCTGACGCGCCTTTCTGTATATAGGTGATTCTGTTTCTTCTTGTTGTCTCTACGGGATTAGGGTCTATAAGGTATACCGGCACTTCCGGTCTGACATATCTTATCAGTCCTGCCGCGGGGTATACATTCAGTGATGTCCCTATTATTATGAAGATGTCCGCTTCCATACATCTTTCCATTGCTGGTTCAATCATCGGTACGCTTTCTCCGAAGAAAACGATGAACGGGCGTAGCAATGAGCCGTCTTCGGCCTTTGTTCCCGGTTCCACTATGCAGTTTTCTGCCGTAAGGGTTCTTTGCATCTTCGGATTGTCGGGGTCGTTGCTTGAGCAGACTTTCATCAGCTCCCCGTGCAGGTGAATCACTTTTGACGATCCGGCCCGTTCATGCAGGTTGTCTACATTTTGCGTGACGACGGTCACGTCATATTCCTTTTCAAGCTCAGCCACAAGTATGTGCCCCTTGTTGGGTTTGACACCGACCAGTTCTTTGCGTCTTATATTGTAAAATTCTGTCACCAGTTTCGGGTTGGCAATCCATCCTTCGTGGCTTGCAACCTGCCGTACGGGATATTTGTCCCATAGTCCCCCGGCGTCCCGGAAAGTGCTGAGCCCGCTTTCAGCGGACATTCCGGCTCCTGTAAGTATCACAATTTTTTTCATATCAAATCATTAACAATGCACAAAAATAGTGATTTTTCACGAAATAAAAAGGTGTAAGTCATATAAAATAAGTAACTTTGCACGTTTTTAATAAGTAACAGACAATTTTATTATATTGAAGAAAATGGATAAACTTAGCTACGCTTTGGGATTAGGCATCGGACGCCAATTGGCACAGATGGGTGCAAGTGACTTGAACATCGATGATTTTGCTGCGGCAATCAAGGACGTCATATCCGGTAATGAACTTAAAGTGTCTAACCGTGACGCGCAGACTATCGTACAGGAATATTTCGCGAAACAGGAAGAGAAGCTGCAGGCTCAGCGTGCAGAACAGGGCAAGACGGCAAAGGAGGCCGGTGAGAAATATCTGAAGGAGAATGCCTCCAAGGATGGTGTCGTGGTGTTGCCGAGTGGCCTTCAGTATGTTGTGTTGAAAGAAGGCGACGGTAAGCAGCCAAAGGCCACAGACAGTGTTAAGTGTCATTATGAGGGCTTCCTTATCGACGGAACAATGTTCGACAGCAGTGTTCAGCGCGGTGAGCCGGCCGTATTCGGTCTTCAGCAGGTCATTGCCGGCTGGACGGAAGGTCTTCAGCTTATGAAAGAGGGTGCGAAGTATCGTTTCTTCATTCCTTATATGCTTGGTTACGGTGAGGCCGGTGCCGGTCAGTCGATACCTCCGTATTCAACATTGTTGTTTGATGTTGAGCTTATCAAGGTGATGTAGGCCGTCATAGAATGAATAGGAAGTAGTAAAAGTATTAAAATAACAATAATATAAAAAAACAAAGATGAAGAAGTTTACAGTAGTAGCCTCAATGGCTATTGTAGCCGCAGGTTTCGTTGCATCATGCGGCAACTCATCTCCTAAGGCATCCCTTAAGAGTGATGTGGATTCAATGAGCTATGCCATCGGTATGGCGCAGACACAGGGTTTGAAAGAATATTTGTCTGAGCGTGTGGGCGTGGACACAGCCTATATGGGTGAGTTCATCAAGGGCCTTAACGAGGGTGTGAATGCCGGTGAAAACAAGAAAAAGGCTGCTTATTATGCAGGTATACAGATTGGCCAGCAGATATCAACCCAGATGATAAAGGGCATCAATCACGAAGTGTTCGGCAACGACTCTACACAAAGCATCTCAATGAAGAACTTCATGGCAGGTTTCATCAGTGGCACGACAGGCAAGAACGGTGCGATGACCGTAAGTCAGGCCAACGAGGTGGCACAGGAGAAGATGCGCCAGATAAAGGCAAGAAGCATGGAGAAGATTTATGGTGCCAACAAGAAGAAGGGTGAGGCTTTCCTTGCGGAAAACGCAAAGAAAGATGGCGTAAAGACACTCCCCGGCGGTGTTCAGTATAAAGTCATAAAGGAAGGTTCCGGTGTAATCCCTGCCGATACCTCTATGGTGAAGGTACATTACGAAGGCCGTACTCTTGAGGGCAAGGTGTTCGACAGTTCTTATACACGTAAGAACCCGGTTAGTTTCCGTGCCAATCAGGTTATCAAGGGTTGGACAGAAGCTTTGGTTCACATGCCTGCAGGTTCAGTATGGGAGGTTTACATTCCTCAGGAACTTGCATACGGTGAGCGTGAGCAGGGTGCCGACATCAAGCCTTTCTCTGTATTGATATTCAAGATAGAGCTTATTTCCGTAGATGATAAATAATTGAAACCGGAGGTATTTCAATACTGAAATGAGAAAGATATTATTTATTGCCGCTGCAGTGTTGGCGAGTATGGCTTTTACAGGAGCCGATGCTGCAGTGAAGAACAGGAAAAAAGCTAAGGCAAATGCCCGGCCGGCAGTTGAAAAGGTTGTTCTTAAGACCTCTTCCGATTCTCTGAGCTATGCCGGTGGAATGGCTTTCACCAACGGTCTTACTCCTTATCTTAAGTCACAGGGTGTGGATTCCACCTGTATGGCAGATTTCCTGCAGGGATTCAGAGAGCAGATAAAGGCAGGAAACGATGCCCGTCTTAATGCAAGATTTGTCGGTATGCAGATTGCCGCCCAGCTTTCAAAGCAGATGCTCACTAATATGAAGAAGGAGTTTACAGACACTCCCGACTCGCTTGTCGACACATTGGTGTTCAGAGGATTCTATGACGCCATTGTGAATGATACGACTCTTTATAAGGTAAGTGAGGCCGAAGCCGACTTTATGTCAAGGCGTACGGCCAACCGTAAGATAAAGGAGGAGAAGCTTTATGGTCCCAACCGTGATGCCGGTGAGAAGTTCCTTGCCGGGAATGCGGCGAAGGACAGTGTGGTTGTGCTTCCGAGCGGCTTGCAGTATAAGGTTCTTGTAAAGGGCGACGGACCGGTTCCGTCAATGACGGATAAGGTGCTTGTCAACTATGAAGGCAAGCTTATCGACGGAACGGTGTTTGATGCTTCATCGAAGCATGGAAGCGATCCTGCGACATTCCGTCCCGATCAGGTTATCAAGGGTTGGACAGAGGCTCTCACGATGATGCCTGTCGGCAGTAAGTGGCAGCTTTTCATACCGTATAACCTTGCTTACGGTGAGCGTCAGGCCGGTCAGTTGATAAAGCCTTACAGTGCCCTTGTGTTCACTGTAGAGCTTGTCGGCATAGACAATCCTGAGGCCAAGGCGTCTGCAGATGATGAGAAGAAGCAGGACAAGCCGGTTAAGGCGAAGAAAATAAAGAAAGCTAAATCAAAGAAATGATTTATTGATATTGTCCCCGATAGAGGGGCAGGAGACATGGGCGCGTCATGACGGGTTATCCGTCATGACGCGCTTTGTTTTTTATCATTATTGTTTTTTGCCATGATTCCGGTTGCGGTTAATTTGAATAAAAGGGGTCCGGTGTAAAAATCGGTGCGTGAGTTTTATATTTGGATATATACCGCATGACACGTGCGGAAGTCATGTCCCTGCATTGTGGATGATGAGGTTTGCTGGCGTTGCTTCCCGTTTCGGACAACTCATGGAAAAAGATAAAGATTCTTGCCGGAACTCCGAAAGTGGATATATTGTTTTTGAAGTGTATGTAGGCTAAATACACAGTGTATCCAGCCTACATACACTCTGTATCTGGGCTACATACACTTTTAACATTTGTGCTCCATTTATTAAATGTCGCGTTTTTTACACACATTACTGGCGGCATTGATATCCGTATTGGAGTTTTTATTTGGCCGGAAGATTACAGGAAAGGATGGTTTAATTTACCGACATTTGGGTATTGTGCGCTGATTTGGATTGTGGTAACTTTGCACTCGAATTTAATGAATGTAATGGATAAATAAAAACAACAAGTATGAAGACAATTAAAGTTATTTTTGCGACAATGTTCGTAGTTGTAAGTGCAGTGGCTTTCGCATCCTGTTCCGGTGATGACGACGATTCCGGTGCCGTAGTCACTCCGGTGGCCGGTGCTGTAGCCGGAGTATACTACGGTAATATGACTTGTTCCGTTATGGGCGGTGAGTCTGTTTTTGAGGGCGTTACTTTCACCGTTGAGGATACCGGTGATGCCACGGTGGATATCAAAGTCTCTTCATTTGGAACACCTCCTATGCAGGTGCCGGGAATAACAATCCCGGGTGTCATGGTGTCCGGTGCCGACGGGACATATATCCTTGCACCCACAGAGTTCAGCGGTACGACAGATACGGGTAAGGCCTATTCGGGTATTGTTCAGGGAAACTATGCGGACAATGTCATTACAGTCAGGTTTAATCTTAATTACGGTACAATGCCCATGCCTATGATATGTACCTTCACAGCTTCCAGACACTGATGATACGTGATGGTAAACGGGTGGCGCTTATGATATTCGGATTGCTCTTTCCTGTCATGATATCTGCAGGTTCATGCTTTGGTAAGGTGCTTGGCGAAGATGGCAATCCGCCGGCTGGATCCGTTGTCAGGATATTGGGAAACGATACTGTTGCCAACACCTTGAATGAGGTTGTGGTAACGGCTACCAGAACACCGAAGGCACTCAAGGATGTGCCTGTGATTACACGTCTTGTCACATCTGATGAAATAAAGAAGTCGGATGCCTCCAACATACAGGAACTCCTTACCGGTGAACTGCCGGGCCTTGAGTTCGGCTATACCATGAGTCAGGAGACATCACTTAGCATGAACGGTTTCGGCGGCAGTGCGGTATTGTTCCTTGTAGATGGTGAGCGTCTTGCCGGAGAGACGATGGATAACGTGGACTATAGTCGTCTTTTTCTTGACGATATGGATCGGGTTGAGATTGTGAAAGGAGCATCTTCCGCACTTTATGGTGCTAATGCCGTCGGAGGTGTGGTTAATCTGATAACAAAGGAAAGCAGGGAGCCTTTGACGGCCAATGTCAATTCCCGTTACCGTCGTGCCGGCAATGAGTGGAGGAGCGGAGGAAATCTGAATGTCAATTCCGGAAGGTGGAATTCAAGCACATCGGTGCAGCATTCTTCAGCGGAAACAATAAGGCTTACGGATGCCTTTGACACAGAATCGAAGATTCATGAGGTTTTCGGTGGCCGGACCCTGAACATTAGGGAAAGGTTGGTGTGTCGTATCAATGACAACCTCCGTTTTATCGTGCGTGGAGGCTACTTCGACAGGATCAGCAACCGTGCCAACTACGATGACCGTTATAAGGATTATAGCGGTGGGATAAAATCCGTATGGAATATTTCCGGTTCCCGGACTCTTGAGTTTTCCTACGGCTATGACCGATACGACAAGTCAAGATATGTGGATAACGTCCGTACAAACGACCATGATTACAGTAACCGGCAACATATCGTTCATGGTCTTTATAATGAATTTTTCGGTGCGAACTGTCTCACCGTCGGAGTTGATTTCATGAATGACTGTCTGGCCACATATCAGTTCAAGGATAATGCCTGCCATATTCAGAACTCCTTCGACATATTCGCACAGTTTGATTACAATCCGCTGTCGTGGCTTAATTTGATAGCCAGCGTCAGGGAGGACTATTTCTCAGCCTCGAAAAACAATTCGGTCACCTGCCGTCTGGCTGCAATGTTTAAATTGAAGGGCATGTCTGTCAGGGCATCATACGCCGGCGGGTTCCGCGCTCCTACTTTGAAAGAGATGTACATGGATTTTGATATGGCTGGTATTCAGATGATATATGGAAACCCCGGTCTCAAGCCGGAGAAAAGTCATAATCTTAATGTTGCATTGGAGCATAACGGACATGTTGGAAACGGCATTATGAACGGCTCATATAATCTGACGGCATCAGGTTACTACAATTACTTGGATAGCCGTATCACCACTACTGATTTTCCCGGTGATGCTGACCGTGAGGAAGGGGCGGTATATTGTAACGAGGACGGTGTGAAAATTATGGGAGTCGATCTGACAGCAAGATATCGTCTGCTAATGGGATTAGGTTTTTCGTTCAGCTATAATTATCTGTATACGGCCGGCAGAACTGTCGATTCTCAGTTTGCCCAACCTCGCCCGCACTCCGCGACATGGAGAATCGGGTATGACAGGCAGATATGCGGTGTATGGCGTCTGTATGCCGGATTATCAGGACGGTATCTTTCCAAACCGGTCAGCAGCCACGAGACAGACAATGCCTATTCTATATGGAGGTTAACGGTTTTGCAAAGAGTATGGAAAGGTATGAATATAAACTTCATCATTGACAATATATTTAATTATAAGCCAAGGGTCTATTACTGGAACTCCGCTCCGACTTCCGGACGGACATATTCAGTCGGACTGTCATTTGACATCAATGATTTTTTTAAGAAAAAATGAACAGAAAGAAAGCAATATTATTCATTTCAGGTTGTGTCCTGTTATTGTGCATAGCCTTTATGTTTTGGAGCAGTTTCGCTTCATCTACCAGGATCGCGTTTGTCAACTATCAGGCAATCCTTCTTGGCCAAATATCCAAAGCCAACGACAACCCATTTATTAAAATCAGCGAACTGCCCGTTGATGCTCTCGACGAAGCCGGGAATTATGACATGGTATTTGTCAACGGCATGGGACTTCGGATAACTGACGAACAGCGTCAGAATCTGATTAAAGTGGCCGAAAACGGTATTCCTGTACTGACAACGGCAGCAACCAATCCGCAGAATTTCATTGTCTCTGTGGATTCCGTGGATTCGGAATTTCTGAGACAATATCTTGCAGGTGGCAGAAACAACTATCGCAATATGCTCCGCTATGTACGTAAGTTCATTGACGGCAAGCTCCTTTTTACCGATGAGCCTGAAGATCCCGAGATTTCCGCCACTTCTCTCTTATATTATCCTTCGGATAAGGAAGACCTTGATTTTGCGTCTGTGGCGGAATATGAAGGATTTTTAAAGACGAGAGGAAAATGGAAGGCTGAAGCCCCGAGGATTATCCTCACGGGACAAATGGGCGTGGCTGACAGTCTTGTGGCGCGTTTGGAACAATCCGGAAGCATGGTTTATCCGGTGAATGAGATACGGCAATTCGTTTCTAAAGGACATGCCGACTCGATACATGCTTCGGCTATGATTAATATGGCTCACGGACGCATGGGCGATATGGTGGTTCGATATCTTGAAAAACAGAATATTCCCCTTTTCTCCCCGCTCAATGTCAACAGGGATTATGAAGAATGGATGGCCGACAAAATGGGTATGAACGGAGGATTCCTCTCTCAAAGTGTTGTCACGCCGGAAATTGACGGGGCGGTACTTCCGTATGCCATTTTTGCTCATTATAAAGGGAAAGACGGTCTGCCGTACGTGGCTGCAATACCCGACAGACTCGGTGAATTTGTGGAAACCGTCAACAATTATATTTCACTGCAAAGGAAAAAGAATCAGGATAAGAAAATAGCCATATTCTATTTCAAAGGCCCCGGACAGCACTCGCTTGTAGCCGAAGGAATGGAGGTGGCCCCTTCGCTTTACAATCTTCTGAGCCGGATGAAATCCGAGGGGTATAATGTGGAATTGCCAGCTTCTCAGGAAGAGTTTGAACGGATGATAAACGAAAACGGCAAGGTGTTTAACCGTTATGCGGTAGGTGCTCAAGAAGATTTTATAAAAAATCATTCCACAAGGATTGTGTCGGTGGAAGATTATGACAGATGGTGCGGAATGGCTTTTTCAAAAAAGATGCGTGAGGATATTGATGCGGTTGACGGTAAGTTTCCGGGGCACGGACTCAATGACGGTGCAGGTAATCTGGCATTGGCCGGAATCTGTCTCGGGAATGTGGTGCTGATACCTCAGACAGCCGCCGGTCATGGTGCTGATGATTTCAAGATTGTACACGGAACGGATGCCGCGCCTCCCCACAATTACGTGGCGGCATATCTGTGGGCACGATTCGGTTTCAAGGCGGATGCCTTGATGCATTTCGGTGCACACGGCTCTTTGGAATTCACTCCGCGCAAACAGGTCGCGTTAGGTAGCGATGACTGGTCTGACAGACTTGTCGGCACTGTGCCGCATTTCTATGTATATTCCACATCCAATGTCGGAGAGGCGATGGTGGCCAAACGTCGCAGCTATGCGTCAATCGTGAATTATCTTACGCCGCCGTTTATGGAAAGCAATGCCAGAGGCATCTATAAAAACTTATCCGATGCCATTGCCGGCTACAACAAGGCGGTGACAAAATCCGACATCATACGCGCGGCACGCTTAGTCAAGAAATATACTGTCGGACTCGGTATCCATCGTGAATTGCGCCTTGACAGTATCATGAGCCGCATTTATTCTGCCGATGATATTCTGCGCATAGAGAATTTCGCTGATGAACTTGCCAATGAGAAGATAACCGGTGCCTTATATGTGATGGGAATGCCATATTCGTCTGCACATATAGTCTCCACGGTAAAGGCCATGACAGTTGACCCTATAGCCTATAGTATGTATAAGCTCAAAGGCGGTACAGGAAAGATAGCCCCCTACAGGGCAAAGGCTGTTTCCGTCGTGACCCGGCTTATGGATGTGGATAAGGTGGATGATGATATGATATGCCGCATTGCCGGAATAACACATGCGGAACTTGACAGTGCCAGAAATATCATACGGCAGACAGAAGGCTCGAAAGATATGTTGTCGCGCATGATGGTCATGGGTTCCATGATGACGCCATCGTCTCAAACCGCTTCTAAGATTTCAGACAGGCCGAAGACATCAGGACGGCATGGAATGATGCCCGGGATGTCGGAAGAGAAAGCACTTGAAGTGGCAAGGATGATGGGAGCCTCCGAGGAAAATATCGAGAGGATGAAGGCTGCGATGAAGAAGAAATGTGTGGTTTCCGGTTCGTCTTCCCGCCCGGTTCACGGTATGGGTCGCGAAGAAATGTCATCGCAAGAAATGGACTTTGCCATTGCCGTAAGTGAAGTGGAGAGAGCCATACGTAATGTATCCGTATATGCCGGGGCTTTGAGAAACAGCCCGGAAATGGAACTGTTGTCAATATTGAACGGACTGAATGGCGGTTATATCTCTCCTGCTTCCGGAGGTGACCCCGTCTTGAATCCCGGAATTCTTCCGACCGGTCGGAATATGTTTGCGGTAAATGCGGAGGAGACCCCGTCGGCAGTCGCATGGGAGAAAGGCAAGTCGCTTGCGGAAAGTACAATAGCGATGTACCGTAAAAACCATGGTGATTCCATACCCCGTAAAGTCAGCTATACGCTGTGGAGCAGCGAATTTATTGAAACCGCAGGTGCTACCATAGCGCAGGTGCTCTATATGCTTGGAGTGGAGCCTGTGCGCGATCCTTTCGGAAGGGTGGCCGATCTTCGTCTGATACCATCCGAAGAACTCGGACGTCCGAGGATAGATGTAGTCGTACAGACTTCCGGACAACTCCGTGATTTGGCGGCATCACGCCTTTTTCTGATAAGCCGTGCCGTGAGGATGGCTGCGGAGGCGGATGATAAGGGCTATCCGAATTATGTGGCGGAAGGTGTGGTAGAGTCTGAACGTCATCTTGTAGAAAAAGGTGTCACACCTAAAGAGGCACGCGAACTTTCCACCGCCCGTGTGTTCGGTGGGGTAAACGGCAACTATGGCAGTGGTATTCAGAATATGGTAGAGGCCGGTGACAGGTGGGAAGACAATAGTGAGATAGCCTCTGTCTATATTAAGAATATGGGGGCTATATATTGCAGTGAGGAAGAATGGGAGAAAATGCGCGACTATGCCTTTGAAGCGGCGTTGACCCGCACTGATGTGGTGGTCCAACCACGTCAAAGCAATACATGGGGAGCACTGAGCCTTGACCATGTGTATGAGTTTATGGGAGGCATGAACCTCGCTGTACGCACTGTGACCGGCCGTGAACCGGAGGCTTATCTGAGTGACTACCGGAACAGAAACAACGTAAAAATGCAGGAGGTAAAGGAAGCTATAGGTATAGAAAGCCGCACGACGATTCTAAATCCTACCTATATAAAGGAGAAGATGAAAGGCGGTGCCGGTGATGCCTCAGGTTTTGCGGAGGTCATAACAAATACTTACGCATGGAATGTGATGAAGCCGGATGTCATTGACAACGAGCTTTGGAATGACATCTACGACACCTATATAGCCGACAGACACAATCTTGGAACGAAAAAATACTTCAAATCGGTCAATCCGGCTGCCGTCCAGGAAATCACCGCCGTTATGCTTGAAACTGTGCGTAAGGGAATGTGGAAGGCGTCCCCCGAACAGATTCAGAATCTTGCCGACCTTCATGCCGAAGTTATTGAAGAATACGGAGCTGCCTGTTCGGGTTTCGTGTGTGATAATGCCAAACTGCGTGATTTCATCTCATCGCATCTTGACAATGATAAGGCCCGGCATTACAACAGCTCTGTCGCCTCGGTGAGAGCTGAAAACATCGTAGGCGACAATGACGCCATGGTAATGGAAAAGGAGACGCTCAATGCCGACAATTCCACTGCCGCAAAGGTCAGCGGAACGGTCATTGTACTTACGACTCTTGTGGTGCTTCTGATAATCTTCATAATAGTGAGCCGACGTAAACGTAATCAAGACCGTGACTGATGGAAGCACTTGTAATGACAATAATGATTATGGTCGGCATGAGTTTAATGCTGAAGCTGACCTTTCACGGATTTTCAGGAATTGCCACCGTTGCGGTGCTGTTGGCTGTATTTATAGTTTTTTCATGGGAATATGCTACTGGTATGTCTAAAACCCGGATTTCCGACTTGCTGCAACAGCCGTCGCTTATGCTCGATATCGCCGTGCTTATAGCTGTAGATGCGTTTTGCATGATTGCCTTTTGTTTCCTGCAGGCACAAGACATACTGTCTCGTTCGCAGACAATCATGCTGACAGTTCTCAAATGGTTTCCCGGCATATTGATATTTCCGATATTGATGTCGCTGCTCACTGCATTGATATTTTCATTATCAGGAGTAGATTTCGCTCTTATCAGCCTGGGGATGGCTGCGGTGCTGCTTATAGCTGTTCCTCTTCTGACTTATGCGTTGAAAAGTATTATTCCGGAATCAGACATCAGGCTTGAACTCACATTTCTCATCAACTTGATGGTTTTGGCTCTCGGGATTGTCGCAACGGTCAATGGCCGGACAGCTGTTACCGGCATTAACGAAGTCAGGCTCGACTCTCTTGCTGCGATTCTCGCACTTATCCTTTCCGGTACCATCGCAGGAATAATCATCAACAATAAACATCTGACAAAACAAATATCAAAACTGAAATGAATCTCATATCTGACATTCTCTACTGGATATCAACCGGTCTTCTCGTACCGGTGATAGTCCTGCTCATCTTCTTTTTTATCCGTGCTCTTATTCTTATAGGAACTTTCTTCGGTCAGTATATGCAAAATAAGAAGAGTTCATCAAGGCTTTATTCCGCCATTGAGAGCAACGCCCCGTCTTCCACGGCAGAATTCGCACAACTGCTGCCTGTGAAACCGGATTCGCTCTTGAGCGCCTATGCACATAAAATGCTTGACAGTCAAAATGACTGTGCAAGAATCGATCTTTTAATTTCCGAATATGAAATAGCCGCAGATAAGAACATCGCCACGTCAAAGGTCCTGACAAAAATGGGTCCTATACTCGGATTGATGGGCACACTTATCCCTATGGGGCCGGCTCTTGTCGGTCTCGCCACCGGTGATATTGCCTCGATGGCTTACAACATGCAGGTGGCATTTGCCACAACTGTTGTAGGATTGGTGGTCAGCGCCATCGGTTTTCTTACCCAGATGGTCAAGGAGCGTTGGGCGGTCAGGGATATAACGATGCTTGAGTTTCTCGCAAACATGATACGGAACAAGGAAGGAGGTAAGCGATGAATAGCCGCTTCCGTCGCCGTTCACTGCTGAACAGTAGCGAAGACAACGACCCGATGAGCGTGGTAAGCAATCTTTTTGATGTGGCGATGGTTTTTGCTGTTGCCCTCATGGTGGCACTTGTCAGTCGCTACAACATGACAGAAATGTTCTCGCAGGAAGATTTCACCATGGTCAAGAACCCTGGAAAGGAAAATATGGAAATAATCACCAAGGAAGGGGAGAAGATAAGCAGATATACACCGTCAGGGAATAAAGACAGTTCGTCCGGTAAAGGAAAGCGTGTGGGGGTTGCCTATGAGCTTGAGAACGGAGACATAATATATGTTCCGGAATGAACGGCACCGGTTATGTTTTATGTATTGACTATGACCGGCAAGTATGAAAAGAGCCATATCAAACCCTGTTTTTTGAGTTATGATATGGCTCTTTTGTCTTTGATGAGCGGTAGCTCCGGAAGTTAAGACTATTCTGTCTCCTGCACTACATTTTTGTCTTTATTGTCAGCATTGCCGGGTCTTGGGAATGCTGTCCCACATGTATGATATACTTTCCGGCCACGGTCCTCATTGTATTTGTGGTCTTGTCCCACCACTCAAAGCTTTCCTTTGGCAGTGATATTTCGATAGTTTGTCTTTCACCTGCTTTCAGCACCGTCTTTTTATATGCCCTGAGGGTCTTTATCGGACCTTCTGTATCATCTGGCTTGCTTATATACACCTGTACTGTGGCGGCACCGTCACGCTTACCTGTGTTTTCGACCGTTGCGGTCAGTTTTCCGTTCTTGGCGTTGTATTTCGCGTTTTTAATGTTGAATGTGGTGTATGACAGGCCGTAGCCGAACGGGAAAAGAGCCTCGCCTTTGAAATAGCGGTAGGTTCGGTTCCTCATCGTGTAGTCGAGGAAGTCGGGCAGGTCGTCTGTGCTTCTGTAGAATGTCATTGGCAGACGTCCCGAAGGATTCACGTCACCGAACAGCACCTCAGCCACAGCTTTTCCTCCCTGTTCACCGGGATACCATGCCTGCATTATGGCCTCGCAGTTCTCTGTTTCCGGTGCGAGGGCAATTGCTCCGCCCGAGCAGTTTACGAATATCACTTTCTTTCCTGCCTTATGCAGCATGGCCATGACCTTTCTCTGTGCCTCAGGCAGTTCGATATCTGTGCGGTCACCGCCTTTAAAGCCGGGTTCGCTGACCTTCATCTCCTCACCTTCGAGCAGCGGTGATATTCCTCCCACGAATATTACTGCGTCTGCATCGGCCACGCTACGCAGTATGGCATCGTCGGTGAGCTGTATACGGCATCCGAGGTCAAACTGCATGGCTGCAAGGTCTGTTGCCTGCACATATTCTATTTTTATACTGTATTCTTTGCCTGCTTCTACTTTGAGATTGGCTTTTCCATAATTTATCTTCGCTCTCGGTTTCCATTGGTTTATCAGGGTATCGCCGTTTACGATCACTCTAAGCTTGTCGTCGCTGCCGCTTGTAAATTCAATAAGTTCGTTTCTTGTGGGGCGGAATATTCCCTCACAGCATGCCGAGAAGTGTTCAAGATTTACACCCGGTGCGAAGACCGTGGCTCCTCCGTTGCTTTTGTTTATAGGCTGTTTCTCTACCTCCATGGCAACAGGTGCGCCTTCCATATCCTCGTTGTTCCAGTAGGTTATGGTCATTCCCTGTTTGCCGTCAGCTGTATATATTTCATTAAACCGGCTGTCGATTACTTCATTTCTTGTGTAGCCGCAACCTTTTATATAGTTTACGCTTGCAGCTTCTGCACAGATGCCCTGCAGTATTGTCGTTGACTGTGTGGGATAGCCGTTATAGTTTCCCCACATCATTATGGAATCAGCGGCATTTGGTCCCATCACGGCTATCTTCGCGTTTTTGCTTAACGGCAGGATGCCGTTCTTGTTTTGCAGCAGCGTCATTGTCTCCCTTGCCATTTTCAGCGCGAGAGCCTTATGCTCTTTTGATGCTATGATGCTTTCCGGCAGTTTTGTCCATTCTACAAGTGAAGGGTCGTCAAAGTCGCCGAGCATGAATCTTGCCTTGAGCAGGCGTTTGACGCTCACGTCTATCTGTGCTTCGGTAATCTCGCCTCTTTCCACGGCCTGGTCGAGCCTGTTGTAGTTTGCACCGCATTCCACGTCGGTTCCTGATAATACGGCCTTTGCCGATGCGGCTGCGGCATCAGGCGAAACCTCATGACGGCCTTTTATCCAAAAGTCACCGATGGCTCCGCAGTCGCTCACAACCATGCCCTTGAAGCCGAGATCACCGCGCAGAATCTGCTGGAGATACCTGTTGCTGCCGCAGCATGGCTGTCCGTCGATACGTTGGTATGCGCACATCACTTCCGCAACGTCGCCTTCCTGCACCAATGCTTTGAATGCCGGTATGTATGTTTCCCACAAGTCGCGTTCGGGCAGATTTTCGATGTTGAACGAATGTCTGTTCCATTCCGGTCCGCTGTGAACAGCAAAATGCTTCGCGCATGCGAGGTTTTTCATGTGCCTGCTGCCTTTAGGGCCTTGCAGGCCTTCTACTACGGCCAGGCCCATACGTGACGTGAGATAAGGGTCCTCACCGTATGTTTCCTGTCCGCGTCCCCATCTGGGGTCACGGAAAATGTTGATGTTCGGTGTCCATATAGATAGTCCCTGATATTTCTTAATGTTTCCTGAGCGTTTGGCCTGTTCGCCTTTCACCCGGCTTTCGTTTCCAATGGCGGTGAAGACATCAAGCAGAAGCTTGTCATTCCATGATGCCGCCATTCCGGTCGTTATAGGGAATACGGTGGCAAATCCGTTGCGGGCCGTGCCGTGAAGAGCCTCGCTCCACCATTCAAACTGAGGTATGCCAAGACGCGGAATGGCAGGTGAGCCGTTGCGCATCAGTTTAATTTTCTCTTTCAGTGTAAGGCGGCCGCACAGGTCCTCCGCGCGCTGGTCGGCGGTGAGGGCGGGGTTTTGATAGGGCAGTTGTTGGGCTGTTGCAGCGGCGCAACATGCGGCCACGGCAATTGTTGCCATTAGTTTTTTCATCATTGTTTATGGTTTTGGTTAAAAAGTTCTATTGCAAATATACAAAATTAAAATAGTATTTTGCAAAATCGGAATATGATGTTTTATCCCTTTTGCCGCTTTTTACCCCCTAAAAAACTAAAAAGTGGTAGCGGGGGACGGGGTGATGGAAGGCAGAACGACTTCGTTCGGTCTTGTCAAAGACTTTGTTATGACGGCATTGTGCTAAAAAATGGTGGTATAAAAATAAAAAATACACCATGGAAGATGTTTTTATTTATAATTTTGCGCACATAAATCGTAAATAATACGTATATTTGCATTGCTTTTACACAGAGAAATGCTTTTTTGCCTATGATTTTTGTTGCGGAAACAATGTCAGGCAGAAAATATATACCTGTAAAATAACTAAAACAAGTTGATTACTATACCAAACGAAACAATAACTAATGAAACATAATATGAAACGAAACAGACATTTGGGTAAGGCAATAGGCTTACTGTTGCTTTCCTCTCTCATGTTGCCGTCGTGTTCCGACCTTGATGAGTATTTTGAGACCCCTGACTGGATCAGCGGTTCGATTTATCAGGAGTTGCGGAATGACGGTAATTATGGTATGTTCCTAAGGGGAGTTGATCTGGCCGGCTATCAGCCGATGGTTAACGGCAAGTCAATCCTTACGGTTATGGCTCCCACAGACAATGCCATGGGGCAGTATATCAGGGAGACATACGGTGTGGAGACAATAGACGAGGTGCCTGCCGATGAGTTGAGGAAACTTATCGGTTTTCACATCCTATATTACTCCTTTGACAAGGATAAGTTCATAAACTTCCGTCCGTTGGAAGGCGATGGGGCTTCAGAGGAAGACAAAAACCGGGGAGCGGGCTTGTATTACAAATTCCGTACGCGCAGTCAGGATCCTCTCAGCTATAAGAATATGCAGACTAAGGATACGGCCATATATCATTTTGAGAGAATGTTGCCGGTATTCTCTTACAGGATGTTTGCCACAAAAGGTATTGATGCTAAAACAAACTACGAGTATTTCTATCCTAATACGGAATGGAAAGATAATAGTGGCTTCAATGTTGCAAATGCCGGAGTGACGGAATATGCCGATATTGCCAACAACGGATATATATATAAGGTGGATAAGGTACTGAAACCTGTTGAGACCATTTATAAGGAACTGAAGAGTGCCGGAAAATATACAAAGTTCATAACCGAGTATGACAAATATGGCACATATACTGCAGATGAGGAATTGACACGTGAATACGGAAACGGCACGACCATATATCAGCGTGATTTCACATCGCTTCCGAACATCGACTGCGAGTGGCCGGTGAAAGACTATCAGAATATGGCCACGCTTTCGCTGGCGGCTTATTCCGTATTTGCACCTACTGACAAGGCTTGGGACGATTTCTTCAACGATTACTGGGGATATGGAGGATATGAGAGTCTGGAAGAAGTCGACTCTGTTGCCATACGCGACATCCTGTTCAACAGTTTCTGCTCCTCATCGATAGTGTTCCCGGATGAAATAAAGAAGGGAACGGTGCTTAACGCGTCGAATGAAGTGGTTTCTTTCGATCCTGCAACGGCAGGAGAGCGTGTGGTGTGTACAAATGGTGTGCTTTACGGGTGTGACGTTCTTACTCCACCGGCCAAGTATATTTCAGTGACAGGCCCCGCCTATCAGTATAAGAAATACGGAAACTTTGCGATAATGGTGAATAATTCTGGCATGGCAAACACTCTGGCCTCTAATGCCGTCAGATATATGATGCTTTATGCCGACAATGACCAGATAGAGCAATACCGCGGCATACGGCGTGAGGGCAACAACCTCATAGATGTGAACACACAGGCCATTGTAGGATCCGGAGTCACCACTCCATACGTTTACGCGCATGTTGCGACTCCCGTTGACGGCAACACAGAGCTTCCGGCAACAGGCACAAAGGTTTATCCCGCACTGTCTCCCGATTTGAAGATATATTGGTTTGTGAAGGACGGAAAGATTACAAACAGCATAAAGCATGCCGAGCGTCTGCGTTTTGCTGCGAATACTACAGAAGAGTCAACTATATGGGCAAATTTTGAGAAGCTTAAATACCGTGGCGATGAAAACGGATGGACAAACGGTAATGCCTATAGCTACGACCGCAACTTCCTTCCGGGAAATTATGACAATGTTGTCGCGCCCAATGACTCACGTTTTGTGCGTCTGATGTGGACACAGCGTCTTGATGCAACAACAGAGTTCTTCGGATTCGTGAATCTGCTGAATAAGGCCGGACTTATCGACACAAGGGCGTACTCTCTTACGTTCACTGTCGACAACTGTCTGATGTTCATACCGGAAACAACTGTTCTTGAGCAAGCAATAAAGGACGGACGCATACCGGGCATAAACGGTGCAGCCGCTACTGTCGGAGCAGAAGATTTCTTTGACAATTGTGAGGTTACAGATGCAGCCGCCCTGCAGTATTATCTGAAACTGTATTTCTGCCCTATCTCTACGGCAGTAGTAACGAACTATCCCTTTATCGGATGGGGAGAAAACACGGAAGAGCTTGGCGGAGTGATAACATGTCAGACAGACGAGATTGACAACAATGGAGTGACAGAACTTGTGGAGACAAAGATAAACATCTATGACGAAGGTACAAAACTGAGCGTTGGTGTCGCTGACAGGCAGACCGGAGCCGTGACCCGTCGTGTGGATGTCACACAGGCATACGATTACTTCCCGATGACGTTTGCCGATGGTTGCGTGCATTTCCTGGCAGACGTATTCTAACAACTAAGAACCAAAAGACATGAAAAATAAATATATATTATTGGTATTATTCGTCATGGTGGTGCAGGCCGCACTGGCACAGAAAACCCTGACCGGTACTGTCACGGAAATGTTCGGCAACAGCAAGGAGCCATGCATCGGTGTTAACGTAACGTTCGTGAACAGCCAGAACCGTATACTTGCCGGTACAGTGACCGACTTCAACGGTAACTATACGTTGAAGGTACCGGCAGAAAAAGGCCAGATTACTCTTAAGTTCTCATATATCGGCATGCAGACACAGAGTTTCAAATACAACGGAGAGACACAGAAGAATGTCACAATGAAAGCCGATTCACACCAGATAAAAGAGGTGGAGGTCAAGGGTTCACGCTCAAGACGCAATGAAATGGGACTCACACAAAAACAGCAGTCTTTCGCAACGCAGAAGATTGATATGAGTGAGATTACTGCCGTACAGCCGGTCACATCAATAGAGGAGGCCCTGCAGGGACAGCTTGGTGGTGTGGATATCATCGCTGCCGGTGACCCGGGTGCAAAGAGCAGTATCCGCATACGCGGTACTGCCACATTGAACAGCAATGCCGATCCGCTTATTGTTGTGAACGGAGTACCTTATTCAACGGATATAGACGACTCGTTTGACTTCAATACAGCCAATCAGGAAGATTTCGCACAGATGCTTTCGCTAAATCCGAATGACATTGAAAGCATTGAGGTTCTGAAAGATGCGGCGTCAACAGCCGTTTACGGTACGGCAGGTGCGAACGGTGTGCTCCTTATCACCACAAAGAAAGGTGCAATGGGTAAGACAAGGTTTACGTTCTCAACCAAAAATTCACTGAAGGTGGAACCGGAGTCTATGCCGATGCTTAACGGTGACCAATACAAGGCATTCATTCAGGATGCTATATGGAATACGGCAAATGCAAGAGGATTGCAGTCGAGTGGCGACCTTCTGGAGTTCTTGTTTGACACTCCGGAAATAAACTACAATGAAAGTTGGAGATATTTTGATGAGTACAACCAGAATGTAGACTGGCTGTCATATCTTACAAAGAACGCATTCACTACAGACAACAGTTTCTCAATGTCGGGCGGTGGTGAGCGTGCAACATACCGTTTCTCGCTGAGCTATCTGTCCGAAGGCGGTACTACGGAAGGTACCGGACTTACGCGTTTCAACACATCTATCGACATCGGCTACCGATTCAGCGACAAACTTATGGTTAATACCGAGTATACATATTCCGATACGGAGAAAAAGTCTCCGTGGACTGAAAAGCTGCGTGCCGAGGCAATAAGGAAGATGCCTAACAAGAGTCCTTATTATATAGATGACGCTACCGGTGCAATGACAGACACCTATTTCACACGCCAGAACAGTGAGGAATTCCAGGGTGCGTTCAGCAGCAACGACAATGGTGGAAACTCAACGAATTTTCATCCGCTGATTATGGCTGACGAGAGTTACCGTAATCTTAATACAAAGGAGCAGAAGATGACCGTGCGTGCAAACTGGTATATCTTGCCGGAACTTACTTTCCGCGGATACGTGTCAATGAAATACAAGACCTCAAAGACCGAGGCATTCCTTCCCCAGGCGGCCACGGGTGTGATGGCTACGAGCACTTTTGCCAACCGCAGCGACGACAATTATTCAAACAACTTCTCATTGCAGTCTGAGGCTAAGTTGACGTATGCAAAGGAGTGGCAGGACAAGAAACATCAGTTTACGGCCACGGGATTGTGGCGTACATCACAGTCTACAAGTTCTACCACTGCATCCGCGCGCTATAATGTCGCTTCCGCAGAGATTGCCGACCCGGGATCAGGCGGCGGTGTGCTGCTGAGCGTCGGTTCAGGAAAGTCGGAAGTGCGTTCGCTGTCTGGTATCGGAAGTGTTGTATATACATTCCTTGACAGATATACCATTAATGGAACTGTAAACTATGAGGGTAAGTCAAGTCTTGGCAAGAACAACCGATGGGGTCTGTTCCCGTCATTGGGCGCATCATGGATTCTGAGCGATGAGCCTTTCATGAAATGGGCATCGTCTGAACTTACACAGGCAAAGATACGTGCAAGTTATGGTATGAGCGGTAATGCTCCTTCAGGAACATCTCCATACGTCGGTACATATACGGCAGTGGGCAACTATATGGATGGAAGCGCAGTGAGCATCAGCACAATGCAGCTAAACAAACTGAAGTGGGAATCGTCAAGGGAAATCGACCTCGGCTTCGATCTTAACTTCTGGGACGGCAAGCTTACTGCAACTTTCGACTGGTATCGCAAGGATACTAAAGACCTGTTGCAGAAGAATGTGACGCTGCCTTCTTCAATCGGATTGCCTACACCGAGAATCGGATGGTATAATTCCGGAAAGATCAGAAACGAGGGATGGGAGTTCCGTATAGACTATGAGGTACTCAAGACCAAAGACTGGCAGTTTAAGGTGAACTATAATGTGAACCGTAATAAGAACACTATAGTCGAGTTGCCGCAGAATATCAACGAGGAACAGTTCTCGCTCAGCAACGGTAAGTATGCCCAGCGTCTTATTTCAGGAACAGCCGTAGGCTCGTTCTTCGGCTTTAAGTATCTCGGTGTTTACCAAAATACTACCGATACATATGCAAAGGATGCCCAAGGCGGTATCATGTATGACATGCAAGGCAAGCCTATCGTCATGAAGAACGGGCAGTACACCTGCTATCCGGGTGATGCAAAATATGCCGACATCAACAACGACGGTAAGATAGACAAGAACGATATCGTATATATAGGCAACAGCAATCCGATACTCAGCGGTGGCGGTGGTTTCAATCTGAAATATAAGAGCTTAAGTCTCACAGTGTTCCTCCACTACCGTTTAGGACAGAAGATCGTAAACTCTGCAAGAATGAATGCCGAGTCTATGTATGGCTCTGACAACCAAAGTACCGCTGTTCTGCGTCGTTGGCGCAATGAAGGCGATCAGACCGAGATTCCGCGTGCGTTGTGGAAGTATGGTCTTAACTATCTCGGCAGCGACCGTTTTGTTGAGGACTGTTCGTTTGTACGTCTGAAGACATTGTCGCTGAGTTATACCTTGCCAAAGAAATTTGTCCAGAACCTCGGCCTGACATCTGCAAATGTATTCCTAACGGGATATGACCTCTTTACCTTTACCGATTATACCGGTCAGGATCCAGAGGTGACGCTGCCGAGCGGAATAACATCGCTGGCAGAGGACAGGTCGCAGACTCCGCGTTCAAAGCGTTTCTCTATGGGTGTTACAATTAACTTCTAAAACATATATATAGGATATGAAGACAATATATAAATATATAATAGGCGTTGCGGCAGTATGCAGTCTGGCATCATGTAATGATTTTTTGGAAATCTATCCGGAGAACTCATTGCCTGCAGATAAGTTCTGGGCAACGAAAGAGGATGTTGAGTCTGAACTGATGAACGGATACTATGTGTTGCGTAATTCGGTTATAGACAATCTCATCCCATGGGGTGAGTTCCGTTCGGGATGTCTCACAAACAGTCCGGGTACAGGAGCGAATGCACTTCAGAAATTTGAGATAAAATCTTCAAACAAGACATATTGCAGTTGGGCAAACATGTATCAGATAGTCAATACGGCCAACCTTGTGCTTGAGAATGCAGGCAAGGCTCAGGCCAATGACGACACCTACCGTCCGGAAGAGATGAATTCGCATTATTGTGAGGCCTACTTCCTGCGTGCGCTGGCATATTTCTATATCGTGCGCAACTGGCGTGAGGCGCCTCTTGCACTTAAGGCATACGATACAGATGAAGTGCCGTACGCTCTGCCTAAGTCTACCGATGAACAGATAATCGCACAGATAAAGAACGACCTCTACGAGGCGATACGTCTGGATGCGGCAAAGGAGGCTTTTGAAACGACATGGGAGACAAAGGGAAGGGCTACAAAGTGGGCCATATACGCCCTTATGGCCGATGTTTGTCTGTGGAACTCTGACTTCGACGAGGCTATTAAATATGCCGACATGATATTGGGGGCAACGTCAAACCGTGCACCGCGTTTCATGACAACGGCTACACATAACAGCTGGTTCTCGATGTTCAATCCCGGAAACAGTAACGAGAGCATCTTCGAGATGCAGTGGAGTCACGAGAGATACAGCGGTGGTGTGGCGCAGACAAACAACCTGCCCAATATTTTCCGCTCTACACAGAACAGCTCGTTCAGCCAGTATAAGATAAGCGATATTCTTAAAGAAGAGTTCGTTGCGGACTACACTGACATCAGCACGCGTTATCTGTTACAGCCGGACATGGCAGTGAGAACCCTTTACGGTTCTTATGTCGGTGATGGTTATCTGTGGAAATACAATGGAGGTACATCGCGTACCGATGAGCGCACCGAGACCTATTACGATCCCAACTTCATTATCTACCGCGTGGCAGACGTGATGCTTATGAAGGCGGAGGCCCTCGTGATGAGAAGTCTCGGAGGAAATGCCGCTGACTACAAGACCGCACTTGAGCTGGTGAACAAGATAAGGCTGCGCACAAACCTTAATCCGGATGAGACCATCACCGAAAACTCTGACGCATCGACAATTCTTCAGTATATCCTGAGCGAGCGTCTGAAAGAATTTGTGGGTGAGGGCAAATCATGGTATGATATGTTGCGTATGGGACATTATGCAAATTCAAACGGTATTGATTTCAAGACCACATTCCTTATCAGCAATGTTGTAAAATACAACAAAGCGTCGATTGAATCATGGTTCCGTTCGGTTCTAAGCAATGAGAACGCATGGTACTTACCGATAACCGACGAAGAGATTAAATACAACCAGAATCTGGTTCAGAATCCTTATTATATCTAAAACAGAACGAAAATGAAGAAGATATTATTTGTTTTCACAATACTGCTCTCGGCAATGGCATCATGCGATGACCCTAATGAAGGGGAGCTTTTCATCACCCCACCCGAGACAGAGGCTGAAATGTCTATCACAGATGTGCTTGAGACACAGCCGCAGACATATTCCATGTGGATTGAGTTCATGAAGTATGCCGACTTCTACAACGCCTTGAAGAATACCGACAGGGCTACTGTATTCTGTCCCGACAACGAGGCTGTGCTGGCTTTTCTTCAGGAAAAGGGAGTGGCTTCTATACAGGAGCTCGACAAGGAATATGCGAGGAATGTTGTGCGTACTCATATTATAAATGGCGAGAACATAAACGATTCCACTCTTAACCAAAAGGCTAAGGATAAGGAGATAATTCCTAACCAGACGCTGTTTAAATCGTATCTCAGCATGAGTTATGGATATCTGGTCACGGATGTTGATGATGCCGACCGTACAGACATCGTTTTCTGTCCGGATTCAATCTTCATCAACAATCAGGCTCGTTTGAAGAAATTCTCGGTTGTATGCAACAACGGTACGTTCTTCACTACCGGTGATGTGATTGTTCCGCTTACGGAGAACGTTGTGGAGAAACTGGAGCAGGATGGAAATTACGACATCTTTGCAGCAGCTATACGTGCAGATCATTATGCCGACTCGGTGGCAACGTTGGTAGCAGACACAACAGTGTCGCAGAACGGAAGCCTCACTATCACACAGCACCGTTTCACATGCTTTGCCGTGCCGGACGAGGTGTTCCGCGCAGCCGGTATCAATGATGTTCCGGGGCTTAAGCAGTGGCTTGTGACCAACGGAGAAGATAAGAATCCAGACAATGCTCTTACCGCATATCTTAAGTATCACTTCCTTAAACGTGAATATACTACAAGTGAGATATACAACTTCACATCTGAGGGTGAGACTCTTATATATGATACACAGCTTGAAGGCCAGGCTATTACAGCCGACATTGACGGCAGCAGAAAGATAGTGAACAAGACGCTTTCAATTCTGCGCAGCGATATCAGGGCGTGCAACGGATATATAAACAAGGTGGACGGAGTGATGCCTGTGTATCATCCGGAGCCTGTAAGGGTGCGTTGGGACTTCCTTAACGCTCCGGACATCATTGCCGCCGTGAATGCATACGGCGCGTCAAAAGGTATGGGTGAGTTGTTCTCTTCCACACGTCTTAGCAGCGGTGAGGTGAAAGTAGACCTCAGTGAGGACTACCGCGACGGTGAGAATGGTACCATAACCTCAATCACATACGAGGCCAACGAAAGCCGTGCCAGCTATGGTAACTACCGTAAGGTGGGATTCTATAAGGAGCAGTGGGAAAACAGCTCCAAGCCGGAGACACCGCGTCATGGTGCATACATGAACAATTATCTTTGTCTAAACCTCGGATATGCAGGATGGGCCCAGATGAACACACCAGTTATCATTGCCGGTAAGTATAAGGTCGTTCTGCATTATATAAAGGATATATCTCTTGTACAGCTTTATACCACAGGTACAATGACACGCTTCGATCTTGATGACAGCAAGTCTATTGTATATCTTTACAAGGGTGTGCCGAGAGCACCTCTCTATGAAACTATAGAGTCGACATTATGGAATCAGATTTCTTTTGAAGGCTCGACAAGCCATACATTCAAGGTGACGATGATGGACATCAATGCAAAAACGGCAAACTACTATCGTCAGATGCTTGATTACATAGAGTTTATACCAGTAGAATAAAAAAGATTTGAAGACATGAAGAAGTTCTTTATCATACCACTGCTTGCCGTATCGGCTCTTTTTGCGGTATCCTGCTCCGAATGGGATGACCACTTTGATGCGACTGGCATAAGCAGCACAGGAAAGGTGAATGTATATAACGGTGACATCATGAGCTACATGAAAGCCGCCTCAGACGTAAGCAAGATGTCTGCCATATATGAGCAGAACGGGATTTACGAAGGAAACAGTTCAGACAAGTCATATACGTTCATTGTGTGTGACGATGCCGATTTCGATGCCTCGGCCATTGACGACGCAGCTGTATTTGCAAAGTATTGTGTGGCGGATATGGAGATTTCACCATCTTTGCTCAAAGACGGTTTCGGCATAATGACACGTTCGGGCAAGAGTATATGGGTGCATGGCTCAGGAAACGATGTCAAGCTTGACAATTATTCGGTGAAGAAGACTGTAAAGACAGATAACGGATATGTATATTATGTTGACGGTATGTTGCCTGTACGTAAGTCCGTATACGAATATCTGATGAGCCTTGACGACCGCAATTACTCGATGTTCAAGAAACTCGTGGCCATGTATGATACTACATGGTTCGACCGTGAGCACAGTACGATTATCGGTGTGGGGCAGGATGGAAGCACCATCTATGACTCTGTGATTGTAGTGCGTAACACTCTTATGGACCGTTATACTTCAGACGGTCAGGAAGTATGGAATATGCGTGATGAGAATTATAACTCTACGATATTCATTCCTACCAATGCACAGATAACAAAGGCTATAAAAGATGCACGCGACAGTATTCCACAATGGCTCAACCGTGAGGCAACGGCGGCAGACTCGGCAAAGTTCAGTGAATGGATTGTCAAGGCCTGCTTCGTAGACCGCAAGCTTGCTCCGGAAGAAGTCGTTTCAAGTGCTTCTGATTTCAATTGTGTCGGAGGATATATGAAGATTATTGATGAGCAGGCAGACCGTATTACATACGAGAGTACCGATGCTGCTTATTGGCGCCCGTCGGTGCAGCATGCAAAAGCATCGGAGATGGTGCAGTTGAGTAACGGAAACGCCTATTTCCTTGATAATTTCAAGATTCCAAATCATGTTGTGATATATCGTGTGAAATCACGTATGTATGAGATATGGAACGCCTTGTCCGATCCGAAGAAGAAGGATTATTTTATATGGGCTAATCTTGTTGACCCGTTGGTGATAAATGACGCACAGGGATCGTTCTTCGGCAATACACAGCCTATGGGTGATTGGCCGGACGTGTTCTATAACATTATTGCTGCAATACCGTCGGAGGAAGCCGTGGAAAATGGACTGCCATGTAGCGTGACATTCACCGGTCTTGCATATAATGAGGATGATGAAACCGTTTATGAATGCAATTTGCCTGCCGGTGAGTATTATCTCCGGATGGGTTTTGTACACAGTCTTACATACGGTTTGAGCATATATTTCAATGATGACGCTGTTGTTACGGACATGCCGATGAAGACTACCGGATCCAATTATCATTTCGACCGTAGCGGTGCGAGTGACGCTCCTGTTTACGGAACAACCTATCAAACCGGTTTTCCCGAGGGATTCAAGCCTTCGGAATGGGTTGAGACAAATGAAAATGCAAACCTGTATGATACAGACGGATGGACTGTCGGTGTGGTAAGACTGAAGAAAAGCGGAACATTCAAGATAAGAGTAAGTTCAAAGGATTTGAGCAGGATATGGGGAGTCTCAGGTAATGTGAATCGCGACAAGAACAATAAGAATCAGTTTATGATGTATCATTGGTGCTTGCGTCCTACTCCTAATAATTATTAAGATTATAGAATATAGAATATATGAAAAAACTTAATATATTTTTCGCAGCATGCTGTGTCGCTGCATCCGTATCGGCACAGGAAGTGACGGTAAAGAGCTGTATCAGGGCTACGGACGGTTCACCTGTCAGTGGAGCCATTGTCACAGTAAAAGGGCAGAAGAACACGGCATTGAGCGACCAGTCCGGATACTTTGAACTGAAATCAGATAATGTTCAAGGAGTTGTGACCATCAAGGCTGACGGGTATTATGAGAAAGTGCTGCCGCTGTCGTATATATATAATAAAGGTGGAAAGCAGTCTTTTGTCATCACCCTCGTTCCGGAAAACGAGTCTCTCTATTCACCGGAGGCTTCAAAGATGGAAAGCAAGGACTTTAGCGAGAAGAACAGTCTTGGAGCTGCCTTGCGTGACGGGATTGCCGGTATGCAGGTTGTTGAAAAGAGCGGTATGCCCGGTGAGGGAACGTATATCAATATCCGCGGTATCCACAGTTTTGTGGCAGAGAATCATCCGCTTGTAGTTATCAACGGCATTCCATATATGGGAAATACCAATGTCAGTGATGTCATCAACGGATATAGCCGTGATTTGCTATTCGGATATGATCCCAAGGACATACGTAGTGTGAAGGTTCTCAAAGGTGCCGAGGCAGCAGAGTGGGGCTCGCTTGGAAGTAATGGTGTAATACTTGTGGAGACACAGCAGGCCACATCAGACAATCTTGATACGAGAATCAGTTTCAGTGGCAACTACGGTCTTAATTTCAAGCGTGGCACGCTTCCCGTGCTTAATTCCACGGACTTCAGACGTTATTTCAACGACTTGGGCATGACCCGTTATTCAACAATCAGCCAGCTCGTCAACGATTATCCGTTCCTTTCAGAGAGCACTACTCCATATTCGTATCTTTTCACGGATAATACCAATTGGATGGATGAGATACAGGGAACGGGATTCACCACAGAGAATCTGTTCCGTGTAGAGGGTGGTGACGAGATAGCCAAATATAATATCTCTTTCGGCTACAACCGAAACGAAGGTACGCTCAAGAATACCAACAGCGACAAATATCATACGCTTATCAGTGCCAATGTGCTTGTAAGCCGTAAGGTTGATATCTTTGCAAATATAGGATTGAGCTATCTTACAGGCAATCTTAACAATGCAGGTATGGTGAACGAAACGAACCCAATGCTTTCCGCATATAGGAACATGCCGCTTTTGAGCGCATACGCGAAACAGGAGGACGGCAGTGTCCTGAGCATTCTGGCTCCCTATAATGCCTGGAATTCATGGAACTCACGTCCGGTATACTCATACGACAATGTTAGTAATCCGGTTGCCTTGGCCAATACTGTAAAGGGCAGCGATAAGATTTACGATGTGAACATGCATGCAGGTCTTAACTATAAGTGGAACGATTATCTGACCCTCACCGGTATGGTGAATCTTTATTATAACTATACGGAGGAGACAATGTTCATTCCGGGCGTGACGGACCGCACAATCGTCCCGCAGGTTTATGGTACAGGTCTGAATAAGGTTGGAAATGGCGTTACACATCAGTGGGTAAACACTTATCAGGTACATGGAAAGTACAGCCGTACATTCAATAATATCGATGAACTTAATGTGATGGCTTTCGGCCGTGTGATCACACGCAGTATGGAGGCTGATATTGCCGAAGGCTATAATACCGCCAACGATTTTTATCAGACATTGAACAACACACAGAATGAAAGAAACAGTTGGGGGCGTAATATAGAATGGAATTACTTGAGCCTCGGACTGAATGTTGATTATACCTATAACAGGCTTTTCAACGCATTTGCGGGTCTTACTGCCGATGGGACAAGCGCATCGGGTGCTGATGCAAGTCGCATAGGATTCTTTCCATTCGGTAAGTTTACTTTCATGGCTGCCAATACAGGCGTGTTGCCTTCATGGATGGATAAGCTTGATGTAAGTCTTGGAGGAAGCCTCTCCGGCAACAGCCGTTTCTCAAGCAATTATGGAAAGAACTACTATGAGAGCAGCAATCTGTTTGACATAGGTTCCATTGTGCGTTCAAATGTTCCTAACACTAAGCTGACATGGGAGAAGAAGGCACAGTTTGACTTAGGCCTCGACTTTGCAATGTTTGGCAACAAGGTTATGTTAGGTGTAGACTTGTTTGCGGCAAAGAGCTACGACCTGCTTCTTAACCGCGACATCTCTGAAGTATACGGTTCAAAACGTTATTATGACAATACGGGAGAGATATCGAGCAAAGGTGTTGAACTCTCTCTCCGTCTGAATCCTGTTCATACAAAAGATTTCGACTTCGTTGTTGCAGCCAATATGGCAACAGTTAAGAATGAAGTCAAAGACCTTGGAGGAGACAGGAGCTTGATAACGACCTATAAGGAGTTTAATGGCGATGATGCCATGACAATAATGTCTGTGGGCAGCAAGCCATACGAGTTCTACGGTTATAAGACAGCCGGTATTTATGCAACGACGGAAGAGGCCGTGAACTCAGGACTTGTAAATGCCGATGGAAAAGCCTATCAGGCCGGTGACGTTAGGTTTCTTGACGTGAGCGGTCCCGACGGAACACCT
This sequence comes from Xylanibacter muris, assembly GCF_013166605.1. Classification (GTDB taxonomy): domain Bacteria; phylum Bacteroidota; class Bacteroidia; order Bacteroidales; family Bacteroidaceae; genus Prevotella; species Prevotella muris. The sequence continues at coordinate 299,983 of NZ_JABKKF010000001.1, forward strand.
GACGGTATCATCAACGAGTATGACAGAGTCAGTCTCGGCAGCAGTATGCCTACGGTATTCGGTGGCGTGAATCTTATGTTCCGTTACAAACAGTTTACGCTTGGTGCTGATTTCGGCTATTCTATAGGCAATTATGTTTATAACGCCACACGCCGTCAGCTGGAGTCGATGTCATCGTTTGTAAATCAGTCTACCGCAGTTCTCAACAGATGGCAGGTGGAGGGGCAGAATGCCGAATTGCCGCGTGCCGCGTATGGCGACCCTTCCGGCAACAACAGTTTCTCTGACCGTTGGATAGAGAAGGGTGACTATCTTAAGCTGCGTAGTGTGAAATTGTCGTATGCTTTCAACAATCTCTTCTCTGTGATCCGTTCCGGAGATATCTATATCCAAGCTGACAACCTGTTCCGTCTTACAGACTATCTTGGCAGCGATCCGGAATTTGCTTATTCATACGATGAGAGCCTGCGTGGATTTGACTATGCGAAGCTTGCCATGCCGGTGACGGTTAAAATAGGATTTAACTTAAACTTCTAACACGTATTATGAAAAGACTAAAATTTGCTTGGGCGGCAGTCATTATGGGAGCTATGGCATTCACAACCGTATCATGTGACGACTTCTTTGATACCGACCCGAAAGATATAATAAATGAAGACGACTATATCGAGAAAGACGATGAGATGTATAAAGGTTTCCTCGGAATTGTAAGCCGTATGCAGGAGGCCGGTGATCACAGTATATTCCTGACCGATACACGGTGCAACGTGATTGAGACAACAGAGAATGCTCCGATGGCTCTTCAGAATATATTCAACTTTGAGACAACTGTAGACAACGAGTATGCCGATCCTACATGTTATTATTCCATCGTGGTGGCATGCAACGACTACTTCAACAAGATGACGGAGTATCACCGTAATGTGGGCGGTATGAGTGAGCTTTCCGAGACTAACTTCAGGGCTCTTCTCAGTATGGCCATACGTCTTAAGGTATGGGCTTATCTGAAACTCGGAAGCATCTATGGTCAGGCTTACTGGTTTGACGATCCCCTGACTGAAATGAAAGACCTTGCCGATACTGATGTCTTTACAAAGTGTGATATGGGGCAGTTGGCGACCAAGGCAATAGATCTGCTCAACAACGGTGTCGACATCGACGGTGTTCATATCGACAGTGATGTGAACATGAACTGGGCTATATGGCTTGATGAGGAGATACAAAACGAGAGTGAGTATGCCAAATGGTATTATATGGTTCCTCCGCGTGTGCTTCTCGAGGCCGAGATGCGTTCGTGGCGGGCAAGCTATGTGCCGGAGGAAACCGCACAGGGTGACTGGCTGTGGATCCGTGACAACCTTCTGCGCTACATGCACAATATCCACAAATGTCCGGTGGGATTCTCGCTTACCCCTCTGTTTGACTTTTCTGATCCCAACAACATAGATTGGAAGCGTGCCAATATCATCTATCAGATGAATTCATACCTTGCAAGTGGTGTGCGTGACGAGTATTATCCCTATTTGCTCCTGTTTGCTTCAGAGGAAGTGGGACTGAAAACACAGAATGTGAGCAGTATCATGTATGACTATACAAATCATCAGCGTAACCGTCTTGTACAGTATTTCTGTCCTGAATATCCGTCACCGGACTCATATTATCTGCGTCCGTCGGATTATGGAAAGAGTATCTTCAGTGAGACAGACCTGCGTGGTATGACACAGAAGATTGTAATGAATAACCTTGGCGGCAAAGACTGTATATCCAAGTACTATTATTTATATGAGCGTTCTGCAACGTCTTATAAATATATACGTACCAATATTTTTGAGATAGAGCCGGCCATACCTACATTCCGTGGTCATGACTTCCATTTCCTGCTTGCGGAGGCAGAGAATCATCTTGGCAACTGGGATATAGCAAACGCACTCCTCAACAACGGTCTTATGAGCCTCTTCAACGGACAGGATCTTACCGTACTGCCGGCTCATTGGAGTCAGGACTACGACACTTGGCTCGGGAATACCAAACAGCAGACGGCCACAGACAAAAACGGCAGTGATGTGAATCAGGGATCCGGTTATGGAAACATCGGTATCGTGGGTGCCATGCGCAGCACTGTATATGATCTCCCGACCGTTGACGAGAACGGTGAGATAACCTATCAGGGCAGAGTCATCACAGAGACTGAGCGTCGTGAGATATTTGACTGGGCTTTGGCTGATGAGTACCTTAAGGAGTTTGTTGCCGAGGGCAAGAGCTATAGTTTCCTTTGTAAGATTGGCGAGCGTTACGCCAGTGCCGTACGCGGCAACGATGTTGCGGGTGCGCGTGCCAACTTTGCCGCACGCATTGCCCCGAACCACCGTCGTGCCGGTGGAAAGGTTGCAGGATACAACGATGGCATCAGCGACCTCGGTTACTTTATAAAATGGAATCTGAAAGACTGACCTGACAGAATAAAAAACAGGGCTCGCCCTTTATTGTCAAAGGACGGGCCTTGTAAATCATTAATTTAGAAACATTATTCAATTATTAATTTAAACAGTATCATTTATGAAAAAACTTTCCTTGATTGCTTTGGCCGCAATGACAATGTTGCCAAGCGCAATGAATGCCATTGAGCGCACTGACACGGTGACTTCAAAGAAGGAGTTCACTGAAGCGATTAATGCCGCCAATGCCGCTCAGGCAGGTGATGTGTTCAAGATTGTCTGCAAGTGGGATGCAAGTAATGTCTTGAATATTGGTAACGTTAAGCCGACTATGGCAGCCGGTAAACTTATAATCACTTCTGACCAGACTGAGTATGACAAGATGCCACAGATGCTTATAGGTTTCGACTGGGGCGGTGATTTGAAAGATGACGGGAATTTCGCTCTTATATTCGAGAATGTAGGTTTGCAGTACCGTTCAGGAAAAGAGGCGACGTCAGGACAGATTGTTTACTTCAACAAGAAGCATGCACAGATGGATTCCCTTATTGTGCGCAACTGCGATATCAGCAACTATCCCCGTACATTCTATCGTGCAGTGCCGAAGAGCTCGAATGCTGAAGACATAAAGAGTATCGGTAAGTTGGAAATGAGCAACTGTCGCGTTCATGACTGTAACATAAGCTCAGGCAACAACTGGGCCTGTGTCTATCCCGGACAGGCTGTGAATGAGGTTATTATCAGAGACAATATGTTCTACAATATGCCCTATTGTCAGGCTATATTCCAGATGGGCTATGCTTCTGAGGGTACAGGTACTACACCTACCATGTATTTTGAGAACAATACAGTGCTTCATGGTAAAGCAGCCGGTAACCGTTTCCAGGTTATCAATACAGGAAAGTATTTCGGTATCGCTTCTACATTCAATATCAACAATAATATTTTCCTTGCTCCGCAGGAAGGTGCATACGCTGATATTCTGAAGACAGGTGTTACAAAAGTAGGTGATGAGTCAAAGGGCGAAGAGGTGACAGAAATAGTCGGCTATACAGGTGATGCCAACATCCTTAACGCTTCAGGCGCTCTTGTATATGCCTCAAACAACGTTATCGACCCTGTATCATTCAAGACATTTGAGGCAAGTGCACCGGCTGACGGCAGTGAGGATATGTGGCTTGACACCAAATTTGAGAATGGCTTCACTCCTGAGGATGCCGGTTTCACTTCATGGGAAGAAGGCGTTGTGTTCCAGGATGCTGCAAGTTCTTTCTATTACGTTCGTAAGGACGCCAAATCTTACACTATGGGTATGAACGGAACTTATCTCGGCTCTGCAAATACATACGTTGAGAAATTCCCGACAAAGGCTACCGTGAATATCACAATCAACGGTCCGAAGTATATCACCTATACCGTCACTCCTGAAAAGGCTGTATACTATACAGACGATGAGGTGACAATCACTCTTAAGGACCACAACTCATTCTATCGTACATTCAATACATTCAAGGGATGGAGCGACGGCAGTGATGAGCTTACACGTACAGTGAAGCTTGATGGCGACCTCAACCTTACCGCTACATTCGAGAACGATAACAAGGTGGTTGCAGCGTTTGACTTCAGCAAAGTTACCGGAGGAAACATCGGAAGCTATGATTCTGACATTTATTTTGATATGAACGATACATATAAGGCAGTTATCAAAGCTGTTGTTTGTGACACAGCAACAACAAAGACAGCTCCGTTCCCAATGATTCCTGGAAACTTCCAGGGCCGTGCCGCCAAGTTCGGTGAGGATGCCGTAGCAATGCAGATGCCTATTCTTTCACGCCGTACTTCAAAGTTTGCAAAGAACGACGCACGCGACCATGCCGTTGTTGAGTTCTCTACAAAGAATGTTAAGGCCGTTGAGTTCTCCTGCTTCGTAGGTACGGACAACAATGCTGCCAAGGTACAGGCTCTTGACTATTCTCTCGACGGAGAGAACTGGACACGCATGAGCGAGGTTGAGATAGAGAACGGCAAGTGGTCTGAGCTCAAAGGCCAGCTTCCTGCAGAGCTTGAGAACCAGGAGAAGGTTTATGTACGTATTATAGGCGACCTCAAGAACGGTTATGTTATTTCAATGGATCCTGCAGGCGGTCTTGTTGACGAGAACGGTACTCCTATCGAGGGTGCGTACGAGAATGCCGATGCATTTGAATATATCGGCAACATCCTTATCAGCGGTGACACTTCAAAGATCGAGTCTGGCATAGTTAATGTAAATACCGACAATAAGACTTTTGATGAGAATGCTCCTGTTTACAACATGATGGGTATGAAGGTTGCCAAGGGCACAAAGGGTCTGCTCATCCAGAACGGCAAGAAGATTATCGTTAGATAATCCGGTAATATAATATGTGCATGTCATCCGTTGCATACGGACGGCATACGCAGATATAATGAAAACTCCCCGACAGCATAAAACGTTGTCGGGGAGTTTTTTGTCGTAATTCAACTTAAATAGTTAAATATTCCACCTTTGGTATGAGAATCTTTAGTTATCTTTGCAGAAGATAGGCGGCATCTCAGCAATTTGAAACAAGTTTTCATCGCGTTCGGTTTGCACTGTCTTTGCATTAAATAATGCTGTTCCCATTGATTTCAGGCAAAGCCTTATTACATTAAGTTTAAATAAAAAAACGATAAGATCTACGACAATACGAATTAAAAACCTATAATTGTTTATGAAATTAAAGACAACTCTTGCATTGGGTGCGCTGGCACTCACACTTTCCGGTGTCAGTCTTCCTGTTATGGCAGATGATGCTGTAGAGAAACTTCCGGCCTTTCCCGGAGCGGAGGGCTATGGCCGCTATGTCACAGGCGGCAGAGGCGGTAAGGTATATTGTGTGAAAAACCTTAACGATTCAGGTGACGGTTCGCTGCGTTGGGCGTTGAGCCAAAAGGGACCGAAAATAATTGTGTTTAAGGTTTCCGGAACAATTCATTTGAAATCTGGTCTCGGTATTTCTGCCAATACTACCATTGCCGGTCAAAGCGCTCCCGGTGACGGTATATGTGTGGCCGACTATCCTGTATCTGTTACAGGCAACAATGTCATTGTCCGCTATATGCGTTTTCGTTTGGGTAATAAATACGTTCAGCAGGACGGTGCAGACGGATGGGACGGGCTTAACGGTATGGACCGCGAGGGTATCATGATAGACCACTGTTCCGTCAGTTGGAGCATTGATGAGTGCTGTTCGTTTCTTGGCAACAAGAATACTACCGTGCAATGGTCGATAGTCTCACAGAGCCTTGTAAATTCAGGTCATTCCAAAGGCGCCCACGGCTATGGCGGAAACTGGGGCGGTTCCGGCGCATCTTTCCACCACAACCTGCTGGCGCATCACGGCAGTCGGACTCCGCGTCTTGGCCCGCGTCCAACCACACAGCTTGACGAACGCATGGATATGCGCAACAACGTTATATATAACTTCGGCGGCAACGGATGCTATGGCGGTGAGGGAATGAAGGTGAATATAGTGAACAACTATTATAAGCCGGGTCCGGGTTCACCTACAAACAACCGTGGCATGCGTATTGCCGGTGTGGGCATCCGTACATACAAGTATATACAGGATTTTCCCGCTTATGCTCCAGCCCTTCATCTTTGGGGAAAATTCTATGTTGACGGAAACGTGAACTCGAAATACTCACAGGTGACCGGTGACAACTGGACATACGGGATGTACAATCAGATTGATGCTTCCGGTTGCGACGGCACATACACTTCCGTGACAAAGGATACAATAAAGATTACAGAGCCTATACCTTTTGTTTACACTACCACACATTCTGCGGAGGACGCATACGAGAAAGTGCTTGCATACGCAGGTGCAAGTCTCAGACGCGACTCGCATGATGAGATGATTGTCAACGACACGCGTGACGGCAAGGCGTCCCACACGGGTTCAGGCCTGAGTAAAGGTTTTATAAACTCTCAGGATGACAACCGTCCGGCCGATGCTCCGGCCGACTGGAGTGCCTGGCCTGTGCTTGAGAGCAAGAACGCTCCCACAGATACAGACGGTGACGGTATTCCCGATATATATGAAGAGAATCATGGTCTTAATCCCGATGATCCGTCTGACGCCGCATCCATAGCATCAAACGGATACTCAAACATTGAGAATTATCTCAACGGCCTTGTCGCTACTATCACAAACTCGCAAGAACAGGGCGGAGAGAAACTTGGAGAAATACAGACAGTGGGTAGCGACCCCGTTCCTACCGAATATGAGCTTTCTCCTTTCACATGCTCTGATGACAATTGGGGATTTTCCAACGGTTTCAGCATAACCGTGGGCAACGGATATGCTACCGGCTCGGGCTGCGGAATAACGGGTATAAAATATTCACGTAATTCCACTTTTACTATCAACATCCCCGAAGGTGTGTCGATAACGAAGGCGGAATTTACCGGCTACAGCAATTCAGATACAGGCACGGCCTATCTTGAATTGTTCGGAACAGACACGTTTGCTGCCTCAGATTATGTGTTCCCTTCCAGAAAAGGCAGCAAGACAGCATCCTATACAGTGAATCTTTCCAAACCTGCCACCTCAACGCTTCCCATGCGCTATCGCGACAATCAGGTGGTGATGATAATAAAGTTGTTTACAGGCACGGCTTCCGGTGTGGAGAAAGTGACCACAGTTACAGTAGGAGACAAGCCGACAAGCATCTATACCCTCGACGGACGTCGCGTAAACGGTGATATAGAATTGCTTGGCAAAGGTATATATATTGTCAACGGCAGGAAAATATTTGTGAAGTGATACTCATTGCTATGTCGCAGGCTTTAGCGGCATATAATCTACATAAAAATGCTCCGTCTTATTAATAGATGGGGCATTTTATGTATTGTATCTGATGTAAGTATAGTGTGGTCCGGTGGGAATACGTACGGATCGATATGCAGGATATGTAATATGGCATGGAAATGTCGCGACAGCGGTAAATAAAGGCATGGCTCTGTTTTTTTCTTCTATTGCATGAAAATGCAACCTGTTTGCATTTGATTGATTGTATCTTTGCAGTCAGTAAACAATAAACGGGGAAACACCGATAAAAAAACAAAGAATATGAGCAAGACATTTAAGATTGAAGTAGATTGCGCCAATTGCGCGAATCTTGTGGAAGAAACCGCTAAGAAAGTGGAAGGTGTGAAAGATTTGTCCATCTCCTTTATGACACAGAAGATGAAAGTGACATTTGAAGACGGAACCGATGAAGACGCAGTGATGGCCAAAGTGCTTAAAGCTGCAAAGAAGATTGAGTCTGATTTCGAAATCATTTTATAGAAAGACAAAAATACGTCATGCCGGTTGATAAGAGTAGGATTATTACAGATAAAATATGAATGGAATGAACAAGAAACAACGTAATATGCTCGTGCGGATCATAATCGCATCGGCAATGACTGTCGCATTGCAGTTTATCGGTGTCGGTGGTTGGCTGAGGCTGGCCCTGTATGTTGCCGTATATCTGATAATAGGTTTCGATATCCTGCTGAAAGCCTGTAAAGGCATCATCAACGGGCGCGTGTTCGATGAGAATTTCCTCATGGCTGTCGCTACTGTTGGAGCGTTTGCCTTGGCTGTTTATGAAAGAAGCGGTGAATATATGGAGGCTGTTGCCGTGATGCTGTTTTACCAGGTCGGTGAGTTCTTCCAGAGTTACGCTGTAGGGAAAAGCCGCAGGAGCATAGCCGCGTTGATGGATATCCGCCCTGATTATGCAAACATAGAGAAGGATGGTGATATTGTCAGGGTTAGTCCGGATAAGGTGGAGATAGGACAGATAATAATTGTCCGGCCAGGAGAGAAAGTGCCTGTTGACGGTGTCGTCGTTTCCGGAGAATCTTCGCTTGATACATCCGCTTTGACTGGTGAGTCGTTGCCAAGGGAGGTTCACAGCGGCAATGAGGTGATTAGCGGTTGCATAAACATTTCCGGATTGTTAAAGATACGCACCACAAAAGATTTTGGCGATTCGACAGTCTCCAAGATACTTGAACTTGTAGAAGACTCCGCTTCAAGGAAATCGAAATCAGAGAATTTCATTTCCCGTTTTGCCCGTAGCTATACGCCTGCCGTATGCTATTGCGCTTTGGCACTTGCCCTGTTGCCTCCGGTGTTCCTGCTGTTGTTCAATGGTGCGGCCTTTGAGCTCGCTACTTTTGAGACATGGATTTACCGTGCGTTGGTATTCCTTGTCATAAGCTGTCCTTGTGCTTTGGTTGTCAGCATACCGCTTTCATTTTTTGCAGGAATCGGCGGGGCAAGCCGTGAAGGTGTGCTTGTTAAGGGTTCCAACGTTCTGGAGACACTGTCAAAAGTGAGGACAGTAGTATTTGATAAAACAGGTACTATGACACAAGGTGTGTTTGAGGTAAATGCTTTCCATGATCACAACGACATGGATATTGAATACAGCAAGACCCGGCTACTTGAGTATGCCGCCATTGTAGAGTCGTCATCGTCACATCCGATAGGTAAATCTCTTCTGCGTGCCTACGGTCACAATGTCGACCACAGCCGTATGAGTAATCTGCGTGAGATAGGCGGTTTGGGTGTCACTGCAGTGATTGACGGAAAGACAGTGGCTGCCGGTAATGAGAAACTGATGAAGAGTATCGGAGTCACTCCATGCCACTGCCATACAGCCGGGACTATTGTGCATATTGCCATTGACGGGGAATATTCCGGTCATATTGTTTTAGGCGACGTCGTCAAGCCCACTTCGGCCGAGGCTGTCGCAGACCTCCGTAAGTCAGGAGTGGCACAGACCGTCATGCTGACAGGAGACACCCATGCTGTTGCCGTGCAGACAGCCGAAAAACTTGGTATTGATAAGGTTTACAGTGATTTGCTTCCGGCCGATAAGGTGGCCCGACTTGAAACGATACTGAAAGTGTCTGAAGGAGACGGCAAGGTGGCCTTTGTCGGTGACGGTATAAACGATGCTCCTGTCCTGTCGCGTGCAGACCTCGGCATTGCAATGGGTGCGATGGGGAGCGATGCTGCAATCGAGGCGGCCGATGTTGTGCTTATGGATGATGATCCGATGAAAATAGGCAAGGCGATCCGTATATCCCGAAGATGTCTTCGGATTGTGTGGGAAAACATTATGATGGCATTGGGTGTCAAAGGTGTATGTCTGATACTTGGTGTCTTTGGCATAGTCAGTATGTGGCTTGCCGTTTTCGCTGATGTGGGTGTGATGATTTTGGCCGTGCTCAATGCCATACGTGCCATGTATGTAAGGAAAATATAAAATTCCAATATGCCTGATTTGTTTTCTGTCGACCGGAAAACCGTATTGTGGAATGCGGATGAAAATAAAAAAGTGACGCACCAATGACCGGTGCGTCACTTTTTTATCATTAAGTATTAAGCGTTTTTAGAAGTTGTAGCCAAGGCTGATCATCCAGTTTCTGTTCTTTACAGAAAAGTCGCCTTCGTAGCTTGAAGGAAGATCCTTGATGTTTGTCAGACCGAGTTGATATGCGAAGCCAAGATAATAGTGATTGCTGAACGTCACACCCGCACCGAACTGCAGACCGCAGTCGAAGCGCTTGTATCCTGCGCAGTCTTCGTCATCATAGCTTCCGAAGAAGTCATCTTCGGTGCTTCTACCGTTGTATTCGTATTTCACCTTTCCGCCTATACCGTATGCGAAATACGGACCTGCATTTATTTGAAGCTGGATAGCATCGCTGAAGTTATAGCGGTAAGAGGCAAGAATAGGAATCTCAAGATACATAGGTTTTGCTGTTTCCTTTTCCTCATCATCGAACTTGTAGCCCTTGTTCTGGAAGAACAGACCTGATTGGATGTAGAGGCTCTGCATCAAGGGGATGTCTGCTATTACGCCTACATGGAATGACGTGCGGCTTTCCGGAGATGCTGAAACTCCGTCCTCTGAGGCAGACATGTTCGCCATGTTCAGTCCTGCGCGGATACCGAATGTTATTCCCTGGTCGGCCTTCTCGGTTGAGAAGAATGACGATGATGAACTGCTGGCACGCTGTGCCGATGCAGTAAGTGAGCATACTGCACATACTGCAATCAATAAGATTTTTTTCATTTTTGTTGATTGATTTAATTAATAATTTATAAAAGGATTATAGGTTGAAATCCATTCTCCACACGTTGTATATTCTGTCGGCGGAGCCGCGTTGCGACAGGAAGAAAATGCTTCGTCCGTCAGGCGACCATATAGGCGAAAGGTCGTTTCCCGGGTGATATGTCAGCTGGGTGAGCTGGGTACCGTCGGTGCGTACGGCAAATATGTCAGTATTGTCTAATCCTTCCTTTTCCGATTTGCTGCTGCCTGTTATCAGAAGCCATTTCCCGTCCGGTGACAGTTGTGGGGTGGTGAAGCTTTTTCCTGGTTGTGTGAGTATCACTTCCTCAACGCCTGTTTCAAAGTTTATTCTCCATATCTCACTTTCATTCTTGTCGGTGAACCGTGCGCAGTATATAGTGTTTTTGTTTTCGGGAATAAGGCATGCCGTCATACCGCGTGAGTAGTTGGAGAAAAGATTGGTTTTACGGTCGTAGCTCCACAGACTGTAACTGGAGCGTCCTTCTCCTCGGTGGAAGAATATAGTGTTCCCGTCTTTGCTGATCACTCCACCGTAGTCATTGTCGCTGCCGTTTGAAACCTGTCTTACCACCGTGCCTTGGTTTGCGTCCACGAGATATATGCCCTGATGCCCGCCTCTTATTTCCGTGAAGCAAAGCGTGTTGCCGTCGGGGCTCCATGAGAATCCCTGGACGTTGGTGCGGAATGTGCGCTGGATGCTGGCCCCGCCTTTCGCCGCACTTTTAATCATCACGTTTGTGGTTTTGTTCTTCTCATTTATATAGCCTATCCGTTTGCCGTCGGGCGATATGGCAATCTGTGGTATCACCCACCAGTCAAGCACGCTCGTTTTCTTTGCTCCGAAGATGCTTGATGCCTTTGATACGAGTCCTCCGTTATAATCGGCCACATTGTCGGCGTCTTCGGTTATCTTCTCAAACTTCACACCGCCTTCTTCGGGAACGAAAACCACTGAATAGTCGAATTTGACTTTCTTTGCTCCGGAACCGGATGTCATGACCATGAGCGCCATGGTCGTAAAAAACAATTTTTTCATCATCTTTCCTATTGTTTGTTTATAAATAAAATGCGTATTATCATTGCTTCCGCCGCATGCCAAGGTAGCGCATGCGTAACAATATGACGGGCATCTGACACATTGAAGTGGCAATTGCCGCGTCATACAGGTGTGGGTATACAGTAATGACATGCCAGTGCTATACAGGCGTCATACTTGCATACTCATAGAAAAAACCTTTCATAATTGGCCGTTATTTAGGGGTTCTCTCTTGCAATATAAACACAGTGAGGCAAAAAAGAGGAGCGTATTCTTCCCAATTTCCTTATCGCCCCAAGGGAACGGCCAAGCACCCTGCATAAGATAAAAATAAAAGGAGAATACGCCCGAATATAGGCGCATCTAATCCCTTTATTCTCTTATGCTTCTCAATCATTGGCCGTTTTTGAGACGAGAATCAAGTTCATAAACACGTATTTCACTCAAATGCTCATTATTCATCCCGCAGAATGAACGATGCAAAGATACTCATTTTTTTTTATTAAATTTAAAAAACGGCTATAATTTTGTGTTTGTTCCTCATGTAAAAGTATTTTCAATGAATGAAGATTCGGTTTATTCATCCTGCTGTCGCCGCATATCCGGGCTTTGCGGAAAATCCGTTGTGGCAGTCTGCCGTGTGCCGGGCATGTGCCCGGACATCTGGTGATATGCGACAACAAGCAAAAAAGGGATAAATGTCCGAAATTGGAATTTATCCCTTTTTTGCTTGTTCACTTTTGTGATGCACAGAACGGACCGTTATTTAATATATGCCTTTACAGCCTTGCCGTCCTTGTGTATTACGTATATGCCTGGAGTAATATCTTCCTCAGCTACTCTCACACCCTGGAGATTATAGTATTTGACAGGTGTCTTGATACCGTTGCTTTCGATTTTGTCAACTCCGGATGTATTGACAGGCTCTATCTTTGCGAATATTTTCCAACCGGTTGCCGTCTTGTAGTCTTCAACGGATGTTTCCGGAACATATAGTGTGGCAGTTGCACAGTCTTCAAAAACATCGTCAGACAGACATGTCGGAGGAATGGTATTAAGGGATTTTATCTCTTTGAGACCGGTACAAGCATAGAATCCCATAAGCTCAACAGATTTTATTGTAGAGGGAAGCGTTATTGTTTCAAGGGCCGTACAACCGCTGAATGCCATCATTCCGATTCTCTCGATGCCTTCAGCCAAGTTTACAGACTTAAGGTTCTTGCAACCGTAGAACATGCTTCTTCCAAGTGACTTTATAGATCCGGGGACACTTATTTCTGTCAGATTCTCACATCCCCAGAAAGAAGAGCCTGTGCTTTCCACACCCTCGGGTATTATTACTGTTGTCAGGCTTACACAGTTGGCCATGGCCTGGTCGCCGAGTTCCTTAAGCGTTGAGGGCAGGGTGATGCTTGTCAAGGATTTAAATCCATAGAATGCGCGGCCTATTTTTGTCACGCCCTCCGGAACGACTATTTCTGTCGTTTCTGTTCCGTTGATATATACTTTGCCCCATTTGCTGGTGCTTGTCGGGAACACGTTGTAAAGAGGGTTGGCGTTGCCGTTATAGAACTCTATCGCGCACCATGCCTCAAGGTTCTCGATATAGAGGGATTTCAGATTTGCCAGATTGCGGAACGCGTCATTTCCGACAGTCTTGATTGATGCCGGGATATGTATTTCTGTAATGGCCCTGTTTGCATAGAATGCTCTTTCCATAATAGCCGTCACGGTATATGTGTTGCCGTTTGCTTCGATAGAAGCCGGGATGTCAATCTCCTTCATGTTGCCGAGGCATCCTGTGACGGTGGCCGTCTTTGTGTCATTGTCAAGGTCGTAAGTGATTCCGTTCACTGTCGCTGTTGTAGCATCTGCATACGGATCGTCCGTTGTCGGCTGTGTAAAGATGTTGTAGTCGAGGCTTATTTGGAAGCCGGACATTGTAAATCCTCTGTAAGAGCCGGCTCCGTTGGTGTCATAACCGATGAATACGTCAGTTTGGGCCTTGACGGTGGAAGAGTTGTCTGTGGCCGTGATGGTGAATGCAGGGTTGCGTGTAAGGCCTTCGGCTGTTCTGTTGAACATATAATAAACGTTCTTTATGTTACTTCCGTTTGTCGCCATGTTATGGCCTATAGGCTGCTCTGACTGTATTGTAGCGGTCTTGGATGTTGCGTTGAATGCCATCGGCACATTATAGAAATATCCGGCTGTAAGCGGGGTGTTGATGCCTACGATGCTGATCTTGTCATCTGCCGTTTTTGTGGCCAGCAACGGAAACTGATATGTATTTTCTTCCAGCTGGAATGTCATTTTTGCATTGGCCTCGTTGCCGTCGATATCGAGCATAAGGATAAGGCCGCCCTGCTGTCCCTCATATACCACTGTTCCGTAGACACCGTAGTTGAAAGTGACTTTGTTGCCGTCTACGGTTCCGATGATGGGGTCGTCTGAATAGCCGTCGCTTGCAGCCGCATGTATGGTGATGTCTCCGTAAGTGTTGCTTTTGCCTATGACCACACCGGTAGGTATTGTTATTGTTCCGGTGGAAGCGTCGTATGATGCCTTTACATTATATCCCTCGGCGAATCCCTCGAGTATGATTCCCTCACCGTCTGCAACGACATTGAAAAATCCGTTGAATTTGTCTTCCTGGTCGTTATATACAGTAATGAAACTCTTGCCGGTAATGCTTTCCGGGGCATTTCCGGCAGCTTTGGCGTTTGTTTTGAAGGCAAGTCTCTTCCCTGCCTTTTTCAGGACAGCCGGTTTGAGCTGTTGATGTCTTTCCTGCCTAAGTTGGCTGAAGTTCTTGATGTCTGTTGCTGCAGTGACAGAAAGTGTGAGTACAGCAAGTAGAGCAAGCGTAAAAATCTTTTTCATGCGCTATTTTAAATATGTTAAATTCGCAGCATTATATATTTATTTAAGGCATTGCGGGTGAAAAACAAAGTGTTTCTTAAACCGTTCCGCCATGAACATATATGTATTGTGCTGCGATAAAACAATACAATATGTTACTTTTTCGCTGCAAAAGTACTGTTTTTATTTTATTAACAAGTAATATTAAGTGTTGAAAATACAATTTTGTTGGCTAATTTTAACATTCTCGTCATGCCGTAGGGTTAATCTGCCGTATAATGTATACGGTGGCATATAATAGGTGTTTACATCTGCAAATATGACACAATGAGAAAGCAAATAATACATTAGATTCTCATCCACGAGTATGGACGCGCCAAAGGCGCGTCCATACTCGTGGATGGGCATTCTCGTTTACAGTCAGGTGTTTCTGCCGAATCCTGTCCCAAGTAGGGACATCGCTTTGCGATGTGTACGGTGTGTATAATGAATAAGTGTGGGGCGTTTACCGCCTGACACATGCCATGCCAAAGCGATGTGTACAATGTTTTATCAAACGTTGATGACATTGACATAAAAGTATTATTAAATATATTTGAATATTTCATATCGTGGAAAGGCGGATGAGTCTGAAAGATGAAGTCCCGTAAAGATTTTCCTTTACCATATAACCGTCACTGTGAGTGATTATGATATATGGCAAGGGATGTTGCGGATGCTGATGGTGAACAGCATATTTAAGAAGTGTATTTAGGCTAAATACACAGTGTATGTAGCCTAAATACAGAGTGTATGTAGGCTATATACACTTTTAACATATATTAGTGGCATGTATAAGGTGATGTATTCTCTGTGTGTGTCTTTGGTCTTTATGATAATCCGGGTAATATGGAAACGCACGCGGAATCCCAGAATGGGATTCCGCGTGCGTTTTCGTTATTGTAGCGTTTTTTCTTTTATTTGCTTAGTCTTTCATTTTGAAAGCCAGGGCATACATCCTTATTTGCTTTATCATGGCAAGCAGACCGTTGCTGCGTGTAGGGCTCAGATGCTCTTTCAGGCCTATTCTGTCGATGAAGTATAGGTCGGCATCGAGAATCTCGTCCGGTGTATGACCGCTGATAACCCTTATGAGCAGTGCCACAATACCCTTTACTATGAGAGCGTCGCTCTCGGCAGTGAAATACAGCAGGCCGTCGGTGTAATCGGCCTGAAGCCATACACGGCTCTGGCATCCGTCTATGAGATTGCTTTCCGTCTTATATTTGTCGTCGAGCGGTGCCTGCTCGTTGCCTAAGTCTATAAGCAGCTGATATTTGTCCATCCAGTCGGTGAGGTCGGAAAATTCCTCTATCACCTCGTCTTGTATTTCGTTTATGGTCATCTTTTATGTTGTTTTTTTTTGTTGTTTTCAGAATCGATGCCGGTCTTTACAAGCTTGAACAGCTTGTCGCTCGGCCTCACTTTGCCCGGTACGGGTATCGAGACATGGCTTCCCTGCGGTGCTTTGCATACGGGGTCAAGCTCATAGCGTATCTCTGTGGCGTCGACATACATGACACCTGTTGTGGGGCCGGTTATAAGCAGTTTGTCACCGACCTCAAATTCCGCGGCGTCGACAGTGAACTCGGCCACTCCAAGTTTGCTGAAATACTTCACACCGCGGCCTATATATACCTTTTTCTCCGTGGCGCAGGAACCATAGTGTCTGTTCCACTCTCCTAATGTCTGTCCCTGATAATATCCGTCCCAGAATCCGCGGTTGAAAACCGTTGCCAGTCGTTTGTCCCATGCGTCTTTCACATCTTCGGTGAAAGTTCCGTCCAATACGCTTTGTATTGCCTCCCTGTAGCATTTCACGACAGTGTATACATACTCGGGGCCGCGTGCCCGTCCCTCTATTTTGAACACCCTCACACCGCTTCTCATCATCCTGTCTATGAAACGTATGGTCTTTAGGTCTTTGGGACTCATTATGTATTTGTTGTCTATTTCCAGCTCGTTGCCCGTCTCGCGGTCTGTCACGGTATATGACCGTCTGCATATCTGCACACATTCACCGCGATTGGCCGAGCGGCCGGTGTTTGCCAGGCTGAGATAGCATTTGCCGCTGATGGCCATGCATAATGCTCCATGGCAGAACATCTCTATTCTTATGAGCTTTCCGGAAGGTCCGCATATATTTTCCTCGCATATCTTGCCGTATATTTCCGCAACCTGCTCCATTTTCAGTTCCCGTGCCAACACGACCACGTCTGCAAACCGGGCGTAGAATTTCAATGCCTCGATGTTGCTTATGTTAAGCTGTGTGGACAGGTGTACCTCCAGTCCGATGCTGTTGCAGTATGTCATTACGGCCACGTCGCTTGCTATCACGGCCGAGATGCCGGCGTTTTTGGCTGCGTCGGCGATTTCGCGCATAAGGGCGATATCCTCGTCATAAATTATTGTGTTGACGGTGAGGTATGTCTTTATGCCGTGCCTGTCGCATGTCTCTGCAATCTCGTGTAAATCGTCAACGGTGAATGTGCTTGCCGAGTGTGCGCGCATGTTCAGACGCTCTATGCCGAAATACACGGAGTCTGCTCCTGCCTGAATGGCTGCCTGCAGGCTTTCATGAGAGCCGACCGGAGCCATAATCTCAAAGTCTTTTATTGTATGTTCCATCGTTTTTATCTGTTGATGTGGGGATAATGCGTACGGAATCAGCATGACCGTCATAAATTGCTGAGGCGTAGCTTATCACGGTGCAAAGGTATAATAAATATCCATAATGACCAAATGTTTTTATCTGCGGTTTATTTGTATGGTTTTCTTTTGGCTGTTTGTGGTATTTTAGGTATTTTTGCAAATCGTCAGATGCCGGCTGCAGCCGATATATACGGATACATCTAATCAAAACATAACATTATAATGAAAAGACAGATAACGCTTATTGCCATGATTATTTCTGTTGTCGTGGCTTTTGCACAGGGTGTTTATACAAAACCTTGCACAGACAAGGTGTTGGAAAAAAAAGCGGTGAAGTGGGTAAAGAGCGGAAAATGGCGCAACGGATTTAAGATGGCGGAGCCTCATCAGAGTGTCAATGCCGTGGAGTTTTACACACAGTATAAAAAGAATCCCGCGCAATGGAAGGCTATGTTCAGGTGGCTTGCGTCCCATGACCTTCTTTCAATAGAGAAAGGAAAACATCCTATCGAGGGCACGAATCTTACAGTCAGCGTGGAAGACAGCGAGAACGGTGATTTGTCGAAGCGCAGAAGCGAGAGCCATTATGAACATATAGATTTTCAGTTTGTTGTCAGGGGAACAGAGCGTTTCGGCATAATAGACCATTCTACAAGCAAGCCCAACACCAAATACCGTCCTGACGTGATCCATTATGAATATGATAAGGACAAGGCTCTTTTCTATGACTCCACCCCGGACAGGTTCTTCATCTTCTTCCCCGACGACTGGCACATAGCAAAAGTGAGGACAGACAAGGATGACCAGAAGATAAGGGTTGTTGTGGTGAAGCTGGACTATGTGAAATAAATACCGTATGCAGTTATATATAAACCTCTTATAATCATGAGCATACGCTATACGAGGCGTGAGGAGCGATGGAATGCGTGGTCGCATGCGGCAGGTATATTGCTGGGCATTGTGGCCGGATGTATATTTGTATATATATGTTACGTTGGAGACAATCCTTGGGCAAGAGCCGGTGTGTGGCTTTATCTTTTCGGTATGATATGCTCTTACGTCGCGTCCACCCTGTATCATTCCGCCCGTCGTGGAGGCAGAAGAAAGGAACTGCTCCGGAAATGGGACCATGCCGCCATATACTGGCATATTGCGGGAAGCTATTCACCCCTGACCCTTGTAGCCCTGCGTCAGGAGGGTTGCTGGGGATGGGGGCTGTTTGTGTTTGTATGGCTCTGTGCGGTTGCCGGCACGGTGATGAGTTTCGCCAAGTTGAAAGAACACAGTAATATCGAGACCGTTTGCTTTGTCGGTATGGGGCTTTCTGTGCTTGTGGCATTCAAGCCGCTGATGGATTGTGTGAGCACGGCTGCCGTGGTGTGGATAATAGCCGAGGGAGTGTGCTACATTACGGGAGCATTGTTCTACAGTCTGAACAAAAGACGGTACATGCACTCGGTATTCCATTTCTTTGTGCTTGCCGGAAGCGTGTGCCATATCATTGCCGTATGGGATGTGCTGATGGAGTATGTTTGCTGAGGCGGGGCGTTTATTCAAAACGAAGTTTAAAACAATATAAAATATGAGGGCATTACGCTTTATTTGTATGGCCGGAGCCTTGATTGCTTCGTCGTTTGCATATTGCTTTGCAAACAATAAAATCATAAACCGTCATTCCGACGGTATTACTGTGAAAACATCATCCGGCCTTGTAAGGCTTAAGGTTGTTGACGACAGGATTATCCGCGTCTCGGCGACACAGGAAAAGGATTTTGCCGACAGCAAGAGCCTTATTGTCCTCCCTACGGGGAAAAAAACGGCATTCACAGTGTCAGAGGTAAAGGACAGTGTGTTTGTCGCCACATCTGAACTGAAGGCAGCCGTTGCCGGAAAGTCGGGAGCCGTGACATTCTTCGACAGTCAAGGCAGGAAGATTCTTCAGGAGCGTGACGGAGGCCGCAGGTTTGTGCCGAGGACTGTAGACGGCACGGACGCCTTTTCCGTGACGCAGTCGTTTGTGTCGCTTGACGATGGAGAGGGGATATTCGGACTCGGACAGCATCAGGCGAATGAATGGAATTACAAGGGAAAGAACGAAGAGCTTTTTCAGTATAACACAAAGGTATCTGTGCCTTTTATTGTATCAACAGGCAATTACGGCATTCTTTGGGACAGCTATTCTCTTTGCCGTTGGGGCAATCCGACCGATTACAGCCAGCTTGGCGAGGTTTTCACCCTTTACAATAAGGACGGAAAGAAGGGTACGCTCACCGGAACGTACAGGGCCTCGGACGGTAAGACCATCGTACGCGAAGAGCCGCAGATATATTTCGAGCATCTTATCCGCGGAGATCTGTCGCATGTGGTGAATCTTCCGCATGATTTCAAGTTCTCTGGCTCAAAGGTCGTATACGAAGGCGAGATAGAGCCGAAAGAGACGGGAGTGTTTGATTTCATACACTATTATTCCGGCTATCAGACGGTTTTCATCGACAGCAAAAAGGTTGTGGATACCCGTTGGCGTACGGCATGGAATCCGAACAGCTACAAGTTTTCCGTGAGCCTGGAAAAGAAGAAGCGTGTTCCTGTAAGAATAGAATGGGAACCGAACGGTGGAGTGGCTTATTGCGGACTGAGGGTATACGCTCCGGTAGACGACAGCCGTAAGAAGCAGATGACATGGTGGGGCGAGATGCAGGATATGATAGACTATTACTTTGTTTATGGTGAGAACATGGACGATGTGATAAGCGGCTACCGCACACTGACCGGAAAGGCTCCGATTATGCCTAAATGGGCAATGGGCTATTGGCAGAGCCGTGAGAAATACAATACCCAGAAGGAGGTCCTGTCGACTTTCAATGAGTTCCGCAGACGCCGTATACCAATAGACAATATTGTAATCGACTGGCTTCACTGGAAACAGGATTCATGGGGAAGCCATGAATTTGACCTTAAGCGGTTTCCTGATCCCAAAGGAATGGTTGACTCGGTTCATGCCATGAACGGAAGGGTTATGATATCGGTATGGCCTAAGTTCTATACCACAACAGAGCATTATAAAGAATTCGACCGCAACGGCTGGATGTATAAGGGAGCCGTGCGTGACAGCATACGAGACTGGGTAGGGCCG
Organism: Xylanibacter muris; assembly: GCF_013166605.1. Taxonomy (GTDB): domain Bacteria; phylum Bacteroidota; class Bacteroidia; order Bacteroidales; family Bacteroidaceae; genus Prevotella; species Prevotella muris. The sequence continues at coordinate 320,303 of NZ_JABKKF010000001.1, forward strand.
GGATATCTCGGTTCTTTCTATGACGCATACGCTCCGGAGGCACGGAAATTGTTCTGGAGTCAGATGAACGACCATTACATGCCGCTCGGTATTGATGCCTGGTGGATGGATGCGTCGGAGCCGAACATCCGTGACTGCATAGACATTGAATACCGTAAGGACTTGATGAACCCCACTGCGCTTGGTCCGGCAGACAAGTACTTCAATGCATACGCGCTTATGAATGCCGAGGCCATTTATGACGGACAGCGTGGGGCAGACCCCGACAGGCGTGTGTTTCTGCTTACGCGTTCGGGATTTGCAGGGCTGCAGCGTTATTCCACCGCCACATGGAGCGGTGACATAGCCACGCGTTGGGAGGATATGGAAGCACAGATTTCCGCCGGACTGAATTTCGCTGTCAGCGGCATTCCTTATTGGACTATGGATATAGGCGGATTCTGTGTCGAAGACCGCTATGTGGCGGCACAAAAAGAGTTCAACAAGACAGGCAAGGAGAATGATAATCTTAAAGAATGGCGCGAACTGAACACACGGTGGTATCAGTTCGGGGCGTTTGCTCCCTTGTTCAGGGCACACGGACAGTGGCCGTTCCGCGAAGTGTTCAATATAGCTCCGGAGAATCATCCTGCCTATAAGTCAATCGTAGAGTATACCAGACTACGTTATAATCTCATGCCGTATATATACTCTCTTGCAGGCATGACTCATTTTGACGACTATACCATTATGCGTCCGATGGCGATGGACTTTACTTACGACAGGCTTACATATAATATAAAAGACCAGTATATGTTCGGTCCGGCCCTGCTTGTGGCACCGGTTTATAAATATGGTGCACGTTCGCGTAAGGTTTACTTTCCAGAAAACAGCCGGTGGTATGATTTCTATACAGGAGAAATGACGGAAGGCGGCCGTACTGTGGATGTCGATGCACCATACGGGAGGATACCGCTCTTTGTGCGTGCCGGCTCCATTCTCGTTGCAGGAGGTGACATACAGTCTGCGGCCGAGGATTCTTCTGAGCCTCTGACGGTTGTGGTATATGGAGGAAGAGACGGTGAGTTCACCTTATATGAAGATGAAGGGATCAATTATAATTATGAGAAAGGAAAATACTCGAAAATCCTGATGAAGTATGATGAGGCCACATCGACGCTCACTTTTTCAGGTCGTGAGGGCGAGTATCCCGGTATGAAGACCGTCCGGCAGTTTAATATTGTGAAGGTCGCAGCGTCCGATCCTGTCGGCAATGCCATCAGGGCAAAGGGTAAGATTGTGGGCTATGACGGTTCCGCGACGCAGGTGAGATTATAGTCAGAATGTTTTTAAACACAATTTTCTAATAGCGATTATATGAAAATAAAACCTATCTTAGTTTTTATGGCTGTTGTATCATCATCATTGGCAATAGCCCAACAGCCGATATACCTCGACAGGACGAGGCCGGTAGAGGACCGTGTGGAAGATGCTCTGTCAAGAATGACTCTCGAAGAGAAGGTGAGATTGTGTCATGCACAAGCTAAGTTCTCGAGTGCGGGGGTGCCGAGGCTCGGCATTCCTGAGATATGGATGAGTGACGGGCCTCACGGAGTGCGTGCGGAAATAAACTGGAACGACTGGGGATATTCCAAATGGAAGAATGATTCGATAACAGCCTTTCCAGCTCTTACGGCACTTGCCGCGACATGGAACAGGGATATGTCAGCACTTTATGGGAAAAGTATCGGTGAGGAGGCACGCTACCGTGAGAAGGATGTCCTTCTTGGTCCGGGTGTGAATATCTACCGTACACCGCTCAATGGGCGCAACTTTGAATATATGGGCGAAGACCCGTATCTTGCGGGCGAAATGGCCGTGCCGTATGTTAAGGAGATTCAGAAGAACGGTGTGGCAGCCTGTGTGAAGCATTTTGCGCTCAACAATCAGGAGATATGGCGTGGAAGTGTGGATGTGGTTCTTTCTGACCGTGCCCTTTATGAGATTTATCTTCCTGCATTCAGGAAAACCGTTCAGGAAGGAGGAGCGTGGACTATAATGGGTGCATACAACCGGATATGGAACCAGCATTGCTGTCATAACAACAGGCTCCTTAACAGGATCCTGAGGGATGAATGGGGCTTCGACGGTGTGGTGATAACCGATTGGGGCGGTGCTCATGACACAAAAGAAGCCGCCCTTAACGGGCTTGACATAGAGATGGGCTCGTTTACAAACGGTCTGACGTCCGAGAGTGAGTTCACCTTTGACGACTATTATCTCGGGAAGCCTTATCTTAAGATGATCAGGAATGGTGAAGTGCCGGAGGCTACCGTTGACGCCAAGGCCCGTAATATCCTGCGTCTCATATTCCGTACGGCCATGAATACCGACAAACCGTTTGGCTCGGTGGCATCTCCCGAGCACTATGCTGCGGCAAAGGAAATAGGCGATGAGGCTATTGTATTGCTAAAGAACAATGGAATACTGCCGCTTAATCCCTCGAAATACCGTAAAGTTCTTGTTGTAGGCGAGAATGCGATACGTCTTCTCAATGAGGGTGGAGGCTCATCGGAGCTTAAGGTGAAGGACATGTTTTCTCCGCTTGATGCCATTCGTGCCGTTTATGGCGACGGTGTGAAATATACTGAAGGCTATCGCTCGGGCCGTCCGCGATACGGCAAGGAGGATAAGATTTCCGGCCGCATACTTGATTCTCTCCGCATTCAGGCGGTTGATATGGCAAGGGATGCGGATGTAGTGATATATATCGGAGGGTTGAATAAGAACGCTTTCCAGGATTGCGAGTCTACAGACCGCCGTGAGTATAACCTGCCCTGGGGACAGGACAGGATTATTGAAGAACTCGTGGCCGTGAATCCGAATGTCATTGTTGCCAACATCACAGGCAATGCCTATGCAATGCCTTGGCTCAATAAGGTTCCGGCCGTTATCCAAAGCTGGTATCTTGGCACTATGATTGGCCCGTCGATGGCTGATGTCATTTCCGGTAAGGTGAATCCAAGCGGAAAACTTCCGTTTTCGTTTCCGAAGCGCATAGAGGATAATGGCGCCCATTATTATGGTGAAAGGTCATACCCGGGAATAGAAAATACGGGAGACGGCCCACGGCAGGAGTATCTTGATGACATCTTCGTGGGCTACCGTTGGCATGATACAAAGAAAATACCGGCGATGTTTCCGTTTGGATACGGTTTGAGCTATACCGCATTCAAATATGGCAAACCTTCACTTTCCGCTGATGAGATAGCGGCCGGAGGTTCGCTTACACTAACTGTGCCTGTGACTAACATCGGTTCTGTGGAAGGCAAGGAGGTTGTGCAGCTGTATATTTCCGATGAGAAATCATCGCTTCCACGGCCGCTGAAAGAGTTGAAAGGTTTTAGAAAAGTAAATCTTAAACCCGGACAGACGGAAGAGGTGTCGTTTACCGTCACTGCTGACGACCTTAAGTTTTTTGACGACAAGACTCATGAATGGGTGGCTGAGCCGGGGGCGTTCAAGGCTCTCATAGGTTCTTCAAGCACAGATATAAGAGTTAAGTCGCGGTTTAAATATAGGCAGTAGTTGATGTTTTTTCGTTATCATGACTCTATGTCAACATTCTAAAAGGGAAAAGAGGCCACGGACAGTTACACCGTGGCCTTGATTTTTGCCTGTATGACAGATTTTGTCATTTGAATTCATCTTCCTTTCAGGATTATCGGGGTATTATGGTCACTGAGATAGCGGTAGGGTTTCGGAGTGTATGACCGTGATGTCACTGCCAGCGAATCGCGGCGCAACGGTGACGATATGCCGGATATATGCAGCATGGTATGAAACACCGACGCGCTTGTGGCCACATGTTTGTGGCTGTTGGCCTTGGCGTTTGTGTATACGGAAGGATATGAGTCTATGTATTCTGGAGACATCCATATAATGAACGGAACGGAAAGTTCATACTCCGACGGTGACGGTGAGGCATGCAGGAATAGGTTTCTGGCATCGTCGAAGATATTCTCACCGTGGTCGCTGGCATAGAGCAGGGCCGACAGGGCGCCATGCCGTTCCAGTCTGGTTATTATGAGGTGCAGCAGATAGTCTGTAAACCGTATGGTATTGTCGTAGGCGTTCATCAATGCCTGTTTGTTTTTGGGCTTCGCTTCTGTGGGAGAATCCGGTGTATAATATGCCATGCTGCGCGGATAACGTTCGATGTAGTTGAAGTGTGAGCCGTATGTGTGCAGTATGATTAACTCCTTTTTCCTTTTTCCCTCCAATATATCGTCTATCAGTGGCAGAATGTCTGTATCTGAGATACTGTCGGTATTGCTGCCGGCTTTCTCTTTTATGAATGTATATTCGTGGGCCTCTTTGCCGAAGATGTCGATGAATGAGTGGTTTGGACGCTGGTTTGAAATAAACACCGTGTGGAACCCGGCCTCCTTGAACGCTGTTATTATTCCTTTCTGTGAATATATGTCGTTGTAGTCTTCTGCGCTTACAGCGGAAAGCAGCATCGGCACGCTCTTGTGGGTGGTGTTCGATTGTGTTAGCGCGTTGCTGAATGCCACTGTACCGGAAACTGTTTCCAAATATGGGTTTGTGTCGCGTTTATATCCGTATAGTGAGAAATTATGTGCACGGGCTGTCTCACCGATAACCATTATATACACCTCTGCGGAGTCTGCCGGATGCTCAGATACGGCGTTGAAAGTGAAAGCGGCCGATGTTTTATTGTAATGCTCTGTCTGCCATGTGCGTTCGATGGCGAGCCACAGGTTGTAGAATACGTTTACGGGATATAAATCCGTAAGTACGCTGTATGACGGTACGAACATGTATGACATGCCGGTGAGTATGACACCGGCTGCCGTTAATTCGGCTGCGCGGTGTCTTGTCTTTATTATGAAAGAGCAGTTGTCACGCGGTTTCAAGGTCCAGTTCTTTTTCCATGCGACTCCGCCTGTGATGAGCACGGGAAGATAGAGAATGAACACACCTGCCACGGCAGGTATAAGGTTATCCAACAGCTCAAAAGCCTCACCGGGGTTTGTGGTTACAAGGTTAAGGAACATGTCGACGGCTATGACACCGGAACCGAACAGATAAAGGAGCACTAGTTGGAAGGCTGCAAAGAAAAACAGTATGAACGTCAGCCACACTGTACGCCCGATTTTCTCAGACAAGGAAAAGATAATCATATAGAGTCCTGCCGGAAGCACGATATTGGCCGTTGCAGGCAGGATACCCATCTTCTCTGTGAAGTAAAGTGAGATGTTCGGTATTATAAGTGTGAGAATGCAAATCCCGTATAAGCAGAATATATTTATTTTAAATCTCATGAATTGATATTAAGGTAATATTTTAGAATACGCGCTCTTGTCAGAACGCTTCGTTTATGTTGAAGAGGAATCCCGATTGTCCGTTTTTTCCGAAACCATAGTCAAGACGTACGTTGACATCTTTTTTAAACTCCCAGCGGTAGCCTATTCCATAGTTCGGAAGTATGCGTGACATCTGTATGGAACTGAATTTGTCGAACACCTCGCCCGCACCCAGCCATACCGTTATTCCGTTGCGCTTCCAGATATGCTGTCTCAACTCTATCTGTGTCTCAATCTTGTGTTTGTCGCGGTATCGTCCTTCATAATATCCACGCATTGAGTTAGAACCTCCGAGCAATGCCATCATGCCCCAGTGTGGAGTTCCGAAATTTAATGTTGAGCGTATTTCACCGGCAAGCGTCCCTCCTTTCCATACCGGTCTGTATGCGCTGAACTGGAAGTCGGTGGTTTGAAAAGCATATTCGTTTCCGATGAATCCCGGACGGAATACCTCTGTGAGATTTATGTAGATACCTTTATGCGGGTTTGTAAGCACGTCTCTTGTGTCGTATTGTATCTGTATTCCTCCACCGAGGTTCCATGTATGGCTTCTCATTCCGGCCATTAGTTCGGGGCGTTCGGCCTCCGTACCCCTGACATAGTCGTAGACGAGGGTGGGACCGATGAAGAAATTGTCCGTTACCCTTATGAGGAAACTTGTCTTTACCCGTGCCTGCCATCTTTTCATCTCAGACCTGTTGCTGTTGTCATTTCCCATTTCATATCCTATGCCCCAGAAATCGGAAGGGAAAGAAAAGAAGTATAGTGTGTGTTCAAACCTGTAGCGGTTATATGGGAAGATATGTGTTCCGCGCAATCCGAGCATGTAGAATCCGACTGTCGACACATCGCTGAAGAGGGATATGTTTGAAGGCGGCAGTATTGTGTCGTTTCTGTCTGAACGGTATATTCCGGCAGCCACGAGTCCTATTCCGAGTTTTGTATCCGTGCTGTAGTGTGGTCCTCCGATAATGCTGAAGTCAAGTCTCTTGTGCTGTCTGTTCTTGTTGGCATCGTTGAAGTAATTAAGAAAACGCGTCAATATTCCATGTTTCTGTGTGTTTTTTATTTTGGAAATGTCCGTTGTGTCCGACACGGCAGGTATTGCTGTTGTCGTGTCAGGAATGTTTCCGTATGCACAGGAAATACATAATATGGCTGTCAGGATGACGGTCGCAATCCTTGTTTCTGCGGTTTCTCTCATACTTTGCTGAAACTTTATGCGTTAATATACCAATGCGACGTTGTCTATCCACAGTGTATTCCCAGGTGTTCCTATGTATGCGCCGCCGTGACTTGATGAAAATTGCAGTATGAGATGTGTGGGTCTGGCATCTGCCTTTGCCCATCCCGTTTCTTTTACGGGAACATTGTTACCTCTGCTGTTGCGTGCATAGTCTGCAGAACGCAGTCCCATTGTTGCCGAATCATATCGCGGATGGTTGCGTATGTCACCGTAAAGAATTTCGTATGTGGCTCCGTTTACCCATCCCTGTGTGGATTGTCCGTATTTTACAACCATCGTTCCTACACGTTCTGCCGTAATGTTTCCGTTGGTATCTTCATGCCGTTTTTGCAGAAACAGTACGGTGATGGCGTAGTCCTTTCCCGGCACGGTGCTTCTACCGCTGAATCCTGTCAGTTTTATCCTGTCTTTGTTTCCCGGTATGTGTGTCTTGTAGTCGTATTTTACGGCTTTAGGGCGTTTTGAGAACGGTATTCCGAAGTTAAGGGCCTTTGGTCCGTCTTTTGTGCCGGTGATGGGCTCTTTCATGTCGCCAAGGAAAATGGAACCGGCTGCAAGAACCTTTATATTCATCAATCCCAATACCTTACATGTTTCGATATGTGTTGTCATCTTTGCGCAATATCCTTTGTCGCGTGTATCACGGTAAACGGAGTTGTTTGTCTTTACAACTCCCATGACTTTGGCCATTACGTTTGATGTGCCCCATGGCGAGCCTCCCATGTTTTTGTATGGCTCGTTATTGCTCAGTGTCTTATCGGGACCTATCTCATAAAGTGTCTTGATGTTTCCACCGATTACTCCTGACTCTTTTATATTGCGGATAACCCAATGATTCATATCACCATATTTTATGGTTGCGGTGCTGTCGTTGGCGCGGGTGTGTCCGGAGAAGATGCAGCATCCTGTAAGTATTGAGAAAATAAAGAGATGTCTCATAAATATGGAATAATGTTTAAAGGGTTATTTTATGAGGCAAAATTACTGCTTTTGCATTAAATAGGCAGGTTCCTTTTATCGCTGAAAGTGTTCTTTTACTCTATAAACGACAAATGGGAACCGGCAATATACTCAGTTCCCATTTGTATGAAATCATATACTTGGTTTATCTCAGTGCGAAATATGTTCCGTCGTTTACTGCCATCCTGAGTGAATACATGCCCTCTTCATTGAGTGAGACGTTCATGGAATTCCCGTCCGGAAGGTAGGCCTCTACAGTACCGTCTTCGTTGAACCGGAACAGTTCCTGATGCTTTCCGTTTTCATCCATTGACCATGTATTGCTCTTTTTGTCGTAGACGAACATCACCTTGTCTCCGGTAGGCTTTGTAACCTCATAACCGTCTTTCAAGGTCTTCACTGCGTACATCTTGCCGTCTTTACCCCATACGTTCTCCGTTGTGCCTACTTTGGCTATAGGGTTGGAGCCGCTCCAGAACTCAACGGTGTTGAGAACGAAAAGATCCGCTACTCCGCATACCGCGTATGCCGGTGATATGATTATGAATACAAGTTCATTTACGAACTTATTGCTTATTCCCTTGTTCCAGTCCAGCAGTTTATTGAACAGGCCGAATGAACCGATGCATGAACTCCAAAGCATTGTGCCGGCCAAAAGGCAGACAGCGGTTTTTGTTGTAAATCTTCTCATATTATCTTTCTTTTTAAGTTAATAAATAAATGAATTTGCACCGGCAAATATAAGGTATTAATCTGTAAGTACAAAAAAATAACACGTATTTTGTATAAAAAACACGTGTTATTGTAAATACTAAAGTTTTATATACTTTTATTTAGAATATTCCCACAAGTGAACTTCTGTAGTTTTCAAGGGCGTCTTTCAGTGTTTTGTCCACATTGTAGTCTGTGTCGGCCACATTGTTGTCGAAAGTGTATTTAAAATCTCCTTTATTCAAGCGTCCGGCTCCATAATACCCTGTAACGTATGATGGAATCTCGTCAGCAGGAAGCGGAGAATATTTATACATAAGTGAGGCGTCGATATCAAAGTTATTGTAAGTTGTGCCGCCTGTAAGGGTCCTATATGCGGGCGGTACTTGTTCGTTGCGGTTTCCTGCTTCATAGCAGTCGAAGCTTGTCGCGTCGTCCTTATGTGTTATCGGGGTGTAGTTCGCGCTTTTGCCCTTTTCTGCATATACATTGCCAAAGCTTTTTATCATTCCTCCGTTCTCTCCTGAGAATGTACCGTCGCCTTTGGCGTCGGTGCCTTGCAGAGAGCTTAACATGGGATTCTTTGTGTTTCTAAAGTAGTTGTTTTCCACGAAAAGGCTTGCACCTGTTGTGGCGCCCGCACCGTATTTGGAGCATCCGTCATAATAGTTGTTCCATATATGTACTGTCATTGTGCGTACCCGCGGATGGCGTGAATCGCTGTGGTCGAACCAGTTGTGATGATAGTCGATATAGTTCGGCCCGGTCTCGCTCTTCATACCGCAGAGAGAAGACTTGCCGCAGTCGAACATGTGGTTATATGATATTGTTATATATTGCGAATTGCCTTTCACGTCTATCGTTCCGTCGCCTTTTGCCTGGTCGCTGTCACCTCCCGTCTTTCCGTAGAACAGGTCAAGGTGGTGAATCCAGCAGTGCTTGTTGTCTGTGTCCATTGATACCGCATCATCCATGCACAGCATGATTCCGAAGTTGCGCAGTTCTACGCTTACGGCATTGCGCAACAGGAATCCGAATCCCCATACAGTTGCATCCTCACCGACACCTTCTATTGTGATATTCATGGCTATTGTGTTGTTCCTTCCCTTTATTTGAAGTCCCTCGGCCTTGCTTCCGAACGCATCCATGTCCGTATCTTTTATTTGTCCTATAAGGCGTACGGCGAGCGGACGCGTTTCAAGTCCTTTCTGATATGCGTTGATTATTGCCTGCAGTCCTGTGAATGTCTCGGTCTTGTTGTTGCTGCCTGTAATCACATCCAACTGTACTGTTTTGGCTGTCTGTGCCGTTACGTATATCACGCGCGCTGTTTCCTTCAGTGTTCCGTCGTTGTTATATGCGCCTATACCCTGATAGTTGAGATGGGCAAAGCCGGAACGGTCGTATGCGGTGACAAGAAGTCCAGAGGCTGTGCTTGTATGTAGAATGTCCTCATTTCCGTTTATCACGGGAATCACCTTAAGGACATATTCTCCGGCTTTCAGTCCAGGTACATCTGCACGGGCATAGCTGCCGTAGTTGCGCACGAGCTCGGTATCGATTTTTGTAAAGTCTGTATATTGTCCGCCTTTTACATATACGTTATATGATTGTGCGCCACCGTATATATTCCATTTGGCGTATACGGTCTCGTTCCATCCTTTGGCCTCGGTTATTTCTATTCCGTTGTTGGAAATAATACCGTTTTCGCCTTCGGCTGCTTGTTTCGTGAATTTGATATTGGTTACGGTCTTTGTGAAAATGTCCTTCCATTCGCCTTCTGAAGGAGTTACTGTGACGGTGCCTTCGGTTTTATTGACAGCGGTGTTTTTCAGTTCAGCCGGATTATAGTATTTTATGACGTTGCCGTTTGTAGTAAGCTGTGCCTGGACTGCATGTGTGTTCAGTGTGGCGGAGTGGTCGCCGGAGGGTGTCGGTCCCGGTGTGTCAGACCCGTCGGAAGCCGCGATTCTGAAGATGTATATCCCTCCGCTTGATGTAAGTGTCACTTCTCCGTCTTCTGTCACTGTCCCTATGTTTGTAATTTTGCTTGTTGATGCGGTGAAGCCCTCGCTGACCGTTAGATTTGTCGGTGTCAGCTCTCGTGCGGCTGATGAGCTTGAACTTTGGCTTATGACCGTTAGTTTCGTACCGGCTTTCAGGCCCGGTATTGTGATTACACCGTTTGCTCCGTTGAGTGTAAGGCTCTTTTTCTTCATGTCTATGCGCACTCTGTCCGCAGCACCTACCGTAATGAGCAATCCTCTCGTGAGTTCAAGCTCACGTCCTTCTGCCTTAAGGGGAGCCTTATTGTAGGTGGTTACGTTTTTCCATCTGTTGTTTGACGAATCGTATGTCCAGTTCTCTGTATCGCTGTCAAGTGCGGTCTTGTCTGAGCTGCTTAGTGATGAGAAATCCCATGTCTGTGAATATGCCGGTTGGATTGACAGTGCGGTAAGGCATAACACGATACCATATAATATATATTTATTTATATTTTTCATAATCTGCGGTTGTTTCCTTATTTTAAACTATGCTTTCAGCAAACGCTGTGCATCGGTATAATTGAAGTTGACTTTGCTCGTGCGTCCGTATTGCGTTTTTTATTTCACAAGTATCTTTTTACCGTTTATGATGTACACCCCTTTGGGAAGGTTGTCGATGGCAGAGCCGATATACTGTCCGTTCAGGTTGTATATTCTTACTTGTTCGTCCTTTGTGTTGTCGTAAATGCCGTCCATTCCTGTTCCGTTGTCGTATGTGATATCTATGGATATATCGTCCATACCGCATGTATAGGTGCTTTCGTCATCGAATGTGATGAGAAGATTGTCAGATGTGAAGCTTATCTCTGTCACAAACTTGTCAATCACTGTTCCACCGATTGTCACTGTTTCATGTGTGTCGGCGTGCATCTTGCCGTATAAGGCAGAAGCAAAAGCCAGTAGTAATAGTTTCTTCATAATTTATATTATTTGTATTTTAAACCATGTTTCCGATAAACGTTGCGCCTCAGTATAATTAAAGTGAACTCAGTCTCTGTATTCGGCTTGCCGTTCATTTCATATCGGATAAAAATATGTCTGACTTTACAAATATAAGGATAATGCCCTTGGTTTTTGACATTAAAGCCTGATATTTGCATCGTAAACGATTACGCGTGACGTTTTTGTCAATGTTCGCCGGATGCAATGGTATGTTGCCGTTCTGGACATTATTGTTGATGTGAATGAAGTTGCCGGATGTATTCCTGCAGTTCTTTATAGAAAGGATGTCTTGCCATGGTCTGCCGGTCACCGAGTATAATCAGTTTCATCCTTGCACGCGTTATGGCCACATTCATTCTTCTCAGGTCTCTTAGGAATCCTATTTCTCCTTTTTCATTTGACCTTACCATAGATATGAGTATGACGTCACGTTCCTGTCCCTGGAATCCGTCTACGGTGTTTACAGATATAAGTTTTCTGAACGGTTTGAAGTATTCACGCTTTCTTAACAGTCTGCGCAGGTGTTGTACCTGTGCTCTGTAAGGCGATATCACTCCTACATCTATGCGTTCGTCAAGAACACGTTGTTTGCCGATTCTCGTGAAATATGTTTTGAGAACATCCAGCGTGAGTTCGGCCTCACCTTTGTTTATGCGTCCGAAGCCGTTGCCGGAAAACTGTTCTTTGAAATCGTCGGTGGGAAGGGCGCGGCAGCCGTCTTTCTGTGTGTCTGATGTGTGGTATTCTGGTGAAGACGTGTCAATCCATTCAATCGGGACGTCATAATCGAGAATGCTTCTGAACTTCACTTCCGGTGCAGCTTCCACCTCTCCGTTATAAAACCATTTGCTTGAGAATCTCATTATATCATCATTCATCCGGTATTGTGTTCTCAGAAGAGTTACAGCCTCAGGCTTGTTTTCGACAATTCTTTCCATCAGGGTCTTTCCAAGTCCGGCTTTCATGGCGGCAATGCTTTTGACTGTCGGTGGTAACTGGCAGTGGTCGCCTGCAAGAATCACTCTTGATGCCTTTTGTATAGGAATCCAGCATGCAGCCTCAAGAGCCTGTGCGGCTTCGTCGATAAACACTGTTCCGAACCTTTTACCTTCGAGAATCCTGTTCGCGCTTCCCGTCATTGTGCTTGCAATCACCCTTGCTTCATCGAACAGGCGGTTGTTTATGCGTATTTCAATTTCTGTAGCTCTGTTTCTAAGGCTTTGTATTTTGTCATGAATACTGTCTCCGCGCTTTTTCGATGAGCGTAGTTCACGTATTGCCTTTCTTATGCTCCACAAGTGGGGATAGTCCGGATGTGCCTCGAAGCGCCGTTCATAAGTATGAGACAGTATTTTGTCGTTGACTTTTGAAGGATTGCCTATTCTCAGAACATTTATTCCGCGGTCTGTAAGCTTTTCTGAAATCCAGTCTACGGCCATGTTGCTTTGTGCACATACCAATACCTGACTTTCTCTTCTGAGTGTCTCATGGATGACTTCAACAAGCGTTGTCGTCTTTCCCGTTCCCGGAGGCCCGTGTACAATGGCTACATCTTTTGCGGCCAGAACTTTGTTTACGGCCGTTTCCTGTGTGGAGTTAAGATATGGAAAACGCATGGGTGCAAAACTCAGCTGTGCAGCCTTCTGCCCGGAATAGAACAGGTCGCGGAGGTATGCGAGCCGTCCTTCCGCACTTATCACTTTATCGAGGGCATTGAACATTGTGCGGTAGCTTGTCTCGTCAAAATACAGTTGTATGCCTGTCTGTCCGCAGACGGAAAGTTCTGTGACACTGAAGTCGTCCGGTATTACAACGAGCATCGTGTTACCTTCAACAAAGCTTACGGTACTTGTCAGGCCGAGATATCTGATGTGTGGTTTATTGTCGGTTTTCTCTATTGTGAAGAAACTTACCGGTTTTCCGTATTCAAAGTTGTGCTCAATATCCGTGTCATTGTTTCTTGTAATCTCGATAACCTTTTGGTTAAGGGAATTGTAGTGGCTTTTTCCGACAGTGAGAGGAAACCATGCGTCTCCTCTTCTCACCATACGCATGATTCCCGTTTCTTCCGTCTGTTGCCGGAAACATTCCTTGTCTGTATTATATTCCAATTCCAAGAGCAGCCGTTGCTGTTTCAGGGAAGATATGGCCTTTTCTGTTTGTGCTCCCATGTTATGCTTGACAAATTCCGTATATTATTATGGTCATGCGGATTCCACATGACCATAATTGTGTGCCGGAAGTCTTGTGAAGTGCGTATTACCTCCTGTCCTTCCTTGATTTTTTTGCTTCCTGTTCTTTTTCCTCGGCAATGACAAAGTCGAGCTGTTTCTTTTCAAGGTTGGCGGATGCGACCTGAATGCGTACGGAATCGCCCAGCTGGTATTTGTTGTGATGTCTTCTTCCGACAAGACAATAGTTCTTTTCGTCGAAGTCGTAATAGTCGTCGCCAAGGTCGCGCATGGCCACCAGTCCTTCGCAGTGGTTCTCGTCTATCTCGCAATAAATGCCATAGCTCTGTATTCCGCTGATATGCGCGTCATACACATTCCCTATTTTGTCGGACATGAACTCCACCATCTTATATTTGATCGAGTCGCGTTCCGCACTCTGGGCTATGAGCTCCATGTCGCTGCAGTGCTCGCACAGTTCTTCGTAATACTCTTTGTTTGCAGATGCGGCTCCGTCTTGGTATCTGGTCAGCAGCCTGTGCACCATCGTGTCAGGATAGCGGCGTATTGGTGATGTGAAATGTGTATAATAGTCGAATGCCAGTCCGTAGTGTCCGATGTTGTGTACGCTGTATTTTGCTTTCATCATTGCACGGAGCGCCACTGTCTCTATAAGCTTGTGCTCACGTGTGTTGGATGATTCGTCAATCAGTGTGTTCAGACTTCTTGATATTGCACCTTTCGTGCCTGTGGTCTTTAGCTTGTATCCGAATTTTACGACAAATTCCCTGAGTGTCTCAAGCTTTGTCGGGTCCGGTTGGTCGTGTATGCGATATGGCAGGGTCTTTGCCTTCCGCCCCTTTTTCACGCTTCCTATGCTTTCCGCCACGGTCCTGTTGGCAAGCAGCATGAACTCTTCGATTAGTTTGTTGGCATCTTTGGATTTCTTGAAATAGCATCTTACCGGCTTGCCTTCCCCATCGATGTCGAAGTGCAGTTCCTCGCGGTCGAATTTCACGGCACCGTTGCTGAATCTCTTTTCTCTAAGTTTCTTTGCGAGACTGTCGAGCATGATAAGCTCTGCGGCATTCTCGCCTTTGTATCCCTTTGGTGCGGGCGGTGCGGGCTGTCCTGTTCCGTCTGTCACTCCGTTTTCCTCAAGCAATTGCTGTACTTCCTCGTATGCATACCTGCGGTTGCTCTTTATAACAGTGTGTGCGAGATGCCAGTGCTTGATGTCCGCATTTTCGTCGAGTTCGAATATTACGCTGTAGGCCAGCTTTTCCTCATCCGGACGTAACGAGCAGATGAAGTTGCACAGACGTTCGGGAAGCATTGGTATTGTGCGGTCCACAAGATATATGCTTGTTGCGCGTTTCACGGCTTCCTTGTCTATTACCGAGCCTTCCTTCACATAATGGGACACATCAGCGATGTGCACTCCCACTTCCCAATATCCGTTGTCTGTTCGCCGTATTGACAGGGCATCGTCAAAGTCCTTTGCATCTTTAGGGTCTATAGTGCAGGTGAAGACATCACGGAAGTCTTCCCGTTCCTCAATATCCTTTTCCGTGATGTCGCCGCTGATCTTATTTGCGGCTTCCTCAACTTCTTCCGGGTATTTGTATGGAAGTCCGTATTGTGCGAGGATTGAGCACATTTCAACGTTGTTGTCACCCTGTTTTCCAAGCACGTCGATTACCTCGCCCATAATATTCTTATGGTTGTCGTCAGGCCATTGCGTTATTCTCACCACGGCCTTGTCGTCCGTATCACCGCCTTTGAGCTTGTTCTTTGGAATGATGACGTCGTTGGTGAATAGATTGTCTGGTGTTACAAGAAACGCGAAATCGCTGTTTACGCGGAGCTTTCCGACCACTGTGTCGTGGGCGCGTTTAAGTATGGCGGTGACAACCGCTTCCTTTATATGTTTCTGCCGGCGTGCGAGGAAAGCCACCTGTACTCTGTCACCGTCCATGGCAGACAGGGAGTTGCGTTCGGCGACAAATACCGGCAGACCTCCGTCATCGGGTATGAAACTGTTCTTACCGTTTGCTTTCCTGCGGAATTTGCCTTCCTGTATCTGGGTTTTTGTGCTCAGTCGGTATGAGCTGTCCGTGACACGTGTGAGGAAGTCGTCCCATGCCATTTCCTCCATTATGTCGATGGCCAGCATCTTTTGTGGGTGTGTGACGAGCTTGAGTGAATGGAATATCTGTTTGAAACTGAATACTTCGTTAGGGTTCGACCTGAAGAAGCCTGTCAGTGCGTCTTCAAGTTGTTTTTTGGTCATGCGCTTTCCGCCTTTCTTTTTTCCCATATCTGTTATATTTTGGTTTTTAATGAATGCAGTTTTTATCACAAATGCAATGTTTTTTATAAACTTAACATTGCTTATGCCTATATATTGCAAAGTAACGAAAATAATCCCTAAACTTAGCTGTTTAGAGTAATAATAATTATAAAAATAGTATCTTTGCAGCCAAACTTTAACGAAAAAGAACATGCATAACAGAGAAAAAGCCATTTGTAAAGTAACTTTAGCTGGCAGCTGTGTTAATGTGTTGCTGCTTGTTTTCAAGTTTCTTGCCGGAATAATAGGCGGGTCGGCCGCAATGATTGCAGACGCCGTCCATTCTCTTTCCGACTTTCTTACTGATGTGGTAGTGTTGCTCTTCGTACGTCTGAGCTCAAGACCTAAGGACAGGAAACATGACTACGGCTACGGGAAATATGAGACTTTGGCAACTTCCGCCATAGGCCTGTTTCTGTTGACGGTCGGGATCATGATATGTTTTGGGGGCATAAAGAAAATAATTCTTGTCATAGGAGGAACGGAGATAGAACAGCCCGGTATGATTGCCTTTGTGGCGGCATTGGCCGGCATTGTATTGAAGGAATGGGCTTTCAGGTTTACGGTGAAGGCTGGAAAGAAATACGGCTCTTCCGTGTTGGTGGCCAATGCGTGGCATCACCGCAGCGATGCTCTATCGTCGATAGGTACGGCGGTGGGGATCGGTGGCGCCATTCTTCTCGGACACGACTGGTCGGTCCTTGACCCTATAGCGGCAGTGATAGTCAGCTTTTTTATAATAAGGACCTCGGTTACTCTTGTCCGCCAGGCTTTCGGTGAACTGCTTGAGAGAAGTCTTCCCGACGAGACGGAAGATGAGATAAGGAGGATAGCGGAAGAGGAGCCACAGGTGAGCGGTGTGCATAACATGCGCACAAGAAGAATAGGAAGTGGCATTGCTGTGGAGATGCACCTGCGCATGCCGGGGAACATCACACTTTATGACTCGCATGTGCATGCATCCAATATAGAGAGAAGGCTGAGGGAGAGATTCGGGGAAAATACCCACATAGGGCTGCATGTGGAACCGGCAAAAAAGACCGGAGGAGCTCAGAGCATGATAAGATAGCAATGAGCAACGGTCCTGTCCGGTTATTCGAATGCGGTCATGTACGGTTTGTGAAATCTTTATTTACTGTTCGTTTTTGCCGCCCAACCTGTTGAGTTTTGATTTTTTCACAGGCAGTTACCTTCAGACAATAGATTTGTTGACGGTGAAACTTGATAAAGATAGCCATTCCATATCGAAAACGTTGCCCAAGTTATCCGTAATAAGGAAAAAATCCGTAACTTTGTCCTCGATGAACATGGCGGCTGTTGTCTGCCGATGAATCAAACTCATATATAAACAAAGAGAAAACGGATATGAATATACTTGTCACCGGCGCATCCGGATTTATTGGCAGTTTTATTGTGGAAGAGGCTTTGGACAGAGGGCTTGACGTGTGGGCTGCGGTAAGGAAAAGCAGTAGCAGAGCCTATCTTAAAGACCCGAGAATAAACTTTATAGAGCTTGATCTTGGAGATGAGAATCAGCTGAGGCAGGCAATGGAAAACATTACATTCGATTATGTTGTGCATGCCGCAGGAGTAACAAAATGTATCCATTCCGAAGATTTCTTCCGTATAAACACACAGGGTACGATAAATCTTGTAAATGCCCTCAGGAGCATGAATATGCCGGTCAGGCGGTTTGTGTATATAAGCAGTCTCAGCGTGTTCGGCCCTGTCAGGGAGCGACGACCTTATCAGGAGATATCATCCTCAGACATTCCCTGTCCGAATACAGCATACGGAAGGAGTAAGATTGAGGCGGAGGCCTTTCTTGACTCGTTGGTTCCGGAAGGATTCCCTTTTATTGTGCTGAGGCCGACCGGAGTATACGGACCGCGTGAGCGTGATTATTTCATGATGGTGAAGAGCATAAAGGGACATACGGATTTCTCGGTTGGCTATAAGCCCCAGGATTTGACATTTGTTTATGTTGCCGATGTCGTGCAGGCCGTAATGCTCGCGTTGGAGCACGGAGTGGTAGGACATAAATATTTCCTTAGCGACGGCAATGTGTATTCCTCACGCACTTTCAGCGATCTTATTCACAAGGAACTCGGTTGTCCGTGGCTGATACGCATAAAGGCGCCTGTATGGGTCTTGCGTCTTGTGACGTTGTGCGGTGAGTATGCGGGAAGGATTACAGGCAAGGTGTCGGCTTTGAACAACGACAAGTATCATATAATGAAGCAGCGCAACTGGCGGTGCGATATCAGGCCTGCCATAAGCGAGTTGGGCTACCGTCCGGGCTACATGCTTGAGGAAGGGGTCAGGGCCGCGGTGAAGTGGTATAAGGATAACGGATGGATATAATCGGGAAATGATGAATACGAAGCTTATAAAGGATATTTTCAGGATAGAGAAAAAGCCGCAGAAGGGACTGCTTGCCGTGGAGTGGGTTGTCATGGGATACCTGTTCGTGACACTTCTGCTTCTGCTCTTTACATATACCAAGGCATATAATCCGGAAGAAATGCTTGTCGGACGCCTTCGGGTGGTGGTTATGACATTTGCCTTGTGGATAGTATATCGTATAGTGCCGTGCCGTTTCACTCATTTCTGCCGCATAGCACTACAGATGGCCTTGCTTTCGTGGTGGTATCCCGACACATACGAGTTCAACCGCATGTTCCCCAATCTCGACCATATATTCGCCGGATGGGAACAGTCGCTTTTCGGGTGCCAGCCGTCATTGTTGTTCTGCAAGGCGATGGACAGTGCCGTATTCAGCGAGCTGATGGATTTAGGCTATGCCTCTTATTTTCCTATGATACTTGTGGTCACGCTGTTCTATTTCCTTTTCCGCTATAAAGACTTCAACAGGGCGGCGTTTATCATCCTTGGGGCATTCTTCATCTATTACCTTATATATATAGCTGTGCCGGTGGCCGGTCCGCAGTATTATTATAATGCTGTGGGGATGGATGAGATAGCCCGTGGCGTGTTTCCAGAACTACACGATTATTTTGCCGTCAATCAGGAGGCACTTGAGAGCCCGGGATATAAGGATGGCATATTCTATCAGATGGTGGTGGATGCACATAATGCAGGGGAGCGTCCCACTGCGGCATTTCCGAGCAGTCATGTAGGAATAAGCACCATACTGATGATATTGGCGTTCATGTCGAAAAACAGAAAGCTGTTTCTTGTGCTTGTCCCGTTTTATATTCTTCTTTGCTTTTCCACGGTATACATATATGCCCATTATGCCATTGACGTTATCGGAGGCTGGGTTTCTGCAATCGTATTCTTTGTGGTGCTTGACATTATATGGAGATATAAATTGAGGCATAAGCATGCTTGATAAGCTGTAAATATCACATTCTCTGAGAGTTTCTTGGCGTGTGGGAGACGTGTCTTGAACGTAATAAGGCGTGTCTGTGCATGAGGGGAATGAGAATTGGTATTAATGATTATTTTATCCATATATTATCCCAAACAAGGTATAAATATATTAATTTTGTTGGAGATTTGAAAAACTTTGCTTAGTTTTGCAATATAAAAAACAAATGACAATGGCATTTACAGAACACTGCAATACAATTTTTAATCAGGCTATAAGAGATTATCATCTTACTGATAATGTAAACACACCTATCCACAACCCGTACGACAGGGATTCGATTGATTTCAGTCTCTATATGAAATGTTGGATAGACACTGTACAGTGGCACCTGGAGGATATAATCCGCGACCCGCATATCGACCCTCAGGAGGCGTTGTCGCTGAAACGCCGTATAGACGGGAGCAATCAGGACAGGACAGACCTGGTGGAACAGATTGACAGTTATTTCCGTCAGCAGTACAGCGATGTAAAGCCGCTTGATACGGCACGTCTTAACACCGAAAGTCCGGCATGGGCCATCGACCGTCTTTCCATATTGGCATTGAAGATATATCACATGCAGGAACAGGTAAACCGCACAGACGCCACTTCCGACCATAAAGAGAAGTGTGCTTCGAAGCTTGCGGTGCTGTTGGAACAGCAAAAGGATTTGAGCCTTGCCATCGACCAGTTGCTGGAAGACATACAGGCAGGAGAGAAATACATGAAAGTGTATCGTCAGATGAAGATGTATAATGACCCTTCCACCAATCCGGTTCTGTACGGCAACAAATAAAGACGAAAGGTAAAACGTCTTTCGTCAAGCCGGATGAACAATATAAATTTTCAGCTCATGCTCATGTGGCGACATTGCAGTACTGTGTTCCCCACATGAGCAGAAGTCTCAGAATATGATACACATGGAAAAAGGCAGAGAGAATATTCTTATAATAAGATTTTCGGCTTTGGGAGATGTCGCAATGGCGGTTCCTGTGGTATATTCGCTGGCAATGCAATATCCGGACGTAAGAATCACTGTGCTGAGCCGGGGATTCGCACGGCCCCTGTTTGAAGAGCTTGCTCCGAACGTGAGGTTTATGGAAGCCGACTTAAAAAAGGAATATTGTGGGGTAAGGGGACTGAACTCGTTGTATAGAAGACTTGTAGCCAAGAATTTCACTGCGATAGCCGATTTCCACGATGTTCTGAGATCGGAATATCTTAGACTGAGGTTCAATCTCAGCAGATACAGGGTGGAGCATATTGACAAGCACAGGAATGAAAAGCGCAAGCTTATATCATCGGGAAAGAAAAAACTCTTTCCGTTGCCTACGTCTTTTCAGAATTATGCTGATGTGCTGGCCCGTCTCGGCTATCCGATAAAGCTTTCTTTTAAGTCGATATTTCCGGAAGGTCATGGGAATCTGAGCCTTCTTCCGGCGGAAATCGGACAGAAGGTAGAAAACGAAATATGGATAGGCATTGCACCGTTCGCCGCACACGGCGGAAAGGTCTATCCTCAGGAAATGATGCGTGAGGTTATCGGAATACTGTCGTCGGAGAATCCGCAGCCGAGAATATTCCTTTTCGGACGTGGCAAACAGGAGGAAGAGGCATTCGGACGGTGGTGTGAGGAGTTCGGCAACTGTGTGAATGTTGGCAATTGCCTGAAAGGTATGAGACATGAACTTATACTGATGAGCCATCTTGATGTCATGGTGTCTATGGACAGTGCAAATATGCATCTTGCATCGGTAACGGGAACTCCTGTAATAAGTATATGGGGTGCCACGCATCCGTACGCAGGATTTATGGGATGGAATCAGAGTATGGAAAATGTGATACAGCTTGACATGTCATGTCGCCCATGCAGTATTTATGGTAATAAACCATGTAGGAAAGGTGATTTCGCTTGTATGAGAAACATCAAGCCGGAACAGATAATAAATAAGATAAAGCTTGTGACAAGCAGAAAATAAGAAGATTTGGAACCCGCAGGGTATCTGACATTTTCAGGAAACAAGAAATCTAAATAAAGCATTGACATGCGGATATTATACGTAATATCACTTACATACATATTTGCCTTGGGCTACGGACTTTCTGTTGCGGCTCAAGGCAAATATGTTTTCACTACAGAGGTAAGGCCGTTTGTTACCACCAAATGGGGACAGGATGAGCCTTACAATATGATGTGTCCGAAGGAAAAACGGGATACTGTACTGAAGCATGCTTTGGCCGGTTGCGGACCGATAGTGATGGCACAGGCAATGTGCAAATATGGATATCCTCCGAAGAACCTGAAAACCGGAGTCGAATATAAATGGCAGCTTATGTTTGATATGCCGGATGATTCCACCACAACAGACGAGAAGAAAGCCGTGGCGCGGCTAATAAAGGACTGTGGCACGGCAGCGTCAACGGTTTACGGGAAGAGCGCAAGTGCGACAAAGATAAACAACGTGGTCACTGCTTTAAAAGAATACTTCGGATATTCTCAGTACATGAGCATTGCCGACAGACTCTACTATAAAGGGGATGGAGGAAACAAGGCATGGAAAGATAAGATTCAAGAAGAACTGAAAGGCGGACGCCCAATAATAATACGTGCGGAGCGCAATGCTCATGATGCACATGTGTTCATAATAGACGGCTGCCGCGATTCTGTGGTGCATGTGAACTGGGGGTGGAGTGGAAAACGTGACGGATATTATGATCCGGATTCTCTTGACGGATACATGCACAATCAGCGCATGATAGTCGGCACGGCGCCTTCAGGATACCGTCCGGCTGTAAAACGGATTGTGCTCGACAAGGCCGGAGACCTTGCAAGACATATAACAGACAAAGACTGGCTTTACACACGGCATATCAAGATTGCCGGAACGGTTAACAAGAATGACTTTGAACTGCTCAGGCAGCTGGCCGGAGGCGGACGTGACGGAGAGAGAAAAGGCAACCTATGTACCATCGACCTTAATGAAGCCGTGACACTCGCATTGCCGGATTCGGCATTCTATGGATGTGATAATCTCACGTATGTGTCGTTGCCTATCACCCTGCCGGCAATAAGCAGATATTGTTTCGCAAAGTGCGGGAAACTGAACGGTGTCATGATACATAATATGGTGAACAGTATCGGGCAAAACGCATTTTCAGGATGTTTCGGCCTTATAAAAATAGAACTTCCCAAATCCCTGCGGCATATAGGAGCCAATGCGTTTAACTCGTGTACCACGATAAAGACAATCGTTGTGCCTGCGCATACCAAGACTATCGGTAGCGGAGCATTTGCACATTGTGTGAAACTGAGCAGACTGTATATGCCGAAAGCTCTGAAAAAAACAGACAAGACAATAATTGTCGGTACAAAAGTGAAGAGAATAAACCGTATTTAACATAAAATGAACATAGCATTAGTATTGGGGATTCTTATCCCGTTTCTCGGAACCGTCATAGGTTCTTCGTTTGTATTCCTGATGAAAGACGGAATGAATGCCGCCTTGCAGAAAACGCTTCTCGGATTTGCGTCAGGAGTGATGGTGGCTGCGTCAGTATGGTCGCTGCTTATTCCTTCGATAGAGGTCAGTGGGGCTTCAGGAGGTATTATGAAGGTGATGCCGGCTGCTATTGGGTTTATGGCAGGAATGGCATTCCTGCTATTCATCGACTATGTAACCCCACACCTTCATCTGGGCGACTCAAAACCGGAAGGGCCGCGCTCGCATCTTTCGCGTACGGCAATGCTCGCCATGGCCGTCACTATACATAATCTGCCGGAAGGGATGGCGGTAGGAGCGGTTCTTTCCGGCTCAATGGCTGATACGGGAATAACTGCAGCGGGTGCTGTCGCAATGTCACTTGGCATCGCCATACAGAACATCCCCGAGGGTGCAATAATATCCATGCCGATGAGGACTGCGGGAAACAGCCGCTGGAAATCGTTTATAATAGGAAGCATGAGTGGAGCTGTAGAGCCGGTGGGGGCCTTGGCGGTAATCCTGCTGACAGCATGGCTTGCACCGACGATGCCGTATCTTCTCGCATTTGCCGCAGGGGCGATGCTGTATGTTGTGGTGGAGGAACTTATACCGGAAGCAAGCGAAGGCGAGCATTCTAATATGGGCACGATAGGATTTGCCGTAGGATTTGTGGTGATGATGGTGCTTGACGTTGTTTTGGGCTGATTTTATTTGCAGTATCCTGAAAATTATCTTATCTTTGCATCAGGATAAGCGTGGCCCAGGCAATTTCAGGAGAGATTGATTTTGTCAGGATTCCATTATCCTTGCATGATACAAACTTCACTTTAGTTGTTCAAAGTGTCTGAATAATCAAAACTATCGTATATATGAAAAAACTTCTACTAACAGCTATCACCGCACTGGCAGCACTTGGAGCCGGTGCGCAGGATAATGTGACCATGAGCATGAAGGACCGTACAACAACAATGGACAACGGTCTTGTGAGAATAACCATCGGAAGCAACGGCCGTATCAGTAATATGACAAGAGCCGGTTCTTCTAATAACCTGCTCGGATCAAACGGAATATACTTCGACTATACTGCTGCATCCAATCAGGGACTGAACCCATCGAAGGCTGAAATAATCAAACAGACCGATGATTATGCAGAGGTGCTTTACAGCAACACTTCTGATAACCTGCGTTTCCAACAGGGGTTCATCATGCGTAAGGGTGTGAGCGGTGTATATGTATACGTCATCGCAAACGGAACATCAGGTTCTGAATCTGTAAACCTACGTGAGGCGCGTGTGTGTACACGTCTCAATTCCGGATTCCTAAACGGATATGTGGATGACAGAATGAACGGCAAGATACCGTCAAACAGCCAGATGGCTGTGGCAGAGAGAGAAGAGAACACTATCTCTGACGCCACATACAGGATGGAAGACGGGTCTGTATATACTAAGTATAACTGGGCACAGTATGTGGTCAACGACAGTGTGCACGGACTTATGAACAACAATACAGGTGTGTGGAACATAGCCTGTAGCCATGAGTGGATAAACGGGGGGCCGATGAAGCAGGAGCTTACCGTGCATGCCACAAGTAAGTCGCCTATAAGTATAATGATGATACAAGGTGAGCACATGGGGGCGTCGGCACAGATATACAAGGATGGAGAGAGAAAAATATACGGTCCGTTCTTCATCTATGTCAACAGTGCCACAGAGCCGGGGACTCCCGACAGGAAGGCGGTAATGATTGCCGACGCGAAGGCACAGGCAAGCAAACAAATGGCGGAATGGCCGTTTGAATGGTTTGAGAATGATCTTTATCCTCTTGACCGTGCAACCGTGAGCGGACACCTGAATGTGACGACCGGACAAGGTAATGATGAGATACAGATGGTGCTTGCCGAACCAGGGGTAGATCCGTATCTTCAGGGAAAGAAATATATTTATTGGGCAAAAACGGATGCCGACGGCAATTTCTCAATAAAGAACGTCCGCAAGGGCGAATATACCCTGTATGCATACGCCACCAAAGGTGACATAACCGATGAGTTGCAGAAAAATAATATAATTGTTGATGCAGAGGAGGTGAATCTGGGAAATGTGGATTGGACTCCTGCAATGTATGAGTATAAACTGTGGCAGATTGGTGAGAACAACCGCATGTCCGACGGTTTCCATTTCAGTGACACTCTCCGCAACTATGGCCTGTGGGATTTGCCTCCGGCAAACCTGACTTATACGGTGGGCCAAAGCGTGCCGGAGAAAGACTGGTATTATGCACAGACGCAGAATGGAACGTGGACTGTTAAATTTGACCTCGACCGTACATATACAGGTCTGGCTTATCTTACAATGTCTATTGCAGGAAGTGCAAACAAACCAAAGCTTGCTGTGGCTGTGAACGGAGCTAAACAGAAAGAGTATTCAATGTATAACGATGCGGCCATATACAGAAGTGCCGTTCTTGGTGGACGTCACAGTCTCAACATCCTGAAATTCCCTGCCAGCCTTCTGAAAAAAGGAACAAATACCGTGTCGTTCACGATGTCGGGAATCAAGAACAACGGAGGTGTGATGTACGACTGTATAAAGCTTGAGGCCGGCAATGCCGTGACATCGGGCATAACACAGGTAGAGACCTCCGATAACGTGCCTGTGACTCTGTATACCGTGGGAGGCGTGAAGATCGGCACGTTCAACAGTATGTCCGATGTAAACGTACGCCCTGGAATGTATATATTCCGTCAGGGGAACAAATCAGGAAAAGCAGTGTTTTAAATAAGGAATATAGGAGAAACGGTAATATATTCACCCCCTCATGTAACACGGATTACCAACCGGATTACATGAGGGGGTGAATATATAATTAAGGTTTTCATATATATGTATACGGATATCGTTTTTGTAACATGTCCGACGGATACATCCGCATGCCTGTCTTGCCGGTTTTACTTCCCGTCTTTTGATGTGTGGCGGCATGACAAATGTATTCTCTGTTCGCGGATTATTTCTGTTTGCGGTAGATATATTCCGCTGTCTGTATCATGGAGAACACATAGTTCTTCAATGCGGCAAAACGGTTGTCCATCCCGGATTCATGCGGCCGTTTGCCATTTTCAGTTGTGTCATAGCAGATGTTGCGTCCCGAGCCTGGATAATATATATAAAATCCCGAGGAGTCGCGTGCCACAATCTGGTCGTCCGCGCTATAGAACACCATTTCACGAGGTTCGGAAAGCAGATTGTGCCCGAAACCGTCGTAGTCGTAGCTCACACCGAGAACGGAAAGGAGGGTCGGCATAAGGTCTGCCTGCATTCCAAGTCCGTTGTATATGCCGTTCTTTATACCGGGGCCGAATATCATGAGCGGCACATGATTATATGACTGAGGCAGTTCCGCATCAACGTCTCCTACAATCTTTCCATGGTCGGCCAGAAGAACGAACACCGTATTATCGTACCATTTCCTTTGTCTTGCTTCTTTGAGGAACTCTCCTATAGACCAGTCTGCATATTCCACAATCTGCGTCTCCGGCACGGTGCTCACCGGATGAAACCAGTCGGGAATGACATACGGCGGATGGTTGCTTATGGTCAGGAGTGTTGCCATAAACGGTTTGCCCTTGCCGCATGCCTTGTCAATGGCTCCAATGGCATAACGGAACAGATACCTGTCGCTCACTCCGAACGAATTAACAACCTCTTCAGACGGATAGTTCTCCTGTGAGAACACCTCGTCATAGCCGTTGGTGCGCAGAAAGGCGTTCATGTTGTCATACTGAGCCTCATGTGTCATGAAAAACATGTTGTGCCATCCGTTTGCCTTAAGCACGGTCGGTATTCCGGTCTTCCGTGGTGTCACTGTCCCTTTCATGAGATTGCGTTTCATCAATGCCGGAAATGAATAAAGTGATGCCATAATGCCATGGTTGGTATGGATGCCTGCGGAATAGAAGTTTGCAAATGCGAGAGAATTGTCATATATGCTGTCAAGCACAGGTGTAAGACCTTTGTACAGGCCGCTGTGGCTCATGAATGCCGCAGACATGGACTCCATCAGAATGATTACCACATTGGGTTTCCGGTTGACGGACTCATCTGCAACAATATGTCTCCTCAATATATTCACCGTGTCTGTAACAATGGTGTCGCAACCAAGAAACTTTCTTGAATTGGCGATAGCTTCGGAATATGGCATGAGTCTGAGCTCGCGGTTTTCCTTACGCATGTCGTCGAGTGAGCTTGTAAGCAAATTGAATGAGGGAGAAATGCCAAGCTGATTGAGAAAAGGGTCGTTGCAATAATATGCCTCGCTGATTTTTATCGGATTATAGCCGAGTCGGCCGCGTATACCGAGCATACACAGTCCTGCTGCCACTATTGTTGTGCCCAGCTTTAATGCCGTATATAAAAATCCTCGCCTGTCAGCAGGTGCGGAGGCGATACGTTCCGAGAAACGTTTCTCCACAATATACAGCCAATAAGCAAAGAGTCCAGATATGACGATGAAAGCCGTGATGTACAGTATATATGATGTCTCGCCAAGCACCATGCCTGCCGTTGTCCCTGCATATCCGAACCATTCAAATATGCCGGAGTTGATGTTCTTGAAGAAATACCGGAAATAAGGAATATTAGCTGCGGAAACAGCAAACACTGCCGTATAAAGCACTCCGAACCATATTGCCGCGCCTTTTCTCAATATCCTGTGATAGCATCCGAATACTGCTGCCGTGAACAATACCGCCAATGGCAATGCAAGGATATAGCATCCCACCACATTGTCGAACCACAATCCTCTTATGAAAGCAGGAAACACACAGGCATCGGTATCTGTAATCATATTGCCGATAATCAGATATTGCAACAGCCTGAATACGGACTGGACAAACAGTCCTGACACGTGCGTCAGAACGACAAAAGTCGTCAAAAGCGAAAAACGCCGGATATCTTTCATTGCCATATTTATTCTACCAGAAAACGTGTTGAAAATAATGTCGCAAAATTACGATAAATCTTTCATACAACTGATAAGCAAGGGCTTAATTTTGGCATTTTGTATCCTTTTACTTGTATTTCTTGATATTTATAATTACCTTTGCAATATTAATACATATTATATAATTATATTATGAATAAGGTTTCCCAAGAGAATAGTTTCCGGAGAAAGGACGAGATAAAACAACAGATTTTAGAACTCACAAGAGAATACTATAAGGAAACACATGCTCTTAAACAAAATTTTGAACCGGGCAAAACAAAGGTAAACTATGGAGGAAGGTATTTTGACGACAATGAGATGGTAAATCTTATAGATGCCTCCTTGGACTTTTGGCTTACTGCCGGTCCTTGGGCACACAAATTTGAGACACGTCTCGCCAAGTGGCTTGATATAAGATACTGTTCACTTTGTAATTCCGGTTCATCGGCAAACTTGCTTGCTTTCAGTGCTCTTACCGCACACGAACTCGGTGACCGCGCCATCAGGCGTGGTGATGAGGTTATAACCGTTGCGGCAGGATTTCCGACAACGGTATCGGCTATACTACAATATGGAGCTGTTCCGGTATTTGTCGATATGAACCTTAAGGAATCAAATATAGATACAGCACAGCTTGAAACTGCTTTGTCAGCAAAGACAAAAGCTGTGATGATTGCCCACAGTCTTGGCAATCCTTTTAACTTGCAGGCTGTCGTTGATTTTTGCAAAAAATATGGTTTATGGCTCGTGGAAGATAATTGCGATGCTCTTGGATCTGAATATTTCATAGACGGAGAATGGAAAAAAACAGGCACGATAGGAGATATAGGGACATCATCATTCTATCCTCCACATCACATGACAATGGGTGAAGGCGGAGCTGTATACACCAATAATCCTGAATTGCATAAATACGTAAACAGTTTTCGTGATTGGGGGCGTGACTGTTGGTGTACGGGTGGAGTGGACAACACATGCGGATGCCGTTTTACAAAACAGTTCGGACAGTTGCCTGAAGGATATGACCACAAGTACGTATACAGCCACATGGGCTATAATCTTAAGGCTACAGATCTCCAGGCGGCAATAGGCTGCGCACAGCTTGACAAGCTTGATTATATTGTGGATCAGCGTAGGAAGAATTTCGACTATCTGTATGAGGGTTTAAAGAATACGGAGGGACTTATCTTGCCGGAAGCACAAAAGAACAGTCGGCCAAGCTGGTTCGGATTTTTCATTACTGTAAGTAAGGATGCCGGCTATACCCGTAATGAACTTACAGGTTTCCTTGAAGAGCATAATGTGCAGACCCGTAATTTATTTGCCGGAAACCTTCTCAGACATCCTGCGTTTGAGCAATATGAGTTGAATAGAGATTACCGTGTCATCGGAAATCTGCCTGTAACGGACACGATTATGAACGATTCATTCTGGATAGGCGTTTATCCTGGTATGACAGAAGAGAAACTTCAGTATATGGTTGATACAGTCAAACTGTTTGTTAATTCTAAAAAAATAAAGTAATCCCATAAGGCCAATGAAAGTAGTACTTTTAGCCGGAGGCTTCGGAACCCGTATAAGTGAGGAAAGCAAATTCAAGCCGAAACCAATGATTGAAATCGGAGGTATGCCGATAATATGGCACATAATGAAGGAATTTTCATTTTATGGCCATAAGGAGTTTATTATATGTGCCGGTTACAGACAGGAATATATCAAGCAATGGTTTGCCAATTATTTTCTTAATAACAGTGATGTGACATTTGATTACCGTGATGGGAGAAATGAAATGACTGTACATGAGAACAGATGTGAATCATGGAAGGTAACCATTGTTGATACAGGATACAATACCATGACCGGAGGACGCATAAAACGTATACAGGGATATGTGGGCGATGAAAGATTCTTTATGACCTACGGTGATGGTGTATGTGATGTCGATATAAATAAGCTGCTTGAATTTCATAAATCACACGGTAAGTCTGCTACGCTTACATCGGTGAAGATTTCACAGGAAAAAGGAGTATTAAACATTGGAGGTAATAATGCCGTAAAATCGTTCCGTGAAAAGAATATGCTTGACATGGCATCCATAAATGCCGGATATATGATTCTCGAACCGGAGGTTTTTAAATATATAGATGGAGATGACACTATATTTGAAAAAGAACCTTTAGAGAAACTCGTGGCAGAAGGTGAACTTATGTCATACACACATAAGGGCTTCTGGCAATGTATGGACAATATCCGTGAAAAGGAAATGCTCGATGAACTTCTTGCGGCAGGAAAGGCCCCTTGGAAAAAATGGGAAAGAGAAATACCTAAAAAACTGTAGATTATGCAGGCAGATATTTTCAACGGTTTTTATTGTGGAAAACGTGTGCTCGTGACAGGGCACACAGGTTTCAAGGGCAGTTGGCTTGCCATTTGGCTTAATGAACTCGGTGCTGAAGTTGTAGGTGTTTCGTTGAGTCCAAATACAGAAAAAGACAATTTCATACTTTCTGGAGTAGGAAAGAGAATAAAGGCTGATATAAGGGCGGATATCAGGAACCGGGAAAAGATGAAAGAAATCTTTTCCGCATATCGGCCGGAAATAGTCTTCCACCTTGCGGCACAACCATTGGTGAGGCTGAGTTATGAAATGCCGGCGGAGACATACGAGACAAATGTTTTGGGAACCATAAATATAATGGAGGCTATGCGCTCTGTTGACGGTGTGAAAGTGGGGGTAATGATTACTACTGACAAGTGTTATGAGAATAGGGAGCATATATGGGGATATCGTGAGGACGAGCCTATGGGTGGATATGATCCATACTCTTCATCGAAAGGAGCTGCGGAAATAGCAATATCATCTTGGCGCAGAAGTTTCTTCAATCCGGCAGACTATGGTGTCAAACATCATGTTTCCATTGCAAGCGTAAGGGCAGGAAACGTGATTGGTGGAGGCGACTGGGCTAAGGACAGGATTATTCCCGACTGCATAAGAGCCATTGAAAGCAGTCGGCCGATAGCCATACGGAACCCAAAGGCCATACGACCGTGGCAACATGTGCTTGAACCTTTGGGAGGATATATGTTGCTGGCTTGTAAAATGTGGGACGAACCGTGCAAGTATTGTGATGGATGGAACTTCGGACCGCGGGCTGAATCAATAGTCAACGTATGGGATGTGGCTACAAAACTTATACAAAACTACGGCATGGGAGAATTGACGGATATGTCTGATCCCAATGCCCTGCATGAGGCAAAGCTTTTAATGCTTGACATAAGCAAGGCTCATTTCAAACTTGGATGGGAACCGAGAATGAATATTGATTTATGTATGGCAATGGTGGCAGACTGGTACAAGAGATACAGGACCGAGGATGTATACAAGCTTTGTATAGAACAAATCAATAAATATGTAAGATGAGATACATCATTACAGGAGCAACGTCTTTCATAGGAGTTCCGTTATGCAGATACCTTGCAGATAACGGCAATGAAATATTTGCTATAGTAAGAAAGAACTCAAAGAACCTATATAGGATAAAGGATGACAATAATTTGCGTCTTCTTTATTCCAGCATGACAGAAATAGAGAGTATATGTGAACATATACAAACGGCAGATGTTTTTATTAATCTTGCCTGGGACGGAAGTTCACAGGAGAAAAGAAATAATAGAGAGATACACGGACGGAATGTAAAAGACACACTTACGGCAATACGCGTTGCCGGAAAATTGGGATGCAGACTGTTCATTGAAAGCGGTTCACAGGCTGAATATGGACAGCAATACAATCTGACCGATGAATCTTCAGAATGTAATCCATATACGGAATACGGGAAAGCAAAGTTGGATATACAGCGGCAAGGCAAGGCTTTAGCTGAAAGTATCGGTATAGGATATGTACATCTGAGAATATTCAGCGTATATGGTGAATATGATCATGACTATACTTTAATATGTACGGCATTAAAAAAGATGCTTGCAAACGAGGATGTGGAATTGAGCCAGTGTACTCAACACTGGAATTTTCTTTATATCAAAGATGCGGTAAGAATTATTGCATTGCTTACAGAAAAGCTTTATGACAACGGACTGTCAGATAATTGTATAATAAATATAGCAAGTCCGGACACAAGGATTCTGTCTGAGTTCGTAGAGGAAATGAAGGAAATTACTTCCAGTAAGAGCAATCTGCTGTTTGGTGGATATAAGACGGATAAACTCCTAAGTATTAATCCATCGACAGAAAAGCTTAAAGGTTATATAGGCGACTTCAAGTTTACTCCTTTTAATGAAGGTATATATAACACCATTGAATATTTAAAAGAAAAACTATGATTAAGGTTTCTGATTTTATATTCCGGCACTTGGTTGAGAAACATGGCATATGTCACTGCTTTCTCGTAACCGGTGGAGGTGCGATGCATCTTAATGATTCCATCGGACACACAAAAGGCCTGACATATATATGTAACCATCACGAGCAGGCGTCTGCCATTGCCGGAGAGGGGTATTACAGAAGTTGTGGACGGCTGGCGGTGACATGTGTTACAACAGGTCCGGGCGGAACTAATGCCATAACAGGAGTGTTGGGTCAATGGCTTGACTCTATCCCCGGACTGTATATATCCGGTCAGGTGAAACAGGCTACAACGATTGATGCTTGTCCTGGATTGAAACTAAGACAATTGGGTGATCAGGAGGCCGATATAAAGTCTATCGTACGGTCTATAACAAAGTATTGTGTAACGATAAAGGATGTAAAAGATATAAGATACGAGATAGACAAGGCAATACATATTGCACTGTCCGGACGTCCAGGACCTGTATGGGTGGATATTCCATTGGATATTCAGGGAGCGATGGCTGATGAAAACGAGATGAGGCTGTTTGATCCCGAAGAGATGACAGATAGTGTGGACCACAGCCGTATTGATAGTCAGATAGATGCCTTGCTTGAGAGAATATCAACTGCGAAATCACCAGTAATATATGTGGGAAACGGTGTACGCCTGGCAAAACGCGAGAATGAGTTTGTTTCATTGGCCGAAATGATGCAGATACCGGTGGTGACAGCTATAAGTGGTTCAGACATAATATGGCATGATCATCCGCTTTACTACGGCAAGCCTGGAATTTGCGGAGACAGAATAGGAAACATAATGGTGCAAAACTCCGATTTGCTGATAATTCTTGGCACGCGCCTTTCCATACGTCAGATAAGCTATGCGTACGATTTGTTCGCTCCAAAGGCATATAAAGTTATGGTTGATATTGATGCAGCGGAAATGGAAAAGCCCACGTTGTCGATAGATTTGAAGATACATGCCTGTCTTTCAGAGTTCATAGACAAGCTTTCTGCAAAGACGGCACAAGGTTTTCAGACACCTGATTTCACAGACTGGCGGCAATGGGGACGCGCCATAGAAAAGAAACTGCCTTCACTCTTTGACGATAATCCTGATATGGATGGATATGCAAATTCCTACAGATTTGCAGACGAATTGTTCCACCAGCTTCATGACGGTGATGTTGTCGTTACCGGAAACGGCACCGCGTACACCTGTACTTATCAGGCAATGAAGGTAAAGAAAGGTGTAAGAGTGTTTGCCAATCAGGGATGCGCGGCAATGGGCTATGGCCTGCCTGCTGCTATCGGTGCATGTGCAGGTAACGAAAAAGGGAGAACTATATGCGTTACTGGTGACGGCTCTATACAGATGAACTTGCAGGAACTTCAGACATTGGTCACATATAATATGCCATTGAAAGTCTTTGTCATAGAGAACGAAAGCTATCTGGCGATAAAGACGACACAGACATCCTTCTTTCATGGCAACTTTACAGGCTCCAATCCTGCAAGCGGTGTTGTATGCCCCGATATGAAGAAAATCGCGGCGGCATACGGAATTCCGTTTTTCCGGGTTTCGGATAATAGTCAGCTGCAGCATACGATAGAAGAAGCATTGAATACGGATGGACCGGTGATATGTGAGATTAAAATGCATCCTATGCAGACTCTCTTTCCTAAATCGGCCTCGTTTATGGATAAGGAAACTGGAAAGATGAGTTCCGCACCTTTGGAAAAGATGGCCCCTTTCATGAATGAGGAACTGCAGAAAGAATGTATCTACAAGAAATAAGGCTTTATAAAAGTACTGACAGAATATTATGGCAAACAGAAGACCGATAATATCCATTTGTATTCCGACATATAACAGGCCTGATGCATTGAAGGCATGTATACAGTCTATTGTCGGTAACAAGTATTATTGTGATGACATAGAGATTGTCGTGTCCGACAATGCCTCAGAAAGTAATGACATTGATATTGTGATGGAGGAATTCCAAAGCAAATACAAAGGTATCATATACAATAAGAATGAAAAGAACATAGGAGGCGAGGCAAATTTCATAAAGGTGCTTTCATTGGGAACGGGTGAGTTTCTGAAAATACTCAATGATTATAGCAGCGTAACTGAAGAAGGACTTGGTTATCTTCTAAGTATTGTAAAGAAACACCGTGAAGACAAGGCGATGCTGTTTTTTAATAACAGCGACAAATTTAAAGAACTGGAAATAATTGAATGCCGCGATATAGACCGGGTTGTATACAATACAAATTGGAAGATGTCATGGCTTGGCGCATACGGATATTGGAAAGATGAATATGATAAACTTCCTGAAAAGGACAGGGCCGCAAGGCAGATGTTTATGCAGATAGACTGGTTTTTGCGTCTGTTCACACCGGAGAAGAAATGTTTTGTTTGTAATTACTACTTTTTCGACCGCACGGCATTCAAGGCCAAACAGGGTGGATATAACTTTATTCAGGTGCATTCCGATAATTTTCTTGGAATGTTCAAAGACAGCCTGTATCCCAAAGGAAAGCTTTCTATAAAGACATATACAAGAATGAAAAAGCGTCTTTGTCATTCTCTATTTAAATGGTATATACAGCTCGTAATAAAGAAAAAGGACGGCTTTTGTTATGAAACGGACAATGCCATTGATGCCATGCGCCGTAATTTTAGCGGTCATTGGTGGTATTACAAGGATTTGCTGTGGATTAAAGTAAGATATGCCGTCTGGAAGCTTACACACTGATAATCGGAAAAATAATTCTCTATGACTATCTTTGCAATATATATTGCAGGCATCGCCGCATTGTTCGGCATAAGCTATTTTGTATACAGGCGCTTCAACATGGGACTGGCCGGAAATTCGCGCGGCCAGCAGTTCAGACGTTATCTCGTAGCCTCAATAGTGGCGTTTCTGCCGGTCATATTCGCTGGTTTGCGGCTGTCGGCCCCTCCTGTCGCAATGGCGATGGCTGTATCGCTGTTGTGGATATTCACATACAACGTGTTGTATGACGTTACTAACCGTAAAACTTCTCCTGACTATGACAACCACATGGACATTGCTTTCGGGATATATCTTTTCGGATGGCTTACCGGACTGTATGCGATACTTTCTCCTGTCGGTGATACCGCAGAATGGATTCTTTCTGTCGTGGAGACGGTGCTGATTATTCCACCGGTGATACAAATCGGATATTACTGTATCTACCGTACCTGCATCGATGCCAATGGTATGCAGATAATCCAGGAGACGAATGCCAATGAGATTATCGAGTACGCAAAGTCCTTTCCTAAGATAAAGGTTCTGTTTACCATTCTTGTCATCGTCATTGCCATTTCTGTCATTGCGTTATGCAACTCATACGCAGGCGGTACACCGCTGTTTTACAGCAGTATGTCCGGTATGGATGAGACAATACCTTTTGTCATAACAGTGGGTCTCACGGTATTCTTTACTGTATATATATGGAAGAAACGTCACGGACTGTTCGTGCGTACCGGCATTGCCATGCTGTATGCGGATATTCAGGATTATAAGAAAGGCAACAGGCTTTACCGAAGCAACATGCACAAACGTCTTCAAGAACTCAATGTGGAACTGCCGGGGCGTGGTAGCGGCAGGCCCTCTACAATAATGATGGTCATCGGTGAGTCGGCATGCCGCGACTACATGAGCGTTTTCTGTCCACAGGACCGTGAGACTACTCCATGGCAGAGCAAAATGAAAGAAGACAAAAAACATTTCATACTGTTTCCCAACGCATACTCATGTGCCATGCAGACAGTTCCGTCTCTTGAAAGGGGGCTTACGGAGCGCAACCAATACAATGACAAGGAGTTTCTGTCTTCATGCTCGATTGTGGATATCGCCCATAAGGCGGGATATACCGTACACTGGTACAGCAACCAGGGACATCTCGGATGTGCCGACACCCCGATAACGCTTGTGGCCGAGACCTCGGATACGGCAAAGTGGACCAGGCAGGAACTTAACAAGATTCAATACGACAAGTCGTTGCTCGAATTTCTTGACGAGGTGGACCCGAATAAGAACAACTTTGTGGTTCTCCACCTGAAAGGTAGCCATTTCAATTATTCCAACCGCTATTCGAGGGAATATGCGGCCGAGAACAGGCTTACAGAAGGTGATGACGTGCATAATTATAAGAACTCGATACATTATACTGACAGTATACTACGTTCTTTTTATGAATATGCGGCAGATAGGCTGAATCTTCAGGCTATGGTCTATTTCTCCGACCATGGGGCTATTCCCGACATGCGCCGTTCGCCGCGTTTTCTCGGCTTCGGCATGGTGAGAATACCTATGTGGGTATATCTTTCAGATGAATACATCTCAAATCATCCGCATGTTGCGGAGGCGCTTTCTGCAAACAGGGAGAAGTATTTCACCAACGACCTCGCATACGAGCTGATGTGCGGCCTGTTCGATATCCGTTCCAGTCATTATGACGAGACCGGCTCTATCGCCTCTCCGCTATACAAATACACCCGTGATATGCTTATGACATACGACGGGCGGATAAGAATTGCCGATGACGGCAGATAGGATAGGATTAGCTTTGCTTCCGGTTAAAGTTCAAGTTCAAACTCTACCTTCCTTTTCTTCATGTAGTGTTTCCAGAAACGGCTCCGTCTGTCCATCGCGATACGTTCACACTCTGCCGCGTCAAAACCGCGTAGATGCGCATATTCCGTGGTCAATAGCGATATGAAGCGTTTCGGCCCCCACAGGCGTGCAAAGTTGGCACATCCTTTCCGCATGCCGACCTTTCCGAAATACATCCTGTTTATATCCACTATTGAAAACACGTATCTCCCGTCTTTTATGTCCCAAAGGATGTTGCCGGGAGAGAAATCACGGTGCAGCACACCGTTGTCGTGCATATTTGCCGTCATTGCGGCCAAGGCCCGGGCCAGCGGTTCATATACTTCGGGAGCGGCATCGCCTGTCTCATACAGTCTGTGGACGTACGGGCACTGTATGCTTATATAATATGAGAATCCTATTATTCCGCATGTCCTGTCTTCGATATACGCCACCGACTCCGGTGTCTCTATCCCTTTGCCGAGCAATATCTTCGGATAGAGGAATGCCCGCAGTCCCTTAGCCTTTCTTATTCCTGCGGAATAAACCACGGCATTCAGAAGCGAAGGCTTGTGGTAGCGTTTCACGTTGAGCGGTGTTCCGTCGGGGGCTGTAAAAAGCCTTATGGTGTTTCTTCCGTCATGGATAACCGTGCCCTCATTGTTGCCGGCCATTTTCTCAGGAAGGGATAAAATGAATTCTTCGAGATGTCTGTATCGGGGATTCAACCGCACCTTTCTCATAATAAATGTCTGATATTAATGTCTTTTGCCGTTAATAAGTCTTGTCGCTGATGAAATATCTCGGCCGGTTCTTCACCTCGGTATAAATCTTGCCGATATATATTCCGAGCACTCCGATGCCTGTTGTTATCACTCCTCCGATAAGCCACATCGAGACAAGCATCGATGTCCAGCCCTGCAATGTCTTTCCCGTGAAATGCTCATACAGGGCGTATGCTATTATCACGAACGATATGAATGTCATTGCAAGGCCTGCAAACGTTATGAATTTCAGGGGAGCGTCGGAAAAGGAGGTTATGCCGTCTATCGAAAACCTTATCATCTTGCGCAGGGGATACTTCGACTCACCGGCCTCACGGGCTTTCCTGTCATAATACACGAAGCCTTCACTGAATCCGAGCATCCTCACAATACCCCTTAGGTAGAGATTGCGCTCACGGTATTGCAGAAGTGCTCTTACGGCACGTGCCGACATAAGTCTGAAATCCGCATGATTGTATATCATTTCGTTGTCTACCCTGCGCATTATTCTATAGAAAGCCTGTGCGGAAAGTCTTTTGAACATGGTGTCAGTCTTACGCTCACGCCGCACCCCATATACGATATCCTTGCCTCCCATAAACATCTTTGCCATCTCGACAATGGAATTCTCGTCGTCCTGAAGGTCTGCGTCTATGGTCACCATGGCATCGTAGCGGCCGTTACATTCCTCGAGCCCCGCCCAAAGGGCATTCTGATGTCCCTCGTTGTGCGACAGCCTTATCCCGTCCACACAGCCGTATTCCTTTGAATAGTGTTTTATCAGCTGCCAGGTGCTGTCGCGGCTTCCGTCGTCGACAAACAATATATGCGGGTCGCATCCTGCGGACTGCTTGATTTTTGCGATAAGCAGTCTGAGTTTCTCTACGGTCTGCGGCAGAACCTCTTCCTCATTGTAGCATGGCACTATTATTGCTATCTTCATTCTCTCCTTGTAAGAATATGGTTTTCGGTATACAAAAATACGGAAATATTATCATACTTACAAATATCTTCAACATTATTTACATAGGCGTTCCTGTCCGTAAATGTCAGGGTCAGAATTCCGGCTTGCGTTCGAAAACCATCCTTTCTCCCGTGGCGGGGTGTGTGAGTTCTATCCTTTCGGCATGGAGGAACAGCCTTTCGCCCTTCCTGCCGTAAAGGGCATCGCCGGCTATCGGCGCTCCGAGTCCGCTGGCGTGGGCACAGTGTACCCTCAGCTGGTGTGTGCGTCCGGTATGCGGATATAGGGCCACGCGCGCTGTTCTTCCGTCGACGGCCAGTATATGGTAGTCTGTGACGGCCGTCTTGCCTTTCTCGATGTCGACAACTTGTCTCGGTCGGTCAAGCGGGTCCGCCCTCATGGGAAGACGTATCGTACCTTTTGCATTTGGCGTCAGCACTGTCTTGCCACCGGTGTCGACCATTGCGATGTATCTTTTTCTCACACTTCTTGTCTCAAACTGTTCCTGCAGCATCTTGTGCACATCCTTCGTCTTTGCCACCACAAGCAGTCCTGAGGTGTCCATGTCGAGCCGGTGTACAATCATCGGGCCTCCGGCATCGGGAAACCGTTCCCTCATTATGTCTTCCACGGAAGTGCGGTCGTTTCTGCCAGGTACGGTAAGCATTCCTGCCGGCTTGCATACAATGCAGAGCCATTTGTCGTCGTATACAGTCTCAAGTCTTGTCCTTTTTCCGGTAATGCTGTCTGATGCCTGAGGATCCGTATCCACGTCAAGGCCCTGAAGCATGTGCGACAGTATTGGCTTGCACTTGCCGCTGCATGCGGGATAATAGTGCAGGTGGTGGCGTATTTCCGTCTTGGGTGACGCTCCCCACCAAAACTCGGCCATGCATACCGGACGCATGCCATGAGTATAGGCGTATTGGAGAAGTTTCGGAGCACAGCACTCACCGGCTCCCGAAGGCGGTACAAGGCTCACCGTGTCTGCAAAGATGTCGCACAGGTTGCGGCACTTGCCCCTTGCGTTGAGCATTCGGAACTGTGAGAACAGCCAGTTTTGCAAATCGTCTGACATCTGTCTGCGGTGGTGCCTCAACTCTTCTATCCTTTCGTCTATAACCTTCAACTCGTCCGCCCGTGCGGCAATAAGTCCTGCGTGACGCTTTCTCATTCTCGAAAGCTCCGCCTTCATAAAGCGGCTTTCGTTCAACAGACGCTCTTCCAACGCACAACGCTCAGCACTGTTCTCTTCCGGTTGCATGCTTCCGATACTTTTGCGCTCGGCGTCTCTTTCCGCCTTTGCCTCCCTTATTCTTGCCTTGTATGCTGCGATACTGTCTGCCGCTTTCTGCCTTTCAAGTTCAAGGGCCTTTACTGCCGCTTTCCTTTCTTCACTATCAAGAAGCGTGTTCACCGTCCTGTTTATCCCTGTTATCTCTTTCTCGCGAACCTTGAAATATCCGTCGGGATTCAGCATGTCGAACACTGCCGGAACAAAGAACGGCCAGTCGTTGCGCCCTCCGATCTGTCCCGAATAGGCGGCAAGATAGCCTGTCCTGCCGTCTTTCTCCACTATAAGCACACCGAACATCTTGCCGTCGTCAGTCTCTTTGCGAAGAGACTCCTGCCGCATGGCGTCCTGCCAGCATTCGCCCGACATTATAAGCTTTTGCAGTTCGGTAGCTGCCTTTATACACAGAGGGTGCGGTTCGTAGCAAAACGGATATGTGAATTTCTCCGGCAGCGGCATGCCGGTGTGCAGCGGGTGAAATCTTTCGTTTTCTGGCATATCTGGATAATGATTGCTCAATTAACACTATGATACAGGACTGATGCGGTCAAGTTTGTTCGGAAACTGTCCGTATCAGCCTGTATGTCAATGCAAAATTACTCAAAATCCTCGATATGGCATACCGGACGCATG
Organism: Xylanibacter muris; assembly: GCF_013166605.1. Taxonomy (GTDB): domain Bacteria; phylum Bacteroidota; class Bacteroidia; order Bacteroidales; family Bacteroidaceae; genus Prevotella; species Prevotella muris. Next base: position 360,566 of record NZ_JABKKF010000001.1, read on the forward strand.
CCGAAAAGGCTGTCATTCCGTTTTTATTTTGAAATGAAATCCCTCACCTTATAATCAGAACCCTCCTGAATGAAGACAAACGGATTGAAACAGTCATGCTCGTTTCTTATTCCATATCCTAAGCATCTTGTTCCTTCCGGCAGTGCCGGAAGCGTGCGTTCGGTCGTTTTGCCGCTCTTTCTGTTTATCGTCACAAATGCATACCGTTCGTTTTGAGGATCTGTATGGCGCGGCACCCCATACTTCAAAAGGCAGTATATTTCCTTGGCGTTCATTCTCACCAACGTTATACATCTTGTGAAGTGTGGATGATACAGCCCTCCGTATTCCTCCATATAGAATTTCGTAGTGTCGGGAGCCGGAAAGGCGGAAAGGTCAACGTCGAACACTTTATATTCCTTTTCATTCCTGCCAATGTTCAGGCTGTCGGCCAGATATAGCTTTCCTGTATATCCGTTGCCATACAGCATGTCTTTTCCGTGGTGTGTAAACACTGTATTTAGAAAATAATAGCCTGTATTACTTATGCGCTGGCAGTCTTCAAGTTTCCCGTAAAGTTCGGTGCGCTTGCCACTACTGATATCGAATGATGCCATTATGGGATTAAATGTATTGTAGAATCCGTTGTCGAACGGGTCCATTTCCGTGTTTCCGGCAATGTCTTCTTTTTCAAATCCATGTGGCCATGTAAGTTTCTGGCACTCATACCACAATTTGTTATTAAACACGTCAAAAGTAAAATGTGTGTAGAAATATTTTGAAGCCTCAAGATTAAAGTCGGGTACTATCATTTCCTCTGCCTGCAGGTTGTCAATGTCGCGAACCAACATTACCGGAGCATTGTAAAAGGCAAAATGAAACTTCTTGCCTTCCTCTTCCTCTATTTGCGGCAATGAATAGGAAATACCTATATGCTTGTCGTCTATCATATTGGCTGTCAAAGCAATATAAAACACGGAGCCTTCTCTCGTAAATCTGTCGAAAAAAGAATCGGGGATGGCGATAAATCTCCTTTTCTCCGCTTCGTTTGCCTGGATAAGAGTCCTGTATTTGAATCCTTTGTCGGTTTTCCCGAACAGCATCACACCGTTGTTAAGCATGTCTGTAAAGAAGAAATGATTGTTCTCTATCTTTGGATTATAATAGACGCTGGAAACAAAGCTACCTTCATTCAATTCCACCCGGGTGTCTTTTGTCTTCCACGGATATGGCTTCAGATTGAACACAGGCTCCTGCGTCTTTGCCTCTGCCTGATTAAGGCTGTCTACAGGAAACAGCCGTGGCTCCAGCCTTTCGCTCCGGGCTACCAGCTGTCGGATAAAGTCCTTGCCGAATAAAGTGCATTGCCCTCCGGTAATTAAAACACCGCTTTTAGGACACAATTTCAGTTGATACAGTCCAAGCATATTACCTGTAGTGAAACTGAATATTTTAGAATATTCCTCCGTGGTGTCATACAGATGATAGTCGGCCTTGAAATTGTTTTTCTCGTTGTATCCGCGTGCGGCAACCGAATCCCTATAAGCTGTTATAAGCAACATCTTGTTATTTGGATTGTTGCGTTTCAAATCCTCATAAAAGGTAGGAATGGCAAATTCACACCGATAACAGTATGAAGGCCTGTACAATATAGCGTATACAGTATCCTCCTCCATACCTACCCGACCTAAAAATTCAGACAGAAGCCTTTCTGAATCGGGCTTCTGTCTGATTTGAAGATCGCTATTTTCCATTTCCTTTACGTAATCCACAGCTTGGGAAAAACAGGGATAAGATAAAAGAAACAAAAGAAAAATAATCAGACTCTTTCTTTTCATCATTCCAATAAATCTCTATAATATTCACGCGACCAAGCCGAGATTATTTAAAACTTAGTTTTGTGTTTCGTTTGCAAACTTAAACAAAAGGATTTGGAAACGTAATTAAAAATACTGATTTTTAATTATTTATTAAGTTATTTTAACTGCATATTAAATATGAATTGTATAATTTATGTCTGTAATAAATGAAATAATTAAGCGTAAATGGGACTTTTGCTTACTATGTATAACATGTTAAGCATATATTATTTATTATCAAACCTTTTTAAGTATATAAGAAATTTTACCAATACTGTATAGTGAACAACGGAAATCAAGACAATATGAGAAAGCCATAGCGTATTTCCCTACCGGTGGGGCCGACTTCCGGACAGCCTGCTGTCGACCGGATATAATTCACGGACAGCCTGTTCTTAAACTGCAAACAGGTCTGTTGCAAACTTTAAAGTGGCAGTTCATAAACCTTCCGACTTAAGTCAACCGACCTTCCGACTTAAGTCGGCAACCTTTCCGACTATAGCCGAACGCCTTTCCGACTTAAGTCGGAAAGTAAAGGAACATGCCGATTGCAGTTTGAGAATGGCCTGATTGAACAATTGTAGCAAGCTGTTCCGGGTTTTTCATCCAAATCGTTCATCGCTTTTCATATAATATGCCCCTCCTGACCTCCCCAAAGGGGAGGAAAAAGGGATGGAATGTGGAAGTATCAGATGGAATGTGGAAGTATCAGATGCCTCTGCCGAACCCTGCCCCATGTAGGGACATCGCTTTGCGATGTGTCCAACGTAATGTATACAGCACCCGAGTTTATTCCTTGGAGGGATATTCCCACTTGACACGTGCTTTTGGCACGTGTCACACGATGAACACCCACATCCCCCGATTTGTTATACACAACATCCACATCGCGAAACGATGTCCATACTCGCGGGAAATACCAATAATCTGCCATATTTTCCCCTTTGAGGAGGTAGGAGCAGCTCGGACCTATACTTTGCCGCAACAATTAAATATTGTAAAAATGACGTACGTTTACAAAAGTTTCCCGTAAATTTGCATATTAAAAAACAATGCCGTCCCATACCATAATATATATAGATTAATATAATGGCTGACACGGACGGATATAATATTTTAAAGATGAGCTTAACCCGATTCATAGGAAAAGTGTTCGTGCCGAGACAGAAAGCATTGGAGGCACATATCAATAATGGAGAGGCACTCCAGAAGAAAGTTCTTAAAAACCTTCTTTATAAAGCCCGAAATACGGAATATGGTATCAACCATCTTTTTGCGGCCACAAAGGGATATGAGGATTTCACAGTCAACACCCCAATAAATTCTTACGAGGAACTGAAAGCCGACATCGACCGCATGCGTCATGGCGAGCGCGACATTCTGTGGCCGGGCAGGGTGCGCTGGTATGCAAAGTCGTCAGGTACGACAAACGACAAGAGTAAGTTCATACCGGTAAGTCCGGAAGGACTGAAGGACACGCATTATCAAGGCGGTACAGACTGTGTGGCCCTCTATCTGCGCAACAACCCTAAGAGCCGGATGTTCGACGGCAAGGGACTTATACTCGGGGGCAGCCATTCTCCCAACTACAACATTGCCGGCAGCCTCGTGGGCGATCTCAGCGCCATACTGATAGAAAACATCAATCCGCTCGTAAACTTTGTCAGGGTTCCGCAAAAGAAGACTGCACTTCTGTCTGACTTCGAGATAAAGCGCGACCGCATAGCACGCGAGACACTGAACAAGCGCGTGACCAATCTCAGCGGTGTACCGTCGTGGATGCTTTCCGTGCTCACAAGGGTGATGGAACTGTCGGGCAAGAGGCATCTTGAGGAGGTGTGGCCCGACATAGAGGTGTTCTTCCACGGAGGCGTGGCCTTCACCCCCTACCGCAAACAATACGAGAGCCTTATCACCAAACCCGACATGCACTATATGGAGACATACAATGCAAGCGAGGGCTTTTTCGGAATACAAAGCGACCCGACAGACAAGTCGATGCTGCTGATGCTCGACTACGGTGTGTTCTACGAGTTCATACCGATGGACGAATTCGGCAGGGAGAATCCGTCTATAGTACCGTTATGGGGTGTGAAGACGGGCGTCAACTATGCCATGGTCATATCCACATCGTGCGGTCTGTGGCGCTATGTGATAGGGGATACGGTATGCTTCACCTCCACAAATCCGTATAAGTTTATAATAACCGGACGCACAAAGCATTTTATCAACGCTTTCGGCGAGGAGCTGATTGTAGACAATGCGGAGCAGGGGCTGGCATACGCGTGCCGGGAGACTGGTGCTTGTGTAAGTGAATACACCGCGGCGCCGGTATTCATGGACGGAAACGCGAAATGCCGCCACCAGTGGCTGATAGAGTTCAGCCGTGAGCCGGCAGACCTGAAGGAGTTTACGGCAATACTCGACCGCCGCATACAGGAGCTGAACAGCGACTATGAGGCAAAACGCTACAAGGACATAACGCTTCAGCATCCGGAAATAATACCTGCACGCAGGAATCTTTTCAACGACTGGCTTAAGCTGAAAGGTAAGCTCGGCGGACAGCATAAGGTGCCGAGGCTGAGCAACTCACGTGATATTATCGAACAGCTGCTCAGGCTGAACAGGGAAAATGTGGTAAACAATACCGTGAACGGATGATGAGCATCAAAAGCATCAATTTGTCATGCCTTGCAGGCATCCTGATTCTGACACTGGCGGGGTGTGCGCGTATGGGACAGCCCGACGGAGGATGGTTCGACGATACACCGCCCGTGGTTACCGGCTCATCGCCTGCCGACAGGGCGACGAACGTGAGTTCCAAGAAGGTGACAATACGTTTCAATGAGTTCATACGGCTCGATGATGCCGCAAACAAGGTTGTCGTGTCGCCTCCGCAGATTGAGGCTCCGGACATCAAGGCTTCAGGAAAAAAAATTGAGGTGATACTCAGGGACTCGCTGATAAAGGATGTCACTTATACCATAGATTTCTCGGATGCCATATCAGATAACAACGAGAACAATCCTATGGGAAACTACACCTACAGCTTCAGCACCGGAGAGCGTATAGACACGTTTGAAGTGTCGGGCACGATGCTTGACGCCTCAAATCTGGAACCGGTGAAAGGTATACTCGTAGGTCTTTACGACGAATTGTCCGATACCGTGTTCCGCCACAAACCGCTGCTGCGCGTATCGCGCACCGACAGTCGCGGACGGTTTGTGATAAAAGGTGTGGCGTCGGGAAAATACCAGGCATACGCGCTGCAGGATGCGGATGCAAACTATTATTACAGCCAGAAAAGCGAGATGCTTGCATTCAGCCGCCGGATATTCGAGCCGTCGGCAAAGCCTGACATACGCCAGGATACGATATGGCGTGACAGTCTTCACATAGACTCTATCTCGCGGACGGAATATATCCATTTCTATCCGGACGACATAACATTGCTTGCATTCACCGTGCCGCAGACAGACCGCTATCTGATAAAGACCGAGCGCCTGGATGCCAACAGAATCTCACTGTTCTTTACTTATGGCAACGAGGAAATGCCGGAGCTGCGCGGACTGAACTTCAACTCCGACAATGCATTTGTCATAGAGGCTTCCGAAAAGAAAGACACAATACACTATTGGCTGAAGGATACGGCTCTGATAAACCGCGACACACTTGAGATAGAGCTGAAGTATCTTTCCACCGACAGCACCGGCACGCTTGTCATGCGTACCGATACGATAGAGGCTTTGCCGAAAGTGTCATTCGCCAAGAGACAGAAACAGATTGAGATGGATTTTGAAAAATGGCATAAAGAGCAGGAGAAACTGAAAAAGAAAGACCTGCCGTACGACACGGTGATGCCGCAGAAAAATCTTGAAATGAGGATAAACGTGCCTTCGTCGATGGCACCCGACAATAATATATATATAACATCGCCCACTCCGCTGGCAAAGATAGACACCACCGGAATACATCTCTATTCGATGATAGATTCGGTGTGGTACAGGTCGCGTTTTGAAATCATCCGTGACACCGCAGGCATGCGCACATATATTCTCAGGGCGGAGTGGAGACCGGAAGTGGAATATAGCATAGAGACAGACTCAATGGCGTTTGAAGACATTTACGGACTTGTGTCGAGGCCGACGAAAAACGGAGTGCGGGTGATGGGAAACGACAATTTCAGCACACTGGGGCTGGAGGTGAGCGGAGCCGCTACGGACACGGCCGCGATAATAGTACAGTTGCTTAACAGTGCCGATGCCGTGCAGAAAGAGGCAAAGGTAATGGACGGAACGGCAGACTTCTTCTATATACAGCCCGGAATATACTATCTAAGGGCATTTATAGACCGCAACGGCAACGGACGGTGGGATACGGGCGACTACGACAAAGGCGAACAGCCCGAGGAAATGTTCTACTACGGCAAGTCTGTGGAATGCAAGGCGAAATGGGATGTGACACTGAGCTGGGCATTGAGGGATGTGCCGCTTACGGAACAGAAACCGTCGGCCATAACCAAACAGAAGCCGGACAAGGAGAGAAAACAGCGCAACCGCAATGCGGAACGGGCGCGGAGCATGGGAATAACTTATACCAAAGGATTATGAAAACAAGAATTTTAATGATATCCATACTGGCCTTCCTGGCCTCTGGAAGCATGTCGGCACAATGCGGTATAAAGAATACGGCATTCAAGTCGGGCGAGTTTCTATTCTACGATCTGTATTTCAACTGGAAGTTTGTGTGGGTGAAAGTAGGAAGTGCCGGCATGAGCACGGTGATGTCTTTATACGACGGGCGGCAGGCTTACCGTACAAGCCTTGTTACGCGCGGCAACAACAAGTTAGACAAATTCTTTACCATGCGTGACACGCTGCTTTCATATTGCGACACGGATCTTTCTCCGCTGTATTTCCGTAAGGGCGCACGCGAGGGCGACCGCTATTATGTTGACGAACTGTGGTATTCATATCCCCAGGGCAACTGTCATCTGAAACAGCACCGCATAAACAACGACGGTACGCACAAATGGCAGGAAAGCAAATATCAGAACTGTATATATGACATGATGAGCATATTCCTGCGGGCCAGAAACTTCGACGCCTCAAAAATGAAAAAAGGCGAGAATATTCCTATGCCTGTCAGCGATGCGAGACATCTTTCAAACTCATGGCTCAAGTATCGCGGGAAGGAAACTTTCAAGATTGAGGGCACAAATGAGAAGTACCGTTGCCTGGTGTTCTCGTTCATCGAACGTGAGGACGGCAAGAATCATGAGCTGATACGTTTCTTCGTGACCGATGATGCCAATCATATTCCGGTGCGGCTCGACATGTTCCTTAGCTTCGGTTCGGCAAAGGCATTCCTCAAGAGCTATAAGGGCATAAGGAATCCCATGACATCAAGGTTGAAATGAATACGGATAAATTCTCACAAGAATCCTTAGTCTGCATGATTCCTGTGAGAATTTACTGATTGGTTTATAAACAGGTTTGTTCCAGTCTTAGCAGTGCCTCCAGATAATAGTAGTCGGCGTAGACGATGCCGGCATCGATCTCCGAGCCTGCGGGATGGTGTCCTGTGGAGTGCATCAGGAATGCAACGTTGCGGCTGCGGCTCTGGTACCGGTCTGTACTAAGGTCGCGCAGCATTTCTTCAGCAGCTTTCTTATATCTGTCGTTATCTGAATACCGGTCCAGCTCGAGCAGGGCCGAGGCTGCTATACAGGCGGCTGAGGCGTCTTTGGGTGCGGCCGTACCCCGCGGGTCGTCCATATCCCAGATAGGAACCATGTCCTCGCTTGTCTCTTTCAGACGTTTCAGGTAGATGTCCGCCACTTTCTGTGCAAAGTATAGAAAACACTTGTCTTTGGTGTATCGGTAGACCATGGTATATCCGTAGATGGCCCACGACTGTCCGCGGCTCCACATCGACCGGTCGCTGTAGCCCTGATGGGTGACGCCACGTAGAAAGTGACCGTCGAGCGTGTCATAGACAGCCACATGATAGCAGCTTCCGTCTTGTCGGAAGTGGTTCTGCATTGTGGTTTCGGCATGACGGGTGGCAATGTCGCGCAGTCTGTTGCTTTTCGCCCTGTCGCTTTTCATCTCTTCCGCAGCCCAGTAGAGCAGTTCCAGATTCATCATATTGTCCATGATAGTGTTGTGTCCGCCATATTGTTTGATATGGCGTGGCCAGCTGAGCAGAGTGCCTGCCTTTTCATTATATAATGTGGCTAATGAATCTGCGGCCTGTAAGGCCAGTTGTCTGTATCGTGTGTCCTTTGTTTGTTCGTAGCCTTTCAGCAGAGAGCCGATTGCGATGAACCCGAGGTCATGGTCGTAGACCGGACTATTGATGATTGGAATGACGGCATCCGTATATGCCTTTGCCGCCTTCATGACAGCCTTGCTCCGCGTATGGCTGTAGTTCATCCACAATATGCCCGGCCAGAATCCCGAGCACCATTCCTCTGAGCGTGCCTCCCGGAGGTTCCATGTCTGTTCGTTTTTAAGAATGTTGCGTGGCATCATTGTGAAGCCGTGGGGACGCAGGGATTCCAATGCCCTGTAGACCTGGCTGCTGCAATAGGCCAGTTGGCTGTTTACGCCGACCGGGCCGATGTCTTTGTTGAATGTCACGCCTTCGGCATGGTTGCCTACATACATTGGCACGCAGTCGGCCGTGGCGTACCACCGCGGTTTGTCCTCCATTTCGTCATGTATGGTCTGTCCGTTGATCTTCAGTCCCTCAAAAGTTACGTTGCGTACGCGGCGTTCCGTGTCATAGCCGTTAATAATAGAAAGGTTAGGCTGAACGCCCGTGTACCGGACGTTGCGGAAAACGATATCCTCGACGCCTTTGCCCGGAGCGGTACAATATTTTTGGTTAAAGCCCACCTTTATCTGTGTGATGCTGCCGCAGGCTATCTGTTCGATGCGGATATTGTCGAAGAGTACGTCGCGCACTATGTTGCCGTCACCGCAGTTGACAGCGAGGCATCCCTGATAGTCCACTTGCGGCTCATGCTGCCCAAGTATGTCGATGTTCTCATATACAAGATGTTCTATGGTGTCGCCGACTTCGGGATTTCCGTGTATGCCGATAAATATCGGATGTGCCACGTCTGCCCAGAGCGTAGAGTTTCGCATGTGTATGTTGCGGGTGTTGCCGGAAAAGCCTTTTCGGGTGGCGTATGCGGTGGTGCAGTCGTCCGAGTTGCGGCAGAAAACGCGGTCGTAAAGTACGTTGGAAGAGGCAAAGACGTTCAGTCCGTCGCCCCATCCGGGATGGGAGATGCTGCGTACATCGCGGAGCACGACACCGTCGCTTCCGCCTACGGGACAGGTATTTAGAATCAGGCCTTCGACGAGCACGTTTTTCGAGCGGTGTATATGACAGCCCTCGTAGCCTTTGGGCGGACGTGCCACACCGCGACCCAGAATAGTCACGTTCTCTGCATCCTCAATGGCAAAGGTGCCTGTGAAGTAACTGCCGCCGGCCAGGTATACGGTGGTGTTTGAAGCCAGACGGACAGTGTCTTGCGTGTATAGTCCGGGAGCGTAGTAGATAAATGTGCGTTTCTCCTTTTTTGCCTGTTTTTCAGCTTCTTTCACCGCCACCGGCGGCTTGGATGTAAAGAGCAGAAGATTGTCGGTGACGTTACCGTCGAATTCGATACTGACATTCTCCGGCTGAAACAGCAGGAACTGTACTGTAGAATCATTCTGTATGTTGGCAATGACGCCCCGATAGTCGGGACGGATGCGGGCATTCCTGAACTTTTTCTTCTTTGAGACAACGCGTACAAATACATTGCCGGTGAAGTCGAAGAAGGAATATGATATTTCGCTCACTTTATGCCTGTTATTTTCAGACGGTGCATTCACCTTTGCCATATATGTGTCAATCTTCGTCCATTCATTTTGTCCGCGCGGGCGGATAAATACATCATAGTCTGTCTTGAGCGGTGCGTTTTCAGGCGCGGTATAAGTGAAAGCCTGATGCATACCGGCTCTTTCACTGACTCCCGGGACATTCATTTCCCTGCTTTTGCCCATTGCTTCTGCCTTGGCCTGAAAATCCAGCACTTTCTTCGTGTAGGGCATCCGTAATCCTTTCTTGTCTACATAGTGTTTATAGGGTTCACGATATATATCCCACACTTTCCCCCGTCCCATATCTCCGGGAGTTGTCCAGTCGCAGTAGAGCCCGGTGCAGTCTGTCCATGTCTTGAAAGGCACTTTGTGGCCCAGATTATAGCGGGCCGCGTATTCGAAACCTTTCAGCAGGCGGTTGTCAAGTGCGCCCCAAAGGTCGTCGCCCTGTTGCCATGCCATCTCGCAGATGTCGGCCATTGCCTGCAGGCCCAGCTGCACATGTCCCTGATCGCGTCCTGTCTCCTGACATTGTCCCGTCTCGCCGATATAGCGTGGCAGGGAGCCGTTGTCGTAGCCGTGAAGATAGTAGTCCACAGCCTGCCTGTACATCACCGTATCGTTCATAACGATGGCTGCGGCCATGCGGAATCTGTTTACTATGGCACCCCAGTTGCCATTGGCGTATGGGCTGTCGCGTTCGAATTGTTCCATTGTCGGTATCATGGCGCGGCGCAGCATTTTCTCCCATTCCTCCGTCTGGTATTCCTTTTCCAGCATCATGGCGCGGCAAAGCCAGTAGCCCTGAATAAGGCAAAGCGGTGCATCGTGTCCGTCGAGTCGCTGCAATCGGCCGGCGTATGCGTTGATGATATGCACCGCCTCTTCATGCTTTCCGGCTTCCGCAAAATCCCATGCCGTCTTCATATCGCGTTCGCTGCCGTTCTTGCTTCCGCGGAACTCTCCGTCGCGGGCTATCGTGCTGTATGGCCCGGACATGTTGTAGCCGGTTTGTGCGGTTCCGGAAAGCGATATGGCTGACAGCAGGAGTATAGATAGCAGGTTCTTCATCTGACTATATATTTGTTTCCGTTTCTTATATATATACCTTTGGCAGGGATGCCGGTGAGTTTGCGTCCCGACAGGTCGTATATGCTATTGTCCTGTTTGTGGTTCTCCTGACGTACAGCATCGCTGATACCGGATGCGTTGCCGTTATAAGTAAGCGTGAAATTATCCCATACGAGCCATGTGTTGCCGTTTGAAGGTTCCTTGATACCGATTGTAAGCATACCGCCTGAGACTTCTGTTTTCACGGTGAGCAGTCCGTAGCCGGTGTCTGCCGCCATCTTGTCGCGCTGTGCATCGAAGTTGCTGCCTGTGCAACGCTGGCTGACCACAGCCTTTGAAGGCCCTGCGGCGGAATTGCCTTCAGCATAGAGATAGCCCGTGTTGGCTCCTTCACCGTTTACCATCTGGCAGGTTATTGTGTACAGACCGTCGGGCAGCCCGTCGATTGTCTGTGAGAAATCGAAGTTTGTGGAATGCCAAACCTCTACAGCACCGTTGTAGCGCTGGTTGCCCCATGTTCCGGTCATTGTCCATCCGAAGCCGTTGCCGCCCGTGAAGGCCGGGTTGACGATGAGTGGCGTCGCGTCTTTGCTTGTAGGATAGTCTTCACCTGAGAGATAGTCTTTGTGGAATCGTGTCTTGGCGATGGCGAATATCTGCAGACGAACAATTTCATCGCCCTTTTTGTTGCAAGCGATTTCCTCACCGTCCTGCAGTCCGTTTGAAGGTGTCCAAAGGCCGAGCCAGTTGCCGGTATACTTGCCGTTCTCTATTGTCCATGCTCCGTCGGCATAGTTGAAGAGAAGTCGCGTCCATTCGCATGCTATGGGTTGGTCGTGGGTGCGCAGTTGGTCAGGACGGTCGTACTCGGTCTGAAGGAGCAGTCCGTCGTAGTCGATGTTGCGCAGACAGAAAGCATCACCGTAGGTTTCTATGGTGAAGACCTTCGAAAGGTCGGTCAGCGGGTTTACAGGTGTATGGAAGAAGAGGGCCTTGTTGCCGTTCTTGGGCGCGTCTTTCAGGCCGATAAGCAGGTCGGCCTCGTCTGCTGCCATTACGAAATAGTGGTCAGCCGACAGTTGGGACAGTTCTTCTTCCGAGCCGACAAGAGTATAGCCGCGGCCAGTGGTCAGCAGGCTGTAGTAGGTGTTGTTTCCGCCTTTCACATATATATGATAAATATAGGTGGCACCGTGGTAGGTAGCAGTAAGCACCATTTCCTTGCTGACGTCTTCTATCCTGTAAGTAGTGCCGTGCGATCCGTCATGCCATTCCACATCATCGGCAGAGGCTGTGGCCGGTATGCGCAGGCGTAGTGTGACGTTGCTTCCGGCAAGCACTTCTACACTGTTTCCCATGTTCTCGGCGTTTCCTACTGCAATATACTGTTGGGCAGGCACGGTTGTCAGATGGAACGTTGCCAGGAACTTCCTGCCGCCCTGATTGAGATACATTGCCTGTATGTCGCGGTCGCGCACAACGGTCTTTGTAATTGTGCTTCCGGTGTTACCGTCGTCCCAAAGGAAAGTGTCGTATCCCCGTGCGCCGTTTATGCCCAGTGTCACCTCATCTCCGTAGAGCACGCTTACGGTAAGGTTGTCTGACGGGCCGGTGATAGTCTTTCCGTTGTATACGATGTATGGGTTCATGTCCGGTGTTTCCTCGCAGTCGCCTTGTACGGCAATGGAAAACAGCTGTTCGCTTGTCACACCGTTCTTGTTTGTATAAGTGACCCGGTAGAGGAAACTGCGGTCGACCGTGACGGTGATGTCGCGGGTTGTCTCTCCGGTGTTCCACAGCCACCGGCCTGTATCTTCCTCATCATCGGGCAGCACCGGTTGAAGAGTAATGATGCTTCCGCGTGGCACTCCTGTCTGGTTATCTGTAGTGTAATTGTTTTTCAGACCACCGAGTTCACTGTGGTCGATGGTTGTTCCGTAGTCTTCCGGCAGTGGAGAGTAAGGCTTCGTGGGATTGCTGCTTGTGGCCGTGCGGTTGAAGGTGATGCGTGGCTTAAGAAGTGTAGGCCTCTTGTCTTCAGGGCATAGCTGTACGTCGCGGGTGTTCATAAGCACCGAGTATCCAAGATGGTCGTAGGCTCCGCTTGTCGCCCCTATGCCTCCACCGTCGGGACCGTTTGCCGTCAGTGTGGCGTAGGCCTTTTCCGCGTATGGCATCCTGATGCCCTTCACGCCCTCGTAGTGACCGATGACCGTGCCCCAGTATGCGCGTGCTTCTGCCGGTTCGGCCGGACCTGTCATTTCCCAACCGTTGTGCCATGCAGTGCGGCAGTCCACATATTTATAGTTTGTCCAAGGCAGTCCTGTGACGTTTTGGGTGCATGCAGCCACGAATTCAATGCCGGCGGCCATGCGGTTGTCCATGTATGAGAAAAGGTCGTCGCCCTGGTTCCATGCCACGTGACAGATGTCAACGGCCAGTCCCAGCGCCATGGCTGCATGTCCGCCGTCACGGCCACTCTCCTGCATCTGTCCCAACAGGCCGTAGGCTCCTGTCTCCAGCGCGGATTCCTTAGTGGTGACCACGAGGTTGCCGATGAACTCCGTGCAGCCGTCGTTCAATATAGGATTTGCTGTGCGTGGATTGACAAACGTTCCGACCTGGTCATATTTAATGAAAGACATGCCTTGGTTATAGATAAACACATCGTCGCACAGAATGCCGATGGAGATTACTGCCAGTGCGTTGCATAGCGGCCAGTTGCTCCAATAGTGTCCGGGGCGGATACCTCCCTGATTGCCCACGTAGTTCTCCCATGTGCCGTTGCGTCCACGAAGGAAATTTATGTTGCCTGGATACCACACTGTCAGCATCCACTTCTTGAACTCGGCAAAGTCTTCGGCAGACCAGCCGTCGTAGTCGCGCACTAACTCGGCAGCCTGTGCGAACTCATAGCCGTAAAGGCCTGCGGCCAATGCCCAGTTGGAGTCACCGCTGACCAGCTTGCATGTCCGTGCCCACTGCATCAGTATGCGTACTGCGGCTGCGGCACAGCTGCGGTTGTCTTCTATCTTCCACCGCAGCGCGTTTTGATAGGCCATTGTGGCTCCGCGGGCTGCGTTGATATAGTTCTGTCCTGAGTTGCCGCCGCGTATGATGGTCTCGACCGGATATGTGGCAATGCCCGGTTGGGCATATTCTGCGTTTTTCAATAAGTTGTATGCTCTGACCACGGTGGGATTCTTGTCGGCTATCTGCTGTCTTATGCGGTCGAAGTCGGCCTGGGTGTGCATGCCTCCGGGATGGCGGAATCCGCGATTTGTGTCATATATGCCTGCGGCGATAATGTCGCTTGTGTCAAACAGCCTGCCTGCAGTGTCTTTCATTGTCTTTACTGCAGCATTGAGCTGTGACGTCATCTTGTCGATGACCGTTTGGCTATAGGTGCCGTCAGACACCATGGCCTGTGCCACAATAATCAGGTCCTCCACATTGGCCACGGCTCCTGGAAGATAGGCATCTGTGCCGCTGCTGATGGAGGTCTGTGCGTCGCTGATGGCTGTTTGCAGGGCAGCGGCATCGCCCGGCTTGCCATGATTGTATGCATATTCAAGGTCGGCTGTCTTTTCCGCCAGTTCATCCACTTCATTGGCCGGCAATGCCGAGTCGTATACGCGGAAGTCGGCCACGAGAGTATGCTTCAGATAGCTGTCGTCGGAGAACGGTGCGCGCCCTATCCAGCAGCTTGCAGGCTTGACGGCCCCGTAAAGAGTGCTGTTCTGCGGCATGTCCGTGATGGTGCTTGCCATCCGGCCGTTTATATACAGTCGCCCTGTGGTGCCTTGCTGTGTATAGCAGACGTGCATCCAGCGGCCCTTCGGTGAGGCCGTACCCACAGAATAGCCCTTTTCATTCTGGAAACCGCTCGGTGATGAGGCTATGCGCTGTTCGTTGAGGCGGTAGGCGGAGTAGGCACCGCTTGTGGCTCCGCAGTTTGCCGATGTTGAGAATGTCCATAGAAAGTGGCCGTTGCCCGACAGAGAGGCACCTTCGTCTACCCGGTAGTAAACAGAAACGGTATGGTCGTTTAAGGCAGAGAATATCTTGCCTGTCTCGGCTGTCATGTTCAGGTAACCGGTGGTGTTTCCCAATTCGAGAATCCTGTATTCGCCCATCTCCACCACTTTGGCTGAGCCTATGAGTTTGGCTGTCACGCCCGATTCACTGTCAATGACACTGCTTCCCGACACATTGCTGAAGTCGAAATGTATCTTTACATTCCCCGCATGTATCGTGGTGAACATACATGCCAGAAGGCACAGCAGCACACGGCTGTTAGTTTTCAACATCTTCATATTTTCAAGTTTTTATGGTTTATATTCTTTCCTTTTTCACGGATGTGTATTCGGATATGTGTCCGTTATGGTTCAAAGTTATGGCAAATGTATTTATCTTCTACAAAACGGGACGGTCTGCCTGTCTTATATTGTGTGCGCCATTCGTATTTATGTAATTATAGACATATCAGACATGTTTTTTGTACTAATGAGACATATATATTGTTATTTTTTGTAATTTTGCCTACAGTTATCAATGCTAAAACCGACATGAGCTATCATCAGTTTTTCCTATTTGGATACTTTTTCCTTTGGACAGTCTCTATTAGCGGACAACGGTATTGGACGGCTGCGGAAGGGTTGCCGACAGGTGAGGTGCGCCAGATTATAGAATTGCCGAACGGACAGATGCTCGTTAACTGTGAAGGCGTGTTTTGTCTTTCCAACGGCCGTTCGTTCGATATCGTGCCTTGTGATCAGAGCCGGAGCTATAATCTACCGCAATATGTCAACAGCTACGGTCAGATGTGGCAGGGCGACTCGCTGCTATGGTTGCATGACATGTACCGGATATATCTGTTTGATGTCCGTAGCAGAACCTTTGTCTATGATATCGGGCACAGACTCAGAGATGAAGCCGTGAAGGACTTCGTGGTTGGCGGAACGGTGACTTCCGGACCTTCTGATGACCAATTACGTGTCATAGATTCGCTCCGTGTGCGCGATGTCACTATGGTCACTGCCGACCGGCAGGGAGGCACATGGATAGGAACACGTACCAATGGTATTGTATATCAGCCTCCTCAGCGTTCTAAACCGGAAATACTGACAGGTGAGCATCCGCTGATCGGCATAGCCCGAAGTGCAGTGGACAGTGCCGGACGTATATGGAGATACCGTGGTTACGGGCTGGACTGTGAGTATCAGGGGCATACAACGCACTATGACCAAAGTAATGTGCGCATGCTGCCTCACGGGCGTATCACGTTTATTGAGCAACTGACAGATGGCCGCTACCTGCTATGTGATTCGCTATGCTTGTTGGGCTACTTCCTGCCGGAGCGGCATGAGTACATATCATTGAACGAAAAACTTCCCGCCTTGCGCCGATACCGCTATTTCGTGGGGGCATGCTCCATTAATGAGCAATGGACGGCTGTGTATACCCAGAACGGAATGTTCATGCTTGACGTCAGGGCCGACACTCTGGCTCCCTGGCCGTATGCCAAGGATATAGAACGTTATAGCAGCAAATATAACTGTATGCTTAAGGACCGCAGGGGACGGTTGTGGATAGGTACTCAGAACGGACTCTTTTATATCAGTCATGAGGGTAAGGCAATACGTGTAGGCGAACTTACCAACAACTGTATACGCAGTTTAGTGGCGGATGCCGGAGGCGAGGTATGGGCCGGAACGTCGTGCGGAATATCACGGATTACGCCCACTGTGGTCAATTTCAGCGCAGCCGACGGTGTTCCGGCGGTGGCGATGATGGATCGGGCCGCATGTCTGACGGGTGACGGCCGTCTGGTATTTGCAATCGGGGGGGCTACGGCTGTGTCGTTTCGTCCTGACGAGCTTGTCGTGGATAACAGCCCGCATACAGTGGTTATTACCGGTATAATGGTCAATGGACAAAGTGTATGCGATGCCTCGCCATTCCTGTTGTCATATAGAGAAAATAACCTCTCTTTACAATTCTCTACACTTAACTATGCTGTTCCGTCGCATGACCGCTACCGTTACCGGCTGCGTGGTCACGAGGAGATGTGGAACTTATGTAACGATGGGAGCGGCCAGGCGACGGCCGTTTATACTTCATTGTCTCCCGGTCATTATGTCTTTGAAGTACAGGCTGCTGTCGCATCAGGCGAGTGGGGGCCGATGACAGAACTGGTTTTTGTCATCAATCCTCCGTTGTGGCTCACCTGGTGGGCAAAGATGTTGTACGTGATTCTTGTATTTGCTGCAGGCTGTTGGCTGATTTTGTTTTATCTGAAGCGGAAGAAAGCCAAACTGGAGCGTGAAAACGAAGATAAGGTAAACCGTCTTTTCGAATTGCGTGAAGAGGCCCGCCATCAATTTGCAGAGTCTGCAAATATATCTCCCGATAAAATAACCGTTAATGCAGAGGAAGAAAAACTGGTGGGGCAGATGCTGGCGGCTATTGAGGCACATATTGACGAAGAGAATTACAACGCAGACTTGTTGGCGCATGATGTGGCCATGAGCCGTGCCTCGTTATACAAGAAGTTGCAGGCAATGCTTGGCATTACACCAACAGACTTTATACGTAATGTACGTCTTAAGCGGGCTGTTCTGTTGCTGGCAGACACACAATTGACCATAAGCGAGATTGCGGTCCGTGTAGGTTTCGCCACTCCGCGCAACTTTTCCACACAGTTTAAGAAAATGTTCGGGGTCTTGCCTTCAGAATACAGGGTGCCGAAAGGAAAGACAAACAAATAATCCTCTTTTAGAATTTTGATTTAACAGATTGTCATGAAGATAGTAATAGACGATAAGATTCCATATATCCGTCATGCGATTGAAAGAATTACGGATAATGCGGTGTATATCAGCGGAAGTGATATAACAGCCTCAGATGTAGCCGATGCAGATGCACTGATTGTGCGTACACGTACATATTGCGGTCGTGAATTGCTTGAGGGCAGCAGCGTTAAGTTTATCGCAACAGCCACTATCGGATATGACCATCTGGATACGGACTATCTGGATGCAGCAGGCATTACATGGACAAATTGTCCGGGATGCAACTCCGGATCCGTTGCCCAGTATATACATTCCGTGTTACTGCTGCTCAACCGTGATTTCGGCCTGCCTTTGGACGGCTCTACGACAATTGGAATCGTAGGTTGCGGGCATGTAGGCTCGAAAGTGCGTGCGGTGGCAGAACGGCTCGGTATGAAAGTGCTTGTGTGCGACCCGCTTCTGGATGAACCGTCTTTTGTCCCGATGGATGTTATAGAACGGCTGGCTGATGTGATAACATTCCATGTGCCTCTTGCATCGGAGGGAATGTATGCGACCCGCCATTTGGCAGATGAGAAGTTCTTCAGCCGTTTGTGCCGTCGTCCGTTTGTTATAAATACCAGTCGCGGAGCCGTGGTGGATAATGATGCCTTGGCCATGGCTCTCAATAGCGGTCGTATACGCCAGGCCGTCATTGACACATGGGAGCATGAACCGGATATAAGTCTTTCTTTATTAAATAATGTATATATAGGAACTCCCCATATTGCCGGATATTCGGCTGACGGGAAGGTGAATGCCTCGAATATGTCTGTGAAGGCAATATGTAGCTTCTTTGGATTGGAATGCCCGCCACAGGAGGTGCCGCCGTCGTTGCCGGAGGGATTCATATATACAGGCAACATGCTTGAACTTTATAATCCGCTCGATGATTCAAATAGATTGAAATCCGCTCCGTCTGAGTTTGAGAATCAAAGAGGTAACTATCCGTTACGCAGGGAGTATGTATCGTGACAAAGTGATATAGGTTATTACAAAATATTGTATAAAAGAAAGATTTTTGATGCAAGACGATTGCACATATCTATGTGATGTGTGCAAAAAAGTGCGCTTTTTGATGAAATAATTTGCATAAGTGAATAAAAATTAGTTACTTTGCAGCCGAATTTCACAAAAGATAGAAATTATTATTAACAATTAAAAAGTAAAATCATGTCAGAAATTGAAGCAAAAGTAAAGGCAATCATCGTAGATAAGCTTGGTGTTGATGAGGCAGAGGTAAAGCCTGAAGCAAGTTTCACAAACGATCTCGGTGCAGACTCTCTGGATACAGTAGAGTTGATAATGGAATTTGAGAAAGAGTTCGGTATCTCTATTCCAGACGACCAGGCAGAGAAGATCGGTACTGTAGGTGATGCCGTTTCTTACATTGAGGAGAACAAGAAATAATTATTTTTTTTGTGCGTTTAGCGTTTAGCGTTTAACGTTTGGCGGAAATCCAAAATAAAAACTTCGCTAAACGCTAAGGCTAAACGCTAAATCTTTTATAGACATGGAATTAAAAAGAGTTGTAGTGACAGGTCTTGGGGCTGTCACACCTGTCGGTAATAATCCGGAGGAAACTTGGAACAATCTTATTAATGGTGTGAGCGGTGCGGCACCTATTACATTATTTGACGCATCAAAATTCAAGACCCAGTTTGCCTGTGAGGTGAAAGGTCTCAATTTCAATGAATATATTGACCGTAAGGAAGCTCGCAAGATGGACCGCTACGCCCAGCTTGCTTTTGTTTCAGCCATTCAGGCAGTAAAAGACTGTGGTATGGATCTTGAGACAGTCGATCGCAACCGTATCGGTGTTATATACGGTGTAGGTATCGGTGGTATCAAGACATTTGAGGATGAGGTGAAATATTACGGTATTAATGAAGAGAACGGTCCGAAGTTCAATCCGTTCTTCATCCCTAAGATGATAGCGGATATTGCTGCCGGTCAGATTTCTATTCATTTTGGATTCCACGGTCCTAACTATACCACAACATCTGCATGTGCGTCATCAACACACGCTTTGGCCGATGCTTTCAATCTTATACGTCTCGGTAAGGCCGACGCTATTGTTGCCGGTGGTGCCGAGGCTGCCATCTGTGCGTGTGGTGTGGGCGGTTTCAATGCCATGCATGCATTGTCTACACGTAACGATGATCCGGAGCACGCTTCACGTCCGTTCAGCGCAAGCCGTGACGGATTCATCATGGGTGAAGGCGCCGGATGTCTTATCCTTGAAGAACTTGAGCATGCAAAGGCACGTGGTGCCAAGATTTATGCAGAGATGGTTGGTGAGGGTGCCAGTGCGGACGCTTATCATATCACGGCATCTCATCCGGAAGGTCTCGGTGCATGCCTTGTTATGGAGCGTGCTCTTGAGGACGCCGGATTGAAACCGGAGGACATTGATTATATTAATGTACATGGAACATCAACTCCTGTAGGTGATATTTCAGAGGTTAAGGCTATACAGAAGGTGTTTGGAGATGCAGCATACAAGCTTAACATCAGCTCAACGAAGTCTATGACCGGACATCTTCTTGGTGCGGCAGGAGCTGTGGAAGCCATGGCGACCGTGCTTGCTGTAAAGAACGACATCATTCCTCCTACCATCAATCATGAGGAAGGTGACAATGATGAGCAGATGGACTATAACCTTAACTTTACGTTCAATAAGGCACAGAAGCGTGAAGTGCGTGCTGCATTGAGCAATACATTTGGTTTTGGTGGCCATAATGCATGTGTTATATTCAAAAAATATGCTGAATAGTATTTTTATTGATAGGTTAAAGCTCCCTTTCCGCAAGGAGAAGGAGCTTTTTTCTTCTCTTTATAATATATTAGGTTTCTATCCTCATAAGATAGAATATTATAAACTTGCCTTGATGCATAAGAGTGTAGCCAGACGTAATGCAAAGGGCAAACCGCTTAATAACGAACGTCTTGAATTTCTTGGAGATGCCGTACTTGACGCTGTGGTAGGAGATATTGTATACCGCCATTTCGAGGGTAAGCGTGAAGGGTTTCTTACCAATACGCGCAGTAAGCTTGTGCAGCGTGAGACTCTGAACAGACTTGCTGACGAGATGGGCATCACGCAACTTGTATTGTCGTCCGGAAGCGCAAGATCCCACAACAGTTATGTTGGAGGAAATGCTTTTGAGGCACTTGTGGGTGCGGTGTATCTTGACCGTGGTTATGATGCGTGCATGCAGTTTATGCAGAAACGTATTCTCCACAATCTTATCAATATAGATAAGGTGGCTTATAAGGAAGTGAATTTCAAGAGCAAACTGATAGAATGGTGTCAGAAGAACAGGGTGGACATGGAATTTAAGCTTGTGGAGCAATCCAATGAACCAAATGGCAGTCCTGTTTTTGTTTATCAGATAATAATAGAAGGTCTGGAAGCCGGCATAGGTAAAGGATATTCAAAGAAAGAAAGCCAGCAGTTGGCGTCGAAGGAAACGTTGCAGAAGCTTCGCCGCGAACCGCAATTTATCGATGCCGTCTTTGTTGCCAAAGGTAACCGTACCAAGATGGAGGAAGAACCGGTGAATACTGTTCCGGTCGTAGAGACATCTTCAGATGTCGTTATTCCGCTTCTTTCTGCTAAAAAGATCAGAAAGCCCGTTGTTGTTGATGTAAAGAAGATTTCACCAGTCTCACAGAATAATGAAGAGCCGGATGAGTTTGACCTTTCCGATATAACAGCCACGCCAAGAGAGAAAACCCGTGAGGAAATCATTGCCGAAGCCGAGAGTGCGGCATTTGGCGGTATGGATAAGAGTTGATATTGTGCGTAATATGTAATAAAGGCAGATCTTTTTCATATACGCATTGTGCGGGCTGATAATATGCAGGCTGTATAATGCGTATTCTTATTCGGCATTGTTTGTATGTCAATTTTTATTGTTATTAATAGTTAAAGCAGTTAAATAATAGATGTGCTTTAATGTCTGTTCATGATTTTTTGCATTATATTTGCACATTGAAACCTAAAATGTGCAAGTATTATTTTGATTAATAACAATCTCTATATTGAGCCTATGACACCTATAAAAGACTTTAATGACTTGATAAATCATCTGCGTTTGCTTCCACAGCGTAAACGCGTGGCACTTGTATGTCCTGATGATTCACATACCGATTATGTTATAACCCGTGTGATTGCAGAAGGACTTGCAGACTTGTTGCTTGTGGCCGGTGGGAAGTGTTCATCTGTGGCTGTGGAGTTGGCAAAGGATTATCCTGACAGGGTGGCTCTCGTTGTGGAGCCCAATGCCGATTCGGCTGCGCGTCGGGCTGTTGCCGCAGTGCGTGCAGGCAACGCTGATGTATTGATGAAAGGTACGATAAACACTGATAATCTGTTGCGTGCAGTGTTGGACAAAGAGTGCGGACTTCTGGAGAAAGGGTGTGTGTTGAGCCATATTTCCGTGGCGCAAATACCAGGATACGGCAGATTGATACTGTTTTCAGATGCAGCGGTGATACCACGTCCTACGGAAGAACAGTTTGAAGCTATAGTAGGTTATGGGACGGATGTGTGCAGGCGTATAGGTATAGAACAGCCTAAGGTGGCTCTGATACATTGTACGGAGAAAGTGAACGAGAAGTTTCCTCATACATTATATTATGACAGTCTTAAGCGGAAAGCCGCGGCCGGTTTATGGGGAGATATACTTATGGGAGGTCCGATGGATGTCAAGACAGCGTGTGACGCTGAGAGCGGAGAACTGAAAGGTATTGTGACGCCTGTTACGGGATGTGCCGACATGATGGTGTTTCCGAATATAGAATCGGGCAATGTGTTTTATAAGGCGGTGTCTTTATTTGCCAGGGCAGAGATGGCCGGCATGTTGTGCGGCACTGTGGCACCTGTGGTGGTGGCTTCCAGGGCTGATACAGGAGATTCTAAATTATACAGTCTTGCGCTTGCTTGCCTGTAACAGACAAACGGACATAACATAACAAATATGAAGATATTGACAATAAATCCCGGTTCTACATCCACAAAGATTGCCGTTTTTGAAGATGAGCGTATGGTTTGGACGGGAGGTGCCCATCATAAGACGGATGAGTTGCATCGGTTTGCCACTATTAACGACCAGTATGAATACCGCCGCCGGTTTGTGCTAAACCAGCTTGAGAATGCAGGAATGGCTCTTGACTTTGATGCGGTGATAGCAAGGGGAGGTTTGCTCAGGCCTCTTTCTGGCGGAGTGTATGCCGTAAATGAACGTATGAAGCATGATCTTATTAATGCGGTAATGCAGCATTCATGTAATCTCGGAGGCCTTATAGCAGACGATATAGCAAAAAAGTGCGGATGTCCTGCATATATAGCCGATCCGGTGGTCGTGGACGAGATGCAGCCGAAGGCACGTCTTTCCGGAATGCCGCAGTTAGAGCGTAAATCGGTGTTCCATGCTTTGAACCAGAAGGCCGTGGCACGCAAATATGCCGGAGCTACAGGAAGAAAATATGAGGATTTGAATCTGATAGTCGCACATCTCGGTGGCGGCATATCCATAGGAGCACACCGGAAGGGACGTGTCATAGATGTGAATAACGCTCTCAACGGTGAAGGTCCGTTCTCTCCCGAGCGTGCCGGAACGTTGCCTGCCGAGGAGCTTGTGAAGATGTGTTTCAGCGGTAAGTATACCCAGAAGCAGATTGTCAGCATGATTCATGGCAAGGGCGGACTGGTGGCGCATCTCGGCAGCAATGATATGATAACCATATCTGCCAAGGCGGAGGCGGGCGAGGAACCTTACCGTCTCGTTCTTGATGCCATGCTCTACACTGTGGCAAAGCAGATAGGGGCTATGTATGTGGCTCTGACAGGAAAAGTGGATGCAATAATACTTACGGGTGGAATTGCATACAGTTCATACTGTATAGAGAATATCAGAGAACAGATAGAGTATTTGGCTCATGTAGAGGTTATACCGGGAGAAAACGAGATGGGCTCGTTGGCTTTTAATGCCCTGGGTGTATTGAAAGGCACTTTGCCGCTTATGGAGTATTGACCTTTTATTTTCAGGTAATAAGATCTGTCGTGATTGTCGGAAATCGTCTTTTAAAACTCGTTGTAGTAATGTGGGCATTGATGTCCGCAGTGTATATTGTTGCACGGACTGAAAACAACAGATATAAGATGTCGGCATATCTGCGTGAGGCTTTATGCAACGGAGGTATCGAAAACGTAAAGTACGGAGGTTCCGGGGCTGTAGTGCGCGAGCCTGCACGTGAGACTCGCAGCGTAATAGCCTTTGTGAATATAAGATCGGAAAGTGCGGATTCCCATATAGGACTGTTCGACAAGTATGACGCAGAGGTTCTTGATGCCCGGGGAGATATATTCATCGTGAAGATGCCCATGTATTTGCTTGACTCTATATGTGGGGAGGATGCGGTGCGTAGGATTGAGGCAGGCAGATGCTGTTCGGTGTGTCTTGACTCCACGGCGTTGAAGATGAATATCATACCTGTATATCAGGGTCAGTCGTTACCTCAGGCGTATACAGGCAAGGGGGTGGTGATGGGGCTTATGGATGTAGGCTTCGATTTTACCAATCCTACATTCCGTACCGCCTCTGAAGGCGGTTCTGCTGCGGAAAGTTCACCTACTCGGATAAAAGCCGTGTGGGATATGCTTTCGGCAGACACGGCAGGAAGTAGCAGGCCGGTTGGTGCGGAATATACAGGCTCTGATGCTATTCTCGGATACGGAAGCTCTGCCGACAGTAAGTTGCAGTGGCACGGCTCGCATACACTTGGCATTGCCGCAGGTAACGGTTATATCACTCCTTACAGGGGAGTGGCGTATGATAGTGATATTTGTCTTGTGAGCAATGTGGTTACAAGCGACATGCCTCTTGTAAATGCAAAGGATCTTTATCTATATACATCGGCAACCGACGCTCTTGGCTTTAAATACATATTCGACTATGCGGAAAATTGCGGCCGGCCGTGTGTGATATCATTCAGTGAGGGATTTCCTGCAACGTATGACCACGATGACTGGCTGTATCAGGAGTATCTTAAGCGTATCACAGGTCCGGGAAGAATTATTGTGGCTTCCACGGGCAATGAAGCCTTAATGCCTACTTACCTGCATAAAGAGGCTGGAAAGGATGTTGTTGGCTGTGGGGTTTATACTGGAGACATGAGTCAGAGAATCCTTGTGAAGTCAGACGGAAAGCCGTTTCTTGTAAGGTTCTCTGATTTCACGGGCAACAATCCGTTTGTCTTATGTTGTGATACCCTCGACAACGATTCTACGGTTTCTGTGAATTTTGATTTTCCGTCTCAGGATTTCAAAGGTAATGTCAGCATAACACGATATTACTCACCGTTCATGCCTGAAGCCGCTACTTATATGCTTACAATCTCGCATGATAAGGAACATCGTGCGGACACACGCATGAGGATGTCGTTGGAAAACCGTATTGACGGGCGGTGTGTCGAAGTTGAGGCAATGTGCGTGTCAGCGTCGGTGAAGTTTTACGAAGAAGACGGTGACGCCGAGTATGGCCATATCCTGCATGGTCCGGCATATTTCGATGGGGTGATAGGCGTGGGAGCCACTGTGCGGCGTCCTGTATACAGGCTGATTACAGGTGAGGAAAACCGCAGTCTGATAGAGCAGGGACTTGTGAAAAAGGATTGGCCACTGGCCTATTTCTCTTCTTATGGCCCAACTGCCGACGGACGGACGAAACCCGATGTGGTGGCAAACGGAATGGTGGTGATATCGTCAGACAACAGTTTCTTCAGAGAAAGCAATAAGGATGAATATTACGAACGGAATCACCTTGTGGCCAAGACAGAATTCTGCGGCCGTGTATA
This sequence comes from Xylanibacter muris, assembly GCF_013166605.1. Lineage (GTDB taxonomy): Bacteria > Bacteroidota > Bacteroidia > Bacteroidales > Bacteroidaceae > Prevotella > Prevotella muris. The sequence goes on from NZ_JABKKF010000001.1 coordinate 386,051, forward strand.
TGACTGGCACGGGGCATGGGGCACCTCGATGTCGGCACCTGTCGTCGGAGGAGCCATTGCCTTATGGCTTGAGGCGTGTCCGACATTGTCACCGGACGATATTATCGGTATATTGAAAGCTACATGTAATCATCCTGTCGAAGGGTATGATTATCCTATGGATTGTTTCGGATATGGCGAGATAGATGTGTATAAAGGTCTCCTGTATGTGCTTGGACTGACAGATATAAGCGGGATAAGTGCAAACCGTCCAGAGGGAGTTGATGTGAGATTGTCAGGCCGGAAACTGACGGTGGAGCTTCCTGACGGAACAGGTAATGTGACGGCTACGGTATATTCTTTAGTTGGACATAAGATTATGTCGGAAAACATTATTTCAGATGGCAACTGTGGTGTTCTCAATCTGGAAAGACTGGCAGGGGGAGTGTATGCCGTGCAGTTTGAAGGAAGCGGTTTTGTAAGCGGTTCCGTGCTTATACGCGTACAATGAGAAGCCTTACGGTGTCAATGGTTTGATAAACCGTTACAAAAGTTTATGTATATGTCTCTTTTTCACATATTTTGGATATATGGTTTAAAATATGTGATTTTTCTACACCTGTTATAGTCTCTTTTCCATATCTTTGCATAAGACAGGCAACACCTCGGCAATTTGAAGCAAGCTTCATTGCGTTCGGTTTGCACTATATTTGCGTAGAAATAATACCTAAAACTTAATATATCCCATGAAACAATCATTCTTTATAAGGAAAAGAATTTCAGAACGTGTCGTTCGAAAAGGAGTCATGGCTGTTGCTCTGGCAATGGCAGCTTTTACCGGCAGCATGATTCCGAAATATTCTCAGGCTCAGATATTACCTTATCGGAATCCTGAGCTGACACCCCATGAGAGAGCCGTGGACCTGTGTTCGAGACTTACTTTGGAAGAGAAGGCATCCCTTATGCTTGACGATTCTCCTGCCATACCGAGATTGGGAATAAAACGCTGGCAGTGGTGGAGCGAAGCTCTTCACGGTGTTGCCAATATGGGTAACGTTACAAACTTTCCTGAGCCGATAGGCATGGCAGCGTCATGGAATGATGCCCTTGTATTTAAAGTGTTTGATGCCGTAAGCACTGAGGCACGTGCCAAGTGGAACGAATTGACGGCTAAAGGCGGTGACGTGACTCGTTTTCACGCCTTGTCTGTATGGACACCGAATGTGAATATATTCCGTGACCCACGTTGGGGACGCGGTCAGGAAACATACGGTGAGGATCCGTATCTGACAGGGGTAATGGGCAGTGCGGTTGTACGTGGTCTTCAGGGACCGGAGGATACCAGATATCGTAAGTTGTGGGCTTGTGCCAAGCATTATGCCGTGCACAGCGGTCCGGAGTGGAGTCGTCATACTGCAGATATCGAGAACATATCCGCCCGCGATCTGTGGGAGACATATCTGCCTGCTTTCAAGACTGTTGTTGAGGATGCCAAGGTGAGGGAGGTGATGTGTGCATACCAGCGTTATGACAATGAGCCGTGTTGCTCGAACACACGTCTGCTTCAGGACATTCTGAGAAACGAATGGGGTTTCAAATATCTTGTCGTGAGTGATTGCGGTGCCGTGACGGATATTCATGCCAACCACAAGGTGGCAAGCGATGCCGTACACTCATCGGCCCGTGCAACATTGGCCGGGACAGACGTAGAGTGCGGTTTCGACTATGCCTATAAGAGTATTCCCGAGGCTGTACACCGTGACCTTATAAAGGAATCGGAGGTAGACAAGCATGTCATCCGTCTGTTGGAAGGACGTTTCGACCTTGGAGAAATGGATGATCCGTCACTTGTGTCTTGGAGCAATATTCCGTCATCGGTGCTTGAGAGCCAGGAGCATCGCCGGCTGGCTCTCGACATGGCGCGTCAGACAATGACCCTGCTGCAGAACCGCAACGCCATACTGCCATTGAAGCAAGGCGAGAGGATTGCCGTGATAGGTCCGAATGCAGACAATAAGCCTATGATGTGGGGTAACTATAACGGTACACCCACCACTACTGTAACCATACTTGACGGCATCCGCCGTGTAAACAGGAAGACTGTATATATGCAGGGATGTGACCTGACTGATAGCCGTATAGTTACACCGCTGTTTTCGGAGTGCAGCTTTGAGGGACGCAAGGGGTTCAAGGGTACATTTTGGAATAATGCCCGCCGTGCGGGCAAACCGGTGACAACGGAATATTATACGCAGCCTTTCTCCAAGACTACGGCAGGCAATTATCAGTTTGCTCCGGGGGTGAACCTTACAGATTTCAGCGCGCAGTATGAGACAGTGTTCCGGCCGGCAAAGTCGGGGGAGGTGGTAATCAACGTGGAATCTGTCAGCAGGTTTGACGTGGTGGTGAACGGTGAGGTGAAAGTCAGGCATGCCACATGGCGGACAACTCCTACACGGACTCCCATACAGGTGGAGGCAGGAAAGGAATATAAGATAGAGATACACTTTGCGCACATGCCCACCTATGGGGCAAGCATTAAGGTGAATATCGGCACGGAGTCGGAGATAGACTATGCTGATGTGATAAGACAGTTGAAAGGCATTGACAAGGTGGTGTTCGTCGGAGGAATAGCCCCGAGCCTCGAGGGTGAGGAAATGCCTGTCGAGATAGACGGTTTTAAAGGTGGTGACCGCACACATATAGAATTGCCGGCGGTGCAACGCAACTTCCTGAAAGCTCTTCGAGAGGCAGGCAAGCGTGTGGTGTTCGTATGCTGTTCAGGCTCAGCCATAGCCATGCAGCCGGAATCAGAGAACTGCGAGGCGATATTGCAGGCATGGTATCCGGGAATGGAAGGCGGTACTGCTGTGGCGGATGTGCTTTATGGCAAGGTGTGTCCTTCAGGCAAGCTACCCGTGACATTTTACTCATCATCTGAACAACTCGGTGATTTCGAAGATTATAGGATGGAGGGGCGCACCTATAGGTATATACGTGATTTCAAGCCGTTGTTTCCTTTCGGCCACGGATTGTCTTATACGACATTCGACATAGGTGAAGCCAGGCTGTCGTCCACAGTCATGGGAAAGAATAATGTGACGATGGAGATTCCCGTAACGAATACAGGAAAACGTGACGGAGCCGAGGTCGTGCAGGTCTATGTGCGTAATCCGCAGGATCCGGAAGGTCCTGTGATGCAGCTGCGCGGCTATAGTCGTATTGATGTAAAGGCAGGCAAGACAGCTACAGCCACAATCGTTCTTACACCGAAATCGTTTGAATGGTTTGACATACAGACGAATACCATACGTACGAAAGCCGGCACATACGATGTGCTTTACGGTAACTCTTCAAGACAGGAAGCCTTGAAGAAAGTGACGGTCACTATAAATTAAAACACAGGATGGCATTATATGTACAGTAGGATTTTTCAAATATTTGTTCTGGCTACCTGTCTTATGACAGCACGTGCCCAGAATCCGATAATTCGTAATCAGTTTACGGCCGACCCTACGGCAAGAGTGTTTAACGGGCGTGTATATCTTTTTCCGTCACATGATATAATAAGTCCGGTTGAACCGGAGAAACGTTGGTTCTCGATGGCCGACTATCACATGTTCTCATCCACCGACCTTGTGGAATGGACCGACCACGGTGTGATACTTTCTCAGGAAAATGTGCCGTGGGGAGACCCTAAGGGATATTCCATGTGGGCACCAGATTGTGTTGAGCATAATGGAAAATATTATTTCTTCTTTCCTGACGCTCCAAGGCCCGAGCCGGGGAAAAGGCGCGGATTCGGTATAGGCGTAGCTGTTGCCGACGGACTTTTCAATCCCAGGTTTGTGCCGCAGGATAAACCGATAGCCGGTGTGGGCGGTATTGACCCGTGTGTAATGAAAGCCTCTGACGGACGGCATTATCTGTTTTGGGGAGGCGGTGGCCTTGTTGTGGCGCGGCTTAAAGACAATCTGCTGGAGCTGGACGGTGAGCCGAAGCGTATAGACGGGTTGCCTGAAGGTTTCAAGGAAGGGCCGTTCGCTTTTGAGCATAAAGGAAAATATTACCTGACCTATCCGTGGGTAAGGCGTGAGGGCGGTACGGAATGCTTGGCGTATGCAATGGCCGACAACCCTATGGGGCCGTATACGTACAAAGGTATAATAATGAAGGAATCTGCCACGGGATGTTGGACGAACCATCACAGTATAGTGAATTTTAAAGGTCAGTGGTATTTGTTCTACCATCATAATGACTACAGTCCTTCGTTTGACAAAAACCGTTCTACATGTATCGACTCTCTGTTCTTTCGTCCTGACGGCACTATCATTGAGGTTGTGCCTACAAGGCGTGGTGTAGGAATCAGTGATGCCCGTAAGCCCGTACAGTTAGACCGTTACAGCGATATAGGCCGTGGCGCAGCCATTGAGTATCATGATACCTCCAACTGTTTTGCAGGATGGAAGACAGTGTTTGCAAGACCTGGGGCATGGGTCAGATACAACCGTGTGGATACGAAGAGCAGCTGTGCGGAAAATGTATGTCTGCGTGTAAGGACGAATGGTAAGGCGCGTTTTGTCCTGCGTATAGGCAGTTATGAGACATTGCTTGATGCGGGCGATACGAACGGGGAGTGGCAGGAGAGGAATATCAGAGTAAAGGTGATGCCGGAAGGGGTCAACGACCTCACGCTGGCACTCAAAAGCGGACACAATGCCGAGGTTGACTGGATATCAATGGGTGAGATGCCGCGTGAAAGATATTTTATAAAGCCGTCAGGTCTTGATACGACGCCTGACGAAGCCGGCTTCATACGCCGTTGGATGTTATTGGAACCTATAGACAAGCCCAACCGCAGCAACACCGTGTTTACAGACAGTTATCTGCGTGAGCATTTAACACGGATTTTCTATGCCGGACAGAATACTATGCTGCCCGAAGACATGCAGCAGGTGACGGTCGGAGACCAACAGTTGACATGGCATGCCGTTGAAAGCAACCGTTTTAATGTCAAGCTTTTCCGTTTTGCCACAGGACTTGGAAAAAGGGAGTATGGGGTGTTGTTCCATGCTGTGACAGTGATAGACTGCGACCGTGACCTTTCCGGCATACGTTTGGCGGTCGGTTCAAATTCCGCCTCGATGTGGTGGCTTAACGGAAAGGAGGTCATGATGCTTTCCGGAGACCGCCGCATGGTGAAGGATGATATGGTGTCGCCGAGGCTTACATTGAAGAAAGGACGTAATATTCTGAGTGGGGCAGTCATAAACGGTCCGGGAATGAGCGATTTTTGTGCGCGTTTCATTGACGATTCAGGACATCCGGTGAAAGACTATAAGGTGACATTGAAATAACAATGTCCGGCATCATGATACGTATTTCAGCAGGTTACTGGCTGAATTGAATATTCTCGATATTTTGCTTCAGATACATACTATAAATCTTTCAGCATAAATGAAAAAGATATTTCCTATAATAATCTTCGGATTGTCTCTTGCCGCAAAGGCTCAGATAGGGCAGCCTTGGATTCATGACCCTTCGACGATTGCGGAATGTGACGGCAAGTATTATACATTTGGTACCGGTGGCGGTGGACTGATTAGTGATGACGGTTGGTCGTGGCACAGCGGTGGGGTACGTCCCGGAGGCGGTGCCGCACCGGATGTCATAAAGATTAATGGCCGTTATCTCGTCATATACGGAGCGACAGGCGGCGGGCTCGGTGGAGGACACAACGGCCGTATACTTACGATGTGGAACAAAACGCTTGATCCTTCCTCACCCGATTTCCGCTATACGGAACCGGTTGAAGTGGCTTCATCCGACGGTTTGGAAGACAATGACGCCATTGATCCTGGTGTGTTGCTTGATCCTACTGACGGACGCATGTGGGTGTCATACGGCACATATTTTGGCAATATCCGCCTTATCGAGCTTGATCCGAAGACAGGGTGCCGCATGAAGGGCAACAAGGCCGTCGACGTTGCAATCGACTGTGAGGCTACAGACCTTATATACCGAGACGGCTACTATTATCTGCTGGGCACTCACGGCACCTGTTGTGACGGTGTGAATTCGACATATAACATAGTATGTGGGCGCAGCCGCAAGGTGACAGGACCCTATATCGATAATGTTGGCCGTTCAATGATGGAGGGCGGTGGAAAGATGGTGGCAGGTGCCGAACCGCGTCGGGTCGGAGCCGGACATTTCGGACGCACGGTCATTGACGACGGTGTGGAGGTGGCTTCGTTTCACTATGAGGCTGATTTCGACCGTAGCGGGCATTCGGTGCTGGCAGTCCGTCCGCTGCTATGGAGGAACGGATGGCCGGAGGTGGGACACCAATTCCGCGACGGTACATATTCCATACTGTCATGTCGCCGCGGATATGCCTTGGAGCTGGCCGTTGATTTTGTGCGTATAGAGCAGAAGAACCGCATGGGGTGGCACAATATTGATGCGGAAAAGCCGTTGGAGAGAATTCCAGACCAGACACTCGATGAAGTGAAGGCAACATGGCCTTCGGGTGAGACAGGGGTGCGTGCTGGAGACAATATGTTTCGTCCCCATCAGCTGTGGAGTATAAAGGCGGTGCCCGAAGCCGGCGGTTATCTGAGTAACCCGTATTTTAGCATTACTGTTGCCGGAACCGGTCGTGCTCTTTGTGCCACGGCAGATATGGAAGTCGTTTCTTCACCACTGTTCACAGGAGATGACTGTCAGCTTTGGAGAATAGAACAGCTTACAGACGGATCGTTCCGTATTATGCCTAAGGCTATTCCCGGGAAGGAAGGTCTCAATACTGAATATGTGCTTTATTCCATTGGAGACAGTACGCCTACGCTTGCTCCTTATGACTTTGACAATGATAATTCCAAGTGGACTTTTTTAGGTCAATAGCATTGTTCCAAGGAATTTAAAGTATACTTACGGTAAGTTCTTAATGCTTTAATCGCCTTTTTTCACCGTAAAACGACACTTCTCAAATTTTACGACTTAACTCGTGAGGTTTGGGAAGTGTCATTTTTTAGTTAGAGGCCATGTTGTTTTCACCATAGTAAAGCCTGTCCGTATGCAGGAAGGATAGGGGATAAAGGCTTGTGCCAATATCCGTATTACATTGTCATATTCTTTTGCGTTTCACATTTTATTTCGTATCTTTGCACATCATTTTCATTCATATTAAGATATAACATATAATGCAAGAGACACGACAGAATAAGATAGCGCGTTTGCTCCAGAAAGAGCTTAGCGTGATTTTCCAACAGCAGACACGTCTGATGCACGGGGTCATGATTTCGGTTACACGCACCAGGGTTTCTCCTGATTTAAGTATATGTACGGCATATCTAAGTGTTTTCCCGAGTGAAAAAGGAGAGGAAATACTTAAAAATATAAATGCAAGTGAAAAGAAGATACGTTATGAATTGGGTACAAGGGTGCGCCATCAGTTGAGGATAATACCTGATTTACGTTTCTTTATAGACGATTCACTTGATTATATAGACCATATAGACGAATTGTTGAAAAAATAACGGGATGAACTTTCCTTTCTATATAGCCCGCAGGTATCTGTTTTCCAAAAAGAGCACCCATGCCATTAATATAATAAGCGGTATTAGTATTGTAGGCGTGGCTGTGGCAACGATGGCTCTTGTCGTTACCTTGAGTGTGTTTAACGGATTTCATGACCTTGTGGCCTCTTTCTTCACGTCATTTGACCCGCAGATTGAAATTACGCCGGTAGCGGGCAAGACGGCTCCTGCGGATGATCCCGTGCTGACAAAGATAAGAACTTTGCCGGAAGTGGAAGTGGCTACGGAGAGCGTAGAGGATATGGCGCTTGCCATATATGGCGACAGGCAGGCTATGGTTGTAGTGAAAGGAGTGGATAATAATTTCGACAGCCTGACGCATATAAAGGAGATACTTGTGGGCAACGGGGAATATTCACTGAAAGTGGCTGACCTTGATTATGGCATATTGGGTATACGGCTTGCCGAGACTCTCGGTACGGGATACGGCTTTAAGGGAGCCATGAAGATATATGCTCCCGTTAAGGAAGGACAGTTGGATATGACCAATCCCGAGGCGAATTTTGTGGAGCAGGAACTTTATTCTCCCGGTGTGTTGTTTTGTGTCAAGCAGGCAAAGTATGATAAAAACTATATTCTTACCAATATTACTTTTGCGCGCATGTTGTTCGGGCGTGACGGTGAGTTGTCGGCGCTTGAGTTGAGATTGAAGCCTGGAAGCGACTTTGAAGCGGTAAAAGGAAGGATTAAGGATATTGCAGGAGATAAATACTATGTGAAGGACCGGTTCGAGCAGCAGGACGATACTTTTAAGATTATGAAGATAGAGAAACTGATGGCCTATATCTTCCTGACCTTCATACTGGTCGTTGCATGTTTTAATATTATAGGAAGCCTCTCAATGCTTATTCTTGATAAAAGGAAAGACATTGTGTCGCTCAGAAATCTTGGTGCAAGTGACAGGCAGATTGTGAGAATATTCCTGTTTGAAGGTAGGATGATTTCCGCGATAGGGGCTGTCACCGGTATTGTTATCGGTCTGTTGCTGTGTTGGCTTCAACAGACGTATGGTATTGTGGGATTGGGCAGGTCAAGCGGCTCGTTTGTTGTTGATGCCTATCCTGTAAGCGTCCATTATGATGATATAGCTGTTATATTCATTACAGTGATGCTCGTAGGATTTGCCTCTGTATGGTATCCTGTGAGGTATTTTGCGAAAAGACTGTTATAAGGGAAGGCTATATTGTTTTCACCATGATATCATGACATGCTTCCCAATGAAATGTTTTCCACTTCGATGTTCTCATGCAGGAAAATCTGCGCAGTTTCGCGGAACCTGTCCGGGTCTTCTGTCGTGAGATATTGCACCTTGCCGCATTTTGTGCACTTGCCTTCCATTTCCGGATGGCGTATGAAGTAGTTTTTTAGGCTGTTGGCTACATAATCCCCTTGTGACACGATTCGGATATTGTTTGGGACAAATTTCCTTATTTTTGGCAGAAGGAGAGGGTAATGTGTGCATCCGAGTATGATGGTGTCTATGTCGGAATCCGTTTTCAGAAGTTGTTTTATCCGCTTTTCCACAAAGTAATCGGCTCCGGGACTGTTGCCTTCGTTGTATTCGACCAATGGGACCCAGAACGGGCATGCCACGCCCGATACTTTTATGTCGGGAAACAGTTTCTTTATTTCCATATTATAGCTTTCGCTTTTTATTGTCCCTTCGGTTGCGAGTATGCCTATGTGTCGTGTTTCTGTAAGGTTGCCGATTATTTCCGCTGTGGGGCGTATGATGCCTAAGACCCTTCTGCCCGCATCTGCCAGCGGAAGGTCGTTCTGCTGTATTGTGCGCAGGGCTTTGGCCGATGCCGTGTTACATCCGAGAATAACGATGTGGCATCCCATTTCGAAAAGGCACATCACGGCCTGGCGGGTAAATTCGTAGACAATGCCGAACGAGCGTGAACCGTATGGTGCGCGCGCATTGTCTCCAAGATAAATGTAGTCGTATTGCGGGAGAAGACTGCGTATGCCGTGGAGTATTGTGAGTCCGCCGTAGCCGGAGTCGAATATCCCGATGGGGCCGGGTGCTTCCGGTAATACCTTTGGCATCTGCTGTTGTTTGATGGGATTCATCGCTGGTTTATTTTGACAGGCTTTCTTTTACAATGCCGTTGATATCCTCGCCTTGCAATGGATTGATGAAAGGGCATGAATTATTGTCTGTGTTCAGAATAAAAGAATATCCCCGCTTTGTTCCGATCTCCTTTATCACGGCAGACAGCCTTGCATGCAGAGGCGCGAAGATGTCTTGTTCCGCCTTTGCCAGCAGTCGTCTGCTTTCTTCCTTGAAAGCAATGTTCTTTGTAAGCAGTTCCTGTAGCTCGGTCTGACGTTTCTGCAGTATTGTCTGGGGAAAATCACGCAACCCCTCAAGAAATTGTTCATATTTCTGGTTAAACTCCCTTTCGACCCTTTGAGTCTCTTGCTCATATTTTGAGCGCAATGCCGCTGTCTGTCTTTGGGCAAGAGCGTAGTCGGGCATCGACTGAAGTGCAGAGTCATAGCTTAGAAATCCGAACTTGGATATTGAATACTGTCCGTCATTTCGTGCATATAATGCCGTGTCTGTGGTTGAAACAGAACTTTTGTTGATGTTCTCCTGTGCAGAAGCGATGAGGCATATTGATGAGATAAAGAGGAATATGATTCTTTTCATATTTTCTGAGGTTATGGTGTGTTTTATTTCCGGTATATTGGTAAGCCTGTCTGTCGTGGCATGATGTATGCTTGACAGCTTGTCTTTCAACGTATTAAGGTTGTGAGGGCAGTCCTGTCCGATGCTCTCACAACCTCACAGTGTATATGTCTTTTTATTTCAGTCCGAGTTTTGCCTTTACCTGTGCGGTCACGTCCGTACTGAGGGTGGTGCTGATATAAGGCACACCACCGGCAACATCCATGATGTAAACGTATCCGCCGGCCTGACCGACTTCTTTTATAGCATCGATGACCTTGGTTGTTATAGCCTGCATCTTCTCGGCAGAAGCTTTCTGCAAAGCCTGCTGGTTGTCCTGATAGCTCTGCTGTATCTTCTGATACATTTCCTGCAGTTCCTGCTGACGGCGCTGCTTGATGTTGTCTGGAAGAGTGGCCTGCTCTTTCTCGAAGGCGTCTCCTTTTTTCTGCAATTCATCCTGCATGCTCTTCAGGTCTGCCTCATACTGGGCCTGTAAGGCGTCAATTTCTGTCTTTGCCTTTGTATAGTCAGGCATAACCTGGATGATTTCCTGGGCATTGACATGTCCGAACTTCTGTGCAAATGTTGCCAATGGGGCAAATGCCATAAGCATTAAAAGTAATTTCTTCATTGTTGTTTTTTTATTTTAATTATTAATTTATTTTGTCTGTACTCATTCTTCTGTGCTAATACAAGACCGGATGCAAATAGGGTATATGCAGGACCGGTTTTATGAAATCAGCGTGCGTATCCTAATTTGGCGAGCACCTCATTGCTGATATCTATTTTAGGACTTCCGAATATTATTCCACTGTCGCTTGCCCGGTCGAGAATCAGCTGGTAGCCTCGCAGGTCGGCAATGTCTTTCACGGCGTTGTAAATCTCCTCCTGTATGGGGGACATGAGACTTGTACGTTTCTTGAATAATTCACCGTCCGGACCGAAATACTTCTTTTTAAGTTCGGCGGCCTCCTGCTCCTTTTTCATTATTGCGTCCTGTTTGGCCTTTTTCTGTTCCTGTGACAGAAACACCACTTCGTTCTGGTAGTTTTTATACATTGTCTGGGCTTCTGTAGAGAGGGCTTCTATCTCAGCCTGCCATTTTTTTGACACCTGATTGAGCTGTTCGTTGGCACGTTCGTATGCAGGGATGTTCTTCAATATATAATCCATGTCGACAAGTGCGAATTTCTGTGCGCTTGAGGATATTGCCTGTATTGTCAGCAATAGAATAAAAAATATCTTCTTCATAAAAGTCAAAATTTAATATATTAAACCTGAGTGTTGCAGATATCAGAACTCTTGTCCGAGAATGAAATGGAACTGGCTTCCTCCTTTTGTTCCCGTATATTCCACTTTATCGAAGCCGTAGGCCCAGTCGATACCCATTAGACCGACCATTGGAAGGAAGATGCGAACGCCAAGTCCGGCAGAGCGTTTCATGTCGAACGGATTGAATTTCTTTGTTTCCGACCATGCATTACCGCCTTCGAGGAATGACAGTCCGTATATTGTGGTGTTTCCAAGCATAAACGGATAGCGCAATTCGAGTGAGAACCGGTCGTAGGCATATCCAGGAGCGGAATATGGAGTCAGAGATCCGTTGTCGTAACCGCGCAGTCCTATAGTTTCCTGGGCATAGCCTGTGGAGTATCCGCTCATACCGTCGCCACCCATGTAGAATGTTTCAAACGGTGACTTGTTATATTTGTTGAATGACCCCAACAGACCGAACTCTACGCGTGTCATCAGTACAAAACATTTTTGTCCGCCTGTAAGGGCTGTGTAGGTCTTGGACTTAAACTTCCACTTATGATATTCTATCCAGTTGTATTTGTCTTTCATTTCATCGTCATAGCTTGCCGAATTAGGGTCTGTGGCAAGATTCTTATAGTCTTTTTTCAGAATCTTGGACCATGGCGGTGTTATGGTGAGTGAGGCTACAAACTCGGAACCTTCACGCGGGAAATAGGGGTTGTCTGTTGTCGTGCGTGCCAGGGTTAGTCCAAGATTGATATTATTACAGTTACCGTTTGAAATCAGGAAGTAACGCCAGTCACGCAGCATATAGCGCTGGTATGAAAGTGATGCCGACAATTGGAAATAGTCGTCCGGCCAGCGAAGGCGCTTGCCCCATCCGATAGAGAATCCCAGCATCTGTACGTATTTGTCGTCATCGAGATAGCTTTCGTAATTATTATAATAATTATTGTTGTAGCTGCCGTAATAGTTATAGTAGCTGTTCATCCAGCTGTTATTATAATAATTACTGTTGACATCCGTCTGTTTTGAATAGAAGACGCCAATGTTGAAAGCATTTGGACGTTTGCCTCCGAACCATGGTGCGGAATAGCTCAGGCTGTATGACTGGTAATATGTTCCGTTTGTCTGTGCGCTTAAGGCAAGCTGTTCTCCGTCACCGATGGGGAGTATGCCGCGGTGCATCTTGTTCTTGCCGAATAGGTTGCGCATGGAGAAGTTGTTGAGTTTCAATGATACGCGTCCTATTACACCGGTTTGTCCCCATCCAAACGAGAACTCGACCTGGTCGTTAGATTTCTGTACAAGTTCCCAGTTGATGTCTACCGTACCGTCATCTTGATTTGGCTTGACGTCAGGCTTTACGTTTTCAGGGTCGAAATATCCCATTGACATTATCTCGCGTGCAGAGCGCATGAGTGCGTCTCTTGAGAACAGGTCACCGGGTTTTGTACGGAGTTCGCGGCGCACGACTTCTTCATATAGACGGTCGTTTCCGTATATGCGCACATTGCTTATACGTGCCTGTTGTCTCTCGTCTATCCTAATTTCGAGGTCGATTGAGTCACCGTCGATGTTTACTTCGGTAGGGTCAAGCTGACAGAACAGATATCCATTGTTCCAATAATAGTTGCCCACCGCATCATCGTCTTCGGAAAGACGTTTGTTCAGCAATGTCTGGTTGTATACATCACCTTTCTTCATTCGGAGAGTGGCATTGAGCGCATCCGTGGTTATGATGGTGTTTCCCACCCATGTGATGTCGCGCAGATAATATTTCTCTCCTTCGTCAATCTTGAGATATATGTTTACATGTTTGTCGTCATTGTTCCATACACTGTCTTCCAGGATTGTCATGTCCCTGAAACCAAGCTCATTATATTTGTCTATTAGTTTCTGTTTATCTGCTTTATACCGTTCGTTTGTGAACTTCTTTGACTTAAGGAATGATGAGAGTTTGCCTGCCTCATGAGTCTTTGCAAATGCTCCTTTCTTGAAGAGTCCTCCCTTGATGGCAGACGTTGCAAGGTGATTGTTGCCTTCTATGATTATATTGCGTACCTTCATCTTGTCCTTTTTGTCTATGTTGACATCAAGGATAACCTGATTCTTTCCCGTTACATCGTCACGTTGCACGATGTTTATTTCTGCATTTTTGTATCCTTTCTCGTCAAAGTATTTCTTTGCGAGAATCTTTGCGCGGTCAATCATGTTTGGCGTTATCTGATTTCCTTTCATGATACCGAGTTTGGCTTCCATGTCCTCACGTTCCGATTTCTTAAGTCCGTAGTAGTTGATGGTGCTTACTCTCGGACGTAGTTTCAGATTGATACATAGATATATCTTTGAATCGACAATGGAGTCTGCCGTGATTGATACGTCAGAGAACAGGCCGTGCTTCCAGTATCTTTTTACGGCTTCTGTGATGTCGTTTCCTGGAATTGCCACTTTTTGTCCGACAGAAAGTCCGGAAATGCCGGTAAGAACATTGTCTTCGTATCCGTCGACACCTTTTACCGCCAACCCGCCTATAATGCAAAGTCTCGGTGTGCCGGCATAAGATATGTCAGGGTTTACAATGATGTTTTGTGCCGCCACTTTGCATGTAACTCCCGCAATAAGGAGTGTCACAATAAGAATATGCTTATAAATCTTGTCAAATTCTGAAAATCTCATTCTTATCTTTTTCTTATACTACTGTCATTGGTAATTCATTCCCCGGCTTCTATCTGAGCCTCTGTTTTTCCATAGCGTCTTTGTCTTCCCTGATAGTCAATAATGGCTTTGTGAAGATGCTCTTCATCGAAATCAGGCCAGTAGGTGTTACAGAAATAAAGTTCGCTGTATGCGATTTGCCATAGCATATAGTTGGATATCCTGAATTCTCCTCCGGTACGTATCAGCAGGTCAGGATCAGGCATGAAACTTGTCTCAAGATTCTTTGATATGAGTTCTTCGTCTATATCTTCCGCAGATATGGATTTGTCTGCCAGTTTCTTTGCTATATTCTGTGTGGCTCTTGTTATTTCCCATCTTGATGAATAGCTTAATGCCACAGTCATTGTCATTGCCGTGTTCCCTGCTGTGTGCTCCATTGTTTCGTTCAGCTTGCTTTGTACTGCTTCCGGCAGCCTTTTCACATCACCGATTACTCTGAAGCGCACATTGTTTTTCATAAATATCTCATCTTCAAGTGATGACAGTACAAGTCCCATCAACGCCGAAACTTCATCTGCGGGGCGGTTCCAGTTTTCTGTCGAGAATGTATACAGGGTGAGATATTCCACTCCCAGCCTCGTACATTCTGAGGTTATACGTCTTACCGTATCCACTCCTGCCTGATGACCGAAACTGCGTTGCTGTCCGCGCTCTGCCGCCCAACGTCCGTTACCGTCCATTATTATGGCGATGTGGCGTGGTATACGCTTCATATCTAATTGCTCTGTCATGTTTTGTAGTCAGAATATTTGTTTTTATTTAAAGAGTTATCAGAACCTGTCGCTGTGGCATGTCTTGCATTTCGCCATGATGTCGTATGTCACCGATAGCTGTAACATGCTGTAACTGTCCGTGTTCTTGAATATGCCGCTGCTTTTAATGCCGTACGGGTCATTTACACCGTCAAGTTTGTCGCTCATGGAAAAATGTATCGACCAGTCTAATGCAACATTCAGTCTTTCTGCAATCTTATACTTTGCTCCTATTCCGATTGGGATATTTGCTGTGAATACATTCTCGTTGCTTCCGCTGACGAAGGTAGCTCCTATTCCCATATATATATAAGGTGTAAGGCGTCTTGCCCCGCGGTATTCCCTGCCTGTTCCGTAAGGCCAGAAGTTATACTCAAAGCGTAGTCCGGCATCGACAAGGCTGTTATTTACATTTATTATCGTGTCCTGAAGCTCGGGATACCATGTCTCGACGTCCGCAGACGAAGCTTTGAGTTTTCCGAAACCCACATTCAGGCCTAATGCCATGCGCGGATTGAATCTGTATTTTCCGATTACGGCTCCCATTGGTTGCATGTTTTTTGTTATGCTGCCGTTGAAGTCGCCTTGATATGCCACCAGTCCTGCTCCTGCTCCGATCTCGGCCCTGTATTCAGGGTCATCCTGTGCGTATGTTGTTAAATTCATACACATTGTCAAAAGAGCCGGTAACAAGAGTTTTCTCATATATGTATTCAATCAATATTTTGAATCCATCCCATACGGTTGAGACGCCCGCGCCAAACATTTCCCGTACCGGAGCAGATCAGCCAGATATTGCTGTTGCTGTCTACTGTCACGGCAAGTGATGAGGAATTTTTGTCAAAGTCTGCGGGATAATGGTATATGCTGTTCTTTTTCCATGTTATGCCCCAGTCGCGGCTTTCATATATAGTGCTGTATGCAGGAATGTCGCATCCGCCTATACCGGCACCGCCAAATGCCAGAAACGAGTTCCCGTATGGTATTAATGACAGGTTGCTGATGCGTGGCATAGGATATAGGTTGGAACTGTCGAATGGTATATATGACCATTTGTCTGTGTCCCCGGATTCCTTATTTATTATTTTTCTCCAGACATGACTTGTCTTTTCTTCAGGATATATTTCGGTGTCTCGGCTTCCTGCGATGAGTATGTAGTCTGTTTCTTTGTTGAAAGACGCCTTTGTCACGCAACATGACATATCGGAATATGGTAACAGCGAGTTTTTGTCGTCAATGATATCTTCTGTCCATGTATTGCCTCCGTCGGAGGATTTCATCATATTGCCTTCATGGCTTAGCGCATAGAGTTCTTTGCTGTTTCCGCCTGCAAGTTTTCTGATGGAAGGAACTTCCGCTACTGTTTCCAGACATTCTCCGTCCGGCGATTTCCTTATGGCAGTGCCGTCAAGGAACCATATATTTCCGTTTGCCGCAACCATATTGTCATAAGCCGTGCTGCCGAGTACGATATTGCTTTTGGTCCATGAGTTCCCGTCTGTCAGAGAAGTATAATATATGTATGTGTTGCCTGCATTCTTTCCTGCAACAAACACTTTCCCGTCCATGTATACGCATCTGACAGCGTCCATTGCGGCAAAGTCAGGAACATCTGCCATGCGTGACCATTTAAATGAGTCCGCAACTTCCTGGTGTACATTTACCTTTATTGTATATGTCCGGCGTGATGTGAAGTCAGATGAGAACACGTCAACCCTGCGCGGAAAAGAAAAGTCCGTTGAGTCTGTCGCAGAGAGTATGCGCATGGAGTCTGTCTTCTCGTCAACGATATACGGAATACCGTTGTTTATTGTTGAATAAGTGCATAGAAGCTTTGTGGCGTCTGTTCCCTTTGGCAGGGAATCAGTGTTGTATATCAGTCCTTTTACGTGGTCAATGTTGAACGGATACCTTGCGACTTCGGTGCTGCTTTCCACATACATAGAGTCTGTTTTGTTGTCAGATGCTTTTGTATATTTGTATATGTCGGCGGCGGATATTCCGAATGATGTTATTGCCGTATCATCGTAAAGAGTAAATTCATTCTCGTCTTTATCCAGGCATGATACACATAAAAATGCGCTCAGCAACAGAAGAGATAATGAATAAGCATATCTTTTTATAAGCATGTTTTTTTGTTTTTTAGCTGCAAATTTAATCACAATTCCGCAAAAAGTATCACTTTTGGACGTTTTATTAAGTAAAAAACATTAATAATGCGATTATTTTAAGTTCTATTAGTTTAAATAATCATTTGCTTGATGGAATTTAAAAGGTGTGGATAAAAAAAGAATGCGGTATGACTCACTCACCCCGCATTCCTTCTAACGGATGTCGGTGTGTGTTAAAGTATAAATACTAAACATAGTCAAGAAAAAGACTGTAACCAACAAAACCGTCGTTTGAAAATCTAATAACATAATCTTTACCTTAAAATCTATTAACCTAATGAATAACAATACTTTCTCACGAAAGCAATGCAAAGATACAAAAAACAATGCATTTATTGTATACTTGTTGAGAGAATATTTGTATTACTCTCGTTATTTAATAACATTTAACATAAATCCACTGGAATTAGGCTAATAACGGTTTTGTGTTTTATGAATATTAATATCTGTAAAGGTTGGTTTTACGATTTGTTGTTTTTATGTGTCTTGCAAATATTTGAACTTTCATCATGGTATTGGAAGTTAAGCGGTAGGGAGCGGTCTTGTTATCAGGGGAAATTGGCTTTTAATCAAGTATGCCTTTTATTTAATTACGTTCTTTTTGTTATTCGGGGTTTTTAGGTTGAATGTATCACGAATGTAGATATGTTATGTAATAAAAATTCGCAATATGTTTTTGTATTGTTACTGCTGAATTTGGCGTATTTGTAATATGTTGATATCCAATGTGTTAGGCGGCAATAAAGAGGCATCAAAAAAGAATGGCATGTTCATGCTTCATGAATGGCCTGTTCTCTTTCAATGAATGGCCTGTTCATTGAGCATGAATAGCCTGTTCATTGAAAGAGAATTTTACAGTAGTGTATACGTGTAAAAGTATTTCAGATAATTTTCGCCAAGGTTCTTGTATGATGGCAGAATGATGTTTTTGGCATGGTATGGAATCCATAAAACAAAGATGATTCCGGTGCTTGTCTTTATACTATTAAGGATGTGGAATGTATCCCGTTTTATGCTATGAATGAACAAAAATGCAGTTTTTTGTATTATTGTCTGTTTGCTTCTCACCGTTTTTATATTTAAATTTGCAATCGGTAAAACCTAACTGTCAGAAAGACTACTTTTAGATTATGAATAAAAAGAATATGATTATTCGTGCGGTTGCGATGGTATTTGCAGCTGTGCAGGTTGACGCTTCATCGGCAAAGGACGTTGTATGGTTTGACGGGGAATCCCCGGTTACGTATTCCCTGCCGAAGAAAAGCGATCTTGTTGTGTTCACGGCTGTAAACATGTTTGTTTCTGATATGGAGGCAGTTACAGGCATGAAAGCTGAGGCTTCTGCGGAAAAGAAAGCGAAGATACGTATTGTGGAGCTTGACAAGGCGGCATCCGGTGTAAGGAAACGCCTTTCGGATGCAGGAGTGCCGGTGGCTGATATAGAGAGAAAAAACGATGGCTTTCATATATCTGTCATAGACGGGCAGATAACCGTAGTAGGCGGCAACGGACGCGGTACGGCTTACGGTATATTGGAACTTTCGCGTATGGCGGGCGTCAGTCCTTGGATATGGTGGGGTGATGTAGTGCCGGAACACCGTAAGAGACTTGTGGTCGACAGCGGGTTCTCGACCACCCAGGGCGCATCAGTTGAATATCGCGGCATATTCTTGAACGATGAAGACTGGACCACGCGCCCGTGGAGCTATGGCACATACGAGCCTGGAAAGTTTGGAGAAATAGGTCCGAAGACATATAAGAGGATATTTCAACTGCTTCTTCGTATGCGTGCAAATGCCATCTGGCCCGGCATGCATACAGGCACAACCGCTTTTTTCAAGATTGCGGGTGCAAAGGCGATGGCGGACAGTTGCGGAATCGTTATAGGTACTTCTCATTGTGAGCCGCTTTTAAGAAACAATGTTGATGAGTGGGATGCAAAGAAACGCGGCGCATTCAATTATATTTCAAACCGTCAGGCCGTGCAGGACTATTGGATAGAGCGTCTGAAAGAGGTTAAAGGCTCTCAGGGCGGAAACATGTTTACTATAGGCATGCGTGGGATACACGACGGTTCCATGGAAGGCGTGAAGACAATGAAGGAAAAATTTGACGCTCTTCAGACCGTTATCGACGACCAGCAGGACCTTTTGGACAAATATATAGGCAGTCTGTCCAAACAGATACAGGTGTTTGTGCCTTATAAGGAAGTCCTGCAGATTTACGAGAAAGGCCTTAAGGTTCCGGAATATGTCACATTGATGTGGTGTGATGACAACTATGGTTATATGACACGTCTTTCCAATGCCGAAGAGCAGAAAAGAAGTGGTGGCGGTGGTGTGTATTATCATCTGAGCTATTGGGGGCGTCCTCATGACTATATGTGGCTTGCCACAACCCAGCCCGGACTTATATATAACGAGATGCGTGCGGCTTACGACCATAATGTCCGTAAGATATGGATTGTCAACGTTCATGACCCTAAGGTGGCCGGTTATGATTTGGAACTGTTCCTCGACATGGCATGGAATATCAATTGTGTTTCCGCGTCGACTGTCGGTGAGCATTATAAGGCATGGTTGTGCCGTCAGTTCGGGACGGATGCCGGCATGCGCCTGTTTCCGGCAATGCATGAGTTCTATCGTTTGTGCGGTGAGCGTCGTCCGGAGTTCATGGGATGGAGTCAGGTGGAACTTGACAAGAAGACATACAACCGCGGGCTTAGTCCTGTTTCTAACACGCAGTTCAGCATCAGTGAGTTTGGGGGAGAGCTTGACCGCTATCTTGAGCGTTATGCAGAGGTGGGCAGGGTAGTAAAGGAAGTGGAGGCGGTGATCCGTCCAGAGTTGCGTGACGCATATTTCGCGGCAATAAAGTATCCTGTGCTTGCTGCCGGTGCCCATGCAGAAAAAATACTTGAGGCTCAGCGCGCGCGTTCGTTTGCAAACGGCAGCACGTTGAAGGACATGTTTGAGAATAACGGCCGCATCTATACAGCCTGTGCGAAAAGTCAGCGCGCGTATCAGGAAATAAGAAGACTGACGGAATTCTATAACGAGAAAATGTCGTCGGGTAAATGGCGCCGTTCAATGAATATGCGTCCGAGAGACCTGCCTGTGTTCGGCGCCCCATCACTCCCGACGCTACTAAGCGACACCGAGGTGGCGGAATGGTTGGATAAGGGAGGTAAAGATAATAGGCGTCACGATATTGACACAGACGGATGTATAGTAAGAAATGCAGTTGAGTACCATAGCGCAACGCCTGGGGCAGAGGCGGTGCAGATGCTCGGTCACAGTATGAATGCCGTGGCATTGCCCGAAAAGGGTGAGCTTACGTATAATTTCACGACAGAGAAGGATGGAAATGCCGTGTTGCGTATAGCGTTGATACCAACCCAGCCGAATGACAAGGGGGACTTGAGGTTCAGCGTTTCCGTGGATAATGAGACTGGTGAGTCGTTTTCTTTGAAGGAACCGTTCCGTTCTGAGCGTTGGAAACAGAATGTCCTGCGCGGACAGGCATTGCGCGAAGTGGAGTTGAAAGGATTGAAGGCCGGAAACCATGTGCTGAGAATAAAGGCGGAGACTCCTCACATCATCGTAGACCAGTGGATGATAGATAATAAGCCGGACAGGAAATTCTATTTGTTTCCGGTAAATTGATATAAAGACTGTTATATAATGAGGCAGGTTGTAATATCGTGTCTGTTGCTCTGTTGTTTTCAGGCAACGGCACAGCAGACGGAAATAAAGTATCTTTCCGGTACTGACGCCGATAACACGGTGGCATGGGATTTCTTTTGCTCAAAGGGAATGAACAGCGGGAAATGGAAGAAGATAGCTGTTCCGTCGTGTTGGGAACAGCAAGGTTTCGGTGAATATACTTACGGCAGGTATTATAAGAAGAAAGACGGGCGTGTGAGTGACGAGTCTGGCAGATACCGCCATACTTTCCGTGTTCCGAAAGAGTGGGCAGGCAAGAAGGTGGAGCTGGTGTTTGAAGGTGTGATGACCGATGCCTGTGTAAAGATAAACGGCCGTGAGCCGGCAACAGACGTTAATGGTTTTCCCGGTGTGCACAGAGGAGGTTTCACGGCTTTCTCATACGATGTTACCGGTATGGTGGAGTATGGAAAGAAGAATATCCTTGAAGTGTTTGTGGAAAAACAGTCGAAGGATAAATCCGTGAATGCTGCCGAGCGTCGTGCAGACTGGTGGCTGTTCGGAGGGATATACCGTCCTGTTTATCTTAGGGCGCTTCCGAAAATAAACATAAGCCGTGTGGCTGTTGACGCAAAGGCGGACGGCAAGACATCGATAAGGCTTGTGACGGATGGACTTGCCGACGGTTACTCGCTTAAGGCGTATGTAAGCCGGTCAGGAGCTGCGGAAGACTTGCCGGCTGCAACAGTAAGGCATATAAGATTACGTGCAGAGAGAGAACAGACTGTGGAGACTGCATTTGACGGAGTGCGGCCATGGGATCCGGAACATCCGAATATGTATGTATTGCATCTGTCGCTTGTCGATTCCAAAGGAGTGGCGGTTCATGAGATAAGCCTGCGCATCGGATTCCGGACTGTCGAGTTCCGCAGGCGTGACGGTTTTTATCTTAACGGACAAAAACTGTTGATAAAGGGTATAAACCGCCATTGTTTCTATCCGGAAACAGGGCGCACGACAAGCAGGCGTTTGGACATTGAAGACGTAAAGCTTGTAAAGGGAATGAATGCCAACGCTATACGTTCCCATTATCCGCCTGACGGTCATTTGCTTGATATTTGCGATTCTTTAGGTGTGTTGTATTTCAATGAGCTTCCCGGATGGCAGAACCATTATAATACACAGACGGGTAAAAGAATACTCCATGAGATGATAGCCCATGACGTGAATCATCCGTGCATATTCGTATGGGGTAATGGCAATGAGGGAGGTTTTAATCTTGAGCTTGACTCGTTGTTTCATGAGTATGACATCCAGAAACGTCATGTAGTTCATCCATGGGCCTTGTTCGGTGGGGTCGACGCTCATCATTATCCGGCATATCAGACCGGAGTGGGAAGGCTTGGAAACGGATATGATGTTTTCATGCCGACAGAGTTCCTGCATGCTCAGTATGACAAGGGCGCCGGTGCGTCGTTGGATGACTATTGGCGGAATTGGAGCCGCAGCAGCCTCTTTGCCGGAGGATTTATATGGGCGTTGATAGATGAGGGCGTTGTCCGTAAAGACCTTAATGACTCCATTGATACTGATGGTCCTAACGCTCCCGACGGTGTCCTCGGTCCTCATAGGGAGAAAGAGGGCAGTTGGTATACGATAAGGGATGTGTGGTCTCCTGTCCAGATAGATCCGGTGACGGTTCGTCCGTCATGGAATTGCCGGCTTGCTCTCAGCAACAACAGTCTCTTTTCCTGTCTTGACGAATATGTGATGACATACGAGGTAATATCGGCCGGTACTGACGGGCGGAATGTGCTGCGTGAGGGCCGGGTGAGACTTCCTCATGCTCTTCCCGGAGAAAAGGCGGGGATAACGCTTCCTCTGACAGAGGATGAGTTGAATGCGGGATACATCCTTCAGCTTACGGCAATGTATCCGTCAGGCGATACCGTCAATATATGGACATGGCCTATGAAATACGCTGATGAGTATTTTGCGGGTATACGCCTTCAAAACACGGAAATGTCAGGAAAAGCAGACTTCGAGGATGCCGCGCTTTATGCAAACGGTGTAAAGGTGGTGTTCAGTAAAGAAACGGGAATGATTGTTTCCGTGAATGTTAAAGGCCGGGATGTTCCTTTCAATAACGGTCCGCTTCCGGTAGGAATGAGAATGCGGCTGAAGGATTTCTCGGCGCGGAAGGACGGCAATGACGCGTTGATGGTTATGCGATATACCGGAGCGGCCGACTCTATTGTATGGCGAATGACGCCCGATGGTGTGCTTGGGATGGATGCGGTGATATTCAACCGGCGTGACGGAGGAAAATACGATGGAGCTTTTTTTGATAACGGAGCATCAGACATCGGCTTCAGTTTCTCTTATCCCGAATCTGTGTCAAAGGGAATGAGATGGTTCGGTCGCGGTCCTTATCGTGTGTGGCGTAACCGTAAGCGTGGTACATTATATAATATATGGTATAAGGATTACAACAATACCATTACCGGTGAGGGTAAACTGATATATCCGGAGTTTAAGGGTTATCATGCGAATATGTATTGGGCTAAGATGGAATCAGACACGGCACCGTTTGCTGTTTATACGGAAACCGACGGTATATATTATCGTGTATTTACCCCGGAGGAGCCACGCCACCGGCGGAAAGGGGAGGACACCATGCAGGCATTTCCTGACGGTGATATATCCTTTCTTTTTGATATACAAGGTATGCGTTCGTATAAGCCTATAGAACAACTCGGCCCGGATGCACAGTCAAGTAATATACGTATTAATAAGGGTGATGACGGATTGAGGATGAGGCTTTGGTTTGATTTTAGGGCCGATTGAAATGAATAAAACCATATAGTTGCTTAATGGCAGAGTGAAGTGTATCCTTCAAAGTCTTGTGTATGACTTTCAGGATGCACTTCACTTTTTGTTGTCAATAAAGGATAGTCAGGTATCTTGTTCTGAGTTTTATGTTCAAAAAAACATTAATCCTGGCATATCCCGTCGCTTATATTTTCATAGCATATCTTTAAGGGGTTTCGGATTTCATTCGAGCCATGATTCCATGCGGTCTCTTGCAATAAGATAGTAGAATATCAGTCCTATCCAGCTTGTCGCAAAGAGAATTATTACCGCAACAATTCTTTTCCATAGCGGAACATCGAAACCTATAATCTCTATTGCAGCCTTGAGTGTCAGTATCATACCGGCAACCCAAATGATTAATCCAATCATAATATTATGTTTTTAAACGGTTAAACATTAGAAGTGTTTTTAGTCGCTCTCTGTTTCTACAGGGCGTCTTTCACTTCTTTCTTTGTCTCATTATACCCTTTCTTTACGGCATCCTTTGTCTTGTCGTAGCCTTCTTTTACAGTATTCTTGGTATCTTTCCAGCCTTCCTTGACGTCTTTTTTGGTCTCGTCCCAACTTTCTTTTGCGTCTTTCTTGGCTTCTTTCCATTCTTTGTTTACCTTGTCTGAGGCTTTTTCCGCAGCGTTTTCTACAGACTGTTCCGCATTTCTTATGCGGCAGTTCTCACGGCAGGAATCATTCCCGCAGTTGCAGTTTCTTTTGTTACACGCTATCACGGCTCCGACGGCTACAATGACCATCACTGCTAAAAATATCTTTTTCATAGTTCTTTGATGTTTTAATTGTTAATACTAAAAATTATTTCTCTTCTTCCTCCTCATTGCAGTATTCACACCATTGCATGTTCTTCTCAGGTGTGGCGGAAAGCACTTCATTGCTGTGCTCGGCGGAAAGCTGCTCGTCTTTCTCACGCATGCTCTTTTCTGTGCGCGGCGTGCCTTCCGGTTCCCGTTCTGTAAGGCCGTCAGTCCTTCTCACTTCGCCTAAAGGATCCTTGATGTTTATCCATTCCTCACCCAGTTGTGTGCTTTTCCCTTTATTCCAAGGACCGCATGCCTCGTTGCCTTTTGACAATTTGAAATGCAGGTTGCTGTATTTGGGGGATGTCTGCATAGCACCCGGAGGGAAGTTTGGCTTGATAGTCTCCAGAGCAGCTTCAAACTGCTGGTAGTGTGTCACCTCACGTGTCATGAGAAACATAAGCGTGTCTTTTACCAGGGGATCGTCGGTGAGCTGTATCAGATTTTCATATCCGATCTTTGCACGGGCTTCTCCTGCCATGTTTGAGCGCAGGTCCACTGACAGGTCGGCATTGGCTGAAATATATGTCGCACACCATGGGTTGCCGTTACTGTCCGTGAGTGTCGGACTTCCCGGAGCCACTACAAGGAATTGCGGGTTTGTGTAAGCCTGGTGTATAAGATACTCCTTGGCCTCTTTGCCTTTCATCATACAGCTCAGTGGTGTTGTCTCTACGGCATCCTTCATCTTTCCGTTTACAGATCCGAGAAGCATTTGTATTGTCGCTCCAACAATCTCGAGGTGTCCGAACTCTTCTGTCGCAATGTCCATCAGCATGTCATACTTGTCAGGATAAGGGTTGTGACAGCTGAATGCCTGTACGAAATATTGCATTGCGGATTTCAGTTCACCGTTGGCTCCGCCGAAAGCTTCGAGCATGACCCTTGCAAATCTTGGGTCCGGTTTTGATACTCTTGCGTTAAACTGCAAGTCCTTTACATGATAAAACATAGTCGAATAAATTTAAATAGTTGATAATAAGTTTAATTGTTTTACTGAAATTGCAAGTATTGTGAGTCATGATGATATCATTCCTTTGCCGCAGATGCGTTCACCTTGTTTTCCGCTACAATACTCAGTGATATGTCTGTCTTCTTTTCCTCGTCAAGAATCTTCTTGAGAAGTTTTGCAACTTTCGGCTCACCGATATTTTCAGCGATTACTGTAAGCGCTCCGTATGAGGCTATTTCGTAATGTTCCGCTTTCTGTGATGATACAATCAGTCCCACATCTCGGGTGTGTGTTCCCTCGTCTGTATCTTCTATCACGCTGTCAGCCTCCTTCAATAGCCCTTCCATTGCCTTACATTTTTTCGCTTCGGCTTTTTCTCCTAACAGTTCGAAAGCCTTTTCAAGCGTGGCGATTTGCCCTTCTGTTTCCATTGTGTGTTTCTCGAAGGCTTTTGCCAGCTTTTTTGATGTGGCGGCCTGTGCCATTTTCGGCAGAGCTTTGTAAAGAGCC
This sequence comes from Xylanibacter muris, assembly GCF_013166605.1. Classification (GTDB taxonomy): domain Bacteria; phylum Bacteroidota; class Bacteroidia; order Bacteroidales; family Bacteroidaceae; genus Prevotella; species Prevotella muris. Next base: position 412,022 of record NZ_JABKKF010000001.1, read on the forward strand.
TGTTCGGCCCAATAGATATCTTTCAGCTCATCAATAAAAAACTCTCTCAGTTTGCTCTCATCCGTACTCTTGGCGGATTTTTTGCTGCTTTTGCTTTTTGTTTCCATAATCCATGTCGTTTTAAAGTTAAACAATACTCTCTTTGGTTTTCCTTATAAAGGAAAATTCTTAAGTTATCCTTTTTCATTTGAATCATGCGTTGTTATCCTGATTCGTATGCAAATATAGGAGGATATTCAGTAAAGGAAAAAATCATATACGATTTATTCAGTACTATTAAGCCCAATTAAATTAAAAAACTTTTATCTTGGCTCTATTATAATAATAAATCTTTAATGACTTCTTTTTTTCACAGTAAAACACTGCAATGCTCATTATGTTGGACTTTGATTCTTCTTGTTTCTTTCTATGCGGGTCTTTGAACAGGTCTTAACTGTCATCTATATCAATGTCAATCCGGTTGTAAGCTTTTCCGTTGTTTTTCATTTTGGTCTCGTTTTTTATTATTATCTTTGCCAAAGATAATGCAGACAAATTCTTTATATTAATAACAAATAACCGTAAAAACAGATGAGGAGACTGACATTATTATTTATTGTTATGGCTACTTTGTGCGTCAGTGGAGATATATCGGCAAAGAAGCACAGGAAATGTCCGAAAGAAAAGGATATGGCAGCTTATCTTATGGTGTATCATAAGGATGCGGATCACGGACTCCACATGGCCATAAGCCATGACGGATATATGTATACCGCCTTAAACAATGGCGACGCTGTGATATCCGGAGATACTATAGCAGTACAGAAAGGAATAAGAGACCCGCATATATTCCGTGGTCCTGACGGTGGCTTCTATCTTGCCATGACAGACCTTCATATCTATGGAAAGAAGGCGGGATACAGGGAGACGGAATGGGACCGTGACGGAAAGGAATTCGGATGGGGAAACAATCTGGGGCTTGTGCTTATGAAATCATACGACCTTATTCACTGGACACGTGCGAACATAATGTTCGACAAGCTTGACGGGTCATTGTCTGATATCGGTTGTGTGTGGGCGCCAGAGACCGCCTATGATTATGACAGGAAAAAACTGATGGTGTATTTCACTATGCGGCACCGCACGGGAAAGAACAAGCTGTATTACTGCTATGTGAATGATGAATTCAATAAGATAGAAACTCTTCCGAAACTCCTCTTTGAATATCCTAATCCAGAGAAGGAGGCTATTGATGGCGATATCGTTTATGTTGGCGGCACATATCATTTGTTTTATTGTTCCCATGACGGTACTGCAGGCATAAAGCAGGCCACAAGCAACAGTCTTACAGGACCGTGGACATATATTGACGATTATTGTGATTATGAAAAGGGAGGCTGTGAGGCTCCGCACGTATATAAGATAATAGGCGAGGACAAATGGATTCTGATGTATGATGTATACAGTGCGCGTCCGAAGCATAATTTCGGTTTCGCGGAAACCCATGATTTCAAGACTTTCAGTAATCTCGGGCGTTTTGACCGTGGAGTGATGAAGCGTACGAATTTTGAGGAACAGAAACACGGTGCTGTGGTATGGCTGACGAAGAAAGAAGCAAGGAAACTGGAAAGATATTGGAACGCAAGGCGTTGACCGATACGGAAATGGAGGCTGCAATACGCCGTTCCGAAGAGCTGTTCATGATGGGCTTTAACTGTTCACAGTCTGTTGTGGCCCCGTTTGCCGGTTTATACGGATACACGGAAGAACAGGCGTTGAGGCTAAGTGCCGGTCTTGGTGCCGGTATCGGGCGTATGCGGCTCACTTGCGGTGCCGTTTGCGGGATGGCCATTCTCGCAGGGATGGATTGCGGGTCGTCGGTCCCCGGTGATCGGGAGGGAAAGTCGGCTAATTATAAGGTGGTTCAGATGCTTGCGGAAAAGTTTCGGGATGTGCATGGGTCAATATGCTGTTCGGAACTGCTTAAGCTAAAAAAAGACGCGCCTCTGAGCTTTGAGGCGTCGGAGCGTACGGCCGAATACTACCGCACACGCCCGTGTGTGAACCAGATAATAACTGCGGCAAGGATATTTGCAGAATATTATAAAGAGAAATATTCTTAGAGTAAATACAATAACTATATAACAAATGGAAGAAAGAGAAAAAGAAATGATGCAGCTTCCTGAGAATGCTTTCAGGGAGTTGAAGGAAGGCGAAGAGTATGAGCCGGTGATGAGTCCCGGCCGTACATACGCTGAGGTGAATGCGTGGTCGGTCACGTGGGGTGTTTTGATGGCAATGCTTTTCTCCGCTGCCGCGGCGTATCTCGGACTACGTGTCGGACAAGTGTTTGAGGCAGCAATACCGATTGCGATTATAGCGGTGGGCGTCTCCGCTGCCGCAAAGCGCAAGAACGGTCTGGGCGAGAATGTAATAATACAGAGTATCGGTGCATGCTCGGGAGCTGTCGTGGCCGGTGCCATATTCACACTTCCTGCCATATATATCCTTCAGGCGAAGTATCCGGAAATGAGTGCGTCATTCATGAAGATATTCCTTTCCTCATTGCTCGGAGGTATTATAGGAATATTGTTTCTTATCCCGTTCAGAAAATATTTTGTGAGTGACATGCACGGTAAGTATCCGTTCCCGGAAGCGACGGCGACGACACAGGTGCTCGTCAGCGGTGCAAAGGGCGGCAACCAGGCAAAACCCCTTGTCTTTGCGGGACTTGTCGGAGGCCTGTATGATTTTATTGTGGCGACTTTCGGATTGTGGAACGAGAATTTTACCACGCGTTTCTTGGGCTTGGGAGAACAGATAGCGGATAAGGCAAAACTTGTGTTTAAGGTAAACACCGGTGCGGCAGTGCTCGGACTTGGATATATCGTTGGTCTTAAGTATGCGTTTATCATCTGTCTCGGCTCATTTGCCGTATGGTGGCTCATCGTGCCGGGGATGGCTCTTATATATCCTGATACGGTGCTGAATCAGTGGGATCCGTCCATAACCACGGCTGTCGGTGATATGAGTCCTGAGGAAATATTCCGTTATTACGGAAAGTATATAGGCATCGGAGGTATTGCCATGGCCGGAATAATAGGCATTATAAAGTCGTGGGGAATCATCACAGGTGCTGTTTCGCTTGCTGTCAAGGAGATGAAAGGCGGCAAGGCAGCCGGTGGTGAGCTTCCGCGTACACGCAGAGACATATCATTCAAGATAATAGTGTTTGGCTCGGTAATAACTATATTGCTTACATTTCTGTTCTTCTGGTTTGGAGTGATGGATGGAAACCTTCTTTTTGCCCTTGTAGGTATTGTGCTTGTGTCGCTTATCGCATTCCTTTTCACTACCGTTGCAGCCAATGCCATAGCCATTGTCGGCTCTAATCCGGTCTCCGGCATGACGCTTATGACGCTTATTCTTGCTTCTGTGGTTATGGTAGGAGTGGGCCTGAAAGGTACGAGCGGTATGCTTGCCGCACTTATTATGGGTGGTGTCGTATGTACGGCGCTGTCTATGGCCGGCTGTTTTATTACCGACCTGAAGATCGGATATTGGCTTGGCACGACACCAAAGAAGCAGGAGTCATGGAAATTCCTTGGCACACTCGTTTCTGCGGCCACGGTCGGTGGTGTAATGATGCTGCTTAATGAGACATACGGATTTTCAAGCGGACAGCTTGTGGCTCCGCAGGCCAATGCCATGGCCGCTGTTATCGATCCTCTCATGAACGGCATAGGTGCTCCTTGGGTGCTTTATGCCATTGGTGCGGCTATAGCAATCGTTCTCACTGTATGTAAGGTTCCAGCACTTGCATTTGCGCTTGGCATGTTCATTCCGATAGAGTTGAATGTCCCGCTGCTCGTAGGAGGGGCCGTGAACTGGTTTGTGACCACGCGCTCAACAGACAAGGATGTTAACAATGAGCGTGGAGAGAGAGGTAATCTTATTGCTTCCGGATTCATTGCCGGTGGTGCTTTGATGGGAGTTCTGAGCGCATTGCTGAGGTTTGGTGGTGTAAGCTTTGATTTTGAGGCATGGTGGGCCAATCCTTTGTCAGAGGTACTTTCGCTTGCCGCCTATTTGCTGCTGATAAGCTACTTTATCATTGCAACAAGAGCGAAAAAATAGGATTGGAATATATAAAATGACGGGAGGCGGCCTGATACTTTTCACGGCCGTCTCCCGTTGCATGTTATCACCCTCTCGTATTTTTTTCTGCCGGTCAATCGCTTTTAAGGATTCTCATCCCGAAAACCACTCCTGACGGTTTAAGCGGCTGTTTTATATAGTGCTTGGCATTGTTCCTTGATTTAGTTGCAGTTTTCTTTTAATTTTATGTTTTTTTTGTTTGCGTGTAAGGAAAAATGGCAAAAAGCTTGCTTTTGTTGTTTGGTTTAACTATATTTGCAAACAGAATGTTAACCTGCCAAGCAACAGGCTGTCTACTAAAACCTAACAAAATATGAGGAAGGAGATTTTATTAAAATCTATTATATCTTCTGCGTTTTTCCTTACTTGCGCATTCTCAGCCATAGATACACAACAGTTTGTGTATCCGTCGCTGTCACGTTATCTTATTCTTGAATCCGGACTTGTAATCATCGCGGCAATATGGCTTTGCATATCCTTTACAGGTGAAGCTGTTGTTTTGAAAAGCGAATTGAGACTATTCCTGACCGTATGGGTAGCATATATTGTTTTGTATGGTCTTATGTTACAACCCTATGAATTATACCGATCTGTATATTTGTGTGTGACATTGATGTCTGTCATTGTCTTGGCCGATATGCAAAAGATGGAGTGGCTTTCACGACATAATATCTGTACCGTTTTAATTGTGGTTGCAGGTATAGAAATTATATATATATAATATGTCAGAAGACGGGTGTTATAGATAGTGGCAGTGTTTATTTTGAAGTGACCGGATGCAATGAAAATCCAACGGTGACTGCTCTTTATCTTGTAGGATGCCTTCCGGTGCTTGCAACGCGTATTGTATCAAGTAAATATAAGGGCGTATATTTTTTGCTTCTTTTCATGATTGTTATATGTATTGTGCTGTTGCGTTGCCGTACGGCATACATAGGAATGGGCGTGATGGCTGTCGTTATGGTGTATTCAAAGCTAAAATTCTTTTTCTCTGCAGGAAAACCCAACTATTTTTATTCCGTTTGTACAGGCGTTATGCTCTTGACATTGGTATTGTTGGCATGTGTCAGGATGTATTCCATGAAAAAGGATTCGGCCGATGGGCGGTTGTTGATATGGAAATTGTCTGCCGAAATGATAAAAGAACAGCCTCAAGGATATAATGAAGGGAGGTGTGTTTGAGGCTGCTATGACCGAGACATTTCAAGATGCTGATACAATTGGTATTATATCGGGTATGCCGTCCGTGATGACAAAGATAGATGTAAAGCCTCTGAAAAAATACCGTTTCCTGCGTTATCGTGCGCCAAAGAACAACCGTTCTTCGTTAGCTGAATTACAGTTCTATACCACAGACAGTCGGGGCAATAGGCAATTGCTGATGGGAAAACACATTGCCCAAGGTGTGGATATTACGAAGCTGGAAAATGCGTTTGACGGCAACCCGGCCACTTCATGCAAGGGGCTTCATGTTGGATATACCATAGGCATCGACCTTGGAGAGAACAATGCAAGCACAATATCTGAGATAGTGTTCAGTCCATCCACAGACCTTAATTTTGTAGAGAAGCATCATTTGTATGAACTGTATAGTTTTGACACGGAATGGCATCTCATAGGGCGTGCTTATTCAAAAGGAGATAACCTTGCATTTGACGGTGTGCCGACCGGATCGATACTTCTTCTAAAAGACAAGACAAAGGGTGTGGAGGAACGTATATTCGAATATAAAGATAACAAACAGATATGGTATTAACCTAAATAAAAAACTTACAAATAAAAACAATGAAGAAATCTAACCTTTTGAGCATTGCACTTGCCTTGATGTATTTATCGGCATCTGCACAGACATCATTGAGACAGCTAAAGGCAGAGGAAGACACTTTGCAGGCGTATTTCATGAAAATAGTCAATGCTGCTTATCCCGTTGAAAAGGAATGCATAGTGGAATATGGCTTAAAGTACAATGTTCCGGCAGCAAAGGCAAATAAACAGTCTTATTATGTAAAGGAGCGTGAGCGAAGGAAAGTCTGTTATGACTATCTGTATCGTGACTCGATACTCACACGTGTACGTTGTAAATTGGAGATAGACTCGATATATCGTGACTCCATAAATACTCTGCTCATCCCTGTAAAAGGCAACAGAATTTCCGGAGATAATATAAGTCTTGCACTTATGCTCAGAAAGTATCTGAAACTGGATGCTGCCCAATATGATTATCTGATGGACAAGGCATTAAAATTAATAAATACAGGTATTTTTGGAATGACATCATCAAAATGGTTTTTTGATGAATATAATGCTTATAGAGGACAATATGTAAAAGGTAATGCAGTATTAATATCTGATGCAGATGCATTCATTAGACGAATAGTAAATATAGAAAATGTTGATTTAAATACAGCCATAAAGAATAATTATTCTTTTTTGATGTTTGTAAGACCATTAAAGAATGAAGCATGCAGTTTCAGTCTTTATGGCGAGGATTACCTTTATGTCTTTAATGATTCTTATTGAATAAGCATAGGAAGCATCAAAGACAAAAAGATCATATTGATTTGATGTTTCCTGTGTAATATAATAAATTTTATTTTATGAAGAAACTGTTTTTAATATTTATGACATTATTTTGCCTGCTTCCATCAGTGCAGGCCCAGAGTATAGTTGGCAAGTGGAAGTGTTCAAAAGAATACTTTAAGAGTATGGACTTGCTTTTTTATGGTATGAAAGGATACTATAAGTTCAATAAAGATGGTACTTTTTATGTGAAAATAAACGGTGGAAGCACTCAAAATATCTATATCAAAATCTCTGGAACTTATAATATAGCGGATAATCGCATAACAACCAATATTGTCCCCGGTGATATTTATTGTTATGTAAATTCGGGACAATACAGTCCGGATATTTTAGATAGTGATGCCGGAGGGTTAGAGCGTATGAACAGAGACAGGCAGGAGTATGCGTACGAACAAGGTGAGTTTCGTTCCAATGTGCTGACAGAGGATATAAAGAATACTATGTGGGAATGGAAGAACGAACCGCTAACAATAACAAAGAAAGAACTTAAGATAGGAGAAAATATAAGATTAAAGAAAAAACGTGGATTGTTCTAAACCCTTCCATCCTCTCCCCTTTTGGGGAGTTTGGGAGGGGCTCCTTCCCCAAGTATGGACATCGCTTTGCTATGTGTGTGGCGGGTGCAGTTTATGGGGTAGTGTGGTTGTTTTTCGCCTGACACGTGCCAAAGGCCGTCCCTACATGTTGCAGTGTTCTGCATATACACCGGATGCTTCCACAAACCCTTCCATTTCCTCCCCCCTTTGGGGAGGTTAGGAGGGGCTCCTGCTTATTTCTTTCTGAGCAGTGTAAGTCCGTCGCGTAGCGGAAGAATCACACATTCCACGCGTGGGTCGTTGGCGGTATAGTCATTGAAGGACTCTATACCCCGTGTCTGTTTGTCGTTGTCGTAGGCACGGTCGGTCACGTGGCCGTCCCAAAGCGTGTTGTCAGCAAGGATGAATCCACCCCGCCTTACAACCCTCATCGCCATCTCGTATGTTTCCATGTATGTGCGCTTGTCGCCGTCGATAAATGCCATGTCAAACTCTATGCCGAGCTTCGGAGCCTCAGTTATTGCATTGCCTATTATGAATTCGATTTTATCTGCCACCGGCGAGCCTTCTATCCACGGACGTGTGAAGTCCTCCTGCTCGTCGTTTATCTCAAAGGTATACACCTTGCCGCCTTCCGGCAGGCCTTCCGCCATACATATAGCACTATAGCCGCTGAATGTGCCCACTTCGAGGATGTTTTTCGGTGAAATCATTCTCACGAGCATTTTCAGCAGGCGTCCCTGCAGGTGGCCGCTGGCCATCCTTCCGCGCAGCAGATATATGTTTGTCGCCCTGTATAGTCGGTACAGGTAGTCGCCCTCAGGCTCTATATGGCTGAGGATATATTTTTCCAGTTCTTCTGTCATGGTTTTTGGCTGATGTTTTCCTTCAGTCCCTCGATGGCCAGTCGGTAGGAGTCGAGACCGAACCCGCATATCACTCCGAGGCATGCGCACGATATATATGAATGATGCCTGAACTCCTCGCGCTTATGTACGTTGGAAATATGAACTTCTATCGCGGGGCATCTCAGCGAGCGTATACAGTCCTGCAGTGCTATGCTTGTATGTGTATATGCACCGGCGTTTATTATTATGCCGTCGTATGTGAATCCCGTTTCCTGCATTTTGTCTATCAGTTCCCCCTCGATGTTGCTTTGATAATAGTCTATCTGTATCTCCGGATACTTTTCTCTTAAGGCCGTAAGGTAGGTTTCGAAAGAACTGTTGCCGTATATGCCAGGCTCCCTTACTCCGAGAAGGTTGAGGTTCGGGCCGTTGATTATCTGTATTTTCATGCTCGGATATTGTTTTTATGGCAATGTGACTGCCGTTGTTTTGTGTTTTGGCGATATTTTTATACCTTTGTTGAACCGTAACCGTTGGAATACGGTTGTGCTCCAATGTTTGTTCTCTTTTGCAAAGGTATATAAAAAGCATGAGTTTCTACACAGGCATAATAAAGAAATCATTTTTTCTTTAGAGGAAATTTAGACAAAAACCCTGAGATTCCGCCCTTTGAAGATGAAGAATATGGCGTTTGGCATTAAAATGTGGATGGCCGTGGAGCGACATCCGTAGCTTAAAGAACCCAGATACATGGAAACAGCCAAGAGTAAGGATACAGATAAGATTGTTGCCGCATACCTGAGATATTTGAGGCTTGAATGTAATTATTCGGCAAACACCTTGGATGCTTATAAGCACGATATAGACAAGTTGACGACGTTTCTTGCCGGCAACGGGCTTACCGTGTCCGACGTGTCTTTGGACGATCTCCATTATTTTGCCGCAGGACTTCATGAGATAGGCATAGGGCCGTCGTCGCAGTGCAGGATACTGGCCGGCATCCGTTCGTTTTTCAACTTCCTTATGCTTGACGGCTACCGTCCCGACGATCCGTCCGAGTTGCTTGAGAATCCTCAGACAGGAGACCGTATACCCGAGGTTCTTTCAACGGAAGAGGTGGATATGCTTGAAAGGTCCATAGACTTGAGCGTTAAGGAGGGTCAGCGCAACAAGGCTATAATCGAGGTCTTGTTTTCTTGCGGTCTGCGTGTGAGTGAACTTGTTAACATGAAAATGTCGTGCATCTATGCAGATGAGCAGTTTGTGAGGATAAATGGAAAGGGGGCGAAGGAGCGGCTCGTGCCGATATCGCGTCAGGCTCTTCATGAGCTGGACCTTTGGTATCTCGACCGTAATATGCTTGACATCAAGCCCGGTGAGGAGGATTATGTGTTTCTTAACCGCCGCGGCCGCCATCTTACCCGCACCATGATACTCATAATGCTGAAACGGCAGGCTGTGGAGGCCGGTATAACGAAGACCATAAGTCCTCATACACTCCGCCATTCGTTTGCTACAGCTCTGCTTGAAGGCGGGGCAGACCTGCGTTTCATACAGGCGCTTCTCGGGCATGAGAGCATCGCGACCACGGAGATATACACTCATATCGACGCGACATCGCTTAGAAAAACAATCCTGGAGCATCATCCGCGTAATATAAGGAACGGATGCAGGTGAGCGGTGGTGCGCTTTAAGGTATGACAGCCTGTCTTATTGCCAGCAAACAGGCTGTTTCCAATGTCCGATCGGTCTGTTCACAAACTTTAAATATCACATTCGTAAACCTTCCGACTTAAGTCGGAAGCCCGTCTGACTTAAGTCGGAAAGGTGTCTGACTTAAGCCGGAAACCTTTCCGACTACAGTCGGACGGTATGCGGACAGTCTGTCTGAGGTTTGAGAACGGTCTGTCTCTGTTTACAAAAGATGCCGTATATTCATGAAACCTTTTAATCGTTTTTTGTTAAAATGTATCTAAATGAAAGACTTTTTCTCGTAATTGATGGCAAATTGGATAATAAATGCACATTCGTTGTTTCTTTTTTCATTATTTTCATTACTTTTGCATGGTGATTCGGATATGTTTCCAGATGAATGTAGAATTTTATTTAATATAACTTGTGATGAAATTAAGAAAACTTTGTTTATTTGCTCTTTTGTTATTGACGGTTGTCAGTGCAGGAGCACAGATGATGCCACCGGTGCCTGTTGACACTGCCGTGACAATTGGTAAGCTTGATAACGGGCTGACATACTACATCCGTTATAACAACTGGCCGGAGAATAGGGCTGACTTCTATATCGCACAGCGTGTGGGCTCTATCCAGGAGAACGACGACCAGCGCGGTCTCGCACACTTCCTCGAGCACATGTGCTTCAACGGAACGGATCATTTCAAGGGCAATGACCTTATACGCTATTGCGAGTCTATCGGTGTCAAGTTCGGAGCAGACCTTAACGCGTATACAGGTATCGACCAGACCGTATATAATATAAGTAATGTGCCCACGCAGCGTCAGTCCGCCCTCGACTCGTGTCTTCTGATCCTTTACGATTGGGCCAACGGACTTACCCTCGACCCTGCGGAGATAGACAAGGAGCGTGGCGTTATCCATGAGGAATGGCGTTTGCGCACCAGTCCGATTATGCGTATGTTTGAGCGTAATCTTCCAAAACTGTATCCGGGCAGCAAGTATGGCGAGCGCATGCCTATCGGAAAGATGGAGATCATCGATAACTTCAAGCCGCAGGTGCTCCGCGATTACTATGAGAAATGGTACCGTCCGGACAATCAGGCCATCATCGTGGTGGGCGATGTGGATGTGAAGCATGTAGAGGCAGAGATAAAAAGGCTGTTCGCCGGTATAGAGCTGCCCCAGAACCCTGCTGTGGTAGAGGCTGAGCCTGTCCTTGACAATGCAGAGCCCATTATCGTGGTCGACAAGGATAAGGAAATGCGTGTGAACATACTTGAGATGATGATCAAGCATGAGGCGTTCCCCGACTCAATGAAGACAGACGCCGGATATATTCTCACCAAGTATGCGGTAGGCACGGCGATGGCTATGCTTAACGACCGTCTGGCGGAATATGCGCAGAATCCGGAAAGCCCGTTTGTGAATGCAAGTGTTTCCGACGGCACATATCTGTTCTCGAAAACCATGGATGCGCTCGACCTTAGCGCAGTTCCCAAGGACGGTCAGACCGAAGCCGCGCTTGCCGCTGTATATCGTGAGGTGAAGCGTGCCGCTGATTTCGGATTTACTCCCACAGAGTATGCCCGTGCTAAGGAGAACACGATGAGCTCTCTCGACAAGATGTACAGCAACAAGGATAAGCGTTATTCATCACAGTATTGCGATGAGTATAAGGAGCACTATCTGGCAAATGAGCCTATACCTTCAGTGGATGATTACTATTCGCTGATGAAGCAGCTCGTGCCGATGATTCCTATTGAGATGATAAACGGCCTGATGAAAGAGCTTGTTCCTGCAAACGACAGCAATATTGTGATTTATAATTTCAATATAGAGAAAGAAGGCGCTGTATATCCTACGGAGGCATCGCTTCTGAAAGCTTTACAGGATGTGCGTGCGGAGAAACTTGAGGCTTATGTGGACAATGTGAAGAACGAACCGCTTATTACGGAACTGCCCAAGGCCGGAAAGATTAATAAAGAGACAGAAGACAAGGTGCTTGGCTTTAAGACCCTCACTCTTTCAAACGGTGCGAAGGTCATACTGAAGCATACCGACTATAAGAAAGATCAGGTCGTTTTGGTAGGTGAGGGTTTTGGCGGCTCATCACTGCTTGGCGACAAGGATTTTACAAACATAAAACTGTTCAATGATGTTGTCGAGTCGAGCGGTTTGGGTAATTTCTCAAATACGGAATTGCAGAAGGCGCTTGCAGGAAAGATTGCCGGTGCGTCGCTTTCTCTCGCTTCCACAAGAGTGAACATCAGCGGACAGTCTACTCCGAAGGATGTGGAGACTATGCTCCAGCTTGTCTATCTGTATTTCACATCCATAAACAAGGACCAGAAGTCGTTTGACAACCTTATGAATACATACGAGCTGCAGCTTAAGAACAAGGCGATGTCGCCTGACGCGGCTTTCAGCGATTCGCTCAATGTGACGCGTTACTGCCGTAACCCGCGTTTCACATCCGTCACCACAGACGACCTGAAGAACGTAAGCTACGACCGTATTCTGGAAATAGCAAGGCAGATGACCTCAAATGCGGCTGCATTCACATTTACCATTGTAGGAAACTACGATGAGGCAACAATACGTCCGCTGCTCGAACAGTATATCGGTTCGCTGCCTTCACAGAAGAAGGTTGTGAAGGGCAAGAACGTATTCACATACGCGAAAGGAAATGTGGTGAACAGTTTCAAACGCAAGATGGAGACTCCGAAAGCCACAAGTATCATGATATGGTCAAGTCAGAAGATGAAGTACACTCTTGAAAACACCATCAGAGCCGACATGGCCGGTGAGGTGCTCAACATGGTTTATCTGAAGAAAATCCGCGAAGAGGCGAGTGCTGCCTACAGTTGCGGTTCACAGGCAGGCATGAACAAGAATGATTTCATCACGGATGCGCAGATATTGGCTTACTGTCCGATGAAACCCGAGAAAGGCGATACCGCACTTATGATTATGCGTGAGGAGGTGAAGAACATAGCCGCCGACTGCGATAAGGAAATGTTTGGCAAGGTGAAGGAATACATGCTTAAGAACTATGACGACCAGATAAAGACCAACGGATATTGGGTTAATGTCATAGGCGAATATGTGAACTATGGCATAGACCTTCATACCGACTTTAAGAAGACAGTGGAGGCCCAGACACCGCAGACTGTCTCCTCCTTCGTCAAAGAGCTTCTGAAAGCCGGCAACCATATCGAGGTGACAATGATGCCTGAAACTGAAAAGTAAAGGGATTTTCCCGTTTTCAATAGAAGAAAAGGAGTTGGGAAGCCGGACGGAAGGACTTCTCGGCTCCTTTTCTCATATTATGTGTTTCCAAACGGTTCTACACAACCATTTGAAGAATATATATTTGACGGGTTATTAGAGAAGTTGCGGCAAATGATTTGCCGACCGTGCGGTTTCCAATGGCTTGCAGTGGTATGCTGTCGGATGAAATCAAACAATAATACGGATATCCATCACATAGTTTATAATGATTTAATATTTTGTTTTATGAAAAAAACTCTACTTGCGTTTATCGGACTTTGGCTTGCGGCGGTAGTGCAGGCCCAGGAACTTAGGGCCTTATTCCTTGCGGAAAACTCATATTCTGCATATTACACCCAGAATTTCGACAGCGAGGCGGAATTCTCGGATTGGAGCATCGTAAGTACCAACAGTTCTGCCACGTGGGGGCTGGCACCGGGGCTTGGAAGGATCACGTTCAACACCGTAGACCCCTCAAACAAGATGTCGTTGGTGCTTGACTACTCTAAAGAGAACCAGTACGAGACAGCCACATCACCGGCATTGGAGATAAAGCCGGATACAAGGCTGGAATACTATAATTATTTTTCTCCCAATTTCCTTATATGGGGTGCATATAAGCTGTATGCCACGGATGTGGCTACCGGTGAGAAGACCGAGTTGCTTAACCAGTTCCTGTGGGCGCAGAACGAGGGATATGATGAGGAGAAATGGAAGAAATTCGATTTCGACCTCAGTAATCTGGCCGGTAAGAAAGTCAGGTTCTCGTTTGTCTATGAAGGTTCGGACGGAGAGTCGGAACTGATAGATGCCTTCCGGTTGGTTACGGTTGATAAGTCTGAGAATGCCAAGATAACTATATTCCAGGGTGAGACCGTGAATTTCGTGGATGATTCCGAGGGTAATGTCAGTTCCTGGAATTGGGAATTTGAAGGCGGATATCCCGCGACTTCAAGCGAGCGGAATCCGTCTGTGAAATATGACAGGCCCGGCGTTTATAGCGTGAAGCTTACCGTGGGCGACGGAAAGTCTACGTCTGTCGCCGTGCGTGAGGGCTATGTGACCGTATATGCGCAAAAGCCTACTGCGGTTATCGGAATGCCTGCCGACGCTTATCTTTCACCGTTTGTGGCATTGTTCGTGCCTACGAACACACCGGTTATGTTTACCGACAAGTCCACGGGTTCGCCCACAGAGTGGTTCTGGCAGTTCGTTGGCGGAACACCGTCTGAAAGCACTGTGCAGAATCCTACCGTTGAATGGAAGGAAAAAGGGCTTTACAGCTTTGCGCTTACCACAATTAATGAGGCTGGTTCCGCCAACGATATCTATCAGTATGGCCTTCAGGCCGGCGGGGCGCAATACGTATGGAACATCGCTCCTGAGGAGAACCAGGAGCTTGCGGAGATAAAATTGGGATGGTACGGCAACTATGCCGGTTCCAACTGGCTTGGGATGCAGGCGTTTGCCGAGTATTACAAGGAACCTCTTGCGGCTGCCACGATAGACAGTCTTGATATCTATTTCTTCTCGGGAAAAACGGTTTCTCCCGATGCGGATATTACTGTAAGTATATGCAAGACCGACGGGGATGACGGTGCGCCGGGTACGGTGCTCGGTTCGAAAACAATAAAGGCAGGAGATATAAAGGTGGACCAGCAGACTTTCGTGCCGACAAGGGTTGTTCTTGACAGGACTGTGGATATAACCGGAGATTTCTTCATCGTTGTTGAGGGCATTCCGAATAATACGGATGAGAGCACATACGAGACAGACGACATTTCCATCGCCCTCGTGCACCGTGAGGCCGGAAGTGTATGTACAACATGGCACTTGTTGGAGAATCAGGACGATCAGGGTAATCCCACCGGTGGAAGCACATGGTATAAGAATGTGGATGAGGCCGTGTCGCTTTGCATAACTCCTGTCATCACTTACGACAAGATTGACACATCCATGGACGCTCCCCGTAATGATGGCGTCACAGGACGCAATGATGCTATATATACATTGCAGGGCCTGAAAGTGGCAGGCGCTCCGGCTCCGGGCATATACATCCGTGGCGGAAAGAAGTTTGTGGTGAGATAAGTTTGCCGTAACCTCACAACGGCGGAAACACAGGCATTTACTGCTTCCGCCATTGTGGTATATGGCTTTATGATAGGGAAGTGCCGGTTGTAAATGAAATGTGGCTCATTTGCAACCGGCACTGTAATTTGCAGAAGCAGAGACAGGTATTAAATATTTTCGGTAGAACTTTTCGCTTAATGGGATTTTTACATTATCTTTGCAGACCAAAAAATAATTTGATTAATTAAATATTCACAGTTATGTCATACCTTTTTTCCTCAGAATCAGTATCTGAAGGACATCCCGACAAAGTGGCGGACCAGATTTCAGACGCCATCTTAGACCAGTTCCTGGCCTATGACGAAAAGGCAAGAGTGGCATGCGAGACATTCGTTACCACAGGCCAGGTAGTGATAATGGGCGAAGTGCACAGCGAACAGTATATCGATTTGCAGACAATAGCCCGCAGGACAATAAAACGTATAGGATATACCAAGGCGGAATATCAGTTTGACGGAAATTCATGCGGTATTCTCAGCGCCATACATGAGCAGAGCGACGATATCAACAGAGGTGTGGATAACGGAACGGACGACGACCAGGGGGCCGGCGACCAGGGTATGATGTTCGGCTATGCCACCAATGAGACGGAAAACTATATGCCGGTGTCGCTTGACCTGGCTCATCAGATAATGATCGTTCTGGCTGAAATACGTAAGGAAGGAAAGGTCATGACCTATCTGCGGCCGGATTCCAAGAGCCAGGTGACCGTTCAGTATAGCGACAACGGAGTTCCCGAGCGGATAGATACCATTGTGGTGTCGACACAGCACGATGAGTTTGATACCGATGAGGCCATGCAGGCGAAAATAAGGGAAGATGTGATAAATATACTCATGCCAAAGGTCAGGGAGCGCATACATTCAAAGGCTGTGCTTGACTTGTTTGGCGATGATATAAAATATTATGTGAATCCTACCGGCAAATTCGTGATAGGAGGTCCTCATGGAGATACGGGACTTACCGGACGTAAGATTATTGTGGATACGTATGGAGGCAAGGGCGCTCACGGAGGCGGGGCGTTCAGCGGCAAGGATTCTTCCAAGGTTGACCGTTCTGCCGCATACGCGGCCCGCCATATAGCAAAGAACATGGTTGCCGCCGGAGTGGCGGACGAAATGCTTGTCCAGATAAGCTATGCCATCGGTGTGGCAAGACCAATGAATATTTATGTGAACACTTATGGCAGGGGCAAGGTGAATATGACCGACGGTGAGATTGCGGATAAGATAGGAGAGATGTTTGATCTTCGTCCGAAGGCAATCGAGCGTGACCTCAAGCTTCGTCAGCCTATATATACGGAAACAGCCGCTTATGGCCACATGGGCCGTCAGCCGGAAACAGTGAAAAAGACATTCACAAGCCATTATCATGAGACAAAGATAATGGAAGTGGAGCTTTTCACATGGGAAAAATTAGACCGTGTTGATGATATAAGGCAGGCGTTTGGTATATAATGGACATTACATTGCGGCAGGACACAGCTGTCATGGAGCAGGTAACGGTTCCGGAACAGGCGGCACCGGTGGCTTCAAAGCCGCGGCATCCTTATGAGGTGTTGCGCATGTTGCCGCGGGATGCCACTCCTGCGCAGCAGGACTCGGCCATTCAGGCTGTGTTCAAGCCCAAAGAGATAAGATACAGCTCTCGGCCAGACACTCTTCATCTTCCGGGACATAAGCCCGGTAAGAGCATAAAGGATGTAAGGCTTCCGTTGTATTATAAGGAGACATTCTTTTCGGAAAGCCCTATGCTGCATCCGGAAGTGAAGAGTGACAGATCCGGTGTGGCGGGAGATCCTGTGCCATATACAATGCGTACTGATAATTTTTTCAATATCATACTTATTGTATGTTTCATTCTGGCGTCGGTGTCTATCGGCCATTCACGGAATTTCATAATAAGGCAGTTTAAAAGTTTTGTGTATTATCCGGCTAAAGAGCGGGTGTTTTCTACGGAAACTTCAAACGAAGTGCATTTCCAGGTTTTATTGCTTTTGCAAACCTGTCTGCAAGTTGCTGTCATACAGTATTTCCTCACTCTCAGATATATCGGCGTGACGTTTGTCCTGTCATCGGATTACCAGCTTATTGGTGTGTATCTGGTGTGTGTGGCGGCCTATTTCCTGTTGAAATGGCTTTTGTATTCATTTGTGAACATTGTCTTCTTCAATAGTAAGATAAATTTACAGTGGGTGAAGGCGTGGCTGTTTCTCACAGCCTTTGAGGGTATTCTGTTGTTCCCTATAGTCCTGTTACAGATATATTTCGACTTGGATGTTCAGTATACTATGATATATTTCATAATTGTGCTGATATTCGTTAAATTATTGACATTTTATAAGAGCTGTATCATCTTTTTGAGGCAAAAGGTTCTTTTTCTGCAGATAATTTTGTACTTTTGTGCCCTTGAAATGGTGCCATTAGCCTTGTTATTTGGCTTTATGGTGGCAATAGGTAATTATTTAAATGTAAATTTTTAGAACACCGATGATAAAGAAGATTTTAGTATCTCAGCCAAGGCCGACAAGTGAGAAATCTCCTTATTTTGATATCGCAGAGAGATTTGGGGTCGAACTTGTTTTCCGTCCATTCATAAAGGTGGAAGGTATCAGTTCCAAGGAATTCCGTCAGCAGAAGATAAGTATTCCTGATTATACTGCTATCGTATTTACCTCACGTCATGCTATTGACAACTTCTTTATGTTGGCAAAAGAGCTTCGTGTCGCCATTCCTGAGGATTTGAAATATTTTTGTGTTACTGAGACAATCGCACTTTATATACAGAAATATGTTCAATACCGCAAACGCAAGGTGTTCTTCGGAAACACGGGAAAAATAGACGACCTGTTGCCTTTGATGGTAAAACATAAGGGTGAGAGATATCTGGTGCCTATGAGTGATGTCCATAATGACAGTGTATGTAATCTGCTCGATTCAAAGAAGCTTAATCATGACGAGTGTGTGATGTATCGTACAGTCAGCAATGACTTCACGGCGGAGGAGGTGGAGAATTTCGATTATGACATGCTTGTGTTCTTCAGTCCTTCCGGTGTTGATTCCCTTATAAAGAATTTCCCGGATTTCAATCAGGAAAACGTGGCGATAGCCACATTCGGCCCTGCCACGGCAAAGGCGGTGAAAGACGCCGGATTGCGTCTTGACCTTGAGGCTCCGTCTCCGAAATATCCTTCCATGACAAGCGCATTGCAGCATTATCTCCTGCAGTTCTAGGAGTAATATCAATATTATATAATGTCAGAGCCATCGAACCGGACATTCTGTAAGAAAGAGCGTATTGTCAGCCGCAAGTTGATAGAGACTCTTTTTCAGGGTGGGTGCAGCCGCTCAAAGGTTGCTTTCCCGCTCCGTATTGTATATATGGAAAAGGAGCGTAAGGAAGGCGACGAGCCTGTACAGGTGTTGGTAAGTGTTTCAAAAAGGCATTTTAAGAAGGCTGTCGACCGTAATCGCGTAAAGAGGCAGGTAAGGGAAGCTTACCGCCGGAATAAATATGCGCTTGTAGATACCGTGAAGAGGATCGAGGGCTTGTCTTTGCCGGTTGTTTTTATATGGCTCTCGGACAGTATTGTCGACAGCAGGCTGATTAACGACAGAATGGAAGTCCTGTTGCGAGGTGTATCGGAAAAACTTGCGGCAAGGCATTGCCGTATTGCAGAAACAGATAACGGGTGATATTATGAAATCATTTATCAGAATTGTATCCGGTTTCTTTGTGTGGCTGCTTTGTCTCCCGATTTTATTCTATCAGAAATATATATCACCGTTGACTCCTCCTGCGTGCCGTTTTACTCCCACATGTTCCGAATATGCCAGACAGGCAATAAGAAAGCACGGGCCTGTGAAAGGGCTGGTGCTGGCTATAAGAAGAATACTGCGCTGTCATCCTTGGGGAGGAAGCGGATATGATCCCGTACCATGAGAGGTCCATGACTGTTTCCCGGTATGTCAGGAACCGTTTCTGGATATGGCTCTGATTTCAACTTATAAGTAAAAGAGATAAGAATCCTGTTTGTAAAGATAATAATTAAAACATTTATATCATCATGATAAAGAATTTTGTTGAGGAACTCAAATGGCGTGGAATGCTGGCGCAAATAATGCCTGGCACGGAAGAATTGCTGCAAAAAGAGATGGTTACGGCATATCTTGGAACAGACCCTACGGCAGACTCGTTGCATATAGGGCATTTATGTGGAATTATGATGTTGCGCCATTTGCAGCGTTGCGGGCATAAGCCTATAATTCTTGTCGGTGGGGCAACAGGTATGATTGGCGACCCGTCAGGAAAGAGTCAGGAGCGTAATCTGCTTGATGACAAGACTCTGTATCACAATCAGGAGTGCATAAAGAGTCAGGTGGCAAAATTTCTTGACTTTGACGGAACAGAGCCTAATAAGGCGGAGATGGTGAATAACTATGACTGGATGAAAGACTTTACATTCCTTGATTTTGCCCGTGAGGTAGGAAAGCATATCACTGTGAACTATATGATGGCCAAGGAAAGTGTTCAGCAGCGCCTTAACGGTACGGCACGTGACGGACTTTCATTCACAGAATTTACATACCAGTTGTTGCAGGGATACGATTTCCTGTATCTTTATAAGAACAAGAACTGCAAACTGCAGCTTGGAGGTAACGACCAATGGGGAAATATGACTACCGGTACGGAGCTTATCCGCCGTACACTGGGTAATGACGTTGAGACATACGCTCTCACTTGTCCGCTTATAACAAAGGCCGATGGCAAAAAGTTCGGAAAGACAGAGAGCGGAAATATATGGCTTGACCGTAACCGTACAACTCCTTACAAGTTCTATCAGTTCTGGCTCAATGTGAGTGATGATGACGCGGAGCGTTATATAAAGATTTTCACAAGCCTCGACAAGGAGACCATCGACGCGCTTGTGGAAGAGCATAAGGCTGACCCGGGCCGCCGTATACTTCAAAAGCGTCTGGCAGAAGAGGTGACGGTGATGGTGCATTCGCGTGAAGACCTCGATGCGGCCATAGAGGCCAGCAATATTCTTTTTGGAAAGTCAACCAAGGAGAGTCTTTTGAAACTTGACGAGCAGACATTGCTTGATATATTCGAGGGAGTGCCGCAGTTCGAGGTGGCCAAGGAACAGCTCGGACAGCCGGCTGTGGAGATATTTACCCAGGCGGCTTCGGTATTTTCAAGTAAAGGCGAGATGCGTAAGCTTGTTCAGGGTGGCGGTGTGTCGCTTAATAAGGAGAAACTCACGGCTTTCGACCGTATTGTCACACCGGACGACCTGATAGACGGAAAATACCTGCTTGTTCAGCGTGGCAAGAAGAATTATTATCTGATAATCGTAAAGGGGTAGGGCTTCGGCAGGGGAATTGGTGAGATCCGGGCGGAATAGATGTTCATGTTGATTGCTTCAATAAACCCTGCGTTGATTCAGAAAATAAAAAAACGGGTGAAAAATTTGGTAATGGCATAAAAAAGCACTAACTTTGCACCCGATTTACAGGTATTGGACCATGGTGTAATGGTAACACTACAGGTTTTGGTTCTGTCATTATGGGTTCGAGTCCCGTTGGTCCAACATGAAAATACTGCACGGCGTTTAAAAGTTGTGCAGTATTTTTTTAGGAAGCCTTTTCAATTTCCCGTTCGATCCATTCTCATTCCGGCTGTTGTCCGTTGATTTCTTCCGTCTTGCTGCATGTGAATTCCTTTATGCTCATACCGAACTCTTTCTTAAAGCATTTCGAAAAATATTTGGAAGTGTTGAAACCCACTTTCATTGAAAGCTCGGTGATTGTCATGTTCGGATTCTGCCTGATTATGCGGCATGCCTCTTTTAGGCGTACGTCTGTTATGAATCCCGTTACATTATGTCCGGTAATTGCCCGTAGCTTGTTGTATAATGTTGATGAGCTTACACACATGTCGCTTGCGAAAGTCTCCCTGTCGTATTCAGGGTCGTTGATGTGTGCTTTTACGCATTCTATGGCTTTTTGTACGAATGCATTGTCGGGATTACTGTAATGCTGCTCATTAACGGCACTGTCTGTATGGCATGCGAATTTTTCCTTTATTCTGATCCGGTTTGATATGATATTGTCCACACGTAGCTGCAGTTCGTCCAGCCTGAATGGTTTTGTGATGTATTCGTCCGCTCCTGTCTCATATACCATATAGCGGTCTTCCTCCTGTATTTTAGCCGTAAGCAGAATCACCGGCAACTGTCCGAAATCCTTGCTTTTCTTTATCTCGCGTGTCAGTTCCATACCGTCCATCACAGGCATCATAACGTCTGAGACAACAATGTCAAGCGCTTCACGGTATATTATGTTCAATGCCTGCTTTCCGTTCTTTGCCGTATATACCTTATATTTTTTACTTAGCAACCGTTGCATCAGTTCGAGCAGCTCCTCGTTGTCTTCCACTATTAGAACGCGGTATTTATGATGTTCGGCGGTGTTGTGTGAGAATCCGCTTGTGTGGGTTTCCTTTTCAGGTGTTTCCTCCTTGATATCTGTGATGCATTGTCGGATGATATCGTAATCCTTGATCTCTTCTATTTCCTCTTCCGAATATGACTTTCTGTCTGTTGGAATCCTGACTGTAAATACAGTGCCTTGCTCTACTATGCTCCGGCAGCTTATATTCCCATGGTGGAGCTTTACAAGATCGTGTGTGAGCGACAGTCCTATGCCTGTGCCAGTTGTGTGCTTCCTCCTGTATTCACCGTCGATGAACCTGCTGTACAGGTGTTTCATCTTGTCTTCCGGTATGCCTATTCCTTCGTCCCTTACCTCCAATACGGCAACGTTCTTCTCCATTGTGAGTGAGACCGTTACGTTCCCGTTTTCTTTATTATACTTTATAGCGTTTGATATGAGGTTATATATTATCTTGTCTATTTTGTCTATGTCAAACCATCCTTCTTTTTGCCGTACATTCTCTGTGTTTACAATGAGTTTCTGGCCGCGCGCACTTGCCATGGGACGGATGTTTTCACATTCCTTCGCTATGAATCCGGCCAGATTGCCTTTGCTCACTTTCAGCTTGAGTTGTCCGGCCTGTGACTTTCTTATTTCCAATATCTGTCTTAACAGCCGTGTCATTCTGTCAATGTTGTTGCGTATCAGGCTGTAGTCACTGCCGAGTTGCGGAACTTTCACCTTCATTTCATCCACTGCCGCCGCAATGACAGTGAGCGGTGTCAGAAGCTCATGCGTTATGTTTGTGAATATGACAGCCATCTGCAGGCGGTTTTTCGTCTTAAGATGTCTTTTATACCATTCTATGCCGGCGAACACGGCTCCTGCGATTATTATAAGATATATGGTATACGCCCACCATGTCATATACCATGGCGGCATCACTCTTATTGTTATGCCGTATGGAAGTTGCTGCCAATGTCCGAAACTGTCTGACGCTTTCAGCCGGAATGTGTATGTGCCGGATGGAAGGTTCTCATATTGTGCGCTGTGCTGTTGCGCGTCGCAGTAATTATATTCCTGGTCATATCCGTCCAATATGTATGCGTATTTGTTCTGTTCCTGATTAAAATAAGTAAGCAGGGAGAAATCGAGCGTGAATTTTCCAACGGTTGACGGTATGTTTATTCTGCGTGTGAATACCGGCATGTCGGTTGAGATGGTTTCCCTTAATTTCCTGTCCAGTTGTGCCAGTGCGGTGTTGTTTATGATTATGTCCGATATAATCAGTTTGGGTTTCCAGTTGCTTACATATCCTGCCAGGTTCTTGGGCGAGAAAGCCACGATGCCGCTTTTACAGCCAAAAAGCAGCATTGAGTCGTGTTTGAAGCACATGTATGGATTGAACAGCCGGTGTCCCAGTCCGTCGTTGTTGGCATAGCTGGCCACCTCCGGCCTGTTGGCATGTCCGTTGTTGTCGAAAGACAATTTTATTATGGAATTGTTGTTTGTCAGCCATAGGTTTCCTTCGTTGTCCTCGTTGATTGTCCGGATTCCGTCCTCACCGATGTGGTATTCTCTGTTTTTAGGTTCAAAGCGGTCATTCTTTCTGTCATACAGAAACAGACCACCGCTGTTTGATATGGCCCATAGACGTTTGCGGGAGTCTTCGAAGCATTGCCGTGCCTCACCTGAGGCAAACTGTCCGTTTTCAGGATGATAGTGGCGGAACTGCATGGCCTGTGGTTTCGCGGAGTTGCCGCTTACGCGTATTATGCCTTCATTTTCCGTTGCTATCCATATATTTCCGTCGCTGTCTTCGGTGATTCCCCTTGCATCGCAGTTTGTGAAATCGTCTGTGCCGTCTTTCATTTTCAGTACGATGCCTCCTCCTTTGGCAAAAGCTATGCTGACGGCTGAACGTTGCCCTATCCATACATTTCCGTTGCTTTGTCTGTATAAAGTGTTCACATAGTCGTCTTTGATAAACCCGGGAGAGTTGTCGTGGTTCATTATATATGCTTTCCCGTTTTTACTGTATGTCAGTACTCCATAGCTCCGGCTTGCCATCCAAATGTCGCCTTGGGCGGTTTTTGTTATGGATGAGATACCGGCCTTTACTATCTGCTTGAAGCCCCCGTCTCCGTTAAGTCCGGGAATGTCGTTGTCATACAGGGTCTTGCCGGTATTCCTGTCGTGTAGTGCGATCCCGTATGGGTTTAGTCCAAGCCATAGCTTTGTTCCGTCATCTGTGTATATTGTCTCGATATGGCTTATATTTCTGTTTCCTTGGGGTTCCAACTGCCACGAATCATACATTGGCGGCATTGCGTACATAGGTACGATACCGTCGTTCATTGTTCCTATGTATATATGTCCGGCACCGTCGGTGGCCATGCTGTTGCAAAACTTATACGTGTCTTTGTTTATGAATTTCGTGTCGGTCCTTTCGTCATAGATGCTGACACCGTCCCGTCCGCAAGTGTATATTGTGCCGGATGTCTTGTCTTCAAGGATATCGTGTATGGTGTTGAAGTCGCATCTGTCATTGTTGAATCTGTGCACTTTGGGAGAAGATATGTCTTCCGGATGTTCCAGCATTTCTATGCCGTATCCCCATGTGCCTATCCAAAGCCGCTGTTTGCTGTCCATTAGTAACTTGTAGGCGGAGTTCATATTGTTGGTCTGAGGATACTGCTCCATCCTGTCGCTTCCCTTTCTTAATCGTAGCAGTCCGGTAATCCATGTGCCTATATACAATGTTCCGTGGCTGTCTTCGGTTATTGATTTGACACTGTATTCCTTGTTGTAGCGGTATGTGTGGAAACTGTCGCTGTGTTTGTCATAGC
This sequence comes from Xylanibacter muris, assembly GCF_013166605.1. Lineage (GTDB taxonomy): Bacteria > Bacteroidota > Bacteroidia > Bacteroidales > Bacteroidaceae > Prevotella > Prevotella muris. The sequence continues at coordinate 436,504 of NZ_JABKKF010000001.1, forward strand.
GTGTCAGTCCGCCGTCTGTGCCTATCCACACTGTGCCGTTGCTTGATGTGAACAGTGTGTAGATAATACGCTGGTTGTTTTTGGGAAGGTGGTAGGTGGTGAAAGTGCCTTTGCGCCTGTTCATCTTTGCCAGGCCGTCGCGTGTGCCGATCCATATATTGTTGTCGTGGTCTTCGGTAAGCGACATTACGTAATTGTTCGGAAGTATGCCTGGAGAATAGGCGTCCGACTTGTATGTACGGAAGTTGTAACCGTCATACGAGATAAGTCCGGAACATGAGCCAATCCACATCATACCGTCATTGTCGAGAAACACGCATCCGGCCTCGTCTGTATCGAATGCGGAGATCTGTATTGGTAATGTTATCTGATGTTTTGTGCCGTGCGCTGTGGCTGTCACTGCGAGCAACAGGACTGTCAGCGCAATATATATGTATGATTTTCTCATATTTTAAGTAATAGATATTTGCAAAGGTAATATAATTAAATATAATACAAAATAAATAAGTCCTTTTTTTGAGGCTCTTGTCCCGAACTCACTATTTATAAGCGGAAAGGATATGGTATACGTTATAATTAACGATTTGTTTCACATTAATAACGATAAGTTTACTTTTGGCGGTTTACATTGTAATACTTTTGTGCCTCCAAACAATATGTTTGTTTCCGGGAGTGTATGGAAATCAGGAAATCGGTACGTTCTTTTGTGCCTTTTCCCCTTGTATGGATATATAATGATAGACTGACAAAATATGAACTTAAAACCAATGAAGCGAGAATTTATTGTATTGTTGTGGCTCATGGCTGTCTTGCCGTGTTTTTCTGTCGGGAATATGACCATAAGGCCCGGACAAATATGGAAAGACAACCGTGGAATACATATCAATGCGCACGGTGGAGGAGTGATAAACCATAACGGAACGTATTATTGGTATGGCGAGCACAAGGCCGATACTACTTCATCGGCAATGGTCGGTGTGACGTGCTATTCATCGAAGAATCTTGTTGATTGGGTTTATGAGGGGGTGGCTCTTCCTGTTGTCGATGAAGAAGGACATGATATTGAGCGCGGATGCATCCTTGAGCGTCCTAAAGTCATATATAATAAGGTTACCGGCCGGTTTGTCATGTGGTTTCATCTTGAACTGAAGGGGCGCGGTTATGCGGAGGCACGTTATGGAGTGGCCGTCAGCGACACGCCTGTGGGGCCGTTCAAGTTTCTGCGGTCGGGTAGGGTCAATCCCGGTTTGTGGCCTTCGGACATGTCGCAGGCCTCACGTGCTGCGGCAGATACACTTGATGCGGGCAATTATAAGGAATGGTGGACACCGGCATGGCGTGAAGCCATTGTCAACGGTCTTTTTCTGAAGCGTGACATGCATGCCCATGACGGACATCCGGCAGGACAGATGGCACGTGATATGACGTTATATGTCGACAGTGACGATTGTGCATATCATATCTACTCATCGGAGGATAACCTTACTCTTCATGTGGCGGAGCTTACTGCCGATTATACTGCGCATACAGGGCGTTATGTGCGTGTCGCTCCGGGCGGAATGAATGAGGCTCCGGCAATCTTCAGGAAAGATGGAAAGTATTGGATGATAACGTCCGGATGCACAGGATGGGAACCCAATGAGGCCCGTATGTTCTCGGCGGACAATATTCTTGGTCCTTGGACACAACATCCGAATCCCTGTGTGGGTCCCGGAGCAGGCAAGACTTTCGGCGGGCAAAGCACTTATGTGCTTCCTGTGGGCGACGGTTTTGTTTTTATGGCGGATATATGGAGGCCCGGGCATCCGAGCGATGCCCGTTACGTATGGTTGCCGATAGAGTTTGAGCACGGTCTTCCGGTTGTGCGTTGGAGGGATGAATGGACACCTGTTGAATATGGATTCAAATAGGGGGTGTCTGCTATAACATTTGTCTCACTTTATTGTCTGTATGGCTCATGTTTGTGTGTGGAATAACATATAAAACCCATTAAAAACACGGGAATATGTCCTGAAATAATGATAATGCGCCATAAAATAATGATAATTTTCCTGTAAAAAGGTCTTTGCTTGATAATTTCGCAATCAAAAAACAAAAATAGCGATAAGCCAAATAAAATAAGTAATAATAATGACATATATGATGATTATCAACTTTTCATTACCTGAATCTTGGCATGATTATATGCCAAAGATGATTGACGGGAGGGTATAGATAAAAGATGAATGTAATCTTGCTCCCAATATGACTGATTTTTGTCTTCGGATAATGACAGTCTCACAAATGTAGAATGAATGTGTATTAATTTACACCTATTATATAGAAGACTAACTTTAGAACATTAACAACAATTTTTATAACAACTAAAATCTACATCTATGTATTTTGGAAAAAAATTACTTTTAGCAACGGCGCTTACGTTGACTTCGCTAAGCGCAGGTGCAGAGATTGTTGACGGTGTGCGTCAGCCGCCTTTGTACCCACAGGTTACGAAGACAGACTTGCAGTTCGACAAGTCGCTTCTGCTCTTTAACAAGGCTTCCGGATTCTTTTGCGGTGCAAACGATTGGAAGACACGTGCCAGTGTTTCCGAAAACGGCTATAGGGTGTTTGTGAGCAAGCATCTTGATGCCGAGGGCGCATGGGACGGAAAGACAGTTGTCCTTAAGGATTCTGTCGAGAGAAACGGCAGCGGTGTATTGGTGAACACCATCCTGATGGTATGGGCCGCAGAGGACGGTGCATCATGGGTTGACTGGAACGGCCAGGCCGATACACTTTGGACCATCACTCCTGTAGGCGACAACTGGCGCATCTCGGCCAGCAGTGCTAATCCGGTATGTAACACTCCCGACACCTATTATGGCACTCAGAAAGGTAATCCCGATGAGACAAGGCTGTTCTGGAACCTTGCTCTCGACAAGGCTAATGCAGACTGGTATTTTGTAGACCCTGCGGTGTTTGCCACAGAGAAAGAGGCTTTTGAGGCCGCTATGCCTGCATATAAGGAGGCAGTGGAAATATATAAGGTGGCTCAGATTCTCAAGGCCCTTCTCGACGCAGCTGAGGCCGGAGGCGTTGATGTGGCCGCGCAAAAGGCTGTTTATCTGAATGAGAGTGCAACCAAAGAAGAGCTTGAGGCCGCCATTCAGGCAGTGAAGGACGCCATGGCTTCTGCGGAGGAAAACACGGTGACGGCTGATAATCCTGTTGACAAGACTGCTCTTATTGTCAATCCAAGTTACGATAACAATAATAATGACGGTTGGAGTGGCGATAAACCCGGCTTCCAGACACATACTGATGCCGAGTTCTATCAAAAGAAGTTTGACACCTATCAGAAGATCGGAACCGCTCCTAAGGGAGTATATGCACTTAGTGTTCAGGCATTCTACCGCTCCGGATGGGCTGCTGATGCTTATAGGAACTATAAGGACATGACCGGTTATGATGCAAAACTTTATGCTGTCAATGGCACCGACACGGTTTTGGCAAACGTCGTTAACCCGTTCTCCGAGGCTCTTACCGAACCAAAGGGTATGAATGAAAGTTCTGTTGAAGACGGAGGCGTTACTTATTATGTACCTAACGATATGGAGACTGCAGAAGCTTACTTCATGGACGGTCTTTATAATAATAAGGTGTTCTTTGCTTCGGAAGACGGTACAATGACTATCGGTATGTATAAGAAGAATGGCGACCAGCCTGCCGGTAACTGGGTGCTGTACGATAACTGGGGCCTGAAATATTATGGTAATGGCGCAGACGCCTATACACTGTGGCTCACAGAAGTGAAGAATGCGGCCAAAGACTATTCCGCTCTTTCTGATGAGGTACTTGTTACCGTAGGTATGGTTGAGGCATATCAGAATGTTATCTCGGGTTTTGTTACAGCGTCCAATAAGGCAGAGGTCCTTGCAGCCATTGCAAAGATCAATGAAGAGGAAGCAAAAATAGAAGCCAACATCGCCGCATGGAAAGAATATCAGGAAGCAATTGTCAAGGGTAAGAAGATTGCTAACGATGAGTCTATCATCGGTCAGGACAAGAATGACCTTGCCGATTATCTGGATCTTGAAAGTGAAGACATTCTCGCTGCCCTTACTCTTACTACAGAAGAGGTCGAGGCAGAGACACAGAAGTTGCTTGCCATGATAGAGGCTGCTATAAAGAACGGTATCACTCCCGGTACAGACGTTACAGACAAGTATCTTGTAAACGCAGACTTTGAGGTTAAGGACAAAGGATGGACTGTAAAGAAAGCAAGCGGCGGTGCTGTTGCTTACGGAGGTTCTTCTACAAACCAGTGCTTCGAGGCATGGAATAATGCAGACTTTGATGTATATCAGGAAGTAAGCAGCGCTCCTGTCGGTGTATACGAAATATCCGTTCAGGGATTCTATCGTTACATGCGTGGTGCTAACGCATATAATGCATATTTGGATGAGACAGCTCCGAATGATGCTGTGAACATTTATGTGAATAACAGGAATGCACATTTCAAGAGCGTGTTCGACGAGAAAGTTGAGAACGGACAGCTTTACGAAGTGACAAAGGATAATCCTCCGTTTGTAGATCCGGATGAAGCATATTGGTATCCGAACGATATGACAAACGGTAGTATCGCATTTGCCAACGGTATGTATAAGGCCACATCATTCGGTGTCGTTGCCAATGCAGGTGACGTTCTCCGTATCGGTGTTAAGGGTGCTACCAACCAGCAGGGCGACAGCTGGGCTATTTGGGATAACTTCAAGATGGTGTACAGAGGTACTGACGCAGAGGTTGTTAAACCGCTTCTTTCCGATGTTATTGCAGATCTTCAGACTACAATATCTGCAGGTAAGTCTGTAGGCAAGTCTGTTCTTGCAAATGCGAATACTGTTCTTGCCGCTGCGAATGAGGCTTTGAACGGCTCTGACGGCAAGGCAATGTTCCAGGCTTTGTGCGATGTGCTGGCTGCTGACGAGGCTATGAAGGCATCTGCCGCTCTCTTTGCAAATCTGAGTGCAAAGGCTGAGGAACTCAATGCGGCATATATATTGTCAGATGCTTCAGAGGCCACTAAGGCAGAAGCGTCAGCCCTGTTCTTTGAGATTGCCGACGGTATTGCATCCGGAGCATTTGAGGACGAGGATGTGCCCGGTCTTATTGAGAAAGTTGATGCCCTGCTTATTAAGCTCGCTATTCCTGCAGACGCGGCCAACGCTTCCGATGATAACCCTGTAGACCTGACAAAACTTATCAAGACTCCGGGCTTCGACGACGGTCAGGGTGCTAACTCTGTTGCCGGATGGGAAGGAACTGAAGGTTATAACTTTGGTAATGACGATACTCAGAAGGCAGCTCTTGCTCTTGAGTTCTACGAGAAGATCTTCAATATCAACCAGACTATAACAGGTCTTCCAAACGGTACATATAAGGTTGCAGTATCTGCATACTACCGTTTTGGAAGTACAGACAACGACTATGCAGCTTATAAAGAGTCTACTATCGGCAATGCATTCCTTTATACAGTAGCCGGAGGCGATTCAATTTTAGTTCCTGTATGTCTGCTTGCTTCTGGTGCGCTTGAAGATATGGGTATTTCCGGTACTACAAATATTTCCGGTACGGAATTGTATGTTCCTAATGACATGGTTTCTGCCACATCTTATTTCACAGACCTCAATGCTTATAATAATGAAATTATCGTGAAGGTCACCGATAACAAGCTTACTATCGGTATCAGAAAGGATGTGAAGGTTGGTTCAGACTGGGTGATCATGGACGGCTGGACACTTACATATTACGGTGAGAATAGTACTAAGGTACCTACAGTCGACATTGAAGGCGTAAGCAATAATACAGAGCCCGCAAATGTTGAGATATTCAACTTGAACGGTATCAAGATGAACAGCTTCATCAAGGGTGTGAACATCGTCAAGATTACATCTGCAGACGGAAGTGTAACTATTAAGAAAGTAAACGTAAACTAAGTCTTTATGACTGAAATTTAATAAAGTAGGAGGCGGATAAACCTTTCCGCCCCTACTTTTTAAACTAACAATAATTTATTATCTACGTAAAACCTGAAATGAAAAGACTTTTGACTTTTTGGATACTGTGTGCCATCGCTATTTCCATGGTTGCACAAGTCAGCATGACTATTGACGCGACACGTCGGGGACCGCATATAGGACCCTATCACAACGGCCTCTTTTTCGAAGAGATAAATCATGCCGGAGACGGTGGCCTTTATGCCGAACTGGTGAGCAACCGTTCATTTGAAGACGGCCTTGCCAACTGGACAGCATACAAGGGGACGGAAATAAGTCTGAAGACTAAAGGTCTGCTTAATGATGCACAGGCACATGCCCTGTCTGTGACTATCTCAGGTGCTTCAGAATCGAATATGAAAGGAATCGCGAACAGCGGATACTGGGGCATGAATATTGTGAAAGACTCGACATATAATCTCTCAATGTGGGTGAAAGGTGACGCTGCGTTCAATAACAAGATAATAGCACAGCTGCGTTCGAATGACGGGAAAAGCATATTGGGAAGAGCCGTATTAAAAGGCACGGTTAATAATACAGGTTGGAACAGGCTTTCTGTTTCTATTAAGGCAACCGCATCAGACAATAGAGGACAGCTATTGTTGCTCACGGGCACCAATGGCCATCTGGATCTGGATGTGGTTTCTTTGTTTCCTTACACGTGGAAGAACAGAAGCAACGGACTGCGTCCCGCCTTGGCACAGTTGTTGGCAGACACACGTCCTTCATTCCTGCGCTTTCCCGGAGGATGTTATGTGGAAGGCGAAGGCAGCTATGGAAACGCATTCCAATGGAAAAAGACAATAGGCCCCATAGAACAGCGTCCGGGGCATTATAATAAGAACTGGCACTATTGGTCATCGGACGGTCTTGGCTTTGACGAATATCTTCAGATGTGTGAAGACCTTGGGGCCGCCCCGATGTTTGTGGTGAATATCGGTCTGGGCCATGGATTCTCCTTGTCGCATGATTCCACTCTCATACTTGTACAGGATGTACTTGATGCGATAGAGTATGCCAATGGTGATGCAGATACCGAATGGGGTGCAAGACGAATAGCCAACGGACATGCCGCACCTTATAATCTCAAGTTTATCGAGATAGGTAATGAAAACTATTCTCCGGGGGCGAACTCCGAGTACGCTGAACGGTATATTTTGTTTTATGATGCCATCAAGGCGAAATATCCAGAGATTGTGACCATAGGAAATGTAGAGGCATGGGGTACGGACAATCCTTCATGGGGTAATAACTATCCTGTTGAGATTGTAGACGAACACTACTACCGCACTTTCCAGTGGATGCGCAGCAATTACAATAAATATGACAACTATCCGCGTTTCCCTATCGTTTATAACGGAGAATATGCGGCCAACGGAGGAGGTTACGGCAAATACGGCAATATGAACAGCGCTTTGGGAGAGGCAATATATATGCTTGGTATGGAGCGTAACAGCGATGTGTGCAGGATGGCTTCGTTTGCTCCTATCTTTACTCATGAAGAAGACCCCCGTTGGGCATACGACATGATACATTTCAACGCTTCCGACAATTTTGTCACACCATCATACTATGTTCAGAAACTTATGAACATTAACCTTGGGAAGCAGAACCTGCTGTGGACAGAGAGCGGAAACAGACTGTCAAATATCAGTGATGTAAAGGTCGGATTAGGCTCATGGGGTACGCAGGTGGTATATGATGATGTTTCAGTTATCGGTTCCGATGGAAATATTGTAGCTTCCGACAATTTCAATGGCGGCATTGGAGCATGGATTGTCAATGACGGCAATTGGAATGTAAGTGACGGAACATTGGTGCAGTCTTCATTGGCAGAGAACTGTACGGCCGTGATGAACATACCCATGAACGGTAATTATACATATAAGGTGCGTGCGATGAAGACCGGAGGTAATGAGGGTTTTCTTATCTTGTTCAACTATCAGGACGGCCAGAACTACGTATGGTGGAATATCGGAGGATGGAGCAACAGCAAACATGCGGTAGAGGTATGCAGCAATGGCTCAAAATCCACCGTGGCAGAGAAATCAGGCCGGGTGGAGAACAACAGATGGTATGACATCGAGGTGAAGGTGGACGGGGCGAATATTACATGCCTGCTTGACAATAAGGTAGTCCATGAATTCACCATGAGTGCCGACAGGGCATTGTATCAGAGTGTACAGATAGATGAAGATAAGGGTGAACTGATACTTAAGGTTGTAAATCCGAACTCGGAAGGTCAGACACTTAAACTCAATATCCTTAATATGAGAATAGCCGACGGTACTGTTGTCCGTCTGCTTTCAAATGCAGGAACAGACGAAAATACGATGCAGACGCCTGATGTTATTGTTCCGACGGAAGGAGAGACGGTAGCCGTTGATGATGATACACACGCGACATTGGAAATACCGGCATATTCTCTGAATATCTTCAGACTGGGAGCAAGTGCGATAGGTGAGGAGGTAAAGATATCATATTCGGAATACGAGAAAGAGGATGAGAATATGGGAGCGTATCTTTATGCCCACATGAACGGACATGGTGAATACACAAACTATGCGCTCAGCCTATACGGCAATAACTGGCAGGATATGTTAGGAGGGGCGGAAGTGTTTGACACAAAGGCCAATACTGTCACCGGAGGTATGCGTGACGCTTATATCACCCGAATGCATGACGGAAATTTCATGCTTGCCGGAACCGATATGACTTCACGGTTGGGATGGACAAGCAACCATATCATGGTTCTTATGCTGTCTCCCGACCTTGTGCATTGGACTAAGAATGTAAAAATAGACCTTGAGTCCGCCGAGAATCTTGAGGCACTTGGCGGAATCACCGCAGAGGAGATGACTGCAGCGTGGGCACCGCAGGTGATATATGACAAGGAAAGCGGTAATTATGTGGTATATTATAGCGTCGGTTTCCCGGACCGCCATCGTATTTATTACAGCATAGTTGACAAAGATTTGAACATACTTAGCCGTCCGGCTCTGTATTTTGACCCCGGCTATGATGTAATCGATGCAGATATAGTTTGGAATGATGTTGACAAGCAATATGTGATGATCTACAAATGCGAGAAGACAACAGGGTTTGACCGTGCCACAGCTGACCATCTCATACCAAATGCTAATGAAACTAAAGGCACATGCCAATGGACTGTGACACCTAACTTCCATTTCGGTGACAACAATCAGGCGATAGAAGCTCCTACACAGTGGAGGCGCATAGGGTCGGACAAATGGACGTTGGCGTATATCAACTATTCCGGCAACGGCTATGGATATAAAATGTGCAGCATGGACGAGCACGGGCTTAATATCGGCTCTCCTTCAATAATCAACGGAAATGTGGATGCCCAGCATGGAAGTATATTAAAGATAACAACCGAGGAATACGACTATCTTAAGACCTGGGAGAAAGTGAAGATGCTTCTGCCCAAGGTGGAGTCATATTACAAGGCATGCAAGGTAGAGGCAATAGGTGATGCCATAGCCAAAGCCGAGAAGGCTCTTAACACAACCACAACCTTTGCACAGAACGTAAAGGCAATGGAAGCGGCCTATGCGGCATTGCTGGGATGTGAGGATATATATCTTGAATACATCAAACAGATGGGAGAGGCAGGCGCTGCTGTGGACATGACGGCACTTATTGTCAATCCTGATTTCAGAGAAGGTGCGAGAGGATGGAGCACATCGGTTAATTTCACACAGGCTAACGGATATGTTGCGGAATTCTGGAATACTGCCTTTGACTTCTATCAGATAATAGAGAATATGCCAAAGGGTGAATATGAGCTTGGTGTGCAGAGCTTCTACCGGTACGGCTCCATTTCGGATGCCGTAAATGCTCATAATAACGGTACAGAGAGGCTTAATGCCGTTTTATATGCAAATGGAGCTGAAGTCCCTGTAATGAGCATTTATGATGAGAGTGTAACACAGTACACACATTCGCCTTATACTTATCCGGACAACGTTACCGTAGCTAATGAGGCTTTCAATGATTATGGCTTATATACAAATACTGTAAAGCTGACGCTTGATGAAGCAGGACAGATAAAATTAGGTATAAGGAAAAAAGAGCATATATCTTCAGACTGGTGTTGCTTTGACAATTTCACCCTGAAGTATCTCGGTAATCCTGATGCGATAAATAAAATAAGCCAAGGCAATGGCCGTAGTAAAAAAAAATACAATCTGGAAGGACAGGAAGTGAAAGGTAGGAAATCATATAAGGACATATATATAGTAAACGGAAAGAAAATAATAGAATAACTAAAACTCACTAACATGAATTGCAAACAAGTCAGACGAGGTGCTTTTAGCCCCATGGTTGCAATAGGACTGATGTTGGGAGCTGCCACATTATTTCAATCATGTGAGGACGATTTGCTCACAGGCCAGCCTTCATGGTTGGGCAACTCTATCTATGAAGAGTTGAATTCCGATGGCAACTACAAAACAATGCTCAGGCTTATTGACGATTTGGGGTTTCATGACCAGATGAGCCGTACAGGCTCTGTAACAATATTTGTTGCAGATGATGTAGCCTTTGAAGAATGGTTTAAAACAAACAAAATGGGAGTTCGGTCGTACGAACAACTGTCGGTTGCACAGAAGAAACAGCTTCTCAACAAATCGATGATTAACAATGCATATCTCATCGAGCTGATGTCGAATGTCAGTGCAGACCCGCCAGAGACAGGCATGGCAATGCGGCGTCCTAACTCAACAAGTGTGTTTGATTCCATCTATGTGATGAAGCACGAGGATATGAACGGAGCCATGCCGGCATGGGCGTGGTACAAGCAGAACAAGAAGGATATCATTTTGTTTAAAGACGGTAGGATAATGAACGGAAGTTCGGTTGCGGGACTGTCGGAACCTATGATACATCTTCTGCCCGCATTTATGCAGAAGCAGGCTTTCACCGATGAGGACATAAAAATCCTGACCAATGGCAAGGCAACATCTGTAAACGATGCCTTTGTTGAGGGAAGAAAGGTCATTGAGCGTGATATAACCTGCAAAAACGGTTATATACACAAAGTGGACGGAGTCATTGAAGGCTATGATAATATGGCGGAAATATTGCGCCGGCATCAGAACATGTCATTGTGGTCACATCTCATCGACCGTTTCAGTGCGCCATATTATGACAAGTACAAGACAGAAGAGTATAATCGTCTGTATGGAAAGAATGTTGATTCGGTATTTACGTTGCGTTATTTTGCCGATTCACGTAAAGACGGACTTGCTGCGACATCCTACCCGTTGACTTCCGGTAATCCGGTAGAGGAAAAAGTGCCGGCTACGCTTTCTTTTGATCCGGGGTGGAACCAATACATGTATGAGAACACCAGCGGCTATGACCTTCATTATGATGCCGGTGCGATGCTGGTACCGGACAACGACGCTTTGCTTAGATGGTGGAATGCCGATGGAAAAGTGTTGAAGGATAAATATGGAACGTGGGATAATATTCCGGAGCTTGTGCTCTCCAAACTGTTGAGAGTGAACATGCTGGGGACATTTACAGATGCCATACCGTCGAAATTCTCGTCAATCGTAAATGATGCCAAGGTATCGATGAATGTAAAGACATCGGATGTCGACAGTTGTTTTATCGGATGTAACGGTGTAGTGTATCTTACCAATCGTGTCTTCAGCCCAATGGAATATTCGAGTGTGTCTTTTCCGGCTCTTATACACCAGGATCTTATGAGTGTAATTTACTGGGCTATCGACGAACTGGAGTTCACACCCTATCTTAATTCAATGGACTCATACTATAGTCTGATGTTGCCGACGAACACGTCGATGCTCACATACGTGGATCCATGTTCATACGGAGAGTCACAGCAAACCCTTCTCGAGTTTTACTATGATGCCAGGGAGAAGAAAGTAAAGGCACGCCGCTATCTGTGTACCATAGGTGACAATGGCGAGATATCGATAGGACAGAAAATTGTCGAGAATGTGCCGGAAACACAGGTCAAGAACAGACTTAAAGATATTGTAAATCAGATGATTATCGTAGGCGATGTGGAAAACGGCTACAGCTATTACAAGTCGAAGAACGGAACAATGGTCAAGATTTCCGATGCTGGTAAGTCAGGCCGGATGACTGTGGCCGGCGGATGGCAGATGGAGTATGGCACAGGAGTGAAAGTCGACTCTATTTATGATATGTCAGCGACGGGCAACGGTAAGTCTTACAGTCTGTCTGAACAAGTGCCCATGCCGGCATCAAAGTCTGTGTATCAGACATGTCTTGCCCATGAGGAATACTCCGAGTTCCTTAATCTGTTGATTGGCTCGCAGTATCTTGACAAGAATGACATTATCCTTGCAAGCAGTGTCAAGCTCGGTGATAATAAATACAGTTGTCTTAATCCTACAGCTAACAGCAACATAAGTTTGTTCGGTACTTACAATTATACCGTATACATACCTACAAACGAGTCGATAAGACAATTGATAAATGACGGTATAATGCCGACATGGGACGATTTTGATGAGCAGTTCTTATTGTCGGAGAATGCCTCTACACAAGAAGAGAAAGATGCTGCCAAAGCTGCGTGCACAATGATAAAGAACCGTATATTGGATTTTGTGAAATATCATATCCAGGATAACGGAGTGGCTGTTAATGGTGCACCGGAAACAGGTGAGAACGGTGTCGCTATTATTAAGAACAACTATGAGACGATGGTGCTGAATGCAGAGACCAACCGTTATTATCCCGTTGAAGTGGATGTGGAAAACAAGGGGCTGAAAATAACCGACCTTACTGGTAATGTACGTAAGGTTGTGGAGAAAGACGGCCTGTATAATAATATATGTCGCGAGTACTGGGTATCAGGAACAGGCTTCAACAAGCTTCTGTATACATCAGCCGATGCTGTAGTTCATCTTATTGACGGACCTCTGTTCTACAGCTCAAGTCAGAAGACATTATGGAAGAATGAAATGTCGAATGCCAAATTGAGAAGGAGGTAATTTTATGGAGTATATTAATATAATAAATATAAAGACGATAAGCCGAAAGACAGGCAGGTTGCACCGGCTGTTTTTCATGACGCTCATGCTGATGCTGTGCTCGTCGGTATTTGCACAGATATCATCCGTCCACGGCACATTGTCTGACGAGATGGGGCCTTTGATGGGTGCTACCGTTTGCGAGGTAGACGTCAACGGACGTATCATCAACTCGGCCATCACAGACCTGAACGGAAATTTCACCATGTCGGTGAAAAACCAAAAGAATAAGATAAGGTTCAGTTATGTGGGACTCAAAACACAAACGATGCCTATCAGCCGTTCTGTATATAATATAAGGATGCAGAGCGCTACCAAACTGAAAGAAGTAACGGTGGTGTCGAAAAAACGCACGGGCGGCAATAACCTTGGAGTGCCTGAGCGTGAGATATCGTATGCATCACAGAGTATTAATATGAAAGAGTTTGAAGGTTTGTCGTTCACTTCTATTGATGAGGCTTTGCAGGGACGTATAGCTGGTCTTGATATCATTGGAAACTCCGGTGACCTCGGCTCTGGGTCAAGCATACGTTTGCGTGGCGCCTCTTCATTGTCGACACTTACAGATTCTAATCCGCTTATTGTTATTGACGGTAATATCCGTAGTGTCGATCTGACGGGGTATGATCTGGCATCAGCCAGCAATGAGACTTTCTCGGAATTGCTTAATATCAATCCGGAGGATATTTCAGACATAAAAGTGCTGAAAGATGCTGCCGCTACGGCTGTATATGGTAGCCAGGGTGGTAACGGTGTTATCGAGATTACCACTAAGCGTGGCGCTATGGGAGCTCCCAGGGTGTCTTATTCGTTCAAACTTACGGCCACTCAACAGCCTAAGGGATATAAGTTGCTTAGCGGTGATGACTATACCATGATGCTTAAGGAAAGCTACTTCAATCCCACTCAGAACGACAATATAAGTCAGAGCATAAGGGAAATAAACTATGACCCTACGTTCTCTGAATACGAACAGTATAACAACAATACCGACTGGCGTGACGCTGTTACGCAGACGGGATGGCGTCAGAATCACTATCTGTCGATAACCGGTGGCGGTGAGAAGGCAAGATTCCGTATCGGAGGAGGTTTTGACACGGAAAAAGGCTCGGTTATCAAGCAGGGACTTGACAGGTTCTCCACACGTGTCGCTCTGGACTATTATGTCAGTGACCGTATAACGGTGTCGACCAATTTCGCCCTTACCTATACCAAGACAAAATTCAACAGCGATGACCTTCTTGCAATTGCGATGAAGAAGATGCCTAATATGAGTATTTACGAACAGGATCCGGTTACGGGTGAGGATACCGGACGTTTCTATGAAATGCTGCAGTCGGCATCAAGCGTCTTTGATAAGAATCAGAAGGATCTTGTAAACCCTGTGGCCAGCGCTTATCTGGCCAAGAAGACCAGAAGAACATACGACCTTGTTCCGGAACTGGTTATAAACTACCGTCTTCTCGGAACCGATGACCAGCATACCCGTCTTGATTGGCGCGGCAGTGTGCTGATGAGTGTCTACAATCAATATGATGATTCATTCTATCCGTCGGAGCTTAGGACTGTCTCTTGGGACAATGGAGTGAACACTGCATCATCGGCAAGTCTGAAGAGCGTTAACTTCAATACCAAACAGACCATTACCTTTATCCCTCATTTCAACAATGAGGACCATTCGCTTATGATGATGGGACGTTTTGAGTTGAATTCAGGAACCAAAAGCTCACAGTCAAACGGTGCCAAGCTCCTTCCCTCCGGAGGTATAGAGAGCCCTGATGCCGGTGGTTTCAATACAGGTCTCGCGTCGTCTTATTCACAGTCGCGTACAATGTACTTCACCTATTCGGCCCACTATGCCTATAAGGGTAAGTATATGGCCGACTTCTCAATACGTGCTGATGGTACGACAAAGTTCGGTCCCGGAAAGCGTTGGGGATATTTCCCTGCAGTGTCGCTCAGATGGAACATATCGGATGAGGCGTTCATGAAACCTACAAAGAAATGGCTCTCGATGCTTTCATTGCGTCCAAGCTGGGGACGTGTGGGTACCGCACCGAAAATAGACTATCTCTATACCAGTAAGTATGCTTCGGGAAGCAACTATCTTGACATGCCGACAATGCGTCCTTCGAATATACGTCTTACCGATCTGCGCTGGCAGGAAACATCAAGTTATAACATCGGTGTGGACCTCGGACTGTGGGATGACCGTTTGTCCATGGCTATTGAAACATACCGTTCGACAACGTCTAACCTGCTTCTTGAGAATTATCGTATTCCTTCAAACTCAGGATTCATGACATTGCCTTATCATAACAGCGGTAAGATGCGCAATATAGGATGGGAGTTCCATATCAATACAAACAGATTGGTGAAGGTAGGTAAGGTCACTATAGACATGAATGCCAATTTCGGTAATAACCGGAATGAGATTCTGGAGATGGACGAGTATGTTCTCAACTCACTCAATTCAACGTTCGCATACAACAACGGTGAGTGGCTGCGCCGCGTACAGTTGCATAATCCGCAAGGCGCAATTTATGGCTTCAAGTATAAGGGTGTTTATCAATACAATTATGAGACATTCAAGAATCTTGATGAGGAAGGACGTGCTGCATTCCTGGCATCAGGAAAGACTGCACCGGTGGCATTTAATGCCAATGGTCAGCTGATACTTGATTCCGAGGGTAATCCCTTACGCATGAGGTATAACTATAATAACGAGGGCACAGGCAAGAATTATCCGTTTACCGGTGGTGATGCCATATATGAGGATATAAATCATGACGGTAACATTGATGCGCTTGATATTGTTTATTTGGGAAGTTCGCTTCCTAAGCTTGTCGGAGGTTTCGGCTTCGCATTCTCATACAAGAAATGGCGTCTTACAACACAGTTTACCTATCGTGTGGGAAACAAGATTTTGAATATGGCACGTTTGAATGCAGAGGCAATGATAGGCAATAACAATCAGAGTCAGGCTGTGAACTACCGTTGGCGTAAGGAAGGCGACGTGACACCCATACCGCGTGCCATGTTCGGTGAGACATCCAACTACAACACTTTGGTGAGTGATCGTTTTGTAGAGTCGGGCTCGTATCTGCGTGCAAGTTATTTCCAATTGTCGTATGCTTTGGAAAAGAAACAGCTTAAGAGTCTCGGACTGAACCGTATATCTTTGTATGCAAGCGCCAACAACCCGTTTGTGATAACCAAATATACAGGTGTTGACCCTGATATAAGCGCATGGGGGTATGATCCTGCCATCGACAATGCGCAGACACCGCGTACGCGTTCATATACATTTGGTATAACAGTAGATTTTTAAACAGCTAAGACATTTATGAAAATAAAAAGTATTATATATAGTGTTCTCGGCATGGCTTGCGCTTCAATAGGATTGTCATCATGCAGTGACTTTCTGGAACTGGAGCCGCAGAACGAAATAATCCTGGAAAAGTTTTGGAACGAGAAAGCCGATGTTGACGGTATGATTGCCGGCTGTTATTCTGGAATGCAGTCAGACAATATGATGCTTCGTATGATGATATGGGGAGAATTCAGAAGTGACAACATCTCAAGGGGACAGAATCTGGAGAAGGATTTGAATATTGAGAATATACTGAAGGAAAATATCATGGCATCAAATGGCTATACCACCTGGGAGGCATTTTATGATATAATAAACCGTTGCAATACGGTTATGAAATATGCTCCTGGTGTGGCAGAAAAAGACCCCAGCTTCAGTGAAAGTGAACTTAAGGCCGATATTGCAGAGGTGACAGCATTGCGTGCCTTGTGTTATTTCTATCTTATACGTACATTCCGTGATGTGCCATATTCTACAGAGGCGTTCACAGATGATGATCAGGTAATGGATCTGCCGGCAACAAGTTTTGATACGGTTCTTGACAGTTTGATAAACGACCTTGAAAGGGTCAAGGATGATGCTGTTGAGAAATATCCTGAAGGAAGTTCGGTAAAAAAGCTGTATCAGACTGCACGTATTACAAAGATGGCTATACATGCCATGCTATGTGAGATGTATCTCTGGAAAAAGGACTATAATACCAGTATACGTTATGCAGACCTGATAATAGAGGAGAAGAAAAAGCAGGCGGAAGAAGAAAATGCCAACAGTATGTTAGCCACAGACTATCGGAAAACCAACGGCTATCCTTTGATTCCGACTGATTACATCAGTTCGCCGTCTATATACGGTAATGCATATAATCGGATATTTGGAGAAGGAAACAGTTCGGAGAGTATCTTTGAACTCACTTTTATGGATGATGACAATATGTTGAGTAACGGTGCGGTGAGTCTTTGTTATGGCAATGCAAAAAATGCCGGTATTATGGGCTATGCATCTGTATCCTCTTTCATTAGTGATGATATAGATTCCAAGTCGTTTGAAGTGTTTTACAACAAATATGACGTACGTGCTTACGAGAATATTATGGGAAATGTGATAGCTAAATACACTCATACATTATCACAGATAGACTTCTCTTCCGGAACGGTTGGTTGGGATCTATCGGGATTCTTCCCTGAAAACAAGGTAAAGACCAACTGGATTATTTATCGTCTTTCGGATATCATGTTGCTTAAGGCAGAGGCCCTGACGCAGTTGATAAGTAATGAAGAGACATTTACTGAGCAGGACAAACAATACTATCAGCAGGCTTTCTCATTGGTGAATGCAGTAAACAAGCGTTCGTTGTGCCAGCCTGCCAGCCAGTTGAAAGACACTCTTGACGCTTCCAAGTTCAACACGAAGGATGGAATAGAGACGCTTGTTATGAAGGAGCGTCATCGCGAACTTATGTTTGAGGGGAAAAGGTGGTATGACCTTGTGCGCCGCTCCATGAGAGACGGAAACACCAATTATCTTGTTGCACAAGTGCTTCAGAAGTTCACTTCAAATACATCTGCCATACAAAACAAGTTCAGAAAGATGGATGCCGTCTTCTGGCCATATAATGTGGATGAGCTGAAGGTTAACAAGAACCTGCATCAGAATCCTGCTTTTGGAAGCGGAGAGAATGGCAATTATACAAAGGATTGACCGGGTTTCATTAATAATGTAAAATGAAGTAACAATATGAAACGACTGAAATATATATTTTTCTGTGCGATGTGCGCACTTGCTGGTGTGATGACTGTAGGCTGTTCCGATGAACCGGACAAGGAGAATTTCTATACATTCACCGGTGAGATGATGAGTGACTATTTAAGGAACAGGCCGGAATACAGTGATTTTGCATATATCGTGGATCAGGCCGGTATGACCGACCTGTTGTCTGCATACGGCCATTATACCTGTTTCCTGCCTTCGAATACTGTTGTGGATAACTATCTTCAGAAGAAAGGACTTTCCAGCGTAGAGGAACTGACTGTGGGGCAGTGTGACACAATAGCGCGTACACATTTGGTTAATAACATGTATGCTACTATCGACATGAATGACGGTACATTGAATACGGCAAACATGAATAAACGGTATATACAGATTACACATACCACTGATGAGAATGACAACTCTGTAGTGCAGTTGAACCGAATGTCGAAAATCATCTTCGAACTTAAGGACGATTCTGTAGAGAATGGCATTGTGCAGCCAATCGACGTGTTGCTTGAAAACTCAAACAGTTCGATTTCCGACGTATTGAAGTCAAATGACAGAATAGGAATATTCTATGAGGGACTGACTGCTACCGGTCTTCGTGACACGCTTATAAAGACCAGGGATGAATCGTATGACGGTTCAAAATATGATACATATTCATATACCTCGGACTTCTGGCGTGAGATAGCTGTAGCTCCTGAAGAGAAGAAATACGGATTCACGGTGTTTGTAGAGCCCGATGAATTGTATAAGAGAAAGTTCGAGGAATATGGCATATCTACAGCCGAAGGTAATGTGAAGGCGCTTTATGACCTTGCATGTAAGATTTACGACCCTGTGTTCGCGGGAGATGCCGATTATCAGGCAGCCTACGGTTTCGACAAGCTTACGGAGAGATACAATCCCCTCAATATGTTTATAGCCTATCATATCCTTACACGTGATGTTATAGGATGGAATAAGCTTACACCGATAGAACTTCATTCCGGTATCGTAGACGGTGCCATCGGAATCAAGATAGACAAGATGAATCCGAACGACTGGTACGAGACATTAATGCCGCATACCATGATGAAACTCGAACAGGCAACGGTACGTGAATATCTTGGCGACTCGGAACGCGGACAAAGGTATATAAACCGCCGTATCGATGATAAGTTTGTCATTAAAGGCAGTAAAGTGTTTCCTACCGTTGAGGAAGTCTATCTTCAGGATGCGCCTAACGGACGCTATTTCTATATCGATGACATTATTGCCTTCAGCAAGGATACACAGGAAAAGGTTATGAACGACCGTATACGTATGGACTTCTCCACAATCTTTCCTGAAGTGATGACAATGAACATGCGTCTTAACGGTGATCCGACGAAGGATGACGAAAGTTCGAAGGCAGACCAGACATATAAGAACGGAAAGAACTACTGGTTCCCTAAAGGATACCTCGACAATGTGACTATGAAAGGCAATGGTGTTCTCGTATATCGTCGTCCTCACTGGAACTTCTGGTCATACGAAGGCGATGAGTTCAACCTTTTCGGTGATTATGACTTTACCTTCCGTTTGCCTCCGGTGCCATACGAGGGTGATTATCAGATCCGCCTCGGATTCTGTGCGCTCGATACCCGTGGTGTCGCTCAGATATATTTTGACGGAAAACCCCAGGGAATACCTGTAGACATGCGCAAGCGTCTTAACGACGAGTCCATTCTCGGAAATCAGTTCGGAACAAAGAAGTGGGCAGATATGACAGATGAGGAGAAGGCCGAGGATCAGAAAATGCTTAAGAATCTCGGTTATTATCGCGGTGCTTATGGCGGTTATCATTCGAGTGGTTCGACTATCAACGAGTTTGTCGACAATGAGCGTACATATCGCCTCGTGCTATGTACCGTACATATTAATCCAAAGCAAGACCATTTCATACGTGTGCGCTGTACATCATCCAGTAAGCTTGGTAATAACAATGAGTTTATGATGGATTATCTGGAAATTGTTCCAAAGAGCGTGTATGGGGTTACATCCAGTGGTTCTATGGAGTCAGACTTGTAATTGAAATAATAAATACAATCGGTTATGACAAGAAACAATATAATAAACGGCAGGACATTAGGAGCAATGGCGGTTGTTCTTGGTATCGTTGCGTGTTCGGACAAATGGGACGAACATTATAATGTAGGCACGCCTTTTGAAGGCAACTTGTGGGAGGCTGTCTCATCTAATCCCAATTTGAATAATTTCACCCGTGTCATCGAGGCTTGCGGTTATGACTCATCTTTAGTAAGTTCGCAGATGTTTACTGTGTTTGCACCTACGGATGACAAATTCACCGAGGAAGATGCCAATGACATTATAGCTGCATATAATGAGCAGAAAGCCAAAAGGGTTAAGGATAATGACAATACGGCCATAAAGGAATTTGTGCAGAACCATATAGCTCTGTACAACTATTCGGTGTCGGGTTTAAGCAACGATTCAATAGTAATGATGAACGGTAAGTATGTGCCGCTGTCTTCAAATTCCTTTGGAGGCTCCTCCATGTCGCTTTGCAAGACAGTAGGCAACGGAGTTCTATATACTATTGATGAAAAGGTAAAGTATGCACCGAATGTGTTTGAATATCTGGAGAAGGACAATGAACTTGACTCGGTTGCAAAATTCCTGTATTCTTTCAATAAGTATGAGTTCCAGCCGTCACTCAGTGTTCCCGGTGACATTGTGAATGGAAAGACTGAATATCTTGATTCTGTAACGACTCTTGAGAATAAGATATTTACAGAGTTGAAGGCCAAGCTCGGTTCTGAGGACAGTACTTATTGGATGGTTGTTCCGACCAACGGTGTGTGGAACGCTCTTGTGCCCGAATATGAAAAATATTTCGTATACGACAAGTCGGTAAACAAGCGTGATTCGCTGCAGTATACCAATGCCCGTATGGCATTGCTTCGCGGAACGACGTTCAGCCGTACTAATAATACGGACCTTACAGTCAATGACTCGGCAATGTCTACAAATGCCGTGATATATGAGTTGCGGCAGCTTTATTATGGTTCGAGTGAAGACAAGTATTACCAGTATAATAAGCCGTTTGAGCCGGGAGGAATATTTTATGATGCACGGCAACAACAATGCAGTAACGGTGTTGTGTTTAAGACGGATAACTGGAATATAGGCAAGACCATGACATTCTTCCAGACAATCCGTGCAGAGGGTGAGAATAATGAGCGTCTTGATTCTGTAGACCAGGCATCCACAAATGCTCCGCTGAGTATTTACAAGGTTTTGTCACAGAATAAGTTCTACAATAAGATTTCAGGTAATTCTTATTCGGAAATATCTCCTGCAAGCGGAGCTGCGACAAACATCAAGGCCGTGTTCAACATACCGTCGGTATTGTCTAATATAGGGTATGACATTTACATCGTGACAGTTCCAGCCCTTGCCGGCGATACTCTCGCATCAGATGCGGAACGGCTTCCGACAAAGTTCCGTGTAAGAATGTCATACAATGACGAGAACGGCAAGCAACCGTCCAAGGAATCGGGCTGGACGCTGTTGCAGTCGTCTCTCCAGACCACAGCCGATGAAGTGGACACCTTCAAGGTGGCGGAGAACGTTATGATACCCTATTGCTCATGGGGCGAGAACATCTCTCCGCAAGTTAAGATTATCCTCGACACGCGTGTCAGCAACTCTGATGTCAGGAATGGAAAGTTCAATCGTATCCTGCGTCTCGACTGCATAATATTCAAGCCGCATGATGAGGAATAGGACTTGTTTTCATGATTATAAAACGACAGCAATATGAAACTCAAGAATATCACATTCTATAATAAGATTTGCCATAATGTTCCGGCAGGATGCATCGTGTTGTGCATGGGAATGTTGGCTTGTCCTTCAAATGTATTCGCCCAAGACGATGATACTGATGAGACGGTGGAGGTTTTAAATAAGCCTGAAGTAAGAAAACAGAAGCATTACGCTTTGCGTACGATAACCGGACGTGTCGTAGACGCAAACAATAATCCCGTGTTCGGTGCAATCGTTAATGCAATGGATTTCGAAGGCTATAGTACATTAACGGAAGAAGACGGTACATATAAGTTGGAGTTGCCTGTTTTCTGTAGTTCGGTAATAATCACCGAACCCAAGTACAATTCTGTTGTAATAGGATTGCAGAAAGGTGAGAAACAGATGGAGGCGACTATGTATTCCACATCGTTCACATCCGGGTACAGCAGCGATATGAACAGGCGGAATGACAGAAGTTCAACGTCGTTCGGCTATACGTCGGCATTGAACGTTAAGGAGGAAATACAGAAGCAGCTTGGCGGGGTTGCCTACACCCAGCAGCGTAACGGTACTCCCGGTATCGGAGGCAATATTTTCATCCAGGGTATCAACTCATTGAATGTAAATGCCCAGCCTCTTGTGGTTGTTGACGGTGTCGTGCTTGACCAACAGTATGGACGCACCATGATTCACGACGGTTTCACCAATGACATCCTTTCCAATATAAGTCCTGCTGACATAGAGAAAGTTACAGTGCTTCGAAACGGAACTGCTCTTTATGGAGCCAAGGGGGCAAATGGTGTGATCCTCATAGAGACACGCCGTTGCAAGAGTATGGCTACACGTATCTCTGCCACTATTTCCGCCGGCATAACAGCCAAACCCAAGTTTATCGACATGATGGATGCGGAGCAGTATCGCGGTTATGCTTCTGAAATGCTAAAGACCACGTCTACAAGAATCCGCGAGTTTAAGTTCTTGAACAACGACCCTAACTACTATTACTACAATCAGTATCATAACAATACGGACTGGAAGGATAAGGTTTACCGTACTGCGTTCACACAGAACTATGGCATCACGGTAGAGGGTGGAGACAATGTCGCCACATATAATCTGTCTGTGGGTTATACGGAGGCAAACAGTACGTTGGAATATAACGACATGTCACGTTTGAATATAAGGTTCAATACAGATATCAACCTTGTAAAGAATCTGTCGGTGAGATTTGACGCGTCATTCTCTAACCTTACACGTGATATAAGGGATGACGGTGCGCCTTTGAGCTATGATGAGGGAACCCCTACGTCTCCTTCATTTCTTGCATACGCGAAGTCTCCGTTCCTGAGCCCGTACGCTTTCGGACGCGGCGTGATATCCGACTCGCATCTTGACATCACACCGGAAAGCTATCTTGATGAGGCTCTTGCCAATTATTCCGATTACAACTGGAAGCTCGCCAACCCTGTGGCGTTGAATGAATATGCGGAGGCTTCGAACAAGAACCGTTTCGAAAACTCGTTGCTCAACATATCCGTGAGGCCGGAGTACAGAATCACACCCAACCTTTCGGTAAGCGAACATTTCAGCTATACATTGGTAAACACCAATGAGAAGTATTATATTCCTATCAACGGTGTGCCTTCGTATTATGTGGCAGAGGTGAACGGATTCCGGACCAATGAGGTGCGCTCGCTCTTCTCCAAGCAGAACTCAGTCATGAGTGATACTCGTGTTTCCTGGCATAACCGTTATGATGCGCATAATATAAGTGTGTTTGGCGGTGCCCGCATTCAGTGGGAGTCATATTTGCTCAATAACCAGCTTGGATATAATACCGGTAGTGACAAGACTCCGTTTATGAGTTCTGGTCTTATGAATGCCAATTCTTTCGGTACAAAGGACAACTGGAATTCACTGGCTTGGTATCTGCAGGCCAATTATGACTTCATGGGCAGATATTATCTGCAGGGCAACCTTACGGCGGAAGGCTCTTCACGTTTTGGTGAGGATGCCGACGGCCTTAGCCTGTTCGGCGCGTCGTGGGGCGTGTTCCCATCGTTGCAGGCATCATGGGTCATCACCAACGAGCCATGGATGGCAAAGGCCGGAATCTTCAATTTCCTGCGCCTCACTGCCGGTTATGACGTGAGCGGAAATGATGACATCGACTATTATGCCGCACGAAGCTATCTCCGCTCGAAACTGTTTCTGCATGCCTTGTCCGGTATTACAATTGCCGGCATTGGCAATACCAAGATAAAGTGGGAGACAACACGTCGTGTCAATGTCGGTATCGATGCGGCCATGCTTAACAACAGGCTTTCTTTATCTTTCAACGTATTCAAGAGTTGGACCAGCGACCTTCTTACAATGCAGAGTCTTGGTTTCCTGTCCGGACTTGATTCCAACTGGTCGAACGGAGGAAAGCTGGAGAATGAAGGCTTTGATTTGAGTGCAAATGTGAAGGTAGTGTCAAACCGTGACTGGCAATGGGAAATCGGTGGAAGTATGGGGCATTATAAAAACAAGCTGACCGAGCTTCCTGATAACAAGACATACATTGATACGGAACTGTATGGAGCCGTTGTCCGTTCGGAGGTGGGCATGCCCGTCAATATGTTCTACGGTTATAAGACTAAGGGCGTGTTCTCAACTTCAGAAGAGGCGGAAAAGGCCGGAAAGTATGTTCTTGACGCCAACGGAGTGACCAAGCATTATTTCGGTGCCGGTGACATGATTTTTGTAGACAGGGACGGAAACGGTGAGATCAATGATAAGGACCGTTTTGTCATCGGTGACCCCAATCCCGACATCTACGGTAATATCTCAACATCACTGACATACAAGAATATCAACCTTGATGTGCGTTTCAATTACAGTCTCGGCAATGATGTGTACAACTATATGCGTTCTCAGCTTGAGGGTGGCAGCCGTTTCATGAATCAGACGAGCAACATGTTGGGCCGCTGGCAGGCGGAAGGACAGGTGACGGATGTGCCTAAGATCACATTCCAGGATCCGATGGGCAACTCACGTTTCAGCGACCGTTGGATAGAAGACGGCTCATATCTTCGTCTGAAAACTGTCACCTTGAGCTACCGTATGCCGATGAACTCACAGTATATCCAGGGGCTTGAGTTCTGGATTCAGGGCAACAACCTGTTGACATTCAGTAAATATCTTGGCTCCGATCCGGAATTTTCAACCACAACGTCTGTGATAGGTCAGGGTATAGACTGCGGTCAGTTGCCGCAAAGTGCGTCTTTTGTTGCAGGTGTGAGAATCAATTTGTAAAACATAACCATCAAGAAAGATATGAAAACAAAGTATATATTTGGCGGGATGATAACGGCCGCTTTAACAATATTTTCGTCATGCAGTGATTTTTTCGATCAAGACTCTGACCATGTCATCTTTACTGACGGTCATAAATTGAATGAGGCTTCCGACACTATTTACTCGCTGACGGGAATAATGACGAAGATGCAGGCACTTGGCGACCGCACTGTTCTTCTTGGAGAGGTAAGAGGAGATTTGGTGGACGTCACCAATGCTGCAAATGCCGACCTGCGTGAACTGGCACAGTTCAATATCAGCGACGAAAACAAATATAACAGTCCCAAAGACTATTATGCAGTTATAAACAACTGTAACCTTTATATCTCTAAGGCTGACACAACAATCAGGAACAGTTCAAACAAACCTCTGTTCCTTAAAGAATATGCCGCAGTAAAGGCTTATAGGGCATGGACCTATCTGCAATTGGTGTTGAATTATGGCAGAGTGCCGTTCTATACTGTGCCGATAACGACAAAGGAGCAGGCTGATGCGAAATATGAAGAGAAAGGCATCGTTGACTTATGCAATACCCTTATTGCCGACATTGCCCCGTTGGCAGATGTGGAGATGCCGGGATTGGGAAAAATAGGCGTCACGGACAGCCGTATGCTCTATTTCCCAATATACATGCTGTTGGGCGACCTGAATCTTTGGGCAGGGAACTATAAGGAGGCCGCAACGGCTTATTATAAGTATATAACTACCGCCAATGGCAGCAATTCATATTTCCCAATATCTTCATCGCGTGTATCCTGGGTCGGAACAGACTGGCTTAGTGCCCGTGATTCTTGGAGTACGCAATTTTATTCAGAGACTTTCACGCAAGACCGCGGAATAGTCACAATGATTGCCGGTGACTCTATTCCTTCTGACGGAAACTACAGCCAGTTGCGTAATATTTATAATAGTAATGTCGACAATGATTTCAAGCCGAGTCTTGTGCCTTCACAGTCGTTGATAGATCTGTCCGCGAGACAGGTATACTGTCAGTTGACAAACGGAGGCAGGGATACTATATATGCCCCTTCAAATCTCACTATGAACCGTGCCGGAGATTTGAGGCTTATATCATGCTGGAGTTCATACCGAGGCGTATATCAGGGCAATACCGTGACAAACCAGCGTATTTCAAAGTTCAGTTCGAGAAATATAACGGTATATCGCCGTGCCACTGTCTATCTTCGCCTTGCTGAGGCGTTGAACCGTGCCGGTTATCCGCATTTCGCTTACGAGATACTTGCTCAGGGCGTGAACAATACCATTATAGAAAGGCACGTGCTGCCGCATTGCAAGACAGCCGCAGACACAGCATTTGTCAAGTCATTTAATTTCCCGAGCGGTTCTTCCAACGGATATATTGTGGAGGATATTGCCAGCGGTCAGATTTATTATAACACCATAGGCTTGCATTCGCGCGGGTCGGGTTACAGTGACTGTAATAAGTATTATATGATGCCCGATGATGCCACTCTCGGTGAACAGGAGCGTCTTGACTATCAGATAAGCAAGGTTGAGGATATGATTGTCGATGAGGGCGCGCTTGAATTTGCCTTTGAAGGAACGCGTTATTACGATTTGCTGCGTGTGGCGTTGAGACGTAATGACCCGGATTATCTTGCCGGCCGTATCTATGCACGGAGAGGCGAGGACAAGACGGAAGAAGTGAAGTCGGAAATAAAGTCAGACCTTAGCGACATGAAAAACTGGTTTATGTCATGGGAGGGTAAGCTTGGCATAAGGTGAGACAACGTTTATAACGATATAAGATAATATGGCTATGCACATGAATATATGTTTTAGATGGGCTATGTCATTGTTGGGTATGATGACGGTATCGGCAGCCATGGCTGCCAATACCGTCACTACCGTTAACAAGGTGACATCAGATGTGGTAATTTCCGATGATGTTGATTATCATATCACGGATGCCGTTCCGTTTTCTGCTACCGGAAGCATCAATATTACGGCAGTAGACCATGCGGTGATTATTTTCGACAATGTGAAACCTTCGAAGCTTGTCAGCTATCTTCCGTATGTCAGGATAAATGGCGCCGATGCTGTCAATAACAGGACATGCCAGGTTAAGATATACAACCAGGGGTCTATGATTCTTCCATACGGCAGCGATATCAGGCCGCTTACTGTCTATAGCGGACAGAACTTTACCGGTACGTCGGTGAGCGACTTCGGTCTGGAGAGTAACGGAGGCTTCATGAATACCCTTAAAGATGAGAAACTGAACAACAAGATACGCAGTTTCAAGTTGAAGAGAGGGTATATGGTCACATTCTCTACACGTGCTGGAGGCTACGGCTATAACAGATGTTTTGTGGCTGATACGGAGGATCTGGAGATTGCGGAGCTGCCGGGAATCCTTGACCGCAGTATCTCCTCATACCGTATCTTCAAATGGAATGATGCCAGCAAGAAAGGTCTTGCCAACGATACTCGCACAGTATCTAATGACGCTCTGAACACCACATGGTGCTATTCGTTCGGTCTTGGTGAGGATACCGGCATGGATCGTGAGTGTGTGGCACATCATATTTATGAAGGGTGGCCGGCCATAGCCGACTGCGGCCGCAACAACTATACTACGTCTGCCCCTACCATGAAGACCAATAACGAGCCGGGAAACAAGTCTGATGATCATCCTCAGAGTGTTGCGGAGGTGCTTGCAAACTGGGAGACGCTGATGGCTACAGGATTGCGTCTGTGTTCGCCTTCTTCCCATGACGGCAGTCTTAACTGGCTGAAGGAATTCATGGATTCTGTGGATGCCAGGGGGTGGCGTTGCGATGTGTTGGACGTGCACTCCTATTGGCCGTCGGGCAGTTTCTACAACCTGCAGTCATGGTATAACAGCTATGGTCGTCCGTTGTGGATATCAGAGTGGTGTTGGGGCGCGTCATGGAACAACAACGGTGTGTTCAACTCCGGACTTTCCGATGAAGAGGCAAAGAGGCAGAATGCGGACAGGATAAAGGAACTGACTGAATTGATGAACGGCTATGGCTATGTGGAGCGTTTTGCCTATTGGAATTCAGAGGCCGACCGTTCAAAGGTATATCTGAATGGCACTCTCACCGATGCAGGCAGAAACTATGCGGCATTGAAAGGTGTCATAGGATATAACAAGAAATATGAATTTGTTCCGAAATTGCCAAAGGCTAAAGGAGCTCCTTCAAATCTTTCGTGCAGATTTAACGCTTCAACAGGAGTAGCGGTGCTTGGCTGGCATGAACCGAACGGAGAATATAATAAGAGCATGACTGTGGAACGCCGAAAGAAAGGGACTGCATGGGAGACGCTCATGGAAGTGGAACTGGAAGAGGGTGAGGCAGACTATAGAGTGGAAGATAATGAATCCTTTGACGGTGCCGAGTATCGCATACATGTTGTTTATTCGGATGGTAAAGACTATTATACAGCAAAGACAGCGACAGCCGTTCCAGAAAAGATGCTTCCAGGCGATGCCATAGATGTTAACGGCAGGAAATACTATATAGGAGGCAACATACTGATTAACGGCAGTTTTGATTTCGGGACTCAGGGCTGGACTAACGGTGAAGGCGGCATTCTGTCTCTGCCGGATTTCGAGGTGTTACCAAAAGGAGGCTATGACGGAGGAACATACCTGCAGTCTTATTCCAACCAGTCATTAGACAAGGCAGGTTCGGTAAAGACCATGGTCGAACTTGAGAAAGGGGCTGATTACTATTTCAGTGCGGCCTCATATTATAACGGCATGTCGGTAAACAAGCTGAGCATGACCCGTGACGGTGTTAAGGAAGACTCTGTTGTTGCCGGTATACCGAACAATGTTGTATGGTCGAAGTATGCCACGACATTCAATACGGGAACATACAGCAAGGCCTTGGTGGCGTTTTCCCACTTGGGAGCCCGCGCACAGTTTGACCAACTTTCAATATCACGTCTGTTCTTGTCAAAGGAAGAGGCTGTAGCAGACGGCTTGTCGGCAGAGACAAGAAGAGCACGGATGTTGCTTGATTTCAACAAGTCGCTTCCGCAATTGAACGAAGGTGTGAAGTCTGTTTTAGAGCAGGCCGGGAATACGGAGGAATACCTGTTGTCGCTGGTGTCAGTCATAGACAACACTATTGAGGCTCTCGGCATGAAGCGTATCGCTGACTCTGTTGCGGTTGTTGCTGGTGCGGCCATAGCCGAAGGCTTTGACGGCAGTGAAGAGCTGAAGGCCTCAATAGAGACATTGTCGTCAACGACATCGGCGGAAACATATATTGGCGAGGTTGCCACGCTTGGCGAGAAGCTTGCCGTATGTATGCCGTTTAAAGAGACATCGTTTATAAAACATCCTTCCTTCGGGCAGCAAACCATTGACTGGAAAAGAACCGGTTCCTATACAGGAGGGGAACAGGGTATATCCGTTCAAGACGGAAAGAAATGCTGGAGCGCACTGTGGAAAGACATAAGCGCGTCGGAGCAGGACGGACTCACGATGGCTGTATCACAGAGGATTATCAAGGATGCCGGCGGTGAATATCT
This sequence comes from Xylanibacter muris, assembly GCF_013166605.1. Lineage (GTDB taxonomy): Bacteria > Bacteroidota > Bacteroidia > Bacteroidales > Bacteroidaceae > Prevotella > Prevotella muris. Next base: position 466,386 of record NZ_JABKKF010000001.1, read on the forward strand.
TTCACATGGCCTCTATGTATTGGAATGTAAGGCTTCAACGCAGCATTATTGCGTTTCCGACCAGCATTCCTATATCGTGTATAAAGGAGACAGCATCGTCTCACCGATACTTTCCGCAGATTACCTTGACATTCCGGCAATAACCGGCAACGGCAAATGGCAGACGCTTATAACGCCTGCTGTCTATGTAAGCGACAAAGATACCCTGACAATAGGCTTCACCTCATCGAAGGCAAATGCTGTCGACAACGCCTGGAAACCGTATGGCGATAATAACGGAAAGGGCGACATGCGTGAAGGCAGCTGGTGTGCGACGGATTTTGTGCTCCGTTATCTGCCCGTCTATCATTATAAGGCGGATGCAAGCGGATGGTCCACACTTTGTCTTCCGTATGATGCAACCCCGTCAAAAGGTGTAAGGTTTTATCAGATAGCAGGCGTCACGGCTGATAAGTCGCAGATCTGTCTTGAGGAAATAAACGGGAGTGCGGCAGGTGTTCCATGCGTGGTCTATTCAGATCATTCTGATGTCGTGATATATGAGACGGGAGAGAAAGTGACCAAGAGAACAGTCGGCCCTAACGGGCTCAACGGACTTTTTATCACATCGGCCACGACGCCTGAGAACGGATTGGTGCTGAAAGATGGGAAATGGGTTATACAGAACTCTCCCAATCGTGATGAAAGGGCAAAGATCGGTGACTATTCCGCATATATAAAGAATATAGACAATATGACGGTGTTACAGGACTGGACGGGTGTCACTCTGCCTGTTAGCTCGCTTTTGTCATCTGTAAACAGGATAGACGCAGATGCCGGCAAGCCCGAATTCTATTCCTTGGATGGAATAAGATATGAGAAGGAACCGGAGTCGGGTGTCTATGTAAGGGTTGTTGACGGAAAAGCCGTTAAAGTGATGAAATGAGCGTTTTCGCTAAGCCGGATGGACTATATACATATCCTATCTTCCACAGTGTAGGGACATGCCTTTGGCATGTGTCAGGCGACAACGACCATACATCCCAATTCATTACACACACCATAGATATCGCAAAGCGATGGACTTAATCGTTGGAAGGACTCTTCAGAAAACAACCGTATATACGGTATACTCTTTGGAGAATGTTTGTACACATGACACATGCCGAAGGCACGTCCCTACACGGATGAATGCTATGGTATGAATGTTCTCGTTGAGCCAAACGGGCAATGTAAAAATAAGCTTGACATTGCCCGTTTGGCGAGAAAAAGTTAGAATAAAATTCAAGATAATAAATAAAAATATTGGAATGATTATGAGAACTTTCCTTTCTGTTTTTTTCGTTATGCTGCTGATGTCCGGACAGATATCAGCCCAAAGCATATCCGTTACTACCGACAAGCGTTTTGCCAGGGGAGCGACAATGGCTTTCGGACGTATGACAGTCAAAGGTACGGATATTAAGGAAACAGGTTTCTGCTGGGCGGAAACTCCTGAACCTACTGTTGATGACAACAAGACAGTGAAGTATCTGTCGAAGAACGGTAAGATTTATTGGCTTCAGGACCTCACTCCCTCCACCTTGTATTATATGCGTGCATACGCTGTCGACAAGGAGGGAAAGGCTTATTACGGTGATGTCATAAAATTCTATACCATTCCTAAAGGCACCATCAGCTATACCATACGTGACGGTGGTGCGGATGATGTGAAGACGCGAATTGCCAATGCAACGAAAAGTGCCGTGGATTATTGGAACAATCTTACTTCCATAACAGGCTTCTCCACAAGTGTGGGCTATGAAGCCGGTGTACAGACGGCCGACTGTTCTTATGGCGGATGGGTGAGGGTCGGGCCTAACGCTTCTTATCAGCGCACAGGCACTATCCTCCATGAGCTTCTTCATGGTGTGGGTGTGATTCCATGGGCGGATACGGAGTGGAGCCGTCATAATCTGCGTGCTTCAGTCAACGGTGACGGATATGGCACCGGTGCATGGCTGGGCGACCGTGTAACCGAGGTTGTGAGGTTTCTTGCCAACAATAATACGGAAGTTCTTAACGGTGATTATCAGCACATGTGGCCATACGGTATCAACGGAGCACATGAGGATGACGGAACAGAGATTCTTTATATAGGAAACGGTCTTGTATGTCAGGCTCTTGGGGAAGACGGCCTCCAGCATACCGCCACAAGCTTCTCGCGTCCTTATTATTCTTTCTGTCATGAGGACGGCAAGAAATACTATATTAAAAACGAGTCGGCGGAGTTCGGCCTTTACACTTCTTACCTTATTCCCTCCAAGTCGGGAGCTCTTGTATGGAAGACAATGACCGCCGCTCAGGCCGTTGGAAACGACAGTGCCGCATGGACAATAACGTTCACACCGCAGAATCAGTATTACCAGCTGAAGAATGTCGCCACGGGAAGGTATTTCAGCTATAGCGGCGCAGGAATCAACGGCATAACCACCTCTGCGGTCAGTGCGGCGTCTTCAACGGAGAATTTCCAGCTGATGCGCGGACGTAAGGATATTGCGGTAGGCGGGATGTCATTACCGCAGCGCGGATACTGGATTATATATCCAGAGAGCAATTGGTCGCCCAAATGTCTGCAGGCGAATGCCGGGGAGAAAACATCGGCCATGACATTCAACATATCCAATACCGCTGACAGCCAGCGTTGGCTGATACTTTCTGCCGAAGAGCTGGCAGACGTAGAGGCAATGGCAGTGGACGGCATAAAAACGGAGATAGCAAAGGCCCTTTCTGTGTTGGAGGACCTGATTGGCGTTCCACACACAGAGGATGTGGAGGGAGTAGATGATGAGGTGGCGTCAACAATCTCGAGGGTGTGGTCGGTCATGCAGACTTCTGTAGACATTTCCGAATTGAATTCCATGCAGGGTGAAATTCGTGACGCAACGTTTGCTTTTCTCAATGGAGCGACACCGTTGAGCGAAAGCCAGCCGTTTGACCTTACATATATGCTTGTCAACTCCGGAATGGATTCGGCTGAAGGATGGTCGGTGGCTCCTGCAGTCAATCATTCGTGCGGCGAGTTTTATGAGAAAACGTTCGATATGAACCAGATATTGACAGGCATGCCTGCCGGCACGTATCAGTTGCGCGCTAAAGGATTTCAGCGGCCGGGCTCCTCTGCTGATGCCTGGGCGAAGTATTCTTCTGGGCAGAGCAGGGTTACGGCTTTCCTTTATTTAGGCTCCGCCGCACAGAAATTGAATGATATATGTGCTTGTGCCTCAGACACGAAGTTGGGCGGAAGCGAATCATCTGTCGGCTCGCCGGTTAAATATATTCCCAATGACATGAAGTCGGCGAGTATTTATTTTTCCCGTGGATTATACGAAAATGCAGTGGTATATGAGAACAAGACAAAAGGAGCGTCGTTGAAACTCGGTGTCCGTACTGCAAATATGCCGGAAAAGTATTGGTGCATATTCGATGATTTCCGGCTGTATTTCTTTGGAAAGACCCCGAAAGAGGCTCTTGGCATAGAGGAGGTGCATGCGGATGGTGCGTACAGCCGCCGGTCGGGAGTATATTCTTTGGACGGACGTATTGTAAATAGAGATGCCTCGGCATTTGGGTCGTTGCCTAAAGGGATATATATTGTCAACGGCAGAAAACTGATTAAATAGGGATTTGCGCGGATAGATATTTCTCATTCAGGAGAAAGTTTTAATATTGCTTTTTTGTTTATGGTCTTGTCATGATTCGTTTCACGGCAAGACCATATTTGTTTTCATTATCAAATGGCTTAGGAATTTAAACAAAGTGTACATTGCGCGGATGACGGACAGCAAATGTTAGAAGTGTATTTAGCCTAAATACACTGTGTATGTAGGCTAAATACACTGTGTATGTAGCCCAAATACACTCTGTATGTGGCCTACATACACTTTTAACATTTGCCGTTCATTCTCCACGGCTTACCGTTTCGTCTGCTTTTTTTATGACAGAGAGTCCTTGCCCAGGTGTCACAGGCTTTCTTTTGTCTTCCAAATTCTTGTTAATGCAGGCGTTAAGTATGTTTTTATTTTGCAGGTTAACGGAAAAACCGTATCTTTGCACAAAACTACAGCTAAAAACAAATATTTCATTATGAAGACAAATTATGAAGTCAGGTATGCGTCACATCCTGATGATGCAAAGAAATATGACACAGCCCGTATCCGTCGTGATTTTCTTATAGAAACCTTATTCGTGGGTGATGAGGTGAATATGGTTTATTCGATGTATGACCGTATGGTCGTCGGTGGAGCCATGCCTGTAGGTGAGGAGTTAAAACTTGAGGCGATAGACCCTCTTAAGGCCGCTTTCTTTACTTCGCGCCGTGAGATAGGTGTCTTTAATGTCGGCAACGGCAGTGGAAAGGTGAAGGTCGGTGACGAGGTCTTTACACTTGGCTATAAAGAGGCTTTATACATCGGTCGTGGCGACCGTGACATAATATTCTGCAGTGATGACGCTGCAAATCCGGCAATGTTTTATTTCAACAGCACAACGGCTCATAAGGAATATCCCTGCATGAAGGTCACAAAGGCTGATGCCGTCGTTGCACACATGGGATCGCTTGAGATGAGCAACGAGCGTGACATAAATAAAATGCTGGTGTCGCAGGTCGTTCCGACTTGTCAATTGCAGATGGGAATGACAGAGCTGGCTCCGGGAAGTGTATGGAACACCATGCCGGCCCATGTCCATAGCCGCAGGATGGAGGCCTATTTCTATTTTGAAGTGCCTCAGGAACAGGCTGTATGTCATTTTATGGGTGAGGTGAACGAGACACGCCATATATGGATGAAAGGCAATCAGGCTGTTCTTTCACCGGAATGGAGCATCCACAGTGCCGCAGCTACACATAATTATACCTTTATATGGGGTATGGGAGGTGAGAACCTCGACTATGGCGACCAGGACTTTTCCCGGATTACAGATTTGAAATGATAATTACGCTCACAATTAAACTATAATAATAAAAGTATATGGATACATTTTCACAGAGATTCTCACTTGAGGGCAAGGTCGCTCTTGTGACGGGTGCGGCTTACGGAATTGGTTTTGCCATTGCAGAGGCGTATGCAATGGCCGGTGCGAAGATTGCATTTAACTGTCGTGGCCAGGAGCACATGGAAAAGGCGTTGGCTGATTATAAGGCAAAGGGTATTGACGCAAAAGGATATATTTGCGACGTCACAGACGAAGAGCAGGTGAAGGCAATGGTTGCCGACATAGAGAAAGAACTTGGAGTTATAGACATATTGGTGAATAACGCCGGCATTATCAAGCGTATTCCAATGACCGACATGTCTGTGGATGACTTCCGCAAGGTTATTGACATAGACCTGAATGCACCGTTTATCGTTTCAAAGGCAGTCCTTCCGGGAATGATAAAGAAAGGTCATGGTAAGATTATCAATATCTGTTCAATGATGAGTGAGCTCGGCAGGGAGACCGTTTCTGCCTATGCCGCTGCAAAGGGAGGCCTGAAGATGCTTACACGCAATATATGTTCCGAGTTCGGTGAGCATAACATACAGTGTAATGGTATCGGTCCGGGCTATATCGCGACTCCTCAGACAGCTCCTCTCCGTGAGACACAGCCTGATGGAAGCCGTCATCCTTTTGACAAGTTCATTATCTCGAAGACTCCTGCCGCACGTTGGGGTACTCCTGAAGACCTTATGGGACCGGCCGTATTCCTTGCTTCAGACGCTTCAGACTTTGTAAACGGGCATGTGCTCTATGTCGATGGCGGTATTCTCGCATATATAGGCAAGCAGCCATAATAAAATAACATGGAACCGTATGTGCACAGGAAAGCATATTTGACTTGAATCAGAATCTGCCGGCAGTTTGTGTTAAAACGGGCAGTCTCAAAGCAGTGATACCGCTTTCCGGTGTGTTTCTATAATGATGACGGGGCCGTGGCAATTTTGCCACGGCCCCGTCATCATACTTTCATGCTATGATTATTTATTAATCATTTCCGTCAGTTCAGAACCAGCCTTGAACTTCGCGATTTTCTTTGCTGCAATCTGAATCTTTTCTTTTGTGAGGGGATTGATTCCTTCGCGGGCCGGACGTTCGTTAACGCTGAATGTACCGAAACCTACGAATGTTATCTTGTCGCCTGCGATAAGAGCGTCCTTAATGGCGTCAATTGTTGCGTTAAGAGCTTTTTTTGCATCTTCCTTACCCAAACCTGAGCCGGCCGCAATCTTCTCGATCAATTCTGTCTTTTTCATAACTCTGTTTTTAATTAATAATATTATTTCTTTTATATTTGTTGTCTTGACAAATTCTCCGCAAATATAACTTAAAGAAATAAGAAATCAAACAAAAAATAAAGAAAAGTGATGATATTCTATAAAAATAGATGCTAAACACTTGTTTAAATGCTGTTTGACAGATATTTTTCGTAATTTTGCAGCCGATAAATGATATATTTTAATTTAGAAACAGGAAACAGTAATTATGCGCAACATTCCGGTAATAACGAAAAATCTGCTTATAATCAATGCCATTGTATTCATTGCCACTTATATTATCGAGAGAGCCGGTATTGATTTCACTTCCATATTCGGATTGCATTTCTTTTTGGCGGAGGATTTCCATATCTATCAGTTTGTGACTTATCAGTTTCTTCATGGCGGGTTTACGCATATATTCTTCAATATGTTTGCATTGTGGATGTTCGGATGCGTTATAGAGAATGTGTGGGGACCAAAGAAATTTCTTTTCTATTATATTTCCTGTGGAGTCGGTGCCGGCGTATTGCAGGAACTTGCCCAATTGTGCTCGTTCTATTTCACTGTCAGTGCCCAGGATCCCAGTATAGGAATGTTGGATATATTTGCTGTCGGTGACGCTTTGTCCCGCCAGCTTAATTCATGGACAACCATAGGCGCGTCCGGTGCCGTATATGCGATCCTGCTCGCGTTCGGCATGACATTCCCAAATGAGCGCATATTCATATTTCCTCTTCCCATACCGGTCAAGGCAAAGTGGTTTGTAATGTTTTATGCCGGTATAGAATTCTTCTCGGCCATGAGCGGTCCGGGCGACAATGTCGCGCACATGGCACACCTTGGCGGAATGCTCTTCGGCTATCTTATGATAAGGTATTGGAATAAGAATCCGCATTCCGGAGGCTTCGGTGAGAGAAATAATATCTTTGGAAATTTAAAGGACGGTTTTGGCCGTCAGAAGAAAAACTTTTTCAGTGGCTTTGGCAACGGCAGGCCGTCTTCCGGCAATGATGGCGACGTTTCCGGCCGGCAGCGTTTTTCGCGTGAAGATGACTGGGAGTATAACGAGCGTATGAAGGCAAGGCAAGTTGAAACGGACCGTATTCTTGACAAGATACGCAAAAGCGGATATGACAGTCTTACCGAAAGTGAAAAGCGTTTCCTGTTTGAGAGCGGTGATAAATAGATGGTAAGTCAGTTAAAGCAAATAACGGTGAATATGGCGGCGGGAGCGAATGTGGCTACTGTCATCATGATGTTTTTGTCGGGATTCTCAGATTATTGGGATCCTGTCAGGTTTCCCGTGTTGTCGTGCACAGGCCTTGCATTCCCGGTGTTTCTTGCCGTCAACATGGCGTTTCTTTTCTTTTGGCTTGCCTTTAAACGTATATACATGTCAATACCTTTGGTCGGATATCTTGCATGTTATGTGCCTTTGAGAATATATATGCCGTTGAATCTTCCGGAAGATATGCCTGAGGATGTCATAAAGGTTCTCACATACAACGTTGAAAACTATACCGGTGATCCGAGGTATGAAGACGGATTCTCTAAAATATATACATATATAAAGGAAAGCAAGGCTGACATAGTGTGTATTCAGGAGGATAATTCGAAACTGTTCGCGGCAATGCGTGACAGTGTCGGAGCCCCATACGCGTATTATGATACTACCGGTGTGGGCAACGCCTCCGTGAAGATGAATTGGCAGGGTATATACAGCCGTTTCCCGATTTTAAAGAAAGAAACGATCGGATATACCTCAAAGGGAAACGGCAGTGTGGCATATTATCTGAAGATTGATAATGACACCGTTATTGTAGTAAACAATCATTTTGAAAGCAATCACCTTTCTCCTGACGAACGTGAGATGTATAAGGATATGATTAAAGGCGATGTCGAGACCGATACGGCCAAGGCCGGATCGAAGATTATTTTTTCCAAGCTTGTCGAGGCCGTGGCCATGAGGGCGCCTCAGGCCGACTCCGTTCATCAATATATAGAGAACCATAAGGAATATCCTGTCATTGTATGCGGGGATTTTAACGACAACCCCATTTCATATACCAGGCGCACAGTGGCAAAGGGACTTGTTGATTGTTATGTCGAAACAGGCCGTGGGATAGGATTGTCATATAATCGGAAAGGCTTTTTTGTCCGTATCGACAATATTTTCTGTTCCGATAAGTTTAAGGCGTATAATTGTAAGGTTGATAATGAAATAGATGCATCCGACCATTATCCTATGTATTGTTGGTTAAGAATGGTGAATAAAAATGGAAAAAAGCCATAGAAAAAAGCCAAAAGATTTTTCAAAGTGTAAAAAAATCACTATATTTGCAAGCTTTATAACGCCATCTTGATGGCTCGGTTAAGGAATATAATAATTAAATAACATAAAAAATAAAATGCAAAACAAAGGAATTGTAAAGTTTATCGCACTTATGCTTATGCTCGTGTGTATATTCTACCTTTCTTTCTCTTTTGTGACACGCCAGTATGAGAACAAGGCTGCGGCAATGGGAGAAAAGGCAGGCAAGGAGTACCTCGACTCAATGAAGAACGAGAAAGTGTATCTTGGCATTTATTCTCTGAAGCAGTGCCGTGAGATGCAAATAGGTCTCGGTCTTGACCTTAAGGGCGGTATGAACGTGATTCTTGAGGTTTCTGTACCGGATGTAATCATGGTATTGGCCGACCACAAGACAGACCCGGCATTCATAAAGTCAATGCAGGAGGCAAAGAAAGAGGAGGAGACAAGTCAGAATGACTTTATCTCTCTGTTCGTTAAGTATTATCATCAGAATGCTCCCGGCCACCGTCTGGCTGAAATCTTCGCCACTCAGCAGATGAAGGGAAAGGTAAGCACACAAAGTAGTGATGCTGAAGTGGAGCGCGCCTTACGTGCGGAGGTTCAGTCGGCTGTAGACAACTCTTTCAATGTTGTACGTAACCGTATAGATAAGTTCGGTGTCGTTCAGCCGAATATCCAGAAACTTGAAGGCCAGTCCGGACGTATCATGGTTGAAATGCCTGGTGTTCAGGAGCCTGACCGTGTGCGCAAGCTTCTTCAGGGAAGTGCCAACCTTGAATTTTGGGAGACATATAACAGTCAGGAGATAGTTCCTTATCTTGCACAGCTCAACCAGCGTTTTGCAAATGAGAATGCTGACAACAAGGCTGTAAATGATACTGTACAGGCTGCTGCTGACACTGTAAGCACTGCCGCCGACACGGCAAAGGCAACAAGCCTTGCCGCTGCGATCAGCGGAAAGAAAGCGGAAAAGAAAGTCGTGTCGAAAGAAGCACAGGCCGAATTGCTTAAGAAGCAGAATCCGTTGTTCTCCGTGTTCCAGCCCGTACAGGGACAGAGCCTTAGCGTAGTCGGATATTCTTCATCAAGAGACACAGCGGATGTAAACAAGATTATCTATTCTGAACTGGCAAGACAGATACTTCCGTCGGATGTGAAACTTCTTTGGAGTGCGAAGGCCGCAGACTTTGATCCTAAAGCCGATGTATACGAACTTCATGCGATAAAGGTTTCGGAACCTTCCGGCCGTGCACCGCTTGAGGGTGACGTGATAACGACAGCCAAGGATGAGTTTGACCAGATGGGACATCCTTGTGTTTCAATGCAGATGAATTCCGACGGTGCGCGCCGTTGGGCACAGCTTACCAAAATGAATATTGGCAAGGCTATAGCCATCGTTCTTGATAACACTGTATACAGTGCACCCCGTGTGAACGGAGAGATTGCCGGAGGAAATTCACAGATTACAGGTAACTTTACCATTGAGGATACCAAAGACCTTGCGAATACCCTTAACTCAGGTAAGATGCCTGCTCCGACACGTATCGTACAGGAAGAGGTCGTTGGTCCTACACTTGGCGCACAGTCTATCCAACAGGGACTTATGTCATTTGTTGTGGCGTTTGTATTGCTGATGATTTACATGGTGGTATTGTATAATGTGATACCCGGTATGCTCGCAAATGTCGCATTGCTGTTCAACCTGTTCTTTACCTTGGGTATATTAGCGTCATTCCAGGCCGCACTCACCATGCCGGGTATCGCCGGTATCGTGCTTACTCTCGGTATGGCCGTTGACGCCAACGTGCTTATTTACGAGCGTACGAAAGAGGAATTGCGTAACGGTTTCAATGTAAAGGAAGCCATGAAGAAAGGATATTCAAATGCCTTCTCTGCAATTTTCGACTCAAACCTCACATCTATAATTACCGGTGTGATTCTTTACGTGTTCGGAACCGGTCCTATCCGTGGCTTTGCCACTACATTGATAATCGGTATCTGCTGTTCGTTCTTTACCGCAGTATACCTCACACGTCTTGTTTACAATCATCAGTTGAGTCGTGACAAGTGGCTTAACCTCACATTCACTACCAATTTCTCAAAGAACATGCTTCAGAACATGAAGGTCAACTTCATGGGCATGTACAAGAGGACATTCACAATCTGGGGTGTGGTTGCGGTTCTGTTTGTCATTTGCTTCGGTCTGCGTGGTCTTAGCAAGAGTATCGACTTTACCGGTGGCCGCAACTATGTTGTCGTATTGGAGAAAGGCATTGAGCCGGAGCAGGTTCGTACCGTTCTCAACGGTGCATTCGGTGATGCAAACGTCAGTGTCATCGCTTTGGGTACAGACGGCAAGACAATACGTATATCTACCAACTATAAGATAGAGTCAAACGATCCGAATATCGATGATGAGGTAGAGACAGTGCTTTTCAATGCCTTGTCTAAGGCGAACATGGTAACTCAGAAAGATGTTCACGCATTCAAGAATCCGGATATCCGTAGCGGCGGTTCCATCGTCAGCAGTACAAAGGTTGGTCCTGCAATTGCAAAGGATATTACTTACGGTGCCATTGTGAGCGTTATTTTCGCTTTGGTAGCTATCTTCGTTTACATCCTTATCCGTTTCCATAACGTTGCATTCTCTATAGGTTCAACCATAGCTCTTGCCCTTGATACACTCATTGTAATAGGATTCTATTCTGCATTGTGGGGTATAGTTCCCATGTCGCTTGAGATTGATCAGACGTTTATCGGAGCCATACTTACCGTTATCGGTTACTCCATAAATGATAAGGTGGTTGTGTTCGACCGTGTGCGTGAGAACATCCAGCTTTATGGCAAGCGCGACCGCATGGTGATATTCAATGATTCATTGAACCAGACTCTGGCACGTACCATAAATACATCCGCTACGACATTGCTCGTATTGCTTTGTATCTTCTTCCTTGGTGGTGACAGTATCCGCAGCTTCTCGTTTGCAATGATTCTCGGTGTTGTGTTCGGAACTCTGTCTTCAATATTCATTGCCGCTCCTATTGCATACCTTATAATGCGCAAGACAGGCCGTAAGGGAGAGAAGAATGTTGCGGTTGCATAATTGTTACTTGGACAAATGTGATAATTTAATTGCATAAATCCATATTTGGAATCTCTTATAAGGCGTATCGTTTTAATGCGGTACGCCTTTTTTATGAGCTGTGACAATCCTGTATGAATATTGCCATGGCTGGAAAATGTGCATGATGTATGGTTTTTCATTTATGCCCGTGGAAATAGAAATAATGTGGTATAAGGAAGGATATATAAAAAAACAGGACTTTTATTTTGTATTATCTCTGTTTTTACGTAACTTTGCAGGGTGAAAGCTTTCATGTAAAGAAAGATTTACAGATTCTATTGATGATGCTCTGATAGTTCAATGGATAGAATAGCTCTCTCCTAAAGAGTAGATCCGGGTTCGATTCCCGGTCGGAGTACAGATAGAATAGATAAAGTCCGATAGTTTATTGGGTGGAAGAGTTTGTTGCCTCAATAGACGATTATCTTATGTTTTTGTTTGGATACAGTCAGGATGGAAACCATATCCTTTGAGTGGGGTCGGGGCTTGGCACGTGTTATTGATATGAAAAGAAATGTGTGTCCGTTCTTTTCGGTGCAATGCTTTCGTCCGATTGTTTCAAAAAAGCATGTTCGGTTAAAATAATTGCATATTTTCCGCGTTCCTTCTATAAAGGAAAAACAATTATGAAAAAGATACTTTTATCGGTATGTGTAATTCTGTATGCGGCTGCTTCACAGGCTCAGAAGTCATCCATGAGGGAATATGTGGATCAGCTTATGCGGAAAATGACATTACATGAAAAGATAGGGCAGCTTAATCTTATGGTGGCCGGTGATATTACTACCGGTGGGGTCATGGACACACGTGTCGGCGGAGATATTGCGGCTGGTAATATCGGTGGGGTCTTCAACATAAAGGGTATAGACAAGATACGTGCCATTCAGGATATAGCTGTGAAGAAGTCGCGTCTCGGTATTCCGCTTATTGTGGGCATGGATGTTATCCACGGTTATGAGACAATATTCCCCATTCCGCTGGCCATGTCATGTTCATGGGATATGGAGGCCATAGAGCGCAGTGCCATGATAGCCGCAAAGGAATGCAGTGCTGACGGAATAAACTGGACGTTCTCGCCAATGACGGATATTGCCCTTGATGCCCGATGGGGACGTATAAGCGAGGGTGGAGGTGAGGATCCGTTTCTTGGAAGCCGTATAGCGGAGGCCATGGTGCGCGGCTATCAGGGTGATTATTCTAAGCCGTATAACATCATGGCATGTCTGAAGCATTTTGCCTTATATGGGGCGGTGGAGGCCGGACGTGACTACAACACGGTGGACATGAGCCGCATACGCATGTATAACAGGTATTTCCCGCCATATAAGGCTGCGGTAGATGCGGGTGTGGGCAGTGTGATGTCGTCATTCAATATTGTTGACGGTGAGCATGCTACGGCCAACAGGTGGCTCCTCACCGACTTGTTGCGTGATCAATGGAACTTTGACGGCTTTGTCGTGACAGACTATGAGTCGATAGGTGAGATGACAAAACACGGTTTCGCTCCGCTTGCCGAGTCATCTGTGATGGCACTTAGGGCAGGTACGGATATGGATATGTGTTCCCGGGGCTTTGTCGGCACATTGGAGAAATCGCTGAAAGAGGGCCTTGTGACAATAGAGGAAATAGACTTGGCATGCCGTCGAGTGCTTGAGGCAAAGTATAAACTCGGATTGTTTGCCGATCCATATAAATATCTTGACAAGAAGCGTGCAAAGAAAGATATATTCACGGCAGAGAACCGTAAGGCCGCACGTGACATCGCGGCAGAGACATTCGTGCTTCTGAAGAATGAAGGCAACTTGCTGCCGCTGAAAAAACAAGGTAAGATAGCACTTATAGGTCCGCTTGCCAATACGCGTAGCAATATTACTGGTACATGGTGTGTGGCGCAGACCCCAGAACGTTATTCCACTTTGAAGGACGGAATGGAACGTGCCGTCGGTGACAAGGCTGTCGTGCTCTATGCCCAGGGATGTAACATAAGCCGCGATGAGGCATTCCAAAGAGATTCCGAATTTGGCAGGACTATAGAGCGTGGTGATGAAAAACAGCTGAAGGCAGAGGCCGTTCAGGTGGCAGGGATGGCCGATGTGATTGTCTGTGCCATGGGCGAATGCTCCGAAATGTCTGGTGAGTCGTCAAGCCGTGCAAATCTTGATCTGCCTGATGTGCAGATGGAACTTCTGAAGGAGCTTGTCGCGTTGGGCAAGCCAGTGGTCCTGCTTAATTTCTCAGGTCGTCCGACGGTGATGAAATGGGAAGACGATAATGTACAGGCAATCCTTAACGTATGGTTCGGAGGCAGTGAGGCCGCTGATGCCATAGCCGATGTGGTGTTTGGCGACAAGGTGCCGTGCGGGCGTCTTACGGCAACGATGCCTCAGGCAGTGGGGCAGTTGCCGCTGTATTATAATCATCTTAACACAGGACGTCCTGTGCCGGAGGGTGCAAATAAGTATTACAAGTATCGCAGCAATTATCTTGATATGCGCAATGACCCGTTGTATCCTTTTGGCTACGGGCTGTCGTATACCACATTCTCATACAGTGACTTGCAGCTTAGCAGCAATACAATGGCTGCCGACGGTGACGTGAAAGTGTCTGTAATGGTCACCAATACCGGTGGCCGCGATGCGGCCGAGGTGGTGCAGTTGTATATCAGGGACGTGTTTGCATCTATAGCCCGTCCGGTGAAAGAGCTGAAGGGGTTTGAGCGTATTGAGCTTAAGGCAGGTGAAAGCCGCAGGGTAGAGTTTACGGTCACTCCTGATTTACTTAAATTCTATAACCGTAATCTCGACTTTGTGCTTGAACCGGGGGATTTCGAGATAATGGTAGGGCCTAACAGCCGCGATTTGAAGAAACTGAAACTAACGGTTAAATAAAACTGCGAGCCGGATTCAAAAGCAAAACTTGTTTTCGGAGGGAGTATCTAAGGATACAAAACAGCCAACTAATTCATGCTGGAAGCATTGTGAATTAGTTGGCTGTTTTTTTGATTGTTAAATGAATATCCCTACACCGTGTTCTGCATTTAGCTATAGTTACTATAATGTGTGTTAGCGGTTACGTACGACACGGATCTTCTTTTGGGTCATGCGCGGTACTGTTGTACCGTTGCCGAGATAAGCTCGGGTAGCGTCATTATAGGCTGTCGACGACCAAAAATCACCTGTAGTGAAGTTTCCGGCCGGCATTCTGCCAAATTGCTCATACGCCGGCAGATACCACAGAATATCATTTTCGAGAATTTTCGGTGCTGTTGTCTCTGTTCCGGTCTCGCTGTCGGAATATCTGTTCAGATAATAACGGTTTTTCTTTAATACCATTGTTAATGCCTGGCTTTCGTCAATCAATGAGCCCCCAACTTCCTGCGGTACGTCCGACGGATCATCATTTGCCCTGCGTCTGAATGCCGGTGTGTTGCTGGTGCCTATACGTTTCATCTGCTGTAATGCGTGTTCAAAAGTATTTGATATGGCCGAGCCTCCGAAGTTGAACAGCTGTACCGTATTGGTATGTCCGTCATCCGGAGAGGATGCTGTAGCACCGAGATTGCTCAGCTTAGAGTAATCGATTGCCACATAAAACCGTTGACTTACAAGTGATATATTATATGAATCATAGTCTACATACGATGACGCATTATATTGACTGACAAGATTGCTTATCATATTTCTTACCCTGTATGCGGTAATCAGCCCCGATGAATTATTGTAAATATATACAATCTTTGCCGTATAGTAAAAGCCGTAGGCTCCGTTGATGTTGTCATCGAGCTGTTCCCATCCCTCGTTGCCGTTCCACAGCGGGTGAAGCTGTCTGATCTCATGTGTTACAGTATAGCGTGGCGGGGCGTTGTCTACGCTGAGCTTTAGTGTTATTGTCCGGTCTTGCTCTGTGATATTCTCCGGAAGGAATATTGTAATTGGAAAATCGCCCGAGCCATAACCTTTCACTATCGATGTCCCGCGGGCCGACACATTGGTTATGGTTGTTCCGTTCCGTATTTCCTTGTCGGTCCAGAATCCCTGTTTTACAAATTCGTTGACGTCTGCACTCAGCTGGACGCTCGGATCCGCGTTGTCTGATGCTTCAATGCTGAGCGTCCACGACTTGCCGGCAGGCACACCGCTTATGCGTATGTTATTGTTGCATATCACATAGTGGGCATCTTGGGTTTCCGACGGTTCGGTGAATTCAAGTTCGAATGCCGATGTGATGCCTATATGGTATGTAGTGACGGTGCCCTGTTTCCATGTCTGGCCGTTGAGAGAGGCGGTGAGATGACGTTCAGTACCGGTAACGTCGTCTTGAAATACCACTGTAAGCATTGCGTCTTCTTCAAGTTGCTGTGGTATCATCATTAGTGTGTTATAATCGGGCAGTATTGCTGTGCCGGCCGTTTCTGTGTCTGTAGTAGCCTTGTCGGCATTTATGGTAAATGATGTCTTGCCGGTTAGATTGCTCCATTGTGTGGTGTATTGCCCGTGTGACATGATGCCGGATAGTGTAATGCTTTTTATTTTACCGGCCTGCATCTCTGTTCCGAATACGAATCGGACAGCGGCACAAAGGTGTTTGAAATGCAACGGCACGCGTTTGTCTGGGGTGTTCAGCCTGTCTGTAGTGGCTAACATGAGGTCTTTCTGGTTGTAGGATGATGCCGGCACATCATAATTTATTATCATTGATCCGATGTCTGATGCGGACTCCGTTATTTCTACTCCGGGAGAGTCTGCTCCCGCCATAGCCCAGAAATTTAGGGTTGAGCCGGGTGATGTCGGCCAGTAATAGAGGGTTGGGGTTGACCAGTAATCACTCTGTCTGAGAGCTTTCTCATTTCTGAAAAACGGTATCGGGTCTGCTGTTTCCGAAGAGTAGTAGAATGAATATATGCTGAAATCACCGATAGCGTCGGCATTAGTTATAGGTATGGACCTGCTTGTCTTTCTACAGGAATCCATATCGGTGACAGTAATTATGGCATCAACCTGAGAGATATTACAGGTGTCTCCGCCACATCGCAATGTCAGTATATCAGGCGTTCGGGTTTCTTCAATGGCACGCGACCTGGGGGTGATTCCTGCCACTCCAAACTTTATGCCCGCATTATTGCCGATGTCAATCAGTGATGTCTCATCAGTGCATGATGATATTCCGACAATAAATATGAATGATAATACCTGATATAATTTCATTGTCCGGTTTTTACTTGTTAGTGTTTAAATGTGAAGATTATGGATTATATGTTTCATACCGGTTCCGGTGAGGCCCGGTATGAAACTTATGATATTCTTTATTCTTCGGTTGGAGTAGTGCTCTCGGGAAGAGTAACGGGAATGCCACTTTCCTCTATCCATCCGTCAACATCAATAACGTTAAATTCGATTGGGAACATATCCTGCTCCGGGTCGATATTCTTGGGATTAATATCCGCCAGAAAGTTATAGCTGTGTCCGTTCTGGAATGTTGTTGTGGGAATCTCTTGGTTATTGTGGTAGTAAGTGGCAATCGTTTTGCCGTATACAATGAGATCGATATTAAATGAGATATTAAGTGTCTGTTCACCAGGGATGATAAATTTGGTGCCGCTTGCCACAGATGCTGCATTTAACGCGATTTGATTTGCAGGTACGAACAAATTATTGCGTAGAGTCAGTTCCGTAGTGTTGGAGTGATTGTTCCACGTAGGATCCTTTTCGCCAAGAGTCAGTTCGGCCTGAGTGGCGGCATTGGTTATCTTAAGGTCATAGATTTTTATTGAGTATGCATCGCTTCCCATTGCGTTTTTGAATGTAAACTTAACTCGTGACAGCGCGTGTTTGAATACGAACTCCACTTTACCGGGGCTGGTGGTGATTTGGGCTGGAGTGCTTTTGGTGGCATACGCATACACCAAATCTTCATTTCCTCCAGACTTTGAGTTGTCGATGGAAATTGTTCCTGAGCCATAAAAATCCGCATTTATATCAATAGGCAGATTGTCGGCCCATGTATAGGTGTAGTGGCTGTTGCCTTCGCTTACAGGTGATGAGATTGCAGTAAAGAAATAATTCTTGTCTGCTGTCCAATACTGGATAGGAGTATATCCCCATTCTGTAGATTGGTCAGGACGTGAGACAATTTGCCCGTCGAAGTTCTTCACAGGTGTCTCGTCACCAATATAGCCGTAAACGGTCATATTCATAAGATTTGTTTTTGATGCATCTGTGGCACGGGTGGTTTTGCTGACAAAACTGTCGAAGTTGATAGCTGCCTGGCCGGGAACCGAGATAACTTCATCGTTTGAACACGATGATAACATCAGAGATGCAGCGACTGCTGCTAAAACATGTTTTTTCATACTTTTGTTGTTTATAATGATTAATAATATGTTATATGTCAATTATAATGTCTTCATATTCACCCCAGCCGTCAACATCGATATCAAATCCTGATCCTGATTCGTTGCCGTCCTTATCGCTTATTTCAAGACCGGTGATTAATATCACTCC
This sequence comes from Xylanibacter muris, assembly GCF_013166605.1. Taxonomy (GTDB): domain Bacteria; phylum Bacteroidota; class Bacteroidia; order Bacteroidales; family Bacteroidaceae; genus Prevotella; species Prevotella muris. Next base: position 484,578 of record NZ_JABKKF010000001.1, read on the forward strand.
ACCGTGTGGCTGAGCGGCAATCAGCTTCGTTACATCATGGTCGAAATTAATAACCTTGCCGTTTTTTAGCATTACTTCGAGGTTTAGACCGTAGAAATCTCCCGAACGCGAATAGTTGTTGTTGGGATAGTTGGGTATTCCGAAAGAGTTTACGACAGCCTCGATGCCCCAATCGTAAACATTGCAGTCATAAAGTATTGTGACACGGTCGTTACCGGTATGGCCGTCATACATGAATACCGAGCCGGCCATGCCTGTCATTGCTCCTCGGGCCAGTCCCGCATATTCAATGCCGCGAGTAAACTCATAGCGTACGACATATTTGAAAACCAAAGGTTTCATAGTGGCTCTGATAGTCATCGGATTTACCATGGGCTGCTGGTCATATTTTTCAATATAATAGCCGAACAGAGGATCGGGAGGCGATACCGTTTTCTCCGTTTTGTTTCCTGATGAAGTGTTAAGTGTGTTGCCTGTATATCCGGCCCTGGACCTTACGCGTGTTGTGGCTTTTGCCGATACGGAAATGTTCAGGTCGTTGAAAATGATATACTCGGTATCGTCGTTATACATAAGTAGTGAGTTTATGCCCGGTGTCATCTCGATGACTCCTCCTGTGGGAGGCAGGTGCCTTGACGTTTTTTGTCCGTTGCCACCGTAGGTGTTGACGCAAAGTCCTTCGGGCATTGACGGATTAAGCGAATGATAACTGTATCCGAAACTCTCCGGCCAGCAGGCACTCCAGTCGAAGCCGTCAGATTCGCGCATTTCCCATATCAGTTCGTATGATGCAGCCACCTTTGACTCGTAGCGTGCGGAATGTTTCGGATGGTTGAAGCACAAGTCTTTGTGTTCACAACTGCACAGTGATGTAGCCAGAACCAGTATCACGGTGACAGCGAAGCGTATGTGATGTGGTTTCATTCCGAATCTCCTTTCTGTTTGTTGCGGTTACCGTAGCCTATAAGCCATACCAGTGAAACCTCGGCTTTTGCAGGACCGAACCAGTGGCGCTGCTTGGTGGCTTGCCACACATAATGCCCGTCAATGGGCTTATATTCGTAATACTCACCTCCCAGATATCCTGCGCCGATGGTAAGGTCGATGTTTATACGCTGTCTTATCGGCAACGAGAATCCGTATTCTATGCCTCCTCCATAGTTGTATTTATTCCCCATTTGTCCTTTTCCGCCAAGTTCAAAGTCATACGTGAGTATCTGTGCATAAAGGCCTATGTGATGTCCGGTAAGAGGTTTTTCCGCAGCCCTTTGTCCGAACCAGCGTCTCAGGGCGATATCTCCGCCATAGTATCGCCAATAATTATGATGTCTGTCGCTTTTCCACCATGCATACGACCAGTTGGCGTTGAGGCTTACCATCTTTCCTAAATATACTTCTGCGCCTATGCTTGGTATCAGCAGGGCGTCATAAAGCATATTGCTTTTCAGCGAGACATATAATGGCCGGCGGGCGGTTTGTTTTTTTGTGCCTGTTGTCTGCACAGTATCTGTGGCAGGAACAATGTCTTGCTGTGTGTCCACGTTTTCTCCGGTATGTTTCCCGGCCATGTCAGGTGTTGTGTCGGCAACCTCGTTAAACGGCTTGACCACCGGAGATTTCTTTATATATATGAATGTTACCGATGCATAGCGGAAATCGTTCAGCAAGGGTTTTATTTCCTTCCACAACAACCCGCGGTTGAACTGTCTCAGCCGCTTTATCCTTTCGGATGGCGGGCGGTTGTCAGCCGTATCGTTTAATATCTCAAGCGCCTGCCGGCGGTGTGGTATGTCAGATGATTCTATGACACTGCCAAGTAATGACAAATCTATAATGTCATTTTTATGTGTCATACTTCCGATGACTGATGTTTCGGTTCTTTGCGTTACATATTTTTCTATGGCATGCATACGTTTTTCAGAAAGCTGACGGTTGAATAGCCGTGGTCCTTCCGGTGATGCATATCCGCAGAATACAATTTCCTTTATTTCAATAGTACTGTCGGCTATGGCTTTTTCTATAAATCGGCTGATATCATTCAAAGATTTTGAGTTGCCGCTGAATTGTGGGTCTATGTCATAGCGGTTTACATGAAATATAATCCTTGACTCCATCCGTTCCGCCGTGTATCCGGTGCCAGCCGTCTTTGAAATAAAGGCAAAGAGGAATGACAGCAAAACGAATTTACGTAAAGCAGGAAAATCGAATGTGATATACTTTATATGAGTATGGGGCATGTTGTAAAAATACTGTGAGATAATACCAATAAACCAAAGCGTATATGCCACAGTATAAAGGTCGTTTTATTAAACACTTCATAAATATAATAGTTTTTGTCAGGAATCACAAGAAAAGAATGCGTAATTTATGTTAAATACAGTTGGATTATTGTGTTTTTATCAAAAAAGTTATTATACTACCTATAATCCATGTGTCTTTTTATGTATGTTTAAGTTTTGCTGTTATCGGCAAAATTTGCTATATTTGCAAACCAAAACTATTAAAACAATAATCAAAAAGCACATGTATAACTTTAGGGTAAAAAAGGGAATGCCTTGTGGCAGGATTCTGTCCGGGACATCAAAGGGTATTGTCGGTAAATGTATTCTTTCAGTGGTTTCAACAATGTTTTTTGCGGCTCCTTATGCATCGGCAGGTGTATCGGATCATGAGAACCATATTCCGCGGTATAAGACACAAGTTGCGGTGACAGTTGAAAAGTATAAATACACATCAAGAGAGTGGAAGAGTATAGTCAGGAAAAGCCCCGACAGTTTCTTCCGTACTGATGAGGCTGTGAGAATAGCGGAAAACGTACTCGACTATCAGCGTGTCACCGGTGGATGGCCAAAGAACATTGCGATACACGAGCCGCTTGGCGACAGACGCAATGAAGTGCTTGAGGCAAAGAAGCGCAGAACCGATTCGACGACAGACAATGACGCCACAATTCTTGAAATGACCTATCTTGCGCGTCTCTATCATCAAAGGCCGGATGAGCGTTATAAACAGGCGTTTATGAAAGCTGTAGACTTCCTGCTCGACGGACAGTATGACAATGGAGGATGGCCGCAGTTCTGGCCTGAAAACAGGGGAGATTACCAGACACATATTACCTACAATGATAATGCCATGGTACAGACACTTACCGTCATACGTGACCTGAGAGACGGAAAGACCCCGTTCGACATCATCACAGACAAGGCAATCAAAAAGCGTCTTGCCAAGGCCTTCGACAAGGGTGTCGAATGTATTCTTAATACTCAGATTATTGTGAACGGAGAGCCTACTGTATGGTGTCAGCAGCATGACAGCAAGACATTGGCTCCGGCAAAGGCGCGTGCATACGAGCTTCCCTCATTCTGTTCGGCTGAAAGTGCGTCGCTGGTATATATGCTTATGGAGATTCCCAATCCCGACAGTCGTGTTAAGGCTGCTGTAAACGGTGCTATGAAATGGTTTGAAAACCATAAGCTTACAGGAATAAAGGTCGTCCGTTTTATAGACAGCGAAGGCAAAAGCGATACGAAGGTGGTGGAAGATGCCGGTGCCGAGCCTATATGGGCGCGATATTATGATTTGGAAGAAGCCGAACCAATGTTCTGCGACCGCGACGGGGTGCCACGGCGCACATTGGCGGAGATTGGCAGAGAAAGACGTGGAGGCTATGGGTGGTACAGCAACTCACCGGCGTATCTGTATCCGGAATATGAAAAATGGAAAAAGAAGTATAATATGTAGGGGAAATCGCTCTGTTGCCTTTGCCCATATATGCGGATGAGGTGCGTACAGCCTGCTGTACGCACCTCATCCGCATATATGGGTCAAGTCTTTTTCTTACATGTATCCAAGCCAGCGTAGGATATCGTTCATGTTGGCGACGATGAGAAGAAGGATTACTATGCCGAAGCCTACATATTCGGCGGCAATCATGAATTTCTCGCTTGGCTTGCGCCTTGTTATCATCTCGTATACAAGGAACAACACGTGGCCTCCGTCGAGGGCCGGGATTGGCAGGATATTCATGAAAGCAAGGATAATGCTGAGAAAAGCTGTCATCTTCCAGAACACGTACCAGTCCCATGTGCCGGGGAACAGGTTTCCTATCGTGCCGAATCCGCCTAAAGATTTTGCTCCGTCGGAGGAGAATACATACTTCATGTCATCCACATATCCTGTAAGTACGCTTATTCCGTATTTCACTCCGGCAGGTAAACTCTCGAGGAATCCGTATTCTGTGGTTACAGCCTTATAGCCCTTAATCACGTTCACCGGTGCGAAACCAGCCTTTAAGTCGGCGGTGAGTGTAAGTGAGACGGTATCGCGGAGATCTGTATTCCCTTTGCCGATCACCATAGTTACGTTTCTTGCCTTAAGGCTGTCGCCGGAAGTCTTTGCCACGGCCAACACATCGCTTAATTTGGAAATCTCATAAAGAAACTCGTTGTGCGAGTCTATGGCTTTCCCGTTTAGGGCGATTATTCTGTCGCCCTTGGCCAGTCCTGCCTTTTGGGCAGGGGTGTTGGGAAGAACGGAATCTACGCGTGCGGGAATGAGCATTTCGGCAAATAGAGGCCTATCCTTTATCATCTGCAGCATGTTCAGGTCGCCTGGGAGGTTTATCGTGACGTTCTTGCCGTTTCTTATGACATGAACCTGTTTTGCCTTTGATATATCACGGAACATATCCGCACCGAAGTCCTTGAAATCTTGTTTCTCAGTGCCTACAAGTCTGTCACCGTCACGGAATCCGAGCTGTTGCGCCTCTGTGTTGAACTTCATACCGTAAGTATAGTTCTTCAAAGGAATGTAAGAGTCGCCCCATGTGAACAATATCATCGAGTATATGAACAGTGCAAGTATAAAATTCACAAGCACTCCGCCCACCATTACCAACAGGCGCTGCCATGCCGGTTTGGCCCTGAACTCCCATGACTGCACGGGCTGTTTCATCTGTTCCGTGTCGAAACTCTCGTCAATCATTCCCGCAATCTTGCAGTATCCTCCGAGCGGAAGCCATCCCATGCCGTATGCCGTATCGCTGTTTTTCGGCTTGAATTCAAACAGATGGAACCACGGGTCGAAAAAGAGGTAGAACTTCTCGACACGTATTCCGAACAGTTTTGCGAAGAAGAAGTGCCCGCCCTCATGTAGCAGTACCAACAACGATATTGACAGCATGAACTGCAATATCTTTATCAACAAAATTTCCATTTCTTATTCTATTTGTTTTTAATTTGTCTTTATATATAGATAATGTCCAGATAAGTTCCGTTTCAGATGTTTTCCATTATTCCGAGTGCGATCTTTCGTGCCTCGCGGTCGCTTTCAACGTAGGTGTCGTATGTCGGTGCTGCGTCGAATGTGGCAAGCTCCATTGTCTGTTCTATTATCTCGCTTATCTGTATGAACCCGCAACGTTCCTCAAGGAATCCCCGGTTTGCAATCTCGTTTGCGGCATTCATTATACACGGCATGTTGCCACCGCGGTTCACGGCTTCGAAAGCGAGGGATAGACACCTGAACCTTTCCATGTCGGGCTTATGGAATTCCAGTGGTCCGGCGAACAGGTCGAGCCGTTCTGATGTGAGGCGCAGGCGTTGGGGGAAAGAGAATGCGTACTGTATCGGCAGGCGCATGTCCGGCACTCCGAGTTGTGCTTTCACGGCACCGTCGCGGAACTGTATGGCGCTGTGAACTATCGATTGCGGGTGTATAAGCACTTCAATCTGCGATGCGTCTACCCCGAAGAGCCATTTTGCCTCAATCATTTCGAATCCCTTGTTCATCATTGTGGCACTGTCTATTGTTATTTTTGCTCCCATTTTCCATGTGGGGTGTCTCAGTGCATCGTCTTTTGTAACCGTCCGGAGCTGATCCATTGTCATGTTGCGGAAAGGGCCTCCGCTTGCCGTGAGGAGAATTTTCTCAATCTCATTGCCGTCCTCTCCTGTAAGGCACTGGAATATTGCCGAGTGCTCGCTGTCCACCGGAAGAACCGGTGTATGGTATTCCGTGGCAAGTCTTTGTATCAGCTCTCCTGCCACGACAAGTGTCTCCTTGTTTGCAAGGCAAATTGTCTTGCGTGCCTTGATCGCATGTATCGTAGGCGACAGGCCGGCAAAACCTACCATCGCCGTAAGCACGATGTCTATGGGTGATGCTTCCACAATTTCGTCTACGGCTTCCTTGCCTGCGTATACTTTTATGTCAGGTTCGTCTGCGAGCAGTTCCTTCAGTCTTCCGTAATGGGCGTCGTTTGCTATTACCACGGCTGCCGGCTTGAACCTTCGTGCCTGTTCTGCAAGCTTATCCACGCGGTTGTTTGCCGTAAGACAGTATATCTCATACATGTCAGGATGCTCCGCTACCACTTCAAGTGCCTGTGTGCCGATAGAGCCTGTGGAACCAAGTATTGCTATTTGTTTCATAAAGAATATTATAAGTCTGCCAGTCCTTCCGGCACGGTCATTGTTATTTCCCGGTTCTCGCTGTCCACAGCCGTTATCAGCTCTTCGGCTGCCGGCACGAGTATCCCGTTGTCGAGTTCAAGTAGAATATTTATTGTTGTGTCGTCTACGGATATTATGTGTCCTATTACCTTGTCGCTTGTCGAGTCTTTCAGTGCGAATCCTACCGTTTCCGCCCATGTCATTCCTTTCTCGGTGCTGTCGCTGAGATGTCGCGGGAAGAACACTTCGCATCCTGTGAGCTGTGCGGCTCTTTCCTGTGTGTCTATGTCGCAGAATTTCATCAGTACGCTCTCGTCGTTTCTGAAGCGATACTCTTCCATGAAGAAAGGCACGAGTATCCCGTCTATCTTTAAAATAAGATATTCGCTTTCTGTGCGGTCGAACACGTCATCTTGAAATTGCATGGATATTTCCCCCTTTATTCCATGAGGTTTGCCGAGGCGGCCTATTTTATATACACTTTCTTCACTTATCATATCACTGTAGCGGGATGTAATGGATTCATACGCGTGTGATGTTTGCTCCAAGACTGTTCAGTCGGACCTCTATGTTCTCATATCCGCGGTCTATCTGTTCGATATTGTCGATATGGCTTGTGCCGTTCGCGCTTATCGCCGCTATCAGCAACGCTATGCCCGCACGGATATCCGGACTTGACATACGTCCGCCGCGAAGCCTCATCTGATGGTCGTGTCCCACGACGACGGCACGGTGGGGGTCACAAAGTATTATCTGTGCTCCCATGTCTATCAGTTTGTCTACAAAAAACAGGCGGCTCTCAAACATTTTCTGATGAAACAGCACTGTGCCTTTGGCCTGTGTCGCCACTACGATAAGCACAGACAGAAGGTCAGGGGTTAGTCCGGGCCATGGCGCATCCGCAAGGGTCATTATAGTTCCGTCAATGAACGAGTCGATAGTATAATGCTCATGCCGCGGTATTATAAGGTCGTCACCGTCTTCGTTTATTGTTATTCCCAGACGGCGGAAAGCATCGGGTATTATGCCGAGATTATTTATAGATACGTTCTTTATCCTTATCCCGTCTCCCACCATTGCCGCCATGCCTATGAATGAGCCGACCTCAATCATGTCGGGAAGTATCCTGTGCCTTGTTCCGCAAAGCTTCTCCACTCCCGTTATTGTCAGCAGGTTGCTTCCGATTCCGGTAATCATTGCTCCCATACTGTTCAGCATGCGGCAGAGCTGCTGTATGTATGGCTCGCATGCGGCATTGTATATCGTTGTATTGCCTCTTGCCATTACGGCAGCCATTATAATGTTGGCTGTACCGGTGACGCTTGCCTCATCCAAAAGCATATCGCATCCGTTCAGTTCCTTGGCGTCTACCTCATACACATTACGTCCCTCAATACGGTGGAATTCCGCACCGAGTTTACTGAAACCGAGGAAATGCGTGTCAAGACGCCTCCGGCCTATTTTGTCGCCTCCCGGTTTTGTGATGACGGCTTTTTTAAAACGTGCGAGAAGAGGACCTATCATAAGCACGCTTCCACGTAACGCCGCGCATTTCTTCACAAACTCGTCGCTTTCGAGATATTCCAGATTAAGGTCGGCGGCACGGAACATATATTCGTTTCTGCTTATTCGGGATATGCCGACCCCTATGTCATTGAGCAGTTGTATAAGGTTGTTCACGTCCCTGATGTCGGGAATATTGCTGATTGTCACTTCATCTTCGGTCAGCAAAGAGGCGCATATAACCTGCAAGGCCTCGTTTTTAGCACCCTGCGGTGTGATTGTTCCTCTTAGCGGATGTCCTCCTTCTATAGTGAATGATGCCATGGCATGATGGTTGTGGTTAGAGCTATTGTCTTCTTTTTTTTGTATTGCCCGGTGTCTTTCTCTGGCCTTCGTTGGATGACATGTTCATATTGTCAAACGTAAACCTGCTGAGGTCGAGCTGTATGCGTCCGTCAGTAAACCTGGCAAGGTCGTCTGCGACTTTCTCGTCATCCATGGAGCCGTGTCCCCAGTTTATCAGGTCGCGTTTCATCTGATTTGCTGCAAGCCTCACAAGTTCGTCACGTTCGTCTCCCTCCGGCATTGTCTTCAGCTTTTCGAAGATCTTTTCCATAAGGCATCCGTAATGTCTTAGACGAACATGCTCGTTGATGTCCGGACGTTTCATCGGTTCCGGTCTTGCCTGTATGTTCTCTGCCTTGCTTACGTCAAAGGGCCAGTCTATTTCAAGTTTCTTGCCGCTTATTATGTATAGATGATCCCACAGGGTCTGTTCGAAATTCGTATCCCCGTAGCGGTTGGTGACTTTCGTCGCCATCATCTTCACAATTGTTTCCGCACATACCTGTCTCATTGCCTTGTCGGGTACGTTTACGGTATAGTTTATCATGTTTTGAATTTCCCTGCCATATTCCGGCATGATCAGCGGTTCACGCTGTGTATTGTAATCCAAACCTTTTATGTCCATTCGGTTAAGTTTAAAAAATCCAGGGTGTTTGTCGTTTAAGAATGCGTCAGACTCATAACACCTAAATGAGCTTGCGCGGGGTCTTTGCCACAAAATCTTTCAAATAGAACGGTACGAAGTATGCCACGTCCTCAAAATCTTCATTTGCCATTTTCTTCTCGGCCAATGGAAACATCCATTTCGCCAAAGGCTCTATTCCTTCTATGAGATGTGCGTTGGGATGGTTGATACTTGCCATACATTTTGAAGCTCCGTTGCCGAAGAAATATACAGGACACTTGTCGAGGTATTCCTTGTAGGTCTCCGCATCCACCACGTCGGCGGATATTTCCCTTATGGGTCGCAGCGCCCGGTCATATATTCCTGCGTATACTTCCATTCTTCTTGCGTCTATCATCGGACATAGCAGCGCATCGTCCTCTATCTCCTCATGATTGAGCAATACGGGCACGGCCAAAAGTTCGGGTGTCGGTACTGACAGCAGGGGCAGCCCTTGCCCGTAGCAGATGCCTTTTGCCATCGACACGCCTATTCTCAGGCCCGTGTAGGAACCGGGACCGCAGCTGACGGCCACTGCATCGAGCGGTATGCCGTGACTGTCGGCAAACGACATGGCCATGTCGGCAAATGTACCCAGCTTCACTGCATGATTGGGTCCGCTGTGGTCTTCCTCGCTGAATATGCACACACCGTCCTGACTTACGGCTACTGAGCACACGTCGGTGCTTGTCTCAATGTGTAAGATGCTTGACATTATTATTTGTTGAAAACAAAGCTTATATTATGTTTAAAGTGCAAAAATAAGTATTTTCCTTCAAACCACCGCCGTTATTATATGTTTTTTAGAAAATAAATGCCCTTAGTCAGAAATTTACACTACCTTTGCAGAGATAAAAAACTCAAACAGTTATGATACAGTCAATGACAGGTTACGGGAAAGCAGTGGTAACCTACAAAGAAAAGAAAATCAACGTAGAACTAAAATCTCTTAACAGCAAAGCATTGGACCTTTCCACACGAATAGCTCCGCTATACCGTGAGAAGGAAATGGAAATACGTCAGACGATAGCCGGGGTGCTTGTCCGTGGAAAGATTGATTTCTCTATATGGGTGGAAAAGGATGCCGGAAGCGAGGCTCTGCCAATCAACAGCCAGCTTATAGAAAACTATTACCGTCAGATAAAGAGCATATCGGAGCGTATCGGAGTGCCGGAACCGGCAGACTGGTTTGCAAGTCTCTTGCGTATGCCTGACGTGATGGCGAAGAACGATGCGGAGGAACTCTGCGAGGAGGAGTGGGCTGCTGTCAAGGATGCCGTTGATAAAGCTATATGTCAGTTGTTGACATTCAGAATCCAGGAGGGTGAGGCCCTGGAAAGCAAGTTCACCGAAAAGATCGACAACATTGAAGCCCTTCTCAAACAGCTTGAGCCGTACGAAAAGCTCAGGGTTGAAAAGATACGCAGCCGTATTATCGAGGGCCTGAGCAATATTCCGGAAGTGGAATACGACAAGAACAGGCTCGAGCAGGAACTAATCTATTACATAGAGAAACTCGACATCAGCGAAGAGAAGCAGAGACTTGCCAATCATCTGAAATATTTCCGTGAGACTATGGGCGAGAAGGCCGGACAGGGAAAGAAGCTCGGTTTCATTGCACAGGAAATGGGACGTGAGATAAACACTACCGGTTCTAAAAGCAACAATGCCGAGATGCAGAACATCGTAGTGAAGATGAAAGACGAGCTGGAACAGATAAAGGAGCAGGTGCTGAACGCCCTTTAAACCGACAACAGAAAAACAATATTTGGAAAATAAGCACAATGGCAGGAAAACTCGTTATATTCTCCGCGCCGAGCGGAACAGGGAAGAGTACGATCATAAGCAGGCTCATGGAGCATAAGGAACTTAATCTGGCCTTTTCGATATCATGCACCACACGCAAACCGCGCGGAACGGAGCGGGACGGCGTGGAATATTTTTTCATCACACCGGAGAGGTTCCGTGAGCATATAGCAGCCGGAGAACTGCTTGAATACGAGGAGGTATATGCCGACCGTTACTATGGAACACTGAAACCAAAGGTTGAGGAACAACTTAATGCCGGACAGAACATTATTTTTGACGTAGACGTGAAAGGCGGATGCAATATAAAGGAGTATTACGGCAGCCGTGCGCTGAGTCTGTTCGTCATGCCGCCTTCCATAGACGAGCTTCGCAGGAGGCTTGAAAGCCGTGGCACCGAGACTGCCGATGTCATCGATACGCGTATAGCACGCGCGGAATATGAGATAAGCCAGTCTCCGAAATTCGACAAGATTGTTGTAAACAATATTCTTGAGGAGGCGGTAGCGGAGGTCCTTGGTGCCGTAAAAGAGTTCCTGGAGGCATAATATCTACTATGAAAGTAGGCATTTTCGGAGGATCGTTCAATCCTATCCACAACGGGCACGTGGCTTTGGCCAAATCATTGCTTGGTGTTGCCGGTCTTGACGAGATATGGTTTATGGTGTCTCCTCAGAACCCGTTGAAGAACGCTCCTGAGCTTCTCGATGAGGACATACGTCTGGAGATGGTCCGTGCCGCATTGTCGGATGAGCCCCGGCTTGTGGCGTCCGACTATGAGTTTGCTTTGCCGCGTCCGTCATACACATGGAATACGCTGACAAGTCTCAGCCGAGCTTTCCCTCACATCGTTTTTTCGCTTTTGATAGGAGGCGACAACTGGCAATGCTTCCATAAGTGGTATCGCAGCCGCGATATCATTGCCAATTATCCTATTGTTGTATACCCGCGTTGTGCGGACGGGCCGTTTGCCGGCACTGTTCCGGTGCGGCACGAGAATCCTGGCCATGTGACATTTGCCGATACGCCTTTGCTGGATATCAGCAGCACGGAGGTGCGCAAAAGGATAGCCGGAGGAAAATCCATTGCGGGTATGGTGCCTCCGGAAGTTGAGGCTATAATAACAGACCGTTGTCTGTATGCTCGTGCATTTTGAGCAATATGTCTTTTCCGTTCTCCAGTATGTTTTCTTTCTTCCGCAGGATGATTCGTCGCGGACATTGATGTGTTCTGCGATGTGTCAGGTGTTTTTTGTTGCATAAAAGATTGGTTATGACAGATGGGTGCCAAATGTTTAAAGTGTATCTGGGCTAAATACAGAGTGTACGTAGGCTACATACACTGTGTATGTAGCCTACGTACACTTATTGACCAGCCTGGACGTTTTTTCCCGATCTTACTTTGATTGTTTGTATTTTTTGTACCGCATGAAATTCGGTCGTGATTTTTGTCTTTAGTATTCATCCCATGTATGGACTTGTCTTCGGCATGTTTCAAACAGCGGTCATTGTATATATCGCAAAACGATGTCACAGCTCGTGGCAGTATATTTGGGAATTGATATTCCATGTCTGTCTTGCCAATATGTTATATGCTGATTTATCCCTAACAGAGGTTAAAAAACAAAGGTGTCACGTACATTAATATATAAATTATTAACTTTGCAGTTTCAATGGCACATAAGTTTAATAATACAATCGGAAAATTATCAAGTCAGGCAGGAAGGCTTTTGGGAAAGGCATTGTACCCTATACGGGGTAATGTCCTGTTTTTTGTCTTCATGTTTTGGCTCGGATATGAGTGTACCGTTCTTGAGGTTCCTCATGTCAGAGGTGCGAAGCCATACGCGCTTGCCGCAGAAGAGCTGTTTGTAGACATATATTTCGTATGTCTGTTGCTTGTTCTTCTTCCTTTGAGAATAAGGCGGTGGTGCAGGGCGGTGCTTTATACCGTACTTTATTCAACGGCGATAATAGACGTGTATTGTTTCGTGAAGTTCAAGTCGACGCTTACTCCCACGATGCTCTTGCTTGTAGGCGAGACCAATGGCAGCGAAGCCGCTGAGTTTGTCAGTACTTATCTCAGTTGGGATATCATGCGCACGGAGGTGGGTACGGTGGTGATGATAATGCTTCTTCACATCCTTGCCAATATCGTTGTCGCATCAAGGCATAGTCTTGCCCGGGTGGCAATGAAGTTGCGTCCCACGGCCGTGGCTTACAGGCTTGTGCGTACATTGCGGGCATGGATATTGCACCGGAGAGACGTCACGCGTCCGTATAGGGTGGCTTTGCAGGCCGCTGCCGGTGTAGCTGTAATATGGCTTTTCATACGCTGCTGGCAGGCTGTAGAGCCTAATAAGCTTGCCTATCAGAGACTTATGGGACTTGAAACCATCGGCAAGGTGGAACACGAGCTTACCCGTCCCGAGAGAGCCGTGCAGTATCTTCCTATATACAGGCTCATGTTCAGTATCCATGCGAATGATCTGGCGGCGGAGCAGGTCAGAAAGCTCATAGCGGCCAAAGATGAGGTTAAGGTGGACAGCTGTTCTTTCAAAAGCCGCAATATTGTGCTTGTCATAGGTGAGAGCTACAACCGTCATCACTCGCAGATTTACGGATATGAACTGCCTACCACTCCCCGTCAGGCAAAATGGGAGAAGAGCGGAATGCTTACGAAATTCACGGACGTTGTGGCACCATGGAACCTTACGAGTTTTGTCTTCAAGAACGTGTTTTCCGTGAGGGCGGTGGGAGATGAGGGCGACTGGTGCGACTATCCGTTGTTTCCGGAAGTGTTCAGGAAGGCAGGCTACAGGGTGACTTTCATCACAAACCAGTTCCTTCCAAAGGCTCAGGAGGCCGTATATGATTTCAGCGGAGGTTTTTTCCTCAACAACCCGATACTGAGCGAGGCCCAGTTTGATGTGAGAAATACAGACGTCCACCGCTATGATGAGGGAATACTTGCCGACTATGACCGGTTGAAGCCGGGTATGGGTACGGAAATGCCTGATGCGGGAGGCCGGGACAGTGCAAACTTGATAATTCTTCATCTCATGGGACAGCATGTCAACTATCGCGACCGTTATCCTGCCGACCGCAGGAAATTCACTCCGGAGGATTATAATGAACGTAAGCTGTCAAAGCGCAACAAGGCAATACTCGCCGACTACGACAACGCCACACTTTACAATGATTCTATTGTCGACCAGATTCTGCGGCGTTTCTCGGACGAGGATGCCGTAGTGGTGTTCATGCCCGACCATGCCGAGGAATGCTTTGGCGACGACATGCGCGTGTTCGGGCGTCTGCATTCGGCGGAGATAGACTACCGTCTGGCACGTGAGGAGTTTGAGATACCGTTCTGGATATGGTGTTCCGACAGATACGCACGATGTCATCCCGAAACGGTAAAGGCTATCAAGGCCGCTGCCGGCCGGCCTTATATGACGGACCGGCTTGCGCATGCCATGTTTTTCCTTGCCGGCATTTCATGTCCCGACTACAGGCCGCGCTACAACGTATTGGGCGATGAATACGACATGGACTGCCCGAGAACGATAAAGGGAACGGCGGATTACGATAAGTTGCGTGACGAATATCTCAGGAAAGAACAGGAACGGATTGCTGCGGAAGAAAAAGATGGCAAACGTATGAATAAGAATAATAAGAAAAGAAAAAAGAGAAGATAATGAGTGAAAACCGACTGCTCGGCCGTGAGGAATGCTCGGCTTTGAGAGGCATCGCCATTCTGGGCATCATGTTGCATAATTATTGCCACTGGTTGGGGTTTGCCGTAAAAGAAAACGAATATACGTTTATGGAGATGAATACGGACCGGCTGTTGCAGGTGCTTTCACATCCTGACATATATCTGCCGGTGCATCTTCTCTCATTCTTCGGTCATTATGGCGTGCCGCTTTTTCTGTTTCTCAGCGGCTACGGTCTTGTTTTGAAATACGAGGATGCGGCCCGGAACTGCCGGCCTAAGCCTCTTCCTTTCATAAAATACCATTATCTAAAGCTGTTGCGAATGATGATACCTGGGTTCGTGGCTTTTATCATAGTGGATGCCATGACTCCCGGAGCTTGGCGTTTCCATTCCGGAAATGTCGTTGCACAGATGCTTATGTGCATAAATATACTTCCCGGACCCGACCGTATCATCTGGCCCGGCCCATACTGGTTTTTCGGACTTATGATGCAGCTCTACATTATATATATATTGCTGCTCCGCCGCCATTGGTCTTTTACCGTTTGTGCCATGGCCGTGTGTTGGATATTGCAGGCTGCGTGTATGCCTGAGGGGGAGACTCTCAACCGCCTGCGTTACAATTTTGTCGGTGGAATCCTTCCTTTCGGTTTCGGACTGTTGTGTGCAAGATATCTTCCGGCGGGCGTGCCGTTCATTAAAGGATTAGTGAGGCCGGCAATAGCCGCGGTAGCGCTTACCATACTTATTGTGGTAATGAGTTTCGGCTATCATTCATGGCTGTGGGTGCCGGCTGTGGTCATTGCCGCTGCCATAGTGTGGATAAAGATTACCCCCACGCCTGTCTTGCGTCAGCTGGCATGGGTGGGAAGTATCTCCGCTGCAATGTTTGTGGCACATCCCATACTCAGGAAAGTTTTCATTCCCATATCGCGGCGTGGCGACATCTACGACGGACTTCTGTTGTATATTATTGCCACAGTGGCCGTTTCATGGATGTTCAAGCTTGTGATTGACCGTATTCCGGCACCAGGGATGAAATGAGAATGCCTGCGGCCATGTAAAAAGAAAAAACTGATAAACAAAGAATAGAAAATGGAAATATTAAAAATTCTCCGTCCCGGACAATGGGTAAAGAATCTGTTTGTATTGCTGCCGTTATTTTTCAGCGGTGGAATAACAGACTGGGACATGTTTTTTAATTCAATCGTTGCGTTTCTCGCATTCTGTTTTATATCATCATCCGTATATTGCATAAACGATATTATGGATATGGATGAAGATTGCCATCACCCTGTGAAATGTCTGAGGCCGATAGCCTCCGGAACCATAAGTGTGTCGCAAGGATATCTGCTGGCCGTGTCTATGTTTGTCCTGGCAACGATAGTCATGCTTTTATTGGACGACCGGGCACTTTGGCCCACAGCCTTTGTTGTCACCGGTTATTACGTTCTCAGCGTAGCATACTGCACGATTCTTAAAAGATATGCCATAATAGACGTGTGCATAATAGCTTCAGGATTTGTCTTGCGGGTTCTATGTGGAGCCCTGGCTTCAGACATAAGGCCAAGCCATTGGATAGTCATGATGACATTCCTGCTAACACTCTTCCTGGCCCTGGCAAAGCGGCGTGACGATGTACTGAGGATGAATGCCACAGGAGAGCCTCCGCGAAGGAACACCATGCGCTATAACCTTACTTTCCTCAATCAGGCCATCACCATTTCGGCGTGCGTGACCCTTGTATGCTACATCATGTATACCGTTTCACCCGAGGTGACAGAACGTTTTGACAACGGCTATGTCTACATTACAAGTATATTTGTAATCATCGGTCTGCTGCGTTATCTTCAGATAGTGCTTGTGGATGAGAATAGCGGTGATCCCACTAAGGTTATCGTTCGCGACAGATTCACGCAGATTGTCGTAATAGGATGGCTGCTTGCATTTCTCATTATTATATACAGGTTCTGAAAACAGAGAGGCAGTCACGGTAAGAAATCATCTGTAACAAGGAAAACATGAGAAAGATATACGCTTTCGACTTCGACGGTACTATAACCACACGGGACACAATGTTCCTGTTTCTGCGAGGATTGTCCGGCATGCGCAAGGTCGTATATGCATTGATATCGGAGGCACCGTTCATCATAATGATGAAGTTAGGGATGTATTCCCGCCATAATGCAAAGGAACGGCTGCTCAGGCGTTTTATTGCCGGAAGAAACATTCTCGACATTGATGCCTTCTGCAATACTCTCGCCGTCAGACATAAGGATATAATACGCGGAACGGCTGTTGCGGAGATTGAAAAGGCGAAGGCGGAAGGCGCGGAGGTTGTCGTTGTGACGGCAAGTGTCGAGAACTGGGTTAAACCGTTCTTGCCCGGTATAACGGTAATCGGAACAAAGCTTGAGACTACCCCCGGGGGAATCGTAACCGGCAGACTGTCTACAAGAAACTGTTGCGGAAGCGAGAAAGTAAAGAGGCTGCTTGAGCTGTATCCCGACAGGGAGAGTTATTATCTGGCGGCATACGGTGACAGTAGCGGTGACCGTGAATTGCTTGAGTTTGCCGATGAGCCTCACTATAAGGTATTTTAAATAGGAAAATGAGACTGCTTGATATATTCAGGATTAGAAAGGAGGAGAGAATCCCGTCATTGGTGGCGCTGACGGTGATAATATTGCTGAATGCCATGTTTGTGGCAAGGATGTATGACAAGTTCACTCCGTTAATGAGTCATTCGGAAACGGTCCGCACCATGCTGCGTAATTTCCACGTGTCGGGTTACGACCCGCTCACGCTCATCACCATATCGTCATGGACCGACGGCTATAACGTATACCGTCATCCGCTGTTGGCCTTTATGATGTATCCGTTGTATTTGCTGAACACCGTATTGGGGGAGATCTTCGGAATCAACTGCGCTTTGTTTATATGCGCGGTGTTGATGTCGGTATGCTCGTTCTATTCGTTTGTGTTTCTCCGTAGGATACTCACCGATGTGATAGGATTGGGAAAGACTGATGCAGGAATCCTTGCGGCATTGTTTTTCTCGTTCGGCTATGTGCTTGTCATATCCTTCACTCCCGACCATTTCGGTCTTTCGATGTGCATGTTCCTTATTGTGCTTTACGTATCCGGCATGAGAATAAGGAAGTCGCGTATCATACCGTCGTGGCAGATGGCATTACTGAACACCTTTGCCACCGGCATTACATCGACAAACACCGTGAAGATAGTACTTGCACAGATGTTTGTCAATGGAAGTAGATTCTTTCATTGGCGCAACATCGCCTTTGCGGTAATATTGCCGGTGGTGCTGCTTTGGTTTTTCTGCCGTTTCGAGTATAAGGTGTTTGTGTTGCCCGGAGAGAAGGCGCGTCATGAGGCGCGTGCCCGGAAGAAGGCAGAGCAGCGTAAGAAAGAAGATGAAAGGACAGCGCGCCTTATTGCTGCATCGCCAAAAGATTCCGTGGAGATAAGAAGGCGTGCGAAAGTGACGGCGGCAGCCAAGAGACGGCGGAGGGCAGGCAATCAGGGCAAACCGATATCCAACGGGGAATTCATGCGGTGGAGCGACATTACGACACCGAGGGCAGCCACGCTTGTGGAGAACTTTTTCGGTGAGCCGTTGATTCTTCATGAAAAGCATCTTTTGGGCGATGTGTTCCTGCGACGTCCGGTGTTTGTGAAATATGAGTCACCGTTGTGCTATGCGGCCGAGGCCGTGGCTGTGGGCTTGCTTCTTTTAGGAATATGGCTTGGCCGCAGAAGCAGACTGCTGTGGCTGTGTTTGTCGTGGTTCGCATGTGATATGGCGCTGCATCTCGGTATCGGGTTTGGCATCAACGAAGTGTTTATCATGTCGCCCCATTGGCTCTTTGTCTTCCCTATTGTATATGCGTTCATCCTGAGACATCCGAAATGCCGTTTTCCTGCACGTATTGCCTTTGCATCGCTTACCGCCTTTCTCATATATCACAACTTACCGTTGTTGATGAGCTTCCTTTTCATATAAATGCTTTTACGGTGCCGTTTTCCACTGTGAATTTTATATCCCGTCCTGCGAATGGCATGCCGTAGATTCTTCTGCTGTCACGGTGATAATGCGGCCGCGGGTCTTGAGAAAGAATCTGTTTGAGAGTGTTCCGCTCATCGGGTGTGAATTCGTTGACAATGCTTTCGGAAAGGCATACGGAAAGAGATTGCCATCCCACTTCGTCTGCAAACCCGCTGCGCACATTCGGATGGGAATCGGTGAACTCTACGTAGGGTTTTATGTCGTAGATGGGTGTGCCGTCCATCAGATCAGCCCCGCCTACATGTATTACGGGGCCGTCTGCAGAGTTGTAGTCGATATGTATGACAGTCACTGACGACAGTCCGAGATTGTTCGGACGGAATGATGAGCGTGTGGCAAATACGCCCATGTGTTCGTTGCCTCCCAGTCGCGGAGGACGCACCGTCGGATGCTTTGCCGCGTCCACATTGCATGAGAATCCCCATATAAGCCAGAGATAATCAAATCCTTCCATGCCACGGAGGGCCTCGGCATTGCGGAATCGCGGTTCAAAGACTATCTGCCCGCGCAGACCGCTGACGATTCCGCTTTGCCGCGGTATGCCGAACTTTGAGGTAAGCGGAGACTTGAAGTGTGCTATAGGTTCTATTTCCATTATAAGGCAATGGCTTAAAAACCGTAGATTTCAGCCAGTTTTGCCTTAAGCTGTTCTCCGCGCAGGTCGCTTGCTATTATTTTTCCCGACGGGTCCAAAAGGATGTTTGACGGTATGGAATTCACGCCATATACGGAGGCTGCTGCACACTGCCATCCTTTCAGGTCGGAAATGTTATGCCATTCCATGCCGAGAGCAGCGATGGCTTTTTTCCATGCTTCGGCATTGTTGTCAAAACTGACTCCAACGACATCATATCTCTTGGAATGGTATTTTCTGTAGGTCTCCACCACTGTCGGCATTTCTTGTCTGCATGGTCCGCACCAGCTTGCCCAAAAGTCTACAAGCACATAATTTCCCTTGCCGGCCCATTCGCTCAGCTTCCGTTCCTTTCCTTCCGTATCGTTCATTATAAGATCAGAGAACATCCGTCCTGCCATTCTTTTTTCCTTTGCCTCCATTGTGGCTAAAGCCCTTGCCGACAATGGACCGGATTTGTATGCGGTGTTTTCACTGAAAATTTCTTTCAGTTCCTCATAATCCATGTACATGTATATCATATTGATGAAATATGACGGCGAAACATCGTTCTTATGACTTGCACAATAACTCTTAATGTCGGCAACAGCCTTGTTGAGGCCGTTTTTTATCTCGTTGGCGATAGCTTCCTTACGTGCTTTGGCTTCGGGAGTGCTGCTGTTGTGGAGGGCGTACCCTTCGGCGCTCAGTGTTGAGAAGTGCTCAAACATGGAGGCGATGGCGTTTTGGAACCTGACGAAATCAGTGTTCATGACAGATCCTTTCACCGTATTGTCTATCAGGTTGATCTCCACAGGCACACCGTCGTTCACAACCGCAAGACTGTTGTATTCTTTTTCACCGGTCTTATGTCCGACGATGAGAAACTCGTTTTTTGCAGCCGTGCCGGCAAAGGTGAATTTCCCGTTTTTCACCTCCGTTTCTTCCTGAGGATTGCTTCCCCACATATTTTTAAACAGCATGATGTTCTTGACACTGTCGGCCACCGTTCCCTTTATACTGTATGCTGTAGGCTGGGCATTTGTCACCACGGCTGTAAACAGCATGAGTACCATAAAAATCTGTTTCTTCATATCGTTATTCTTAATTTATTGTTTTTTATTTTTATACTTATGCAAAGATACTAAAAAATGGAATATCCACAGGCACAGGCTTTAAGATTAAAGTGAATGATACGTTACTTTTTAAATCCTTTTACTACAGGATAACCGAAGAATCCTCGTCCGACTATGACGGTAATGCGGTCTCCTTTCCTTATCCTGCAGTATTCATGATAACTTAACGGCAGTTTCTTTTCTTTTCCTCCGTCGGGCGTGATAATGATATAGTGGTTGTAGCGGTGGCCGTCAGCCACATACCTGTGACGGCCTATACGGCGGTAGGTGTTGCGTCTTACCCTTTCACGTCCGGTAACGGAAACCGTTGTCTCACGATCGTTAAGCGAATCGGAGAACGCCTCATTGCCGATAATAAAAAATGAATACACAATAGTTGCAGTGAAGAAGACATGGCATAAGCCATTAATCCATCTTTGGGAAGATGACGTGAAAACTTTCCAGCGGGAAAGGCATAGCGGGGCTGTGAACAATGCCGCCAGCATGCCGTATCCTACAGGAATCCACCAGTCAATGAGAGTCCTTTCATAAATGATATAGGCATAGCCTCCGAGACAAAGACCGGCAACCACTGCCACAATCTGTAACACATTCTTTATCTTATTTCTTTTCATGCTCATCCTTTTTTATGTTTACATCTTATCCGGAGCCGGTCGCAATCCTTGACTTTTGTCGTCATTTCCGGCCAACAGGTCTTCTCCCCAGTTGGTCACGTGCCTTACGCTCACGTATTTCCTTTGCTTTCACGGAATAGAATATCATGTGCAATGACCGTCTGTAGCTGAAGTAGTTGTGCGTCCAATTCAGCAATACCACCATTTTGTTTCTTATTCCAAGTATCGAGCGTAAGTGTACCACCTGCAATGACCACACGTTTTCTGTTTCCTTTTTCTATATTTAAACTCATAGTTGATAAATGTTATAATTACCCTGATTCTGTCTGTGTTACCTGCAAAGATAGGATTTTCAAATAAAATAATTCCGAACACCGATACATATATCCGTTTATCCAACTATCTTTAACATCTTTACCGGTCATTGGTAAAATAATGTATTTGTAATGCCGTGGTATGTGGAGAACGTTTGCAGAATCATAAACACATTGTTTTTATTGATTACTTCTGCAAACAGTAATATTATCAACCGGATAGAGGCAACGTTGATAAGAGTGGCGGTTCTGGGTGACAAGGTGAAATGGAAATACACTATATTTATCATTTTACGACAGAACCGTAAAACGCTTCACAGCGCTTTACGGTAGCAAAGTTCAAAAACAACCATAAAAGTGGTGCGTACTGTCAGGAACGCGCCGGTTTGCCGATGTGTTTCAGATATATTGCCAGGCAATGGCGCGTGGGATGCCTTTTTATCTTATGAACAGAAGCTCGCGGTACTTCGGAAGTGTCCACAGGTCATCCTCTACAATGAGCTCGAGACGGTCTGTCTCGCGGCGTATGGTTTCCATCTTTGGTGCCACGGTATCATGGTATGCCACGGCTCTTTCGTATGCCCCGTTGATTCTGTTGGCCACGCGCCGTGCCTCAACGAGTGCGTCCACCCCGTCTTCAATGGCTGCTATACGGGCAGCGATTTCCTCGATAAGCTCTATGTTCCGGGCCGACAGGCGGTCGGCCTTTTCTGCTTTAAAGATACCGCGCATGTTGCTGACGTTCTTTATCAGCATGCTCTGATAATGTGTGGCCACGGGAATGATGTGGTTCATTGACATGTCTCCCATCACCCGTGCTTCTATCTGGATTTTCTTTGTGTAGGTTTCCCATTTCACTTCGTTGCGTGCCTCAAGTTCCTTTTCCGACATGATACCCAGCCGGCTGAACATGGCCACGCTCTTCTCGTCAAGATAGCTGCGGAATATCTCAGGACAGCTTGTCTGGCAGTCGAGGCCGCGCCGGGATGCCTCAGCCACCCATTCGTCACTGTATCCGTTTCCGTCGAACCTCACGGGCTTGCATGTCCTTATGTCCTGGCGCAGGATGTCGATTATGGCACCGGTCTTGTCACGTCCGGAGGCAATGAGATTGTCTACACGCGTCTTGAAATCGGACAGTGCTTCGGCCACGGCGGCATTGAGTGCGGTCATGGCTGACGCGCAGTTTGCCTCGCTGCCTACGGCCCGGAATTCGAAACGGTTGCCGGTGAAGGCGAATGGCGATGTGCGGTTGCGGTCGGTGTTGTCGATGAGGAGTTCGGGTATCTCAGGTATGTCGAGTTTCATTCCCTGTTTGCCGGCCATGGCGATGAGTGCGTCGGTGTCGGAGTTCTCGATGTGGTCGAGAAGTGCGGAAAGCTGTTTGCCGAGGAACGAGGAAATGATTGCCGGCGGTGCTTCGTTGGCTCCGAGCCGGTGGGCATTTGTGGCACTCATGATGGATGCCTTTAGAAGACCTCCGTGGCGGTATACTCCCATGAGGGTCTCTACGATGAACACCACGAAACGCAGATTGTCGGGCGGAGTCTTACCGGGGGAATGGAGCAGGATGCCAGTGTCGGTGCTCAGGCTCCAGTTGTTGTGTTTTCCGCTGCCGTTTATCCCCGCGAAGGGCTTTTCATGGAGCAGAACGCGGAAGCCGTGCCTGCGTGCTGTCTTTTTCATAAGCGACATTAGAAGCATATTGTGGTCTACGGCAAGATTTGTCTCCTCGAATATGGGAGCAAGTTCAAACTGGTTTGGGGCAACTTCGTTGTGCCTCGTCTTGCATGGTATGCCCAACTCGAGAGCCCGTATCTCGAGGTCTTTCATGAAAGCCTGCACGCGGTCGGGGATAATGCCGAAATAGTGGTCGTCCATCTGTTGGTTCTTGGCCGAGGCGTGTCCCATGAGAGTGCGTCCGGTGAGCAGGAGATCGGGTCTTGCGGAATAGAGCCCTTCGTCCACGAGGAAGTATTCCTGTTCCCATCCAAGATTGCTGTTCACTTTCCTCACGTCTGTATAGAAGTACCGGCATACGTCTGTGGCTGCGATGTTTACTGCGTGGAGCGCGCGCAACAGTGGCGCCTTGTAATCAAGAGCCTCACCGGTGTATGATATGAAGACTGTCGGTATGCATAGCGTGTCGTCCATGATGAACACCGGTGAGGTGGGATCCCAGGCCGAATATCCTCGGGCCTCGAATGTGTTGCGTATACCGCCGCTGGGAAACGATGAGGCGTCAGGCTCCTGCTGTACGAGAAGTTTGCCGCTGAACTCTTCCACCATTCCTCCTTTCATGTCGTGCTCTATGAAAGAGTCATGTTTCTCTGCCGTGCCTTCTGTCAGCGGCTGGAACCAATGGGTGTAGTGTGTCGCACCGTTGTCTGCAGCCCACCGGCGTATTCCGTCGGCCACGGCATCGGCCACCGAACGGTCGAGGCGTGAACCGTTGTCTATAACGTCAGTGAGCCTGTCGTAGATGTCTTTGGGCAGATACTTGTACATCTTCTCGCGTGTGAACACGTTTTTTGCGAAATACTCGCTGGGTCTCTCCTGCGGTGTGCATACTTCCACCGGCTTTTTTCTGAAAGCCTCGGCCACGACCTGAAATCTTAAGTTTACCATTGCCTTGATGTTTTTAAATGTTGGGGTTCAAGAGAACCGTGTTTTATTTTGTGTAGTGTTGTGCTTTATGTTGTGTGAATGCTTGTGTCGGTTTGTTTTCTCGGCAGGCCCGTTGTCATATCATCCGTGCCATGCGCCGCATGGCTTCCTCGCAGTCTTCGCGTTGTCCGAAGGCTGTCAGTCGCACATACCCCTCTCCGCTCGGGCCGAATCCCTCACCGGGTGTACATACAATACGGGCATTGTATAGCATCTGTTCGAAGAATCTGCGGCCTGTTTCCCCGTCGGGAGTCTTTACCCACAGATACGGGGCATTCCGGCCTCCGTATACTTTCAGTCCCATGGCTGTGAGCGCATCGTACATGATTTTCGCGTTATCCATGTAATACCGTATAGTGTCTTTTACCTGTTTTTTCCCTTCCGTTGTGTATGTGGCCTCGGCCGCCCGCTGGCTTATGTAGCTCGTACCGTTGAATTTGGTGCACTGGCGGCGATACCACAGGCGGTGTAGGGAAATGCGGTCCAGGCCGTCGGTGGTTCCGGCGGTGAGTTCCTTAGGCACCACGGTGTAGCCGCATCTTATGCCAGTGAATCCGGCAGTCTTGGAATAGCTGTGGAACTCTATTGCCACTTTTCTCGCGCCTTTTATCTCGTAGATGGAGTGGGGGATATCCGGATCCTGGATGTATGCCTCGTATGCTGCGTCGTAGAAAATCAGGGTGTCGTTCTTCAAAGCGTAGCTCACCCATTTTTTCAGTTCGCTCTTGGTCAGTGTCGTGCCTGTGGGATTGTTCGGGTAGCATAGATATATTATGTCGACACGCTTTTCGGGTATTTCCGGCACGAAGCCGTTTTCCTCCGTACACGGAATGTATACCACATTGCTCCATCGGCTGTCGTTAAGAAGTCCGGCCCGGCCTATCATCACGTTGGAATCTATATATACCGGATATATAGGGTCGGTCACTCCTATGCTGTTGTCCCAGCGCACAAGCTCCTGTATATTTCCCGTGTCGCTCTTGGAACCGTCACTGATAAAGATCTCACTCGGGTCGAGACGTATGCCGCGTGGAAGGAAGTCGTTCTTCACTATGGCCTCACGCAGAAACATATAACCCTGTTCCGGACCGTAACCGCGGAATGTTTCCCGTGCTCCCATCTCGTCCACGGCCCTGTGCATGGCATCGGTAACAGCCGGGCAAAGAGGTTGTGTCACATCGCCTATTCCGAGATTTATCACATTCGCGTCCGGATGGGAAACCTTAAAGGCGTTTACTTTCTTTGCTATTTCTGAGAACAGATAATTGTCCGGCAACTTTAAGAAATGTTCGTTTACTAATGCCATATCCGATTGTTTTTTTGTTTATATATTTGGAATCTCTCCTTCGAATACAAATTCGGCCGGGCCGGTCATATATACATGATTGTCGGCCTCGGACCATGCTATTTTCAGACGTCCTCCATCCATGGATATTATGCTTTCGCGTCCGCAGCGTCCTGTGAGGGCTGCCGCTACGGCCACGGCACAGGCGCCTGTGCCGCATGCCATGGTTATTCCGCTGCCTCGTTCCCATACCCGTGTTCTGACGGTTCCGTCTTTCATGACCTGTGAGAACTCTATATTGCAACGTTCGGGAAAAAGCGGGCTGTGCTCCAACAGGTTGCCGTAGAGGTTGATGTCCGTATGAAGCACATCATCGGTGAATATGACAAAATGAGGGTTCCCCATAGAGACAAACGTGCCCTTGAATTCTACTCCCGATACTTCCACGATGCCTTCAACCATCGTGCCTTCCGGTGTCGCAATCTGACGGGTATTGCATAGAACAGGCTGTTGCATGTCTACGGTGACGCTGTCCACCTTGCCGTCGGCCGTGACGTGTAGCAGAAGGTTCTTTATTCCTGAAGGCGTGTAAAGACGGATAAGCGTCTTGTCGGTAATGCCTTTGTCATACAGATACTTTCCTATGCATCGTGCCGCATTGCCGCACATCATTGCCTCTGAACCGTCCGCATTGAATATGCGCATCGCAAAATCGGCATCAGCCACTGGAGAGGCTTCTATCAGTACGAGACCGTCGCTGCCTATGCCCGTATGCGGTGAGCTCCATTTCAAGGCTGCGGACGAAGGGTCGCTGATTTCGTATACCGATGTATCTACATAGATATAATCGTTTCCCGCTCCGTGCATCTTTGTAAACCAGACTGTCTTCTGTTTATCCCACATACTGCTGATACTACGATTTTGTGAAGCCGTTGTTTTTTCGGATGCAAAGATACAACAGTTTTATAGGAAAAACGGGATTGGAGGGGCTTTTTAAATTTACGTGTTGTATATGTCTTATAGTTTTTATGTATTTATATGTTATTATGTTATACTTCGTAACATTACGGTACTTTGTAACTAATTATATATCAGATATTGTATTTACACATTTAAGGCTTGCTCAACAAACTTGCAACAAAAATATCATAAAATGTTGCGCTTGTTTTCGGAAGTGTTTTTCAGTCTGCAAGAATCAAATTCCAGAAGGGCAGATGTTAAATCTGCATTTTTTTCTATTGCCATTTGACTGACATTTACTTAGTTCAAGATAGAAGTGCTCTAATTCATTTTCTCTCTCCTACGGGCTTTTTAATTCGATTATCCGGCTCGTTGGATTTACGGTCGTCTGTATGCGGGTTATGTCGCTTGAATGGAGTGTAGCTGTTAAGGGTATGGCATTTCGAATCAGTCTGCTTACCACCCGATTGCCGATATCTGAATGTTTCCGGGGAGCAAGTATAGGTTTTGCATCCCACAAAACCGCCGGCAGTGCCGAAAAGAGCCGGACAATCCAGCAGGGGAACAGTTGGCATGAAGCTCCGGTAAACTCAAAAAGACAGCAGATGAGAGGAAAGGGAAGAACGGGACTGCAAGAAGCCAAAATCTCGCACCGTCTGCCACTTCTACGCACAAAAAATCGCTCGGAAACAAGGAATTGCCGGAATTTTTGATTACTTTTGTACTTGGATTGAGGCGACTCCATTCAAGACATACGAAAAAAGAAGAAGCGTTATGCTTATCTTGTAGTTTGGAAACGTAGGAAATTTTCAAATTAGATACAAGGGATGGCATAGTGGTTCTCACGCTATAGCGTGGGCTGCTATATCTACATCTGTATCTAAGGTTTCCTACGACCTCCAAACTAAGACGTGGCATTGCAGTTCCACGCTTCATGTGTAAATAAAGGCCTTAAAGGAGCTGTATAGGTAAAACAAAATTATGGAAATAAAACGAACTACAACCAGCATCGTCTTGTTGTTTTTGATGTTTTCAGTCGCCCAAGCACAGGATATTAAGGCAGACTCTATCGGCAGCGGCATCGAAAATTGGAATGAACAGACGGGGTATTGCAGACCTTGGCGGGATCCGGCATGAGAAATGCGGATGTGGCACACGAGAAACGCATTAACGAAGTGTGGAAACGGCGTGCCAAATACCGCAACATCTCTTACGGTCTGCAGACGCTAAAAAGCGATCGTGCCGTTATGCTGTATACCGCAGATTATGAATATTTTAACCTTACCACCACTTATACATTTGCTTTCGGTGAAAATCATTTTGCCAACAGGGTCATAGAGGCGGATTCGGACGGAGATAGCGGTATGATAAAATATCAGTATGACAAAGACGGGCATGTTATCTCTATTGATAGCTGGGGCGAAGATTTCCTGAAAATGGAATGGACAAACGGCAATCTGACCAAAATAAAACAAGATGAATATGATGCCTATGCAGTGTTGACTTACAGTAATCAGACAGTTTTCGAACGTTATAATATGTCACCGTTCCTGCTCGGCGTTGGCCTTGGTCCTTTTATGGATAAATTGGAGCAGTGGTATGAAAGAGGTTTAAAATATGCTCTTTATATAGGCTTTTTGGGAAAACCTTGTCAGAACCTTCCCGCAACCATAATCATTTATGACAACGTCAATCCCGAACCGGAGGACAAAACTTTTAATTATTATGAATATGGGGGTTGGGGCACTATAACTAACTCGCAATGAGAAAACGTATAATCGCCTTGTCATGTTACAATGGCAGGGCGATTTCCGTATATTTGACATTAATCGGTTGACAGTATATTTATGATGAGTCGTCCTCTATATGTAATGAAAATTCATGAAATGATTTTGTCTCGGTTCGCTGATTTCTGTGAATCCTGTAACAGGCTGATATATAGCGCGTTTATGGCTGACAAATAGTGTGCCAAAAATGAATGGCATGTTCACGCTTGATGAACATGCTATTCACGGCCGATGAACATGCCATTCATTGAGCGTGAATAGGCCATTCATTGGAAAAGAATTTTATATACTCCGAAAATGTAAATAGATTTCGAAAAATCATAATACCTCGTGGATTTTAGATAATTTAACAGTGTGCTTTCAGTAGCGTGTAGAGTTTCACTCCCGTGAACGCAAGTACGACGGATATGATGACTCCTCCGGACACGTAAATGAAAAATCCTGTGTGATGCGAGGATATGAGGTCGATGGGAATGGCTTCCATGAAATATACCCACAGGCTGTTTATGCCGATAAAGGAAAGCAACGTGCTGCGAAGTCTTGTCATGGGCGGTATCACCGACATGCGGGCGACAATTACTGAAAGAAGGCCGCAGGCTATAATCATGTCGTACAGATAGAATTTCCACGAAAAGATGAATAATATAATGAGCGCGGTGAGTGACCGCCAGCCACCGGTGCGTAGAGATTTCCGTTTGGCATGTAAGATGCCCAACGGAAAGCATATCACTGTGTTGTACCACCATGACGGGACATCATATATCATACATACCGCCATATATGTCACCGTGACTAAGGCCATCAGTGCGGCAGCCTGGTTTCGCACGTATTTGTAGAGCGACATATATATAGTGCAGCAACAGACTATCACACGGAAAAACCATGTGTCGGCTTCCGGCATCTTAAGAGACAGGAAATCCGTTATCCATCCGTAAGTGACGGCAGAAGGATTGAAGACGGCAAAGCTGGCCGTATAGAATGCCCAAAAGAAGAGATAGGGGATAAAAAGGCGTGAAAGGCGTCTGCGGAGATACCGGCTGTCTATGGAATTCCGCTCCAACGACAGTGTAAGACCGTAGCCGCTGAGAAAGAAAAAAATGCCGGTTGCGAACGTGCCGGATTGCAATACCCGGGAGAGGTGTAGGGCAGATATAAGTCCGGGAAACTCGTTTGCCGTATGCGAAAAAACAATCAGGAGCATGCAGATGCCGCGTATGGTATCCGTATAGCTCCTGAAGAGAAATGTATCTTTGGGGTTCTGTGTCATTATACAGGTGGTTATTCGTAACCTCCGAATCCTCCTGTGTCGTCGCCTCCGCTGTTCATCTCCTCCTGCTGAGGCTTTCTTTTCTTGGCACTCATATTGCCGAAATTCCATGTGAGTGAGACGTTGAAATTCGGGTCGCGCCAGTTTTTCTGATGACGCTCAAATGAGTCGCTGCTTGTGAAATTCTCCCATTTGCGGGTGTTGAATACATCGCGCCAGTTGATGGAAAGTGCAAGGGCCTTGTTGAGGAAGGACTTACGCAGTCCGAGGTCGAGACTCGCGTTGTGCTTGCGGTATCCCTGGGTTATCACGCGGCGTGAACGGTAATTGCCCGTTGCCTGGAAAGATATGTCGTAAGGCAGGATGACGCTGGCGAGCATACGTGCGTCCCATGAGAAGTTCTCATCTGAACGGCCTGTGACGGTCTGGTCACCGATGAGGTAGCTGAAACCGTCAAGCTTGTAATAATATGCGTTCACTGTGGTGGTGAGGTCGAGTATTCTGAAGAATTTGTCTTTCATGATAAGCTCCACTCCCGCGCTCTGGCTCTTGGCCACATTTTCGTTTGTAGAGTAAATGACGCCTCCTTCGTTGTATGTCACCCGCTGTATGACATCGGTTGTCGGACGGTAGTATGAACCTATGGAAAGAGTGTGGTCCGTCCATGATTTCAGGAAGTTGAGCGTGAATGAATTTGTGTATTCAGGGGTCAGCTCCGGATTACCGAACGACACCATCGAGGCGTCTCTTGTGTTTCGGAAGTTGTTGAGCTCACCTCCCCACGGGCGGCGCAGGCGGCGGGTGTAGTTGAGCTGGAGCTGTGCCGTCTCCGTAAGGCTGTAGTTGAGGAACAGGCTTGGGAACAGCTGGAAATAGTCTTTCTTGAAAGGCTTGTCGCGCAATGAGGCATCGTGCTCCTGTTCCCATGTGTAGCTCTCGGTATTCACATTCCAGTATTCTCCGCGCAAACCGGCCATAACGCCTATCGGACCGAGTTTTGTAGTCACTGTGGCATATAGGGCATGCACATCGTTGTCGTAGATGAAGCGGTTATAGTATTCACGGTCTTCTACCTGGTCGTGACCGTCCCAGTTACGGTTGTCGATCCATGCCTCCTGTGGTGTGTTCTCGTGTGAGAAGCGGCCGTTATATCCGGCCTCAATCCTGAAATTGTCGGTTATCTGGTTCTCATAGTCGAGCTTGGCCTCCCATGAACGGTTGTTGATGAACATCGGGCGGTACTGATATGTGTATGTGGTGGGGGCTCCTGTTTCTATCCACTCCGTGCTGTCGCGGTAGAAGTTGTCCTGATCGCTTTTCCACTTGCCGAATGTAAGGTTGAAATCTATTTTATGCTTTTCGCTGAAGGTGTGGACATATCCGAGCTCTCCGTGATACATGTTCATGTCTCCTCCTCCGGTGTTGTTGCGGTACATTATGTGTGTGTCGTTCTGTGCGCCTACCGTTCCATAACGGTATGGGGTGAAGGAGTATTCGTCGCGTTTCCCGAGCATCGTCATTCCGGAAAGGGATATGTCGTCTTTTTTTGTGAGATGCCATGTCAGGCCGGCACGCGCAAACAGATTGCGGCCGCTGTGTTCTGACTCGCTCTCGTAGTTCTGATACTGGTTTGTCTTCAGGTATGTCTGTTCGCTCGATGAACCTCCCTTGCTTTTACGCTGGCGCCATCCGAGATTGGCGTATGCATCGAGCGTGCCGCTGGAATAGTTGATGTTTCCTCCTGTGTTCCAGCCGCCCTGGTTCTGCACTCCGGCACGCAGTGAGCCGTAATATCCGGCCTTGCGGTCGCGCTTGAGCACGATATTTATGATGCCGGCACTTCCTTCCGGACTGAATTTTGCACTCGGGTTGTCGATGACTTCGATTTTCTCGATGCTCTCGGCCGGTATCTGCTGGAGTATTTCCCCGCGGTTGTCGGAGGTAAGACCGCTTGCCTTGCCGTTAATCCATACTTCCACGCTTGAGCTTCCGCGCAGGGATATCTCACCGTCTGTGGTCACTTCTACGGACGGGATGTTCTCAAGCAGGTCTGTGGCCGAGCCTCCGGCTGCGGCAAGGACCTGGTCTACAGAGAATGTCTTGCGGTCCACTTCGAGCTTCATCTGTGAGCGTTGGCCGGTAACCTGCACCTCTTTCAGCATCTGACGGTCTTCGGCAAGATAAAGCACAGGAAAATTCGACCGTGGGCTTGCCTTTGAAAGCGAGAACTTGCGGTTGATGCTTTTATATCCTACATAAGATATTGTTAACTGGTAGTCACCGTAAGCGATATTGCCGATGGCGAACTGTCCTTTTGCATCGGTGACCGACCCTTTCACCATTTTTCCGGTGGCGGCGTCTTTCACGCTTACGTTTACAAACTGCAATACTTCATTGGTCTGTTTATCCAAAACACGTCCCCTTACCGTTCCTTGCGCGAAAGAGATCATACTTGCCGCAAGAAACAGACAAATAAAAAATAATCTATTCATAACAGAACTATGACTTTAAATAATCCATTTGGTTTAATCTTCTTAAAAAATGCAGGCGGGAGTGATCGGTTTCCCGCCTGCCATCCTGAACAATCTATAAAAACATTCTTTTGCATCACACAATGATGCTCTCTAATCATTATCCTTGTTCAATCTCATTACTCTTTGTTACTTTAATATCATTCCACCCTTGGGCTGAAGAATAACCTTTGCGGTGCCGTTCTTTCCTATTTTAAGTTTCGACAGCATTCCGTCAGGTATGGCATACGCCTCCGGATCCGCGTTCTTTCCTGTTCTTGCCTTCTTGTCTGTATAGTAGTCTACGGATGTTCCTGCGGACATCGGCACGGAGATGTTAAGTTTCAATTCCTCGTTTGTGCCGTTCAGTCCGGCCACATACCAGTCGTCACCGTGTCTGCGGGCTATCACCACATACTTGCCCGGGTATCCGTCTATGAATCTTGTTTCGTCCCATTGTGTCGGAACCGTTTTCAGGAAATCTTTCTCAAACTGCGGGAGTTCGGTGAGATTGTTTGGCTGTATGGCTATGCATTGTATGGCAGACTGGTTGACTATCGATGCAGCCATTTCGAATATATCCGACGTGTAACGCTGGTGGCGGCTGTTGTTGTCCCGCGACATGCGTCGGTTCATTATAGTGCCTCCCCAGTCCATGGATGCCACTGCGTTGCGGCAGAAAGGATGCATGGTCAGTTCGAATCCTTCCTGACGGGCGTGATGGTCGGAGAAATAGACATTCTCGGAAGCGAGCACTGCCTCGCTGCTTACAAAATTCGGATACATCTTCTCCCATCCCCGCGGTAGGGTGCATCCGTGGAATATTACCTGCAGGCCGAAATCGTTGGCGTCGCTCAGTATGTCCTCATACAACTGCATGGTGTGCTGTTTGTCACCGGCGAAGAAGTCTACCTTGATGCCTTTTACACCGATGCTTTTCAGCCATGCCATCTCCCGCTTGCGGCTCACAGAGGTGTTCATGCAGTTCTTAGGAGTCTGAGGAGCGTCATTCTCCGCTCCGTTTGAGTTGTACCACAGCATCAGAGAGACGCCTTTTCCCTTTGCATAACGGCTCAGCTCGGTAATGCGGTCGCGGCCTATCTGGGCATCCCAGAAATTGTCTACAAGCACATATTCATAGCCCATTTCGCCTGCAAGGTCTATAAATGCCTTCTGGTCGTTATAGTTGATGGACTTGTCCTGCCATATCAGCCAGCTCCATGTGTATCGTCCGGCCCCGTATTGTTCTGAAGCCTTGTACTTTTCTTCCACAACATCGTATGGGATGGTTGTCTCCACGATTGGCTTTAATGTGTTTCCTACGGTGACGGTACGCCACGGTGTGGCTCCGGGAAGTGGCATCGCCGCTGTTGACGTTCCCCAGCCGTTGGCTTCTCCCTGCATGGGGAATGTCACCTGGTAGCCGTTCTCCACATTGTAGTCTGACAGATGGCTGCCAACATAGCCTCCGTCGTTTCCTGTCTCGCTGACGAGCACCCAACCATCGTTGCCCACATGGAAAAGGCACGGAAAGGTGTATCCCTCGCCATATCTTGATTTTTCCGTCATAGCCGCATCCGGCTTATACTCTTCCTCGTAGCTCGGTTTTGTGCGTTTCCAACCCACCATGGCATCTGATTGCGGGCAGATGAAAGTGGTTGTGTTCTGCGGCAGACGGAAAGATGTCATTTCCTCGTTGACAACCATTGTGGCTGTCTCGCCCTGTTGCGGAAATGAATAGCGGAATGCCACATCGTTGTCGGAAACATTGAAGGTGACTGTCATCTTCTGCCTGTCTGAATTCTCATAGTTTATGTTTATCTGGTTGGCAACGTAATGCACGTAAGAGGTCTTCGTGGTGCGCATGCTGTAGGTTTTGTCGATACGCTTTTCATTAAAGTCTTTCATGGAAAGACCGTTGCTGAAGTCACCGATATTGGTCTTAAGGCCTAATGCCGAGCGTTCCATCATTTGTTTCCCATCGTAGACTATGGAATAAAAGGCGCGTCCGTCATTGTCTTCAACAGTCACGGCAAGTTTTCCGTCGGGTGATTTCACTGTCTGCACACCGGCAAGGACACCGGAAAATGTGAGAGACATGAAGCAGCTAAAAAGAATCTTCTTCATTTCGATACGTCTTATTGTTGTTATTTGAGGTTATATTGGTGTATGATTGTTATCTTTCCTCCATTAGGGTTGAAATCAAACATTAAATCCCTTTCTTTCCTATATATGTTCAGTTTGACACCGTCCTGGCTCGCGACAATGTTTCCGGGCGTGTCTTCATTGCTGTTGCCGCATACAGTCATGGTCAAAGGAACATTAAAGATTTTCGGGTCAAGACCCGTTTGCATTGCTATTTCTGTAATGTTCCCTTTTGTTCTGACTTTTAGTTTTATATTGTCACGTTCCTGTATATATGCGGAAACATCGTGTAATGGCGCAATCCAAAGGCTGTCGCGTCTGCTGCATGCATAGTCTATATGGTTCCATAATATACTGGGGTCTGTAAACGCGTCATAGCCTGTTGTGATGCCGTGGGTCATGCCAATGCCCCATTCTCCGTGCGATATTATGCCATCAATCCATTTCTTCAGCCATTCTGTATCACGTTTTGAGCCGATGCTGATTTGAAAAGTGCGTGTTCCTGTCCGGTCTTGGGAACAGAATTCCACGGCTGTGTCTGTTTTTCTGTTTCCAGGATAGAAATATGTGCGTGGAAACACCCCTACATTATTATATATAGCAGTATCGTTATGTTGTACCTCATAGCGTAGCTCATCAGCGGTGAGGTTGGTAACGTTGCGGTGTGCCCATCCGTGGTTTGTGATTTCCTGTCCGTCATCTGCCATTTCACGCAGCTGTTCCCAGTTCATGCAAGGAGTGCCTTTCATGTCATGTCCGACTTTGCTTCCTATGATACAGAAAGAACCTTTTATGTTCCGCTTTTTAAATTCAGGAAAAACTTTTGTGTAATGCTCGAGAAGACCGTCGTCAAAGGTATAGCTTACGGCAGCCTTGCAGTTGCCATGATATTTTGCAACAGATACGTTTGTCTGCGCATTCAGGCCGCACAGGCAAAATACATACGTGATAGCGGCTGTAAGGCTTTTATATTTCATCGGAATTGTCGTTTGTTAAACAAATCTCTGATATTTTGGTCGTTTTGCAAAATACGGTGCAAATTTACATGAAAATCCTGAGATTCCCATACCAGCGGGATAAAGAAATGATTTTTATTTATAGGAAAGTTAACGAAATATACGAAAGGGTGCCGGTTTCTTGATTTCATTTCTTCTCAGCTTGTTGACTTTTTAATGACAAGCCTTTGTAAAATGTCATAATCATCAACAACGGCTGTATCCATGCACGAGGCGGAAACAGCCGTTGTTGATGATTATAGAGTTGTTCAATGTCTGCAACATTGTTGCTTGTTGCAATGGGTATTGTTGCAATGGGTGTCGGATATTACCTGAACTTTTTGTAATTTACCATTGAGCATGAACGTCAAATAGCAATTATTAAATGTCTTGAATTTCTTGAATCCGGCGGAGATTGTAAGGGTCCTGCCGGTATGTGTGGTTTTCAGTTCCTTGCACTTGTAGGCCGTACCATTGTTATGGAAAACCACATCCTCAAGAATATGTTTGGAGTTTACAGAGTTTACTTCTACAATGACTGTTGTCTTGTTTTTGAAGTTGTTCAATGATTTGAACTTTGAAGAAGCCCATGTGGAACACGTTATCAATCCCAAAAGAGTCATAAAGATTAATTTCTTCATACGCAATAATTTATCCCTTGGCTCTGAGGGATGATAAACGGTGAAAGAAAACGTGAGCCGATTATACCAATCTTTGTCCGATTGTTTCTTTTTATATTTTCTGCAACTACAAGATCATGTATAACGTTTCTTGTCTTTATATATTGTGAACCGACCGTTGTCGATTCATTTGCAAATATACGACATTTTTCTAAAAGTCTGTTGCTTTATGATTAAATTTGTTGACGTTTTTCTTGAATAAAGTAAAAGAATGTAATAAATTGATGGCAAAAATTGAAACTTTTGCAATCAGATGTTTGGGGTATGCTGTGTTTTTTATGCAAATATGATAATGTTTTAGGGATACAGGAACATAAGTGATTTACAATTTAAAAGGAAAAGAAAATATCAGGATTGTCGCTGGAATTTAAGTATGATTTGTTGGTTTTCAATGAATTTTCTTATCTTTGCAGTTGGATTGAGTTCGCTCTTTCCAAGACATATTAGAAAAGAAAGAAGCGTTATGCTTATCTTGTAATTTTGAGAACGTAGGAAATTTTCAAAAGAATGTACAAGGGTGGCATAGTGGTTCTCACGCTATAGCGTGGGCTGCTATTACTACATCTGTACATTCGGGTTTCCTACGACCTTCAAAATTAAGACGTAGCATAGTCAGTTCCACGCTTTGTAATATAATTAATTCATTGTGGTAGCTGGAGGAGAAATTTAGATAAAAAACTATGAGAAGAATTGTGTTACTATTCCTACTCCTTCCTTCCTTTATGTTCGTAGGGTGCAAAAATGATGCACAAAAATCAGTTACAAAAGAAGATGTACAATTTGTACAGGCGTATTGCAGTACGGTTCAAATTGTTTTCAACACAAAATATTTGGACTTTCCTTAAACTTGACACACAAACAGGACAAATATGGCAAGTACAGTATAGTGTGGATGAGGATAAAGGACGTTTGGAATATGATTTAAATCTTAATACGCTTATAAACGGTCAAAAAAGAATAAATGGACGTTTTGAGCTTTATCCGACACAAAACATTTATAATTTTGACCAAGTAGATGGAAAAATGTGGCAAGTTTAATGGTCATTTGATGAAGAAAGACGTGCTGTTTTGCCGATAAATAAGTAATCTCAATATATTAAAATCATTCTAATACAAATTGAATTATGAAAAGTTATTATTTTTGCTGTGTCTTGCATTTGTGGGTATTTGCGCAAGAAACCTCGGAGCATTTGAGATTTAAAGGCGTTCCAATTGACGGGACATTGAGTGAATATGTTGCGAAGATGAAACAAGCTGGTTTTCCCCATGTTGATACAGAAGATGGGATTGCATTACTTCGAGGGGATTTTGCAGGTTTTAAAGGGTGTACAGTGTTGGTTTCTACTCTAAAGTCAACTAATAAGGTTAATACTATTGGAGTAATATTTCCAGAAATGGATAAATTGGCTTCGCTTGAAAACAATTATACCTGTTTGAAAACGATGCAGACAGAAAAGTATGGTGAACCGTTTGAATGTGTAGAGAAGTTCCAAGGTTATGTCTCTCTAAAAACAGACAGTGATAAATTGCATGCATTAAGGATGGATAGATGTAAATGGTATACGGTTTATAGTACTTCACAAGGTAATATCGAATTGTCAATAGGCAATTAAAGTGTAATGAGTTGTTTCGTAATACTCCGTTATTTTGATAAGATAAATACTGATGCAGTAAGATCGCAAGCATGGATGATTTGTAATAAATATTTCTTCCTGTTCATTTTGGGATTATAGTTTCGCTAATACAGCTGTTATTGGTATAGCGATATTCCATTAGTGATATTCTATAGACAATTACAAAGCAGCCAGCTAATTCATACTGTATTACGAATTAGCTGGCTGCTTTGTGTATTTAGATATTCCTCATAAATTAAGGTTTGTCAGCCAAAACGAGGGATTCTGGTACTAAGATATGGTAAAGATATGCAATATTTCTGAAATCAAGCCTACTTTAGGCTTTACAAAGTTCGATATTATATAAAAGTATCGTAAGAGTTTTAGTGAAATTCCTTTAAGAGTTTATTTTTTCCAGCGTTTGAGATTGGGATAGTATTGTCGCATCATTTCTTTAGCCTGTTCCACGGTCATGTTTTGTCCCGATGATTTGTTTATCTCATCGGTAAATTGGGCACAGTGATCAATCATCTGTTCCATAGTCATGTCCTGCGTGAACATGCCGTTCTTGTAGCAATAGATGCAGTAATCCTCATTGCTGCTGTTGTCAGCGTTTGTTCCCTTGATGTCGTCAGTCAGTGGCATACCACAGCTCTGACAGAATTTTTGTTCCATATCGTTTTTCTTTTATGAATAATAATCTCTATGCTCACTGATGACAAAGTTACTACAATTTTCTGTATTGCAGATGATTCTTGCAAGATTTTTGATGTTCCAATGGCAAAATATACCATTAAAATGGGCTCAAAATACCTATATCATCGTGCCTCGATTATATTAGAGTCGGAAATAATGGTAATATTCATCCTGTTATATTTATCGTGTGAGCCATTTTACGAAAATTGTATGGGAAATGGAGGTAAAATAAAATCGGCTAAGTATTTCTTTGATCACTTAGCCGATTTTATTCGTACCCAGACCCGGGGTCGAACCGGGACGGATTGCTCCACTGGTGTTTGAGACCAGCGCGTCTACCGATTCCGCCATCTGGGCTTTTGCGGTTGCAAAGATAGTTAGTTTTTTTTGAATAAACAAATAATTTGATAAAAAACTTAAATTCTTTGTGCAGTTCGAGGAATATTCGTAAATTCGAAGCGGAATTTAAATCTGTTGTTTATATGAAAACTATGAGTAATAATTATTGTGTTATTCTTGCAGGCGGAAAAGGTCGTCGTTTATGGCCTTACAGCAGAGACAGGCGTCCGAAGCAATTTATTGATTTCTTCGGATGCGGGCGTACGCAGTTGCAGCTGACATTCGACCGTATTGCAAAACTGTTGCCAAAAGATAATATAATTGTATGTACCAATGCCGAATATGCGGATATGACACATGAACAACTTCCCGAAGTTTATGAAAGTAATTTTATTATAGAGGAAGTTGGTAGAAACACTGCACCGAGCGTGACACTTGCGACTTTTATGATACAAAAGCGTAACAGTGATGCAAATATAATAGTTACACCTTCCGACCAGTTCGTGTTGAATGAGGACGCCTATGCCGAGAATGTGCGTAAGGCTTTTGATTTCGTTTCAAAGAACGAGAAACTACTGGTTATGGCCGTTAAGCCAACGCGTCCGGAACCAGGATACGGCTATATCCAGATTGGTGACAATATGGATACTTCAGGAGTGTTTTCTGTAAAGTCGTTTACGGAAAAGCCGGAGCGTGAGTTTGCCCAGATGTTTATGGACAGCGGTGAGTTTTATTGGAACACAGGATTGTTCTTAGGTTCGGCAAAATGTTTTAGCAACAGTTTTCCAAAAATGTTTCCGGAAATGCACAATAGATATGAAGAAGAAAGGAAAGAAGGTACTCCGTCAGAGAAAGAAACCTTTGCAAGGAATAACTATTCGTCATTTCCCAATTTGTCAGTAGATTATGGCGTGCTTGAAAGATGTTGTGATATATGTGTCATGACATGTGATTTCGGATGGGCCGATCTTGGTACATGGCATTCCATATATGAGTGTATGAGTAAGGGTACGGATGATAATGTTGTCGTTGATTCTAAGGTCATACTTGACGACAGTCATAACAATGTGATAAAGGTGTCAAAAGGAAAGCTTGCTGTCATTAACGGACTTGACGGGTATATCGTTGTTGAGCAGGACAATGTGCTGTTTATATGTAAAAGAGGAGATACGTCATCTTTGATTCGGAAATATGTCAATGAAATAGGCATAAAGTTCGGTGATGAGTTTATATAGAAAAATAATATAATTAATAAACGGGATGTATAAAGTTCTTATACATCCCGTTTATTGTATTTTCATATAGCTCCTTTCGCAGCAATGCTGTCTTTGCCGCTTCGATGATTAATGGAGATTCTATTTTGAGAACTCTGCGTATATTCTGTCTGATATTTCCTTAAACTCCTCATCGGTCAATTTGAGTTTCGGATTTGAGAAAATCATGTCTTTCTCGTTTTGCATGGGAATGAGGTGTATGTGTGCATGCGGTACTTCGAGTCCTAATACGGCCATGCCGACTTTTATACATGGGTAGGCTTTTTTTATCGCTTGTGCAACTTTCTTTGCAAATACCGTCATTTCTGCCAGTTCCTCATCGGTAAGGTCGAAGATATAGTCTTCTTCGCGTCTTGGTATTACCAATGTATGTCCTTTTACCAATGGGTTGATATCAAGAAAGGCATAAAACTTGTCGTTCTCCGCACATTTGTAGCTTGGTATTTCCCCGTTTGCTATCTTTGTGAAAATTCCGGCCATAGTGTAATGATGTTTTTTATGCTACAGTAATAGGTTGTTGTTATTTGAAAATTATCCGATAGAGTATTAACTATTATGTGATGGAAATGTTTTCTATTCTCAGCCTGATGGTTCCGTTTGGAATCGTTATTTCGGCTTCGTCTCCTATTTTCTTGCCAAGCAAACCTTGCGCGATAGGGGTCTTTATTGAAATCTTTCCTTCGCGAAGATTGGCTTCATTCTCACTTACAATGGTATATGTCATCCTTGCCTTATTAGCAAGGTTTGTCATTTCCACTTTCGTAAGAATCTGAACCGTATCTGTGCTGAGGCGTGATGTGTCTATAATCTTTGCCTCGGCTATTGCCATTTTGAGCTGATTGATTTTATTTTCGAGATGTGCCTGTGCTTCTTTGGCCGCATCGTATTCAGAATTTTCACTCAGATCGCCCTTGTCGCGGGCTTCAGCTATAGCGGCAGATGCCTTAGGACGCTCAACGCTTTCAAGGCGTTTTAACTCGGCTATCATATTATCGTAGCCTTCTTTTGACATATAAGCCATAATGTTGTTTGTTTTTATTAGTTAAACGATTAAATTCTATTATTATTTGCCAAAGACAAAAAGAATAGGATTCCGACATTTCTTTCATGTCGGAATCCTTATCCTGTTGTTATTATGTCTTTGTTATCTGTTTGCAAAGTTAGGCATAATAATCAATATTGCCAAATTAAAGATGTTAAAATATCTTTTGTATGAGTGTCGTGCTTTTTTGTTATAGACCATAGCCTTTCATTTCTTTCTTGTTCCCATGCGTGCTTCAACCACGTTTACGACATAGTCGCCAAGTCTTTCGCATTCGCTTATTATATCCATATACATTGTGCCGATGCCATAAGTATACTCGTGGTTGTTTACGTCGTTTATATTCTGGCTTCTCAGCTGGTTTCGGAAGTTGTTTATTTCGTTTTCAATATTGAATGACCTGTTTATGTCAAAGTTGTCTTTTCTTCCGAGAAGAAGTACATTCATTTGGGTGAGGCTGTCTTCGGTGAGTTCGAACATCTGGTGGAGGTGCTCGTATTGTTTGTCGGTGAAGTCTTCTTTCCCTTTCTTTTTCCTATTTATTGAGCGTGCGATATTATAGCAGCTGTCTCCTATGCTTTCCAATTCAGAAATTTCCCGCAACATGGCCCGTATCTTGGCTTTTGTATCATCACTGAGGTGGGCATCGCTTACTCCGTCGAGATATTTTGCAATTTCTATTTCCATGTTGTCGGAAATGCTTTCATATTTTTCAATGCGTGTAAACAGCTTGTTGAATTCCGCATCGTTGCTTATTCCGAGCAGTTGTCTTACGAATCCGAACATACGCTGTATGCGTTCTGCAAAAGACTGTATTTCTTTTTGAGCTTCAAGAACAGAGAGCTCAGGTGTTTTCATAATTGACTGGCCTCCGATATAGTGCAGGCGGAAGTCTTCTTCCTCGTCTTTTGCCTTAGGCTTGATGATTTTGCAGCAGAAGTTCTTTATCTGAGGTATAAACCATATTAATATAAATGTGTTGCACACATTGAATGATGTATGGAAAGCAGCAAGAACTACCGACAGTTTTGCTGCGTCGAGCGTAGACGGTTCCTGCGGATTGTATCCTACGAGGTTGCATGCCATGTTTACAAACGGATAGAAGCAGCATAGAACCCAGATGACACCGAATACATTGAATACCAGGTGGGCGAATGCGGCACGGCGTGCCTGCACGTTTGCTGTCATGGCGGCAAGGTTTGAGGTGATTGTCGTTCCGATATTCTCACCGAGGACGAGGGCTATACCCATGTATATAGGGAGTACTCCGCTTGAGCATAACACCATTGTTATGGCCATGAGGGCCGCAGACGACTGCATGCAGAACGTTAGTACCGTACCTATTATCAGAAATGCGATTATTGTGAAGTAACTTGTTACATCGAAAGAGCTGAAGAATTCAACTACAGACTGGTTGTGTGCCAGATCCATTTCCTTTCCGGTATTGCTGAGTGTCGCCAGAGCAAAAAACATGAAAGCAACTCCAAAAAGAAAGTCTCCCACATAGCGATAACGTCGTCTGTAAATCAGAATGATTGCTATGAAGAAGACTGGAAAAACTATATTTGTGAAATTAAAAGAGAAGCCTAGGCTCATTATCCATGCCGTGAATGTCGTTCCGATGTTGGCTCCCATTATGACCGATATTGCTTGTGACAGAGTCAGTAGTCCTGCGTTGACAAATGATACGGTCATTACTGTCGTGGCTGTTGACGACTGTACGGAAGTTGTTACGAACATACCTGTAAGCAGGCCGGTGAAGCGGTTCTTGGTCATTGTGCCGAGCACATGGCGGAGCTGAGAGCCAGCCATCTTTTGTAAGGCCTCGCTCATTACTTTCATTCCATAAATCAGCAATGCAAGTGAGCCTATAATTTTAAAAATAATCCAAATAGACATATTTTATTATAAAAATTGGTGTAAAGACCGTTGTAATCTCATTTTTTAGGATTATCTTTACTGACATTAAACTTTAAAACCCAAAGCTTATGGAGCAAATGTTACAAATCCGTTGCAAAAATAATAAAAAAACAATAAATATTTGCATAGGAAGTACACTTTCTGACGTCTATGATAAAATTAATCTTAATATGAAGTTCGGGCCTGTGGCCGCAAAAGTCAACAATAAAGTTGAAGGATTATGTTATAGGCTGTATCATAATAAGGATGTTGAATTCATAGATTTGCATTATTCCTCAGGCTCGCGTATTTATTCACGTAGTCTTTTCTTTGTGCTTTGCAAGGCTGTGAGTGATATTTATCCGGAAGCAAAGGTTGTTATCGACATTCCTGTGAGTAACGGTTATTATTGTGATTTGCAGTTTGGCAGAGCTGTTACTATGGACGATGCCGACCGTATACGTCGCAGAATGCAGGAAATAATAGATGCTGATATTCCCATACAAAGGCATGAGGTTACTACGGAAGAGGCAATCAGGGTATTTGGAGAAAGGGGAGAAGAGTCAAAGGTAAAACTTCTCCATAGC
Organism: Xylanibacter muris; assembly: GCF_013166605.1. Taxonomy (GTDB): domain Bacteria; phylum Bacteroidota; class Bacteroidia; order Bacteroidales; family Bacteroidaceae; genus Prevotella; species Prevotella muris. Next base: position 527,575 of record NZ_JABKKF010000001.1, read on the forward strand.
ATAGGTGCGCTATATACCGTTTATTATGATATAGACGGCTATTGTGATTACTATTACGGAACTTTGCTTCCACGTACATCGGGACTTCATCTTTTCGGACTTGAAAAGTATTATGACGGCCTGCTTTTAAGGATTCCGTCTCAGGATAATCCTTCTGTTCTCGGAGACCTTGTCCGTCAGGATAAGATGTTTGAGATATTTAAGGAGCACCATCTTTGGCAGGAGCTGCTTGGCTTAAGAACCATAGGTGATTTGAATGAAGCTGTGGCAAAGGGACATACAACCGAACTGATAAATTTGTCGGAGGCACTTCAGGAAAAGAAAATATCAAGGATTGCCGATGATATTGCCTCACGAAAGGGTGTGAAGATGGTGCTTATTGCTGGTCCGTCGTCAAGTGGAAAGACCACAGCCTGCAAACGTCTGTCAATACAGTTGCTTACAAACGGTATCAGGCCGATACCCATATCGTTGGACGATTATTTCGTTGATCGTGATAAAACACCACGTGATGAGACGGGAGACTACGATTTTGAAAGCCTTTATTCGCTTGACATACCATTGCTTAACAGGCAGATGAATGCGTTGTTCGCCGGTGAGGAGGTTGAGTTGCCGAAATATAATTTTCAGACAGGCAAGAGTGAGAGGAGTGGAAGAAAACTGCGTCTTAAGGGCAACGAGGTGCTTGTGGTGGAAGGCATTCATGCTCTTAATCCTGAACTTACAGCGCAGATTCCCGAGGAACATAAGTTTAAGGTTTATGCCTCTGCCCTTACCACAATATTGCTTGACACTCATAATTATGTGCCTACAACGGATAACCGTCTTTTGAGGCGTATCATACGTGATTATAAATATCGCGGTGTTAGTGCCCGGGAGACAATCCGCCGCTGGCCTTCAGTAAGGGCGGGAGAGAATAAATGGATATTCCCGTATCAGGAAAATGCGGATGTTATGTTTAATACAGCCATGCTGTTTGAACTTGCTGTCATAAAGACACAGGCAGAGCCTTTGCTTGAACTTGTCCCGGAAAACGCTCCGGAGTATAGTGAGGCATATCGTCTTTTGAAATTCCTTAGGTATATAAAGCCTATACCATACCGTTCTGTTCCTCCGACATCCCTGTTGCGTGAATTCCTTGGCGGCAGTTCGTTTAAATATTAGCCGGTTCAGTCAGACGGGAATGGCAACACAGAGTTGGCGACTGACATTAAACAGGAGGATGTTTTCTCTTTTTATTGAAGGCATCCTCCTGTCTGTGTTTTTGTCGGCATAGACTTTTAAGGCATGCTTTATTATTTGCAGTGATTCATGTGGCAGTTGTAAGTATGATTTTTAAATCGGCTACGATTGGTATCCGACTTTATATCTTTTCTCCGTAGCATAGATCACCGGCATCTCCGAATCCTGGTACGATATACTTGTGACTGTTCATTTTCGGGTCAACAGCTCCGCACCATATTGTCGTGTTGTCGGGGAATGTGTGTTTGATGTGTTCTATTCCTTCCGGTGTGGCTATCACACAGGCAATATGTATGTGTCTTGGTGTCCCTTTCTGTATGAAAGCTTTGTATCCGAGTTCCATAGAGCCTCCGGTGGCAAGCATTGGATCTGCAATGATAAGGGTTTTATCCTCAACAGACGGAGCGGCAAGGTATTCGACATGAATGCCGACTTCGGTATGTTCTTCGTTTGTATATGTTCTGTATGCGCTTACGAAAGCGTTGTCGGCATGGTCGAAAATGTTGAGGAATCCTGTGTGGAACGGAAGGCCGGCGCGCAACACTGTTGCAATCACTACATTGTCTGTCGGAAGGTTTTCTGTAGCGGTTCCGAGAGGGGTTTCCACATCTTGCTTTGCATATCTGAAAGTCTTGCTGATTTCGTAAGCTTCTATCTCACCGATTCTCATAATGTTGTTGCGGAACAGCAGGCGGTTCTTCTGATAGTCCTTGTCGCGTATTTCTGCAAGGTATCTGTTTAAGACGGAATTTGTTTTATTGAAAATGTTAATCTGCATATACAGTGTTTATAAGTGTAAAATATTGATTATTATTGGTCTGTAAACGTAAAACCGTGCAAAAATAATGAAAATCCCTGTTTTTGCAAAGTGAGAGTTGCAAAACTATTGTTGCATGTTAGATTTTTTAATACTTTAACCTAAAAAGGTTTATAACCAGATATTTCAAGATATAAAATCTTTGCCCGAAATTTATTTTTTTACTAACTTTGCACCCGATTGATAAGATTATAATCAGTTGATAACTATTTTCAGAATAATATTCACAACTAAATACATTTAAATTAAAAATGGCAAAGTTTGATAAGTCAGTTTTAGAGAAGTATGGAATCACCGGTACTACCGAGGTTCTGTACAATCCTTCTTATGAGGAGTTGTTCGCTGAGGAGACAAAAGAAGGCCTCACAGGTTTTGACAAAGGTCAGGAGACAGAGCTTGGCGCTGTAAACGTGATGACCGGTGTTTATACAGGCCGTTCTCCTAAGGATAAGTTTATCGTTGACGATGAAAACTCTCACGGTACAGTATGGTGGACTTCTGATGAATATAAGAACGACAACCACCCTGCAACAAAAGAGTGCTGGGATGCTGTTAAGGAAATCGCAAAGAAAGAACTGTCTAATAAGAAGCTTTATGTAGTGGATGGTTTCTGCGGTGCCAACAAGGATACACGTATGAAAGTGCGTTTCATTGTTGAGGTGGCATGGCAGGCTCACTTCGTAACAAATATGTTTATCCGTCCACAGGATGAGGCTGACCTCGAGCAGGAGCCAGATTTTATCGTTTACAATGCTTCAAAAGCTAAGGTTGAAAACTACAAGGAGCTGGGTCTGAACTCAGAGACAGCTGTTGTATTCAACGTAACAAGCAAGGAGCAGGTAATCATCAACACTTGGTATGGCGGTGAGATGAAGAAGGGTATGTTCTCAATGATGAACTATTTCCTTCCGCTTAAGGGAATCGCTTCTATGCACTGCTCTGCAAACTGCGATATGAACGGTGAGAACACTGCAATATTCTTCGGACTCTCAGGTACAGGTAAGACAACATTGTCTACAGATCCGAAGCGTCGCCTTATCGGTGATGATGAGCACGGATGGGACGATAACGGTGTGTTTAATTTCGAGGGCGGTTGCTATGCAAAGGTTATCAACCTTGACAAGGAAAGTGAGCCTGATATCTACAATGCTATCAGACGTGACGCTCTTCTCGAGAATGTTACAGTGGCTGAGGACGGTAAGATTGACTTTGCAGATAAGAGTACTACGGAGAACACGCGTGTTTCTTATCCAATCAATCACATCAACAACATACAGCCGGGTTCATCAGCTCCTGCAGCAAAGCAGGTGATTTTCCTGTCTGCGGACGCATTCGGTGTTCTGCCTCCGGTATCTATCCTTACTCCTGAGCAGACAAAATATTACTTCTTGTCTGGTTTTACAGCAAAATTGGCAGGTACAGAACGTGGTATTACAGAGCCTACTCCTACATTCTCGGCTTGTTTCGGCCAGGCATTCCTCGAACTTCATCCGACAAAGTATGCTGAGGAACTTGTGAAGAAGATGGAGAAGAACGGTGCAAAGGCATATCTCGTGAATACAGGCTGGAACGGTACAGGTAAGCGTATATCCATCCGTGACACACGTGGTATAATCGATGCTATTCTCGGTGGCGACATAGACAAGGCTCCTACAAAGCAGATACCTATGTTCGACTTCACTGTTCCTACCGAACTTCCTGGAGTAGACACCAACATCCTCGACCCGCGTGACACATATACTGACGCTGCTCAGTGGGAAGAGAAAGCAAAGGATCTTGCCGCACGTTTTATCAAGAACTTTGCTAAATATGAAGGCAATGAGGCAGGTAAGGCTCTTGTTGCTGCAGGTCCGAAACTTTAATAGTGTATGGACTGTAATAGAAGAATAAAGGTTTTGATTTTTAAATAACATTATTTGAAGCCCGTCGGATTGTGAAATTCGGTGGGCTTTTACAATTGTATATGTTTTGTTTATCTGATAAATGGAATATGAAAATTTTTAAGCAACTGGTAAGTATTTTCGGCATCCGTCGTGAGGAGCGTATACCAGCATTGGTAGCGGGAATCCTGTTTGTGGCTTTGAATGCACTCATGATAATGAAATACCATGAACGCTTCACGTTGGGTGGAAATATCGGATTTTGGAGCGTATTCAGCAAGAGGTTTCTTGTCTCGGGATATGATATGTTCACTTACATGATACTTTCACGTTGGGGGCTTTACTATTCTCTTTACCGTCATCCGTTGCTTGCCGTGCTTCTGTATCCCGCTTATCTCTTCAACAGCTGGCAGATGGAGTATACCAGTTTTAACATGGCGGTTTATATAATGGGTGGTATTCTCGTATTCTGCGCTTTTTATTCATTTATCTTCATCTATCGTGTTTTACGGGAGATTATAGAATTGAAGCGCAATGATTCGCTTCTTCTTACAGCTTTTTTCTTTTCTTTCGGCCATGTGATGCTGACGGTGATGGTGCCGGATCATTTCTGTATGTCTATGTTTCTTCTGACTTTTACCATGTATGTTGTAGGACGTGCGATGAAGAATGGGACGACGATAGGCAGTGTCTTTCTCGGGCTCGTTTATCTTGTCTCTTCCGGTATCACTCTTACCAATGGTGTGAAGATACTTTTGGCCGGTGTATTTTCTAATGGGAAGCGTTTTTTCAGTTTCCGCAGCCTTATTGCATCTGTAGTCATACCCACTGCCGTTTTGGGAGGAATATATCTTGCGGTGCATTATCAGGTAGAGATTCCGACAGACCGTCTTAATGCTGCGCGTCTTAATGCAAAGATAAAGAAAGACAGTGTTTTTGCAGAGAAACTTAAGAAAGAACACAAATGGGTGAAAGAGCATATGGGCGAGCCGATAGCTGACAGCAAGCTGTTTGCATGGACGGATATGTCTACATCACGATGGAAGGCTGTGGCAGAAAATCTTTTCGGAGAGTCGATACAGCTTCATCAGGGCCATCTTCTTGAGGATACAAACCGCACACGTCCTGTCTATGTTTCCTATAAGTGGTGGTGGAGCTATGTTGTTGAGGCTTTTATTGTGTTGCTGTTCGTTCTTGGGATATGGTGCGGATGGCGTAGCGGTTTTTTCCGGATGTGTCTTTCCTGGTTTGGATTTGACATGCTTGTCAACATGGTAATAGGCTTTGGTATAATGGAGGTTTATATAATGAGCGGGCATTGGATTTTTATAATTCCTGTTGCCATAGGATTCCTGTTTAAATATACCTCACAAAGTAATGTGGCATGGCTTCGCGGACTGTTGCTGGTTGTCACGTTGTATCTTTGGATCTATAATGGAACTCTTATCACATCATATATGCTCAGGTGATTCAGGAAGGCATATCATGCCGGTAGGATTTGTCGGCATGATATGCTTTGTTATATTTATGCTCCGAAGTCGCCTTTCAGTGTTCGTTTTATGCGTCTTATGGCTTTGGCCATGAATGAGTTTGTTCGTCTGTAGTATTTTGTGAAGGCTTGTCTTGCAGTTGCGTTTTCCCTTATATCTGTTATCTTTACCACATCAAGCCGGTCTGTGTATAGATTTGACTGGTATAATCCGCCTCCTCCGCAGTTTGTTCCGCTTCCGTCAAATCCGTTGTTTTGTACGAGTGATTTGCCGGTGTTTAACGACAGTATGCCGGCAAGAAACAGTGATGCGTTCCATCTTATGGCCCATGAATTGTTCCTGCCTTCGGTCTGTCTTCTCAGCATTCGTGTGAATTTATAGTTGCCGTTGAAATCGAATGTATGTGTGAGTTTTCTTTCTTCAAGTTCTTTTAGGAGGGCTTTCCCGTCGGGATTGAAATGTTTCCATGCTCTTGACCATGTTCCCCATCCCCAGCTTCCTGTGAATTTTATCAGGAATGTGTCGGGCAGTGCGGGGTCGTTGGTGAAATCGTATGCCTGTATGTGTCCGATTTTAGGCTCGTCTTTATATGTGTCAAGAGCATCGTTCATAAATTGCAGGAAATATGGTGCCACAATGAGGTCATCTTCCAGCACAATAACTTTTCCATATCTGTTTATTATTTCAGTCACTCCGTCGATTATATTCCGTGCGAGTCCGTAGTTCTCGCATCTTTCAGTGATTGTGATATTGGCGAATCCGGTGATGTTGCGGATATATTCCCTTACCTTTGCAACATTATCGTAGTCGGTTTCATTTTTTGCAGCATCGGAGTAGATAAACAGTTCCGTTTGTTTTGCAATGTCATTGTTCTTCAGCGCCTCCACGGCCTGTTGTGTGTGGAGCGGTCTGTTGTATACGAATAGCAATATCGGAGATAAACTGTCCATTGTCATATATAGTTTGGTTTTTGTTTTGTGTTGTTTATTCTCGTGGTTATGACCTTTGGCGTATCTGCACATAACCTGAATACAATATTCATGTATTCTGATGCTTCTCCCGTTCTTCCGTGCATAACACTTTTAACGGCTTTTTTTATTCCTGCAAGCACGCTGTAACCGAAAGCTTTCCCGATGCTCAGGTTTATATTGGCATATTGGGATAGGAGATAGACATATTCCGAGTGCATAAATTGCCGGTGTGTGATCTGTCTGTATTCACGGTCATGGTAAGCTATTGCAGAGTGCATGAATCCGATTCTCAAGTGCCGGTATATTACGCGGTTGGCAAAGTCGATGTCTTCTCCATAGTGATAGAATAATGGGGAGAATCCTCCTGTCGTGCGCAGCACTTCCACGGGAATCATCCAGAAAGCCGCGTTCACAAACTGTACATCGGTTATTGTGCCGTTTGCCTTCCCGTCTTTTGCATAAAAGGCAAATCCTGCATCTTCACAGTCGCCTTTGCCGGTAATATGTGTAGGGGAGAGAATTCCGTAATCATGATGCTTCTCCATTTCCTTAGCCAGCTTCTCTATTGTATCAGGTTCAACCCAAGCATCCTGATTCATAAGGAAAACGTAGTCAAATCCTTCTTTTAAGGCAATTCTCATTCCAATATTGTTGGCACGTCCGAATCCGAGATTCTTGCCTGTGGGTATTATTCTTACTTCAGGATAGTTTCTGCGTATTATTTCCACTGTGTCGTCCTGTGAGCCGTTGTCTATTACAACGGCAGATACAGGTATGGTTGTCTTTCTCAGACTGTCGAGACACGGATTAAGCCACCTTTTGAAATTATATGAAACGATGATAACCAGAATTTTCATTGCCTATGTATATAAATCAGATACAAAAGTAATGAATAAATTCGACAAGGCCAACTGCATGGTGGATATAAAAGACAGTTTTGGCAAAATGATTTTTGTGGATGATGCAATTATTATTGTATTAATAATGTATTTTGTCATATTATTATGTAAATTTGTAGTTGTTTCTTAATATAATGTTTAAAGACTTATGACGATAAGAAATAGAATTCGAATGTTTGTATTCAAGATATTTAAAGCCATGCGTATATTGTATGGTAAGGTTATAGGATATGAAAAGCCGTCACCTGTTATTATGGAGAAGGATCGTAATAAGGTTTCCCGGTTAATATATGACATGCTGTCTGCAGACGGACCGTGTATGATAGCAAGGTTTGGAGCCAATGAGATGGGCTGTGTTCTGAACTATCTTGATGTAAAGAGGGGAATGCCTCCGTTATTGGATTATATTCGCGGTAAGTCCGGTGATTGGTGGTGGAGTGAGGGAAAGAAAGCATGTATGTATAATCAGGCAGGTTTCTTTCCTGTTGATGATGAAAGCCTTTCCCGGTTTTCGGAGATGATGCTTGATGATGCCCGTATGATGTCGTTGTGTGGAGTTCTTACATGTGAGATATATGACTTGCCGAAGTTGTACGCTTATATGGATGATCCGGAGTTTGTTCCTGTCGGCTTTCTCGATCCGTTTGTCGCCAATGTCCCGTGGAGCCGTGTTCTTGAGAACAAGCGTGTAGTGGTGGTGCATCCTTTTGCAGAGCTTATAGAAAGTCAGTATGCCAACCGCAGGAATCTTTTCAGTGACAGCCGTGTTTTACCGGACTTCACACTCCGTACTGTTAAAGCGGTGCAGAGTATAGGTGGAGGAGACGCTATTCGTTTTGACAACTGGTTTGAGGCTCTTGACTATATGAAGTCTGAGATAGACAAGCTTGACTATGATATTTGTCTTCTCGGGTGTGGGGCATACGGTTTTCCTTTGGCTGCCCATGTGTGCCGTACAGGCCGTAAGGCCGTTCATATAGGCGGTTCGCTTCAGTTGTTGTTCGGGATAAAAGGAAAGCGTTGGGAGAATCCTTCAGAGGCTGTACAGTTTGGTCTGCCGAGTGATTTTTATATAAAGCTGATGGATAATCCCTATTGGGTTCGTCCCACGAAATATCGTACGGATAAGAGTGACAAGGTAGAAGGCGGATGCTATTGGTGATGTCCGTCAGGCTTGCTGCGTTTGATTTTGGAGGTGATGAATTCCATGCATTCATCAAGAATCTTTACCTTTGCTACTTTCATTACGGCATAATAGCCTGCGGCAGCTGTCATTATGCGTATTGCAAGCAGTGCTCCGTTGTTATGGACGGCAAGAGTAATGAAATGGGTAGCTGTCATTACGGTGGCAGCGGCAAGTGCGAACGGCACGATGTCGCGTAGGAACATCATAATGGTATATCCTGTAAGACGGTATGTGATATATTGCCACACAAACATCCACAATATGTTCAGCATGGCATAGGCAATCACCATGTTGCGTATACCCAACGGCCATATTGTCATCATCAGTACCACCTGGGTGATACATAAGGCAAGTGTGCAGCGGAAATAAATGTCGGAGCGCCCCTTGCTTATCACCATGTTTGACAGAAGGGTGCATAGAGGCATTGTTGAACCGCCTATGCACAATATTTTCAGCAGTTGCGTGCTGGCAATCCATTGTTCCTTTATCGTAATGATAATCAATTCGTATGATATCAATGCCATTCCGAAGAGCAGGGGAAAGGATATGAAGGCTGTGAACCGCATCATTTTGCGCAGCGTGTTCAGTTGCCGTCCGGAGTCATTGTTTAGTCCTGCCAATACCGGCTGTGCCACCTGTTGCACCATGCCCTGCACGAGGAACGTGCCTTTGGTGTTCCATTGGTATGCCTGGTTGTAATGGCCGGTGTCGGTGGCGGAGAAGTGGCGTCCCAGCAGTATGTTAAGTATGTTGTTGTTTACGTGTATCAGTATGTTTGTTGCAAGTATCTTGCTGCTGAATGTAAACATGCTTTTGATTGGGGTGAAGTCTATGTTCATTGTCGGGCGCCATGGAGATAAGTGCCATGTCATAAGTGTGTTTACACCGACAAAGACTATTGTCTGGGTGGCGAGCGACCAGTAGCTCATGTCCAGCCACGCCATTGTCACTCCGATAATGCTTGATGACAGTATCGCGGTCATACCGGCGATGGCTTGTTGCTTCACCATAAGATTCTTGAAAAGATAGGCTGTCTGTGCCGTGCCGAAGCTTGATGCTATAATGCATAGGAATGCGTACCGGCATAATGGAATAAGCTTGGGATTGTGATAATATCCGGCAATGACAGGGGCACATATCCACAGAAGTGCATATAGTGACAGTCCCATAATGATGTTGAACCAGAAAACGGAGTTGTATTCCTTGTGCCCAGGATTGCGCATGTTGGCAAGTGCGGAGGTGAATCCGCTGTTCTGCAGTGTCGAGGCGATTAGCGGGAATATGCTTATCATGGCCATCATTCCATAGTCCTTTGGCGACAGAAGCCTGCCGAGGATGATTCCGAACACCAGTCCGATGAGTTGTTGTACACCGTTGTTCAGACCTCCCCAAAACATACCCTTTGCTGTTTTTTCCTTAAGTGTATCCATAGGCTGTAAAAAGCCGGCCATATTATGATATGCCTATAAATATGGTTTTGAATAATGGTCGATTCGACTTTTTATCCATAATGCGTAATATTGGCATTTCATAATATGGCCGGTTGTAGTTATTGTTTTGTGGGTGAAATGTTTGTGATTAGCAAACTTTGCTTCCCGGCTTTACATTCCTGAGTATTGTTGTCACGCTGAGATTGCCGTCAAAGTTCTCGGCTGACAGTATCATGCCCTGACTTTCTATGCCCATGAGCTTGCGTGGTGCAAGATTGGCGATGAACAACACATCCTTGCCGATAAGTTCTTCCGGCTCATAGAATTTGGCTATTCCGCTTACAATGGTACGGTCTGTGCCTGTGCCATCGTCTATTGTGAACTTAAGAAGCTTGTTTGCTTTCTTCACTTTCTCGCAGTTTTTGATATGTCCCACACGTATGTCGAGTTTTTCAAAATCGCTGAAGTCAACCGTGTCTTTTATCGGGTCGGCCTTGTATGCTGCGGCCTCGTTGGCTTTCTTAGTGTCTTCGAGTTTCTGCAGTTGCCTGTTTATTACCTCATCCTCAAGCTTTTCGAACAGCAGTTCCGGTTCACCCAACTGATGGCCGGCAGCCAGGAGGTTTGTTGAGCCAAGGTCTTGCCAGTTGAATTCGTTGATGTTGATCATCTTGCGCAGGCGGGCGCTGCTGAACGGCAGGAACGGCTCAAATGCAATGGCAAGGTTGGCTACAATTTGCAGGGATATATAGAGAATAGTCTCTACACGTCTCGGGTCTGTCTTCCAGACCTTCCACGGTTCACACTCTGTGATATAGCGGTTTCCGATACGTGCCAGGTTCATGGCCTCTTTCTGTGCATCGCGGAACTTGAATACGTTGAGGAGGTCTTCCACGTTTTTCTTCACGTCTTTAAACTCGTTGAGTGTGTTTTTGTCAACTTCCGTCAGTTCACCGCATTCCGGCACCACTCCGTTCCAGTATTTCTTTGTCAGTTGCAGTGCACGGTTTACAAAGTTTCCGTAAACGGCCACAAGTTCATTGTTGTTTCTTTCCTGGAAATCCTTCCATGTGAAGTTGTTGTCTTTTGTTTCCGGAGCGTTGGCGGTCAGCACATATCTGAGCACATCCTGCTTGCCCGGCATTTCTTCGAGATACTCATGAAGCCACACGGCCCAATTGCGTGATGTGCTTATCTTGTCGTTTTCGAGGTTCAGGAATTCGTTGGCAGGCACGTTTTCCGGTAGGATATACCCGCCGTGTGCTTTCAGCATTACGGGGAAGACTACACAATGAAACACGATATTGTCTTTTCCGATAAAGTGTATAAGGCGTGTTTCAGGGTCTTTCCACCATTTTTCCCATGTGTCAGGAAACAGTTCCTTTGTGTTTGATATATATCCGATGGGCGCATCGAACCATACGTACAGCACCTTTCCTTCTGCGTCTTCAACTGGAACGGGTATTCCCCAATCGAGATCTCGTGTCATAGCTCTGGGCTGAAGATCCATGTCGAGCCAACTCTTGCATTGTCCGTAAACGTTAGGCCGCCATTCTTTGTGTCCGTCAAGAATCCATTTTTTCAGCCACTGCTGGTATTCGTTGAGCGGAAGATACCAGTTCTTTGTCTTTTTCAACACAGGCTGTGAGCCGCTGATGGTGCTTTGCGGGTTGATAAGCTCTGTGGGGTCAAGATCGCTTCCGCACTTCTCACATTGGTCACCGTATGCTTTAGGGTTGTGGCAATGGGGGCATTCACCGGTTATATATCTGTCAGCAAGAAACTGATGTGCCTCTTCATCGTAGTATTGTTCTGTTTCTTTTTCTATCAGTTTGCCGTCATCGTAGAGCTTTTTGAAAAAGTCTGATGCAAGTTTGCTGTGAGTCTCGGATGTTGTACGGCTGTAGACATCGAATGATATTCCGAAATCCTCAAAACTTTTCTTTATCATAGAGTGGTATCGGTCCACCACGTCCTGCGGTGTGATGCCCTCTTTCTTTGCCCGTATTGTGATTGGCACACCGTGCTCGTCGCTACCTCCGATGAATATCACATCCTGTTTCTTAAGTCTCAGATAGCGTACGTATATGTCGGCCGGCACGTATACTCCGGCAAGATGGCCTATGTGTACACCGCCGTTTGCGTATGGCAGCGCGGCGGTGACGGTTGTTCTCTTAAAGTTCTTTTCTTCCATGTGTTGTATGTGTATGCTTTTTATTCGTGGTGCAAAGTTATTAAAATAAGGTGGAAGTACAAAATGAATTTATCCGTTTTTGCCTTTCCTCCGCCTCTTACACCGGTATGACTTTCATGATGTCCTTAAAATGCGATACCTTGGCAAGTCTTTCGTGCTCAAACTCTTGTGTGTGTTCGAGTTGCCATGTCACATGGAACGGTATATGTATGGCATAGGCTCCGACGGTTATTGCCGGTACTATGTCGCTTTTGAACGAGTTGCCCACCATTACCATTTCCTCCGGCGCGATGTCCATATTGCGGCACAGGTTGCGATAGGATAGCTCGGTTTTGTCGGACACAATCTCCACGTGGCTGAAATATCCCTCCAGCCCCGACCGGCGCAGCTTGTTCTCCTGGTCGAGCAGTTCGCCTTTTGTGAATACCGCAAGTCTGTACGCACCGCTGTCTTTCAGCTTTTCAAGTGTAGATATGACACCGTCAAGCGGAGTGCCCGGTAGATTCTGCAGGGCTTTACCCATTTCGGCAAGCTCTCCAATGGATTCTGCCTTTATTTCTCCATGGCTTATATTAATGGCACATTCTATGACAGAGAGTGTGAATGCCTTGCATCCGTAACCCAACACCGGCATGTTTGCAGCCTCGGTGGCGAACAGTGCCGATGATATCTCATCGTGTGTTCCCCATGGACTGAGCATGTCGCAGAGCCTGTTCTCGACCTTTTCAAAATATGACTGACAGTCCCACAGTGTGTCGTCGGCATCAAAAACTATTGCTTGTATGTTATTGAATGTTTTCATCTGGTGTAATTGCGGTATGGTATTTGGAAAAAACGCACGGTGCGTGCCGATGGTCACCAAGGTAATCCATAGGACATGCACCGTGCGTAACGGTTTGCAAAGATACGAATTATTTTCCGTATTACGGATGTTTAAAGCTATTGCTTCATTGTTTTTGTTTTGAAAGTCTTGCTCAACTTGCCTGCCTTCACTTTAAGCGTAACGTTGCCGCCCTCGGTCTTGCTCCGTAAAATCACCTGCATGCGTCCGTAGCGCATAGGTTTTGTGCTTACGTTGAGGAACAGATCATTGGTATAGTGGTCGGCATTGTCGATGGCGAGCAGCGTGGCCTGTCCGTCCACGCTTACGGTCAGCGGCTCGTTGAAGTCTATGGCCCTGCGTCCTTTCTTGTCCACGGCCGTGACGTTGAGATACTGCAGGTCTGTGCCGTCGGCTTTCCATTCCGTTGACTCTTGTTCAATATGCAGTGCCACGGCCTTTCCTGCCGTTTCCATTTTGTGGCGTGCCACAATCTTTCCTGAAACATCGCGTGCTATTGCCTCTATGGAGCCACCGTTTCCGTAGCTTACGTTTGACCAGAGGATAGAGTTTTTCTGGTCCTTGCGAGTCTCGTTGTTTTCTTTTGTGCCGATGCTTTTCCCGTTTACAATAAGTTCCACGGAATGGGCGTTTGTATAAGTCACTATATTCTGTTTGCTTCCGGCTTTAAAGTTCCAATGGTCGAGTATCGACGGGCGTCCGACAATCACGTCGTTCCAGTTCACGCTTTCGCCTCCCTTGCTGTCTATCACTCCTATGCGCACCAGCGGCTCACCGGCCTTAAATGCGGAGCGTATAAGATAGGCTTGCGGATACGGGTGCACCGTATGGTCGAAGAAAGAGTAGTTCCAGCCTTTCTTTGGCCAGGAATTCGATTCTCCCCAGTATTCGATAGAACCCCAGTATGCCATTCCCACATTGCGTTCATGGTTCATGTTGTGGAACGGTTCGAGCATCTTTGATGTTTCCGCCTCGCTTTGGAATATTATCATGTCCGGTTTATATTTCATGTATGCCTCATACTTGTCGGACTGATAGTTTAGCGAAGCTATTTCCGTTGCGCAGCTCAGTTCCGGTGGAACGAGATAGTCTTCGAAATCCTTGTCTTTCCTTGTTATCGCTCCTGCCCGTGCGGGGAACATGCCGACTGTGGTGAGGCGGGTGTTGTCAAACCTTTTCACTGTCTGGTCGAAAATCCTGTATGTGGTCACTCCCCAGTCGTTCATGCCGGTGAATCCTGTCCAGCCCTCACGTATCTGAAGTTCGTTTCCGAGGCTCCACAGGATGACGCTCGGGCGGTTGCGGTCGCGCTTTATCCATTCCGGTATCAGCTTGTGCCATATATTTGTGAACGGTTGCCGTCCGCCCCAGTAGTCGTTGTCGCTCCATTTGTCTATAAGCTCGTCTACAATAATCATTCCCACCCTGTCGGCAATACGTGCGAAACTCTCGCTGTATGGATTGTGTGAGCACCGTATGGTGTTGTATCCGAATTCTTTCAGTTTGAGCATCATTCTTTCTATGCCTCTGTCGTAGCATGCCGCTCCGAGAGCCCCGAGGTCATGGTGTCCGGAATTCCCCTTTAGGAAAATCTTTTCTCCGTTGAGCCTGAAGCCGAATTCGGGTGAAAATTCGAGTTTGCGTATGCCGAATGTCTCGTTCAGGCTGTCGACAGCAGTTCCGTTAGAATAGACAACCACTTCTGCGTTATAAAGGTAAGGCGTGTCCGGTGACCATAGTTTTGGAGCTGTCACTTCTATTTCCGGCAGTTTCACTTCCGTACATGTCTGATGTGTATGCTTCGGCATGCCACTTTCAGATGTGCCTATCGTGTGTCCGTCGGCATCTTTCAGTCTTGTCTGTATCCTTACGTTCTGTTTCTGCCATCCGTCTACTTCCACCTGTACGCATACCTTAGCTCTTTCGCGGCTGATTTCCGGAGTCGTGATAAATACCCCGTGTCGTGCGATATGGGTAGGATTTGATACTTTCAGATATACATCCCTGAAAAGTCCTCCTCCTGTGTACCACCGTGAGCCTTTTTTCGGGCCGGTTGACGCATACACGGCAATCACATTGTCGTTGTTGAAGCGGAGGTATGGGGTAAGGTCTGCCTCGAATCCTACATAACCGTAATCTGTCGATGCAATCTTATGTCCGTTGATGTACACATCACCGAAATATATCAGTCCCCCTATATCAAGCGTTATTCTCATGCCGTTCAATGCCGGATCCGGCCGGAAGGTTTTCCTGTACCATCCCCGGCACATGGGCTTGAAGCCCCGTGCGCCTCCTGTGTTCCGGTTCCACGGTTGTTCAAACTGGAAGTCGTGCGGAAGGTCGAGTGTCCTCCATCCTGAGTCATCAAACGCAGGATCTGCAAAATCCGTTTTCTTGTCGTTGTCTGTCACAAGGTGGAATTTCCATCCGAAGTTAAACAGTGTCTTTTGTTTTCCCGTAAAGTTCGCAAGAGGTCTGTTGCGCTGTTCTTTCTTTTCTTTCACATCCTTATACTGGGCATGTGCGGGCAGGCTACACCCCAGTGATAAGGCAAATACGGCTGTTACGAATAGTTTTCTCATTGTATGAATTTGTATTTTAATTGTTTACAAGCAGATAGAACATCAACGCAAAATCCTGGTCGTTGGCGTAGGCGTCTGCGAAGTGTGTCTTTTCGCCGTTCACTCTTTTTGGATACACGAATGCGCATGTCGCGCGTCCGTCTTCGAAGAAAAGACAGAGGTTGTTACGTACTATGTTTTTGGCCAGTTCCTGATATTTTGTCTTGCCGGTGGCAATGGCATAATAATGATATGCTCCGGCTGTTATCGTACTCCAATAATGCGGGTATACGTCTCCCCATGTCTGTCGTTTGCCGAACCAGTATCCGTCCCAGTGCCGTATGGCAATTCCGTTCATTCGGAATGACGGTTGTCCGCCGGCGAAGGCCTCAAGGGCCGGAAGCATCAGTTCCGCTCCATTGAGGTATTTCTTTTCTTTTGTCTCGAGATACAGCTCGCACAGGAATTGTACTGCGGGGGCTATTATGCTTTGCTCGTAGTTTACTTCATGGTGCGGGAAGTCGAGGCCGCGTGAGACAAATCCGTTACCCACTTTACGGAAATTGCTTAACAGCGTGTCTCGTTCGGCAGTCATTCCGGCCTTTCCGAGAGCCTTCAGACCGGTTGTCACTGGATAGTCTATGCAGTAGAAATTGTGTCCGAACTGTCGGAAAAGGGCTTTCATTGTGCCGTATCCGTTGCGCGCATAGTCTTTATTTCCCGTGATGTCATACATTCTGAACCAGAAGTCTGCCACCCAGGCATAGTTGTATCCTCTGTTTTTCGTCTGTCGTCTTACATTGGATGTCGTTTTATAGTTGTGGTCCTGCAGTTTGCGTATAAATGCCGCGTATCTGCTCAGTGATTCAAGAAGTGCGGCAGACGGATTTTTTTTATAATATTCGGCAAGGAATATTCCCATGCCGACACGCTCGCGTCCCTCATCGAGGTCACTACGTCCGAAGTCGTTGGAGAGTATACTGTCTCCCTCGTTGTCGTAAACCATATACGCGCCATGACGCGGGTCGGCAGGATTATCCATCTGCTGTCGGGCTGTGATAAAGTCTGCCCGTTTTTCAATAAGTTTGTCTTCTCCTGATACGGCAAGAATGTCTGCCCATGTATGCCGGCCTTCGGAATACTTATATGTCATTCGTATTTCACCGATACGGGTGATTTTCTGTCTTATCGTTTTTGTCTCTCTGGCAGAGCGGAAAGTAATCTCGGCCGTTTCTCCTTTCTCGTAAACATATTTTGGTGCAGATACTATTACTCCCCCGCGATTTATCACCTTCTCGTCGAAATCTCCTCCGTTGTGAGTGAATATTCTCCAGCTCAGTTTGTATTTTCTTCCCGATTCTATTTTCATGTCGGGTACGTTCATTGTTATTATTCCGCGGAAGTTTGACAAGCCTTTCTTTTTGTCACGTTCCAATATTTCGTAGCTGTCAATGGCGCCTTCTGTGACAATCATTCCAATATGTGGCCCGTGTCCGTTCATGCGCATGGCTTTCACCCATGCGGCGGAGCCTCCTGCCCATACGTGTGCATTGCAGCGTGATGTCATGCATGTGGAGGCGTCGGGATAGTTGTCGTTCCATGGTGTGAAGATGCCGATGTCTGATAAGGCGACGGTTTTGCCGGATATGTTCATAAATTCATATTCTTCTACCAGATCACCGTTGTCGGTATATCGTTTTATATTTATCTTTATGTTGCCCGTACGGTATATAAGGGTATTTCTTGTTTTTCCCGAAGGATGGTCCCAACTGTGTTTCACACCATCTATGGAAAGGAATCCGAGTCCCCAGGCGTATTTGCTGCCGACCCATTCATATTGTGTCCTGTCGGGATTTATTATCCAGTTCATGTTGTCTGAAGCGGATATCGAGATAATGCCTCCGGTAATGTCAGACACTTTATAACTCACTTCCCCTGCATATGAATGCAGACATAAAAGTAGATGGATGATTAGGAATACTGCACATTTGGGTTTTACGTTTAATTTCATAATTAAGTAATGCTTTTACAATATAAATGTAATTGATTTGTTTTAAGACTCTGGATTTTTACGGATGCAAAGATAGGTAAAACAGTATTTACTGGCGGACATTTATGTTGAAAATAAGGGTTACAGATGTTGAAAACCCTTTGTTTGCGGCCGTTTATGGGCATTATGTATGAAGCATAGCGCACAGACTTGAGATCTATCTTGGCCCGAACCGGGTAAAATACTCCGGCCGGTTTTGTGTTCTCGGAAAAATGATGTATTTTTGCAATGTAAACGCTGTATGGCAGAACACATAAATTATATAGTAAAGATATGACACAGGAAGAAAAAGCAAGTATCGAGGGTAAGATAGTGGATGTTCTGAAAACTGTATACGATCCGGAAATACCGGTGAACATCTACGACCTCGGCCTGATATATAAGGTAGATCTGAAAGACGACGGTGATGTGGACGTTGATATGACATTCACTGCTCCCTCATGTCCGGCAGCAGATTTCATACTTGAGGACGTACGTCAGAAAGTAGACGGGGTCGAGGGTGTGCGTAATGCCAATATAAACCTCGTGTTTGAGCCTGTATGGGATCAGAGCATGATGACCGAGGAGGCACGTGTCGAGCTTGGCTTCGACTGATAATATGTGGATAACCTGTCGCGATGATGTCAGTGGCAGGAGATCCGTTTTATATCAATGTTATCCGTGTAAGAATATGAAGAACGTTTATTTCCTTTCCGACGCCCATCTCGGCTCGTTGGCCATAGATCACGGCCGGATGCATGAGCGCAGACTTGTGAGTTTTCTCGACAGTATCAAGGACAAGGCTGCCGCAGTATACCTTTTGGGTGATATATTTGATTTTTGGTATGAGTACAGGTATGTGGTGCCGAAAGGATACACGCGTTTTCTCGGAAAGCTGTCGGAACTTACCGATATGGGGATTGAGGTGCATTTCTTCACCGGCAATCATGATATATGGGCATACGGATATTTGGAGAAAGAGTGTGGAGTGGTGATTCACCGCCAGCCCCTTACCACGGAGATATACGGTAAGGTGTTTTTTATGGCGCATGGCGACGGACTTGGAGACCCTGATCCGAAGTTCAAGTTCTTGCGGGCGATGTTTCACAACAGTATATGTCAGATACTGTTTTCCGCGATGCATCCGCGATGGGCTATGTGGCTTGGACAGACATGGGCAAAACACAGCCGTATGAAGAGAATGAACGGAGAGGAACCGGCATATATGGGAGAGAACAGGGAGCATCTGGTGCTGTTTACCAGAAGATATATACAGCATCATTCCAATGTCGACTATTTCATCTATGGTCACCGCCACATCGAACTCGACCTGCAGCTTACTAAAAAGGCGCGTGTAATGATACTTGGCGACTGGATAACACAGTTCACATACGCCGTGTTTGACGGAGAGCACATGTTTCTTGAAGAGTTTGTGGAGGGAGAGTCCCGTCCTTGACTTGGCATGGCGGGAATAATAGATTATGAGAAGGACAGCGACGTGGGGAAATGGATTTGCATGACGCGTCAGGTATAACAAAAACTAAATACAAAAAGAGAAGCAATGAAATCGTTTATCAATGTAGATGACATCGGCAGGCTTGATAAGGCCCTTGCCGAGGCAATGGAGATAAAGAACGACCGTTTTAAATATCAGTGTCTGGGGAAAAACAAAACCCTGCTTATGATATTCTTCAACAACAGTCTGCGCACAAGACTAAGCACCCAGAAGGCAGCTATGAATCTCGGCATGAACGTTATTGTGCTTGATGTGAACGCGGGAGCATGGAAATTAGAGACTGAGCGTGGGGTTATAATGGACGGTGACAAGAGTGAGCATCTTCTTGAGGCAATTCCGGTTATGGGAAGCTATTGCGATATTATAGGGGTGCGGAGCTTTGCCGGACTTACAGACCGCGAGTACGACTATGCGGAGACGGTGCTTAATCAGTTTATAAAGTACAGCGGGCGTCCGGTGTTTGCCATGGAGACAGCCACAGTACACCCTCTTCAGGCGTTTGCCGACCTTATAACCATAGATGAATACAAGACTGTTGCCCGTCCGAAAGTGGTTCTGTCGTGGGCACCGCATTGCCGTGCGCTTCCTCAGGCCGTTCCGAATTCGTTTGCACAGTGGATGAATGCGGCCGATGTGGACTTTGTGATCACACATCCAGAGGGTTATGAGCTTGATCCGGTGTTTGCCGGAGGCGCGCGTGTGGAGTATGACCAGATGAAGGCCCTCGAAGGAGCTGACTTCGTATATGCGAAAAACTGGAGCTGTCCTGGGGTGACACGTCCCGACGACTATGGAAAGATACTAAGCAGGGATATGTCATGGACTATAGACAGAAGTCACATGGCTGTGACGAATAATGCAAAGTTCATGCACTGTCTGCCGGTGCGACGCGGTCTTATCGTTACCGATGATGTGATAGAAGGACCGGACTCGATAGTCATTCCCGAAGCCGCCAACCGCGAGATATCTTGTTCGGTGGTTATCAGACGTATGCTTGAGGCAATGTAGGGCTTGTATTCCTGCAGGAAGTCTGTGAAGGAAGGTATATGAATAATAAAAAACGGTGCCGTCTCACTAAAAAGCAGACGGCACCGTTTTTTTATTCTTTACCTGTGAATCTTGTTTCCAGACTGTTATCTGCCCTTTATGGCAATGTTTCTGGTAATTATACCCTTGTCGGTAGCCATGCGCACGGTGTATATTCCGGGACGCAGGCCGGAGAAGTCCTTGCCGTCAGTTTCTGCAATCTTTATGCCGTTGAGGCTGTAAACGCTCACTTTGCCAATCTTTCCTGTTGCGGCTATTCCACCGATATCTGCCGGATCCTCGTTGAGTGCCGGCATGAATATCACTTCTCCGAGACGTTGGTCGTCGTTCTTGTGGAATATCACGGTCTCTATGCTTTCCCTGTCCTGTTTATCCACGCTTTTCCAGTAGTTGCCTTGCGCGTATACCGTTTTCGTGGAGTTGTTATACAGGTCGTATGCGCTGCCGCTGTTACTGTTGTTGAGAAAGACATTCATTCCGGGATTATAGTCTTCGGCATCTTTATCCTCCGTCTTTCCGAGATTTATATTCTTGCCTCCAATCACAGTCACTCCCCATAGGTTGCCTTCAATATGGTTTCCCGTTATCATTGTTGTCTGTGTCATTTGCGGGTCGTAGATGTTTATTCCGCTTCCACCGTTGTTCGGGTTTGTCTCATATTTGTTGTTAATCAGTAAGTTGTTTCTGATTATTGCTTTCTGCTCGCAATATACGGCCACTCCGAATCGGCAGTCTCTTATCTCGTTGCTCTCGATGATGGTATTCATATCGCCTGTCATGCCGATGAGGTTTGACACCACGATGCCTCCGACCATATTGTATGCCGGGTTGCCGGTAATCCGGCAGTTGCGAACCGTGACGTTGCCTGCCGTCGTGAGATTAATCTGCGGGGTGTTGAGATTTGATGTGCCGTTGCCTTTGAATACGCAGTTTTCCAATGTTATGGGGTTGGCATAGTTGGCGGCACCTCCGATGCCGCTGCGCATGCATTCCTCGAAGATGCAGTCGCTTACGTTGAATGCCGCACCGCTTGTGCCCAGTCCTAATGCCGATGAGCCGGACACACCGTTGTGTCTTTTGAATGTGCATCCGGAAACGTCAAGTCCGTATGTCCCGAAGTTTTTCAGACCGGCATATTCAAAGTCTATGTTTGAAAATGAGGTCGTGGAATGATCATTGTCCACAAATATTCCGTAAGGTTTTGCCGTTTCGTCTGCAGCCGTGAAGACCACACGCTCCCCGGCGTCGAATTTTGCCTCGCAGGAGATTCTCAGCTGTACGCCGTCGGCCATGAGAACCTTTATGCCGCTTTCTATTTCAAATCTGTCGCCCGCGGCGATTTCAACGTTATTTGCCATCGTGAATGTCTGTCCCTCTTTCGTTACCCCGCTTCCAACCGTATCGGCAAGCTTGCTCAATGTCCATGTGGTACCGTTGCCGTTTGTCTTGAAGTCACCAGCAAGTGCTGATACTGCTGACAATAATGCTGTCAGCATAATGAATACAGTCTTTTTCATGTTCTTTTCTTTTGTTTATAATATAAAAATAAGATATGTAATATCTCTTGTATATTGAGGTTAATACACGGCAGACCGGCACGGTGGGAACTTTTCATATTGTTGGGGTCCGCCTATCTTATGCAAATATAGTGCAAACCGAACGCAATGAAACTTGTTTCAAATTGCTGAGGTGCCGCCTATCTTATGCAAAGATACAACATTTCCTATATCTTTTTACTAAATGTGTAAAGATAATACTATAATCAGTATGTTTGCGGAAAACAAACTGTAAATGTTAAAAGTGTATGTAGCCTACATACAGAGTGTATTCAGCCTATATACACTGTGTATTCAGCCTACATACACTTTAAGGGCATGCTATGCATGGAACAGGGATATGGAAACGGTTAAAAATAATAGGAGTGATTATTTTTAATAACTGTCTGATTCTCCATATAGAGTTATTAAAAATATATCACTCCTATGACAAGTGTATGTCTTATGGAAATACTCTGTTTTGAAACAAAACAGTTATTTCAACACCTTCTTACCGCCTGTTATATACAGTCCGTGTCCCATAACGCTTATGTCGTCTCCGAGGTAGCGTCCGTCGATGGAATATACTCGTGTGCCGGCAGTCTGGCTGTTGCCGTTTGTCAGGCTTTCGATACCGTCTGTAACCGGTTTGGAAACTCTCACTTCGTCAAGGAACTGACGCATGGAGGAAGCGAATTTCAGTCGTCCTTTGCCACTGACTGTTATTTTCAACTCGCATTTCTTCCATTCTTGATTAACGATGTCGAACGTACCGAGTATTGTCTCCTCTCCGGTCACGCTGCTTATGAAAGATACGGTCATGGTACTTTCCTCGTTTGCCCACGGACCGGCAAGACATGTAAGTTCCGCTCCTTGTTCCGCTTCGAATTCAGGAGAGGTCAAGGAACCCGGTGTGCTTTTTGTGCCAAAGCGTGCGCATTGTGCGCCGGCATACTGTTTTATTCCGCTCCAGCCGTTGAGGTCGGTTATCAGGGCGTCTCCTCCCTGGCCTTGCCAAATTCCGTCGTTGCCACCGGTGCTTGAATTCTCGTCGAAGGTCTCCAGCAGCAAGTAGTCGTCGCGCTCTATAGCCGTATTTGAAAACTTGAATGAAATGTTTCCGTTGTCATCGAGCGTTATGTCTGACAACGATTTTCCCACACACTTGTGTCCATTGGCATCAGGCGCATACCACAGCGGTTTTGGGAAAGAAATGCTGTTCAGACTGTTGTTTTCGTTGTAAGGAAACAGGTCTCCGGCCAGATCTTCCTTCGAAGTGCCGTCAGAATTGTCAGCGTGGAATATAGTGCAGCGTTGCCGCTTTTCATTATTGTTTACGGTATTGTCATTCCATACGGAAGCATCGTAGTCCACATGCAACGCCATGAGTCCCGATGCCGGCTGTGCCGCATCCCAGCCTGTCTGTTTGCGGTTTTCGAACATTATGAACTCATCGTTGTTGCCGCTGTTATATATTATATAGGCATTGCCGCCCTGGCTCAGGGGCTTGAGGTCTGTGATTTGAGTGTTTTCTGTGAGTTCGACAGGAGTAATCCATCCGGCCACCCATTTCTCGTAGGCGGTGTAGCCGGAAGGCGTGTAGCCACCGTTGTTGTAGCTTCCGTAGTCCATGAGGTCCCACACGTCCATTCCGAAGTTCTTTGTGCCGAACTGTGATGTGTCGTACATGTCGGGATAGCCGAGACAATGAGAGAATTCATGACAGATTGTTCCGATGCCGTCAACAACTTCCTTAAAGTCGTTCTCGTTGTCTAAGGTCATTTCACAACTGCATGCGTAGGTGTCTATCTTTACATTGTCGAGTGTAATGGACCGGCCGTAGTCGCTTTCATCCAAAGTCCACTTATGGGGCCATATCGTGTTTGCCGAGCCTCCTGACGCTTCGCCAAAACCGGCATAAAGCGCGAAGACCTGGTCAACTTCACCGTCACCGTCCCAGTCGTAATCGGCAAAATTCACACTGCCGTCGATGGCCTTGCATGCCTCGGCCACCATCTCGCCAACGTGGGCATCACCGCTGATGCCGACATTTTTTCCGTAATAGGCATACGGGTTTGGCATTGTCACCGGACCGACGACGTCGAAATCGACCTCGAGTCTTCCAAGACTCTGATCCTTGAAATAATCCTTCACGCTACCGTTGAAACCGTCGGGAGTAGTGAATCCTGGTTCGTTGGCAAGTCTTTTGTAGAAATTCAGGTCATGCTCTTCTTTGAAAGCCTTGTCTTCAAACTGCACAAGAATTATCAGGCCTTTCTTCTTTCCCTCATAAACCTTGCCTGTTCCGCCTGCAAGTTTCATTGTCCTCGCCCGGTTGCCCCTGTCGAATATTTTTCTGCGTGCCTTGGCGTAGGCTGTGAGGGATTCTTTGTCGGTTTTCCTGTAGATGCCGTCTGTATCGGCCACATAGCAGTCGCCTTGCTCGGTCTGGTAGAAGTGCACCATATCATCTCCCTGAAGGCAGGCGCGTACCTGACTGCCGTCGGCCAGTTTCAGGTTCTTCCATATTCCACGCTTTGCAGGTACGGCAAAGGTGCCGGCAGCTAAAGCAAATAGGATAAAAACAGATAAGATTCTTTTCATAATGGTATTATTGAAAAATACGGCTTTCGGTATGCTGTATGGTAAAGCATGCCGAAAGCCGGTTGCGGTGATTTATTTAAGAACAGGTATCTTTATCGATACTGATGTGCCGTCTGTATGGCTCACAGTGATGATGTATATACCCTTTACAAGTGTCGAGAGATCGACGGTAGCCTCGTTGTTCCCGTTGCTTCCGCTCATGACTGTACGTCCGTTGAGGTCGCAGACCCTGATGCTTCCGATGGTCTTCTCTGTTTTCACGGTCAGTGTGTTTCCGTTGAGCATGATTCCTGATTTTCCGTCCTTGCTTAACGAGACGGATGATGTCTTGCCCATGATCATGTATACAGGTATCTTGGTGTAGCGGTTTAGCGGGTCGTTGCCGGTTATCTCGATATAAGCCTCGTAGATTCCGTCGTTGAGATTCTGCGGTGCGAAGCCTACCGTAACGTTTCCAGTGTTGCCCGGAGCCACTTCCACTGTTTCTTTGTCTATGTTGAGCCAGTTGATGGCCGGTGTGCGGTTGCCTGTCACATTGGCACGTATACAGTAGTTATAGTTCAATCCAAGATCGGCCATTGACCACCATGTAGAGCCACCGATGTTTACAAGGTCACCGAAGCCGGTGTTTGCCGGTCCCTCATCGGTGCCGATGTAGTAGCCATTGGCGTTTATCTGGTTCATCTTTACTCCTATCCAAAGGTCGGTGCGTCCGATTTCCACAGGTTTGTCGAGAACGACATGGTTCCATGAATCTTCTTTAGCAGTGAAAGCCTGTTCGGTAATGAGTTCTCCGCATTTTGTCTGTTTGTCTTGTCCGTATATCACGATGCTTGTGCTTTTTGGTAGGTCACCGATAAATACGTCTACGCTGCTGATTGTCATTCCTTCAAGATTAGAGAGCATGGATCCAGGATACATATTGGCAAATGTTGCACTGTTGGCGTTTCCTATACCTATGCAGTCGTATATGTCTGTGTCATATTTCAGTACATATTGTGTGGCGGCGTCTCTTGTCGGTGCCATACGTCTGTCTGCTGTTTTCTTCGCTGTCTTGAATATGCCTTTGAAGCCGTTCTTGGGAGCGTTTCCTGAGATCTTGCTTGAAGGGTAGTCCGGCAACATGTAGTCGAATGATATGTTGGCTTTGAGTGTGCCGTTTCCGTTGTTGCTCAGTTTCAGTCCTGTTTCCGCACCGTTGTCTGTTATCTGTTGCTCTATGAAAGTCTTGTCTATGGCTGCTATCGGATCCTCGGGAGTCGCTTTCACGATAATGGTATAGTCTTCAACCTCTCCGTTATAGAATGATTCTGCAGGACTTGGAGTATAATAATAAGGTACGGCTACGATACGCATGAGGTGCTCTCCGATCACGGCAAAGTCGGGAACGCTTATTTCTGCCACAGCTGTCGCACCGTTTTCATCAGCATTGAAAGAGCTAAAGGTTACGGCTTCGTTTTTGCTGAATACATGGTCACCGTTCCAGTCAATGAATACACCGAGTGCCGGTTGATAGTCTGTAGACTTGATGGTGATGTTGAGCGTCTGTTTTTCTCCTAAGGTGATGGTTGTTTTCTTGTCTTTATAGTCGCTGTATGTTGAGCCTTCGCTTGTGTTGTTGATGTCACCGAGTTTCACTTCCGTGATTTTTATCACATTAGGTACACGCACAAAGCATTCCGGGTATTCGCCCACAACAGGAGGCTCAACGGTCATGTCGGCCGTCTCGTATGATTTCTTCTCATCACCGGGAGTCACGTTTCTTACGGTGATTTTGTGTTTCCGGCTACAGTCCACACGGGTGTTGAATGTGTATTTGTAGTAGTCGAACGGTTCGATTGAGGTATTAACGTCCTCGGTGGCTACAAGCTCTCCGTCGACATAAAGTTCAAGTCTTGCGTCATCGATGGTGTTTTCACCTATGTTTGTAATTTCCACCTGAACCTTTTCATATTTTCCGGATGCGGTTGGCGAAGGTGTCATGAAGCGTTCTATTTGCAATGCCTTCTTCGCGTTGTGTGTTCCATTGCCGTAAAGACAGAAGGCGCAGCCCATTTGACCGCTGTATTCCTCATTTATGATGTCTTTCTGGAAAGCGGACTGACCGCCAACGGTAAACACGGCAAACCAACATGACGGTTTGTCACCCATATCCTTCGCGTTGATTTGTATGAAACCGTGCTCCAGGTTTATTTCCTGTCCGAGTGGGGCCTTGAATTCGTAGATGTTTGTATAACCGGAACTTTCGTCTCCAATCTGGACTCTTGTCTTTTCACCGATAATCTCGATGTCTTTCTGCATTACGCATTTGCCGGGAAGCCCGTCGTCGCCTTCCTCGTATATCCCTATGGTGAATGTCACAGGTTTCTGCATTTCAAGGTTTTCGTCCATATTGCCGCGTTCGTTGCAATATATCTAGCTGTATTTTTCTTGGTTCCAATAGTTGAACAGGCCGAGGAAACGTACTTCGTTGAATGTATAGAAGCAGTCGTCGAAGTGCTGGTAGTATTCCATCCCGAATCCCGGACGGCCGGCATCTGCGCATGCCGAGCCGGTCCATGGTGTGTTTTCGGTAAGTTCATTTCCGAACACGGAACCTTCCTTGCATGACAGGATGTCGTAGGCTGTTTCTTTGGCCATCAGGCTCATTTTGCCGTTTCCCGTGGTGAACATGTGGTTTTTGCTATTTACTATAAAGCCATATTCATTAGCAGTTTCTGATGTCGGGGATGTGAAACTGCCCTGTGCGAATGTCGCAGTGGCCATGGCTGCAGCCAATGATAAAACGCATAGTTTTTTCATAATTGTTTTGTCTTCCGCGGGAGTGTTTGTTTTTTTGATGTTTTTTCTGTAAAGATAAGATATCCGAATTACGGATTCCGCGGTTTTAATCCGTGGAAACGGCACATCTTTTTACCTTCTATATTTCGGGGTGCAAAGTTATTATATTTTTCTGTGTGTATGAAAGATAACCGTAAGATTTTCTGAAAAGATGTCAAAATGGAAATTTGCTGACACGATTCTTTGCTTTAAATCTATAGCGATGTTTTTCCGTATTTCACTTTTTTATCATAACTTTGCATGCGTAATAATTAATTTATAAGAAATATGGATGAACAGATAAGGCAGATTGGCGAGAGGCTGCGGGGGCTGAGGGAAGTTCTTGACATTCCCGCAGAGGAGGTTGCGGAGCTGTGCGGCATCACTCTTGACCATTATATGAAGATAGAGACAGGCGAGGCCGATCCGTCGGTGTACAGACTGTCGAAAATATCCAAGCGGTATGGAATAGCGCTTGATGTCCTTATGTTTGGCGAGGAACCGCGTATGAGCAGTTATTTCCTTACAAGAAACGGTCAGGGTATGAGTGTTGAACGTCGCAAGGAATATAAATATCAGAGTCTTGCCGGAGGTTTTCGCGGGCGTAAGTTCGATCCGTTCATGACGCGTGTAGACCCGTTGCCCGAGGGAGAGACCTTTCATAAGAACTCGCACGAGGGTCAGGAATTTGACTATGTGATAGAAGGACGGCTCGAGATAACCATCGGCAACAAGGTAATGGTCCTTAACGAGGGCGACAGTATCTTTTTCGATGCCTCACAGCCACATTGCATGAGGGCGCTCGACGGACAGCCGGTAAGGTTTCTCGTGGTTGTGGAATAGATGAACGGTTTTCGCTGCTTTGGTGAAACATATAAAAACAAAAACTATGATAGAAAGATTTTTAGTGCAGACAGATTTTAAGTCACAGGACGACTTTATACATAATCTGCAATTCAGGATACCGGAAACTTTCAACTTTGCTTATGATGTGATGGACGTATGGGCCGAAGAACGGCCCGACAAGCCTGCGTTGTTGTGGACTGACGACGATGGCAGATGTATGCGCTTCACATTCAGAGACCTTAAGGAACAGACCGACCGTACGGCTGCATATTTTATGCAGCTTGGAATAGGGCACGGAGATATGGTGATGCTGATTCTGAAACGCCGTTATGAGTTCTGGCTCTCGGTGCTTGCCCTTCATAAGATAGGTGCTGTGGCCATTCCTGCTACCCACATGCTTACTGCACATGATATCGTATACCGCAACAACCGTGCTGGGGTGAAGGCGATAGTATGTGTGGGAGAGGAGTATGTGGTGAGCCAGGTGAAGGCTGCCATGGCAGACAGTCCCACCGTGGAGACACTGATAAGCGTCGGTCCCTCGCATGCGGTCGGTTTTCATGACTGGCACAATGAATGGAATGATGTCAGGGATTTCGTGAGACCGGAGCATGTCAACGATAATGATGATACAATGCTTATGTATTTCACCAGCGGGACAAGCGGTGAGCCGAAGATGGTGGCGCACGACTATCTGTATGCGCTCGGCCATCTCACCACCGGTGTGTTCTGGCATAACCTGTCGGAAGACAGCATTCATCTGACCGTTGCCGACACCGGATGGGGTAAGGCCGTGTGGGGAAAGCTATACGGACAATGGTTTGCAGGTGCGGCTGTTTTTGTTTTCGATCATGAGAAGTTCACGGCCGACAAGCTGTTGCGCCAGATTGAGAAATACCGTATAACATCGTTCTGCGCACCACCGACGGTATATCGTTTCATGATACATGAGGATTTCTCCAAGTACGATTTGTCGTCTCTTCGCTACTGTTGCACCGCCGGTGAGGCACTTAATCCTGCTGTGTATGACAAATTCTTCAGCCTTACAGGCATACGCCTTATGGAAGGGTTCGGACAGACGGAGACCACAATGACACTCGGCACAATGCCGTGGACAGAGCCTAAGCCGGGCTCCATGGGCCTGCCGAACCCGCAGTATGACATAGACTTGATAAAGCCTGATGGCACACAGTGTGAGGACGGAGAGAAAGGCGAGATAGTGATACGTACTGCAAATGGAAAGCCTGTCGGACTTTTCAAGGAATACTTCCGCGATGAAGAGCTTACAGAGAAAGTATGGCATGACGGGATATACCACACCGGTGACGTGGCATGGCGTGATGAGGACGGATATTATTGGTTTGTTGGACGCATCGACGATGTGATAAAGAGCAGCGGCTACCGCATAGGACCGTTTGAGGTGGAAAGCGCTCTTATGACACATCCCGCGGTAGTGGAATGTGCCATTACGGGAGTGCCGGATGATATACGCGGCATGGTGGTTAAAGCTACGGTCGTGCTTAAGGACACGTGGAAACAGAAGGCTGGAGACGAACTGGTGAAAGAGCTTCAGAACCATGTCAAGCATGAGACCGCACCCTATAAGTATCCGCGTATAATAGAGTTTGTAGACGAGTTGCCCAAGACCATAAGCGGGAAGATAAGACGCGTTGAAATAAGGGCAAGGGATAATAAATAACGGGATATTATGAGGATAGTTGTAAAGGTGGGCAGCAATGTGCTTACACGTGACGACGGAAAGCTTGATGTGACACGCATGTCTGCCATTGTAGACCAGACGGCATGGTTGCGTTTACAGGGACATGAGATTATCCTCGTGTCGAGCGGAGCTGTGGCATGCGGCCGTGGAGAGCTCAAGGTTTCCCACAGGCTCGACAGCGTGGAGCAGCGTCAGCTGTTTTCCGCACTCGGACAGGCAAAGCTGATAAATCTTTATTATGACCTTTTCCGTGAATACGGCCTGCATGTAGGTCAGGTGCTTACCATGAAGGAAAGTTTTTCCACGCGCCGTGAGTATCTCAACCAGCGTGCATGCATGGGTGTGATGCTTTCCAACGGTGTTATTCCTATTGTCAATGAGAATGATACGGTAAGTGTTACAGAACTGATGTTTACCGACAATGACGAATTGTCCGGGCTTATCGCATCGATGATGGATGCCGACATGCTGATTATATTGAGTAATGTTGACGGTATCTACACCGGTTCTCCGACGGATCCTGAATCGGAAGTGATACGACGGGTAGAGCCGGGACATGATTTGAGCGGGTATATACGGCATGAAAGGAGCGGATTCGGGCGTGGGGGAATGACGACAAAGTGCGGCATTGCACGCAAGGTGGCCGATGAAGGTATAAAAGTTATTATAGCCAATGGCAGGCGTGACAATATTCTCGTTAGTCTGGCCACTTCTCCGGACACAACGCTGCATACCGAATTTATGCCGAATACAGGAGCCGTATCAAATGTAAAGAAGTGGATAGCCCACAGTGTTAGCTTTGCCAAGGGTATGGTCCGTGTCAATGCCGCTGCCGCTGCCGCGCTGCGCGGCAACCGTGCCGTGAGTCTGTTGATGGTAGGCGTCACTGCTGTTGAGGGCGATTTTGAGGAAGGCGATATCGTTTCCGTTACAGATGACAGGGGAGATACGATAGGTGTGGGGCGAAGCTCATATTCGTCGGATGAGGCTGTAAGGCTCATCGGGGCACATGATGTAAAGCCTATAGTACATTATGATTATCTTTATATAGAGTGATGTGAAAATGTCATGTCTGTATTTTTGTCTGCTGTTGTATGTTTATGTATGCAGGCGTTGCCAAATGCCTTTTCCGGCAGGGCTATGGCAAATATTTGAAGAATATTCGACGATACACAATAGCCAATGTCGGGCAAAGCCAGGTTTGCGGTGGTGAAGCTAATTGTGTGAGGCAAATATGACTTTTGAAGATGTGCCGTTCTATTACCGCACATCTTCTTTTTATAGTAATGTATTGCTTGTTTGTCAGAATTTCACTACAGTTTTCTTTCCATTATATTTCACGGTATGGCTTCCGTGGGGTGTTTTCACAATGAATGTACGTTCCTGTTGCATGCCAGTGAAAGAGCCGCTTCGGTTTCCTATGGTGAGAGTACGCTTCTTATCGTTCCATGTGAGCGGAATGACGGAATACCTTCCGCGTTCATAGTTATAGTTGTCGCCTTCGTCTTCATATATGCAGAAGTCGGCCTCATTGCCCGGATACACGTTTATTGTCACGGGTTTGCCAATCTGTGCTCCTGTATGTTCCGCTGTTTCTGTCGTGATTATTATGCTTCCGCATTTGGTGAACAGAGGCAGGATGTCTATCTTGCTTTCTACTTCTATCCATTGGCCTCCGTTGTATTCCTGTCCGGTATGATAGTCAGTCCATCTACAGCCTTTGGGAAGATAAATCTTTCTGTTCGGCATTTCGCTCATAGGGTATGTGACAGGACATACGAGGAAGTTGCCGAACATATATTCATCCTTTATGTCTGCCGCTTCCATGTCTGTTGGGAAATCGAATGCAAGGCATCTCGCCATTGTATAATCCTTCATCGTCTGCATTGCCGCCATGCTGTATATATACGGGATGAGCGAGTAGCGCAGGTTTATCATTTTCAAGATGGCATCATAATACGGTGTTCCGCTTTCACCGAATTGCCATATCTCGCGGGGAGTATCGCTTCCGTGACTGCGGAGCATGGGCAGGAACGCGGCCCATTGGAACATTCGTGTATAGTATTCCTTGTATCCGTTGTCTTTCACTCCGTTGTTGAATTTTCCCGTGTAGAACCATCTGCGTCCGTCGTTACGCGTGAAAAAAGAGCCTACGTCAACGGTCCAGTATGGATTTCCTGTCGACATATAGTTGAGTCCGGAGGGGATCTGCTGGCGGAAAGACTCCCATGCGGCGTATGTGTCACCGTTCCATACGATTGTTCCATATCTCTGCTGGCCGGCATACGAACTTCTGGTGAGGTTTACCACGCGTTTCCTGTCTGTGGTGAGTCTTTGGTTTTCGTAGATGCCACGCGAATGATACAGTGAATACAGGCTGCTGCGTTCGGCTCCGAGAGCGTCACTCAATATATCCTTGTTGAGCTGCCAACGGCGTTCATGATCATCCTTTCCATACGCCTTGCCGTCCTGTGGCGGAGGCATCTTGTTCCAGTCACCGTCAAGCGGTTCGCTGCTGTCGCACCACCATGCATCAAATCCGCGTGAGAAGAATTCATCGTATGCGTATTTCCAATAGTATTTGCGTGCTTCGTGACTGAATGCATCGTAGATTGAATGTCCAAGCATGAAGCCGCGTTCGCGGAAATCGCGTTCCTGCGGACAGTATTGTGGATTGGGCCAGATGCTGACCATCAGTTTTGCATTCATGGCATGCACGGAGTCGGCAAGGGCTTTTGGGTCAGGATAATATTTGGGGTTCATCTTCATGTATCCCCATCCCTCAGGCCAATAGTTCCAGTCTTGCACAATCATGTCTATAGGCACGTGGCGCCTCCGGTATTCACGGAGAGTGCTTATGATGTCGTCAGATGATGTGTAGCGTTCTTTCGATTGTGTGTATCCGAAGACATAGCGCGGCATGAGTGAAACGCTGCCCGTAAGATATCGGTATCCGGCCACGATGTCGTCCATACGTGCACCGCGGATAAAATAATAGTCGAGCTGCTTGGCCGCATCAAGCTCCATGGTGAATCCTTGGGTGTTATCAGGCATGGGGGAGAATTTCATGGCACATCCTGCATCGAACAGCAGGCCGTAGCCGCCGGGCGATACAAGCACCGGCACCATGGCTTTCAGATTGTGCTGGGTGAGATACATTGTCTTGCCTCTGAGGTTCATGTGGTCTTCCATGTGCGAGCCGAGTCCGTAGACAGCCTCTTTGTCCTGGTATGAGAAGTTTACACGGTAACGTGTGCTTGTACCGGTGGTGTCGCGTCTGATGATGTCTTTTACCGTCACCTTGCCGTTGGCAGTGTTCTCCATTCTGGCGGAATTGTCATCATAGACGATATGTTCCTTGACAACCTGTTCCGCTTCGTGAGGATGTGAGGAACACTCTTTTATGACGGTTTTGCCTGTATGTCTGTCTATGAATTCCACGGCAGAGGTGGATTTATCTACTTTAACTGTCAGATCTGATGATGTGAATACCTGATAATCGGATGTTTCTTTGTGCTTTACCTTCACCTTTTTTTTCTCGTACACGCATACACCGGTATTGTTACCGGTGAAAATACTGTCTGCCGTCCATTGTACTCTGACGATGGACGGGGTTATGAAATCAATGTCCAGTTTTTGTGCATGGGCTGTAATGGCAGATATGGCATAACATGCGACAGTACCTATAATTCTTCTCATGAGGCTGTAAGTTTTAGTTACTGATAAAATTGCGGCAGGATGTTTATGGTTCATTTTGATAAACAATGGTGCATCTTGTATTGTACAAAGATACGGATTGTATTCGAAATGGCAAAGTAAAATTATGGATAAACGGCAGGCACTTTGGGTTGTATATATCTTTATATAGGCGTTTACATGCGCTTTGTCTTAGGCTCTACAGAATCTAGCAAATTCAATATCTTGCTGAAAGACGAAGCAACGTAGATGTCCAGGGATGTGGCTATCGGCGCATCCCCTTTTAGTGCTATCCGCAAGTTTTGTCTTGTGGTTCAAACTATGGGAGGGGTGTGCTTATTCATATCGGCGTGGGCTTCTGGCGTTGCTCTTCACAGCAAGATGGGCAGTTGCTAGAGCCTCGTAGAGCGTGAAGGGCAACCATGTACAGACTCTCACGCTTTTCTTGTATTATGTCAGTTATACAAGATAAAAATGTTTGCCGTGAGTCTGCAAACAATTAAAGCAACATTACCATGAAAAAGACACTATTTATCTCATTCGTTATGGCAACGGCAGTTGCCATGGTATCGTCATGTGGCGGAGCCGGAAAAACGCAAAGCACACCCGATTCACAGCATTCAAACATCTATGGTGCGGAGATTACGCTGACAGACTGTGAGCAGTATGCCTTGGCAGACCCAGGCCGGCGTGCGGCTGGTAAGGGGACCAGTTACAACGAAAGTACAGCGAGAAACCTTGCGGAACTTGATGCACGTGCTACTATGTCGAAGGCTATAGATGCTGCCGTGGAGGCAGCTGCAAAGTCAGGTTCATTAGGCTATCATAAGTATTCCGGCAATGACAATTCCGGGCAGACGGTCGGAGATGAGGGGACAAAGACCAATGATGTAACCTCTGTGTATTCGGCCAACATAATAAAGAACGCAAACATTGTGAAGGTCAACAAATTCTTCGGCAAGAACCGGCAGTATACTGTTTTCGTCTGTCTTGAATACAACGGTACTGTGGCGGATATAGCAAAGAAGGTTGTGGAGAATGTACGGCAGAATGTGTCTGATGCTGACCGCAAGAAGATAGACAGCAACTTGAAGGAATTTGAGGATAACGTTTTAAACAACATGAGAAAATCTCAAATGATTCCATAATGAAAAAGATATTTATGGTTTTATTCGCGCTGATGTCGATCAGCGCAATAGCGCAAAAACCACGTTGGGTGGGGAATACGCCGAAAGAACAGAACAATACCTACCGTTTTGTGGAAGTGGTGTCTGTAGGTCAGGACCTTGAGGCCGCCAGAATAGAGGCACAGAAGATATTGGCGCAGAACGAACAGCTCCGAAATGCAGTAATGATGAACGTGAATACCGGCAAGCTTTCAAACATAGAACAGGTGTATACCAACGGCAACCTGCAGGAAACGATACACGACAAGATTACTGTACAGATGGAAATTCAAGGGCAGGAATTCAGGTTGCAAGCCTCTTCTGTAGACGAATATGTTGAAGGACGCAAGCACGGGGTATATCGTCTGCATACATTATTCATGGTGGCAGTGACAGATAATCCGGTATTCGATAGAATATATCTCAGCACGTCGTACGGTGTGACGCCCGCTGTCATGTCGGTAATACCCGGTATGGGGCAGATATACAAAGGCTGTACGGCAAAGGGAATCGTGATGCTTGCATCTGAGGCTGCGCTTGGCGCCGGTATCGTGTTCTGTGAAAACCAGCGTGCTGACTACAAAAAGAAGATGAAAGAGCAACCGCGTTTTGCCAAGGATTACAATACAAAGTCAAACAACTGGCAAACGGCACGTAATGTGTGCATCGGGGTAGCTGCTGCTGTGTGGGTATACAATATTGTCGATGCGTCCGTAGCCCGTGGAGCACGTCGTGTGAAAGTTAAGAGAGCGGGTGTTGGCGGATTAACCATGTCACCGATGCTATTGCCTGACGGTGGTGGTATCTCGATGGCCTATAGATTTTAATATGGATTAAATGTAAATAATGCTAATCAAATAATGTATTAACAAGAAAACAAACAGAAATGAAGAAGATTTTTTCAATGATTGCAGTGTGCCTGTTAGGCATTATCGTATTCACAAGTTGCAGTGAGGACAATGAAGTGCTGACGGGAAGTATCAGTGGTATTGTCAGCGACTACACAAACGCTAATTCACCTATAGCCGGTGCCACTGTAACGCTAAACGGCAAGGGACAGACAAAGACCACGGGCAGCGACGGACGTTTCGAGTTTGCAGACATAGAGCCGGGCACATACACCATCTCCGTAGCATCCAATGGCTTTCAGCCGACAACAAAGCAGGTTACGGTATATGCCGGGCAAAACGTCAATTGCGACTTCCAACTGTCGAAAGGTTCGATGAACGTGGAAATCACTCCCGTGAACCTCGTGTTCGGCAAGGGTGTGGAGCAGCTCTCGTTCAGTATCAAGAACAACAGCAACTCTGCGCTCACGTATACTATATCAAACGCTCCCGATTATATTGAGATAGCTCCGATGTCGGGCACAGTGGCTGCCAAAGGCAGACAGGCTGTAGGCGTACACGTCATCAACCGTAACAGTATCACGACCAACCGTAGCGGTCAGATAACAGTGAATGTAGGCAGCGATTCTTACATCGTGAGTATCAGCGTGACCAACAATACCACTACAACTCCTGACAATCCGGATGATCCGGATGATCCGGATAATCCGAATGACGGTACAACGGAGGTGACACGTGGCCTTCTGGCATATTATACATTTGATGACGGAAAGACGGTGCAGAATACTTATGATCCGATGGCAAACAACGGTCAGATAAACGGCTCGCCAAAGTTTGTGATTGGAAATAACGGCAAGGGATACGGTTTGAATTTAAAGAAAGGACAGTTTGTCAACATACCTTCAAATATGCTTGATGGAAAGACTGTGTTTACTGTTTGCATGTGGGTAAAAGATTTTGGACAGGGACATCTCTTCGCCACAAATAACGGAAACAGTTACACAGCACCGTCAATCTGGGTTGATGAGACCGACCATTTCCGTTATTGTTATAACAACAGTACATGGTATACGATTAAATTTGCCAATAATATAATGAATATGCAGACCGGCGGATGGCACCACATTGCCATAACACAGTCGGCTTCTCAGGCGATACTCTATATAGACGGAGTGATGAATGACACCAAAGGTATAGATGTTGGCACATGTCGCGGCTCAAGCATGCAGATCGGTTCGCCAAGCACTGATGAAATGACGGTCGATAATGTACGTATATATGGTGTGACACTGAGCACCCAGGAGATTGCTAAAATATATAACTCTGAAAAGTAAAGGATAATAGGTATGAAAAGAATATTCTATTTTATGTTTGCCTTGGCGGCCGCAGTTGCTTTGCAGGCATGCGAGGAAGACGAGGACGGTACGACAGACGGTACCGGTAGCAGTGTAAACCTAAGCCGTGATCTCGTTTTGCATTACACGTTCGATGAGCAGGCCGGCACAACTGTCAGAGACTACTCGGTCAGTAATGTCACGGGAATCATAGACGGCAACGCCTCTTTTGTCAGCGAGACTCCCTCTGGGCGTGGTAGTGCATTGAAACTAAGACAGAATGCTTTTGTCAATATCCCCTCTTATCCGCTTAACGACAGCACCAATGTGAGTGTCTGTATTTGGGTCAAGGACTTCACGCATGGTGTGTTTCTCACATCGTTCGGCCAGAATAACGGCCTGACCACACCGACAGTATATGTGACGGCGGAGAATAAAATATCCTACATATATGGCATGAGCCCGTGGTATAAAGGAACAATGAGCCTGTTAATGGACGGCTATCAGGCATCGGGATGGCATCATATCGCTGTTACCGCGTCACGTAAACTCAAAATAGTCAGTCTCTATATCGATGGGCGTCTGACAGATACATACAGTGCCGACCAACACTCCTGTAGCGGAACGAAGATGCAAATTGGCGGTAATGCTGACGGAAGCATAGTGACAGACCCGATGATTGTGGATAATATACGCATCTACAAGCGCTGTATCAATGCCGCTGAAGTGGCTGCTATATACGACGCGGAACGTAAATAGCACATCATGAACATCTGGAGAATTGTTTTTACACTCATTGGCACTTTTGTCCTGCAGTCTTTAATGGCGCAGGACAAGAGTGTTCTTGATGCGTATAAAAAGAACAAACAGACGCAAATAGAGACATATCATAAGACTAAGCATCAGCTTTTCGAGGAGTACCGTAAGCAGAAGAACGATGAGTTTGCCGGTTATCTTTCGCGTCCGTGGGAAAGTGCTGAAAAGCATCCGGCCGTGCCGGCCCCTAAAAAGCCGGACCCTGTGAGACCTGTTGTTGCGCCTATGGACAAGACGTCACGGCAGCCGGCCGCTCCGATAGAGTTTCCAATAGGCGGTGTGGTCCGGCCGATCACACCGTTGAAGGAAGAGCCGCTTGATATACCACAGCCTGAAGAGCCACGTCCAAAGACAGGAGGAAAGATGAACGTAAGTCTGTTCGGTATGTCGCTGCCCGTTTCAATGACGGCCAAAGAGCGTTTCAAACTGAACAGTCTTAACGAGAAGGAGATAGGCAGGGTATGGAAGATATTATCTGGAGATGCCTACACCGCCATATTTGAAGACTGTGCGAGAATGTATGAAGAAATGCGTCTCAACGGATGGGCAACATACAATCTGTGTAAGGCCATAGGCGAGACGTTGTTGGGTGAGGGGACGCCCGAGGCGGTGGTTTTGAAAACATTCCTGATGACACAGTTGGGCTATGATGCACGCATAATAAGGCTGGACAACAACCGTCTGGGAATGATATGTCCGGCCAATGTAGAGATAGCACGGATAACGTATATAAACCTCAATGGTAAACGGTATTACCTATGGGACGACCAAAAAGGGGAAAAGAATATACGTACATATAAGAATAATTTTTGCAATGCCACACGTTCTATCGACTTTATGAACGGAACGTATATACGATTTGCGGAAAAGATGACCACACCGCGTAAGTTTGTTTCAGAATGGAATCCCCAAGCTGCTGTTACTGTGAGTGTCAACAAGAGTCTGATGGACTATTATAAGGATATGCCTCTGATAACGGACTGGACCTTTTATGCCCGTCAGAATATGGATGATGGAGTAAGACAGCAGATTATGCCGGTATTAAAGAACGCAGTGGCCGGCAAGGGAGAATTCGAGGCCGTCAATGTATTGCTGCATTTCGTGCAGACTGCATTCGAATATGAAACGGACGAAAAACAATACGGATATGAGAAGACGGATTTCAAGGAAGAACCTTTCTATTACAGGGCTTGTGATTGCGAGGACCGCTCTATACTGTTCTCCGAACTCGTGAACAGTATCCTTGGGCTTGATGTGGTATTGTTGTACTATCCGAATCACTTATGTACGGCAGTAAGGCTGAACAGTGAAGTTGCCGGTGACTATGTGAGCGTGTACGGCCGGAAGTATCTCATTTGCGACCCTACATACATAAATGCATCGGCCGGAAAATGTATGCCACAGTTTAAATCTGTAAAGGCCAAGATATACAAGATATTCTGATATGAAACTGACACGGGGACTGGTTCGTCATATTGCTGTCACGGCAATGTCGTTTGCTGTAGTGGGGCTTTTTGTGATTATGATGATTAATATATCGTTCCTTAACCCCATAGCTCGTGCTTTCGGCAGCTTCTCTACCATAGACATTTATTACCAGATGCTTGTCGACGACCCTGTTGTGAGCACGGACATTTCGATAATAGATATTTCTACCGTTGAGTCGCGCAGGGACATTGCCGCAATAATAAACGAGGCGGAGAGTCTTGGGCCGAAAACAATAGGCATGGATATTGTGTTTGCCAATTGGAAGGATGCTGATGGAGGGGATGATATGATAATGAACATTGCCGGGAAGTATGACAATATAGTGTTTGCGGCAAACTGCCAGTTTGATGCAGTCAGGCAGTCGTACTTGAAAAACCGTTCGTTTTTCACTCCGTTTATAAATGTGAAGGAGGGCATGACCAATTTCAACAGAGAACTGTATAGCGACATGAAGCGTGATATGAATATCGGGATATGTCTTGGAGACAGCCTCTGGCCCTCGTTTGCATGGCTTACGGCATCGGTATCATCCGACGGAATCACACCACTGAAGGACAGAAAGGAAGTGATAGACTTCAGTCCGACACTTTTCCCGGTGATAGCCCCTGACTCTATAACAGCCAAATCCGACCTGATAAAAGACCGCATAATACTGATAGGAGCCGTGGGGGATGATGTGGACAGGCACTACACTCCGTTGGGAAAGATCTCGGGAGTGGAGTTGCAGGCCTATTCCATACAGACTCTGCTGCAGAGGAAAAGCGTCCGCCCGATGCCGGCAGTCGTCGTTGCTGTGTTGTCGTTTCTCATCGTACTGATTACCGAATGGCTTCAAGAGAAATACATTCAGGTGGTCGGTTGGAGTAAGTTCGTCATAGTCCGCCATTTTCTATCTACCGACATGGCGCTTGGTGCTGTCACGTTTGTATGGATGTTGATACTGCTGTATATATCCGTAATTCTGTTTGCCAAGACACGCATGAGTATTGACATAGGGTGGGCTTTGTCGGCCATAGCGATACTGGCTGCAACAAGAAATTTCTATAATACCTGTATTAGTATAAAAAGAAACAATAAATGAAACAAAGAATATTAAGACTCGTCTGCATTGCGGTATCAATAATTTGTGGCAACACAATCTACGCACAGAAATGCGTTGTTTATTCCATAATAGGAAATGTAAGCACAGTTAATGGAGACAGGCAAAGTTCCATACAGCTAAGGGATACGTTGAATATGAACACGACAATAAAAATATCGGGGAACTCGATACTTGAACTGTTTGACGAAACCAACAGGAAGAAGTACGTGATAAACACTCCTGGCTGCAATACCGTAGCCAACATGCTGAAAGACAAAAGAAATGATACGATAGAGCTGACAGAAAACTATTTCAACTATATTCTAAGAAACATAAGAAATAACAATGGAACCATCATACGGACCTGTAGCGATATAGCCAGCGTGACGCGGGAGGTCTTGGCGGATTCTATAGCGTATGCGTCGGAAAATGAATAATGAGACTGTTGGCTGGAATATTCATGGAGAGACTGCTGTATATTGTTTTTTCCAAGTATTATAGCAGAAACGGTTTGCATATCATTATTTCAGCAATATTCTTGTAGGGCAGGAAATAAAGCATTACTTTTGTATCTCTCAATACAAAAAACATTCGGTATGATACAGATATTCGAGGCTGCCAAGGCTGCCGGCCGCGTATTGGCACTTCTTACAGACGCGAAGCGCAATGAGGTGTTGCTTGATTTGGCAGACGTGATAGAAAACAGTATGGAACGTATACTTGAAGCCAATTCAAGGGATTTGGAACGTATGGATCGCGGCAATCCTTTATATGACAGGCTGATGCTTACTCCCGGACGTCTTGCCGCCATTGCCGCTGACATGCGTAATGTCAGCCGGTTGCCGTCACCGCTCGGCCGCATTCTTTTGGAGCGCACGCTTCCTAACGGACTGAAGTTGCGGCGTGTGAGCGTGCCGTTCGGAGTCATTGGCATGATATATGAGGCCAGGCCTAACGTGACTTTCGATGTTTTCTCTCTCTGTTTTAAAAGTGGTAACGCATGTGTGCTGAAGGGCGGAAAGGATGCCGACTGTTCCAACCGGGCGGCAGTTGGGCTTATCCACGGTGTGTTGCGCCGTCATGGTATATGTGAATCTTCTGTGAGTCTGTTGCCGGCCACCCGTGAGGCCACGGCCGGGATGCTGAATGCCGTCGGATATATAGATTTATGTATACCCCGTGGAGGACGGAAGCTTATCGACTTTGTGCGTGACACGGCACGTGTGCCGGTGATAGAGACCGGTGCGGGAGTGGTGAATACGTATTTCGATGCGGCGGGAGACAAGGATAAGGGCCGGCGGATAATTTGCAATGCCAAGACACGGCGTGTGAGCGTGTGCAATGCCCTTGACTGTCTGATAATAGACGTGAGCCGTCTCGATGATCTTGCTTATCTGTGCATGCCGCTTTCGGAAAGTAATGTCACCATATATGCAGACGACAGGGCATACGCGGCTTTGTCCGGTTGTTATCCGGAGGAACTGCTGATGCATGCCGGTGACGACAGCTACGGCACTGAGTTTATGGACTATAAGATGGCTGTCAGGACCGTTGGCGGTATTGATGAGGCTATAGCGCATGTAAACCGTTATGGCTCAGGTCACAGTGAGTGTATAATAACAGAAGACCGCGATAGCATGGATAAGTTCCGTATGCAGGCCGATGCGGCTTGTGTGTATGTCAATGCTCCTACAAGTTTCACCGACGGGGCACAGTTCGGACTTGGCGCGGAAATTGGCATAAGCACGCAGAAGCTTGGTCCGCGCGGCCCGATGGGACTCGAGGAGATAACCACATACAAATGGCTTATAGAAGGCAACGGGCAGGTGCGTGATAAGTAGGGTTCGTTCGTTTTTATACCAAAGAGCCGCCATCTGCAAATCTGCGGATGGCGGCTCTTTGGTTCTTTATTTCAATTTAAGTCCCCTTATCACGGCATTGGTGAAACCGGCCTGTTCCATTGCGTTGAGGCCGCGTATGGTAATGCCTCCGGGTGTTGTCACCTTGTCTATCTCCGCTTCGGGATGGTTGCCTGTGGACATAAGCAGGTCCACTGCGCCTTTCACTGTTTGCAATACGATGTTTTTTGCATCGTCGGCCTTGAAGCCAAGTTCCACGCCTCCCTCGCTTGCCGCCCTTATATAACGCATGGCGTATGCGATGCCGCATGACGCAAGTATCGTTCCGGCCGGCAGCAGCTTCTCTTCAACAACGAGGGTGCTTCCCGTGGTGTCGAAAATACTCTTTATCATGTCTGTTTGTCTGCCGTCTGCCCCTATGGGGGTGATGAATGTCATGGAACTGCATTCGGCAATGGCGATGTTGGGTATGACGATAAACAGCGGAATCATTGTTCCGTCGTCTTTTTTCATCCATTCCGTAATCTGTTCCGAGGGGAGACCGGCAACGACTGTCATGAGAATCTGCCGGTTGTAGTCAAGTACGGGTTTTATTTCCTTGAACACCGTTTCCGCTATCCACGGCTTTACGGCCACGCACACTATGTCGGCATTGGCTGCGGCTTCACGGTTGTCGGTGGTGATGTTCACGCCAGT
Organism: Xylanibacter muris; assembly: GCF_013166605.1. Classification (GTDB taxonomy): domain Bacteria; phylum Bacteroidota; class Bacteroidia; order Bacteroidales; family Bacteroidaceae; genus Prevotella; species Prevotella muris. The sequence continues at coordinate 570,187 of NZ_JABKKF010000001.1, forward strand.
TTGGGAAAACTTGTCAAGGGCTTTATGAGTGCGGTTGGATACTGTAATGTCGGAACTGCTGAAAACATTGCCTTTCAGAAATCCCTGCACCATTGCCCCGCCCATTGCTCCTGCGCCTATTATTGATATTTTCATAATTGTCTGCGGCTTTTATTCTAATGTTTCAGTTCCTGGCTGAGTTTCACGATGAATTCATCAGCCATTTCACGTGTGAAGCACAATGGAGGAAGCAGGCGAAGAAGATTTGTTCCTGAGCATCCTGTGAACATGCGCTGGTTGTATACGAGTCTTTCGCGTATGGGCTTGTGCGGTATATCCAGTTCTATGCCAATCATGAGTCCGCGTCCGCGTATGTCGGTGATGTGATGCCCTGTCTGTTGCAGTTCCTTAAGGCGTTCCATGAGGTATGTTCCTGTCTGTCGTGCATTCTCAACAAGATTTTCGTTTTCCATCACGTCAATCACTGCCAGTGCTGCTGCGCATGCAAGGTGGTTGCCTCCGAAAGTTGTGCCGAGCTGTCCGTATTTTGGCGCAAAGTCCGGAGAGATAAGCACCGCTCCCATCGGAAATCCGTTGGCGATTCCTTTTGCCACGGTTATGATGTCGGGACGTATTCCAAGCCATTGATGGGCGAAGAACTTGCCGCTGCGTCCGTAGCCGCACTGTATCTCATCGCATATAAGCACCGTTCCGTAATCTTTGCAGGCCTGGGCAAGTCCCGTTGCAAATTCCTCTGTAACCATTCTTATGCCTCCGACACCCTGTATGCACTCTATTATGCAGGCACATACGTCACCCTTGGCCAGTTCTTTTCTCCATGCCTCGAGGTCGTTTAGCGGCAGGTATGTCACATGGCCGTTGGCATTTATCGGGGCAATGATGTTCGGATTGGCTGTGGCCTCTACTGCTAATGAAGTACGTCCGTGAAAGGCTTTTTCTGCGGAGAGCACACGGGTGCGGCCGTTTGTGAATGAAGCCAGCTTAAGGGCGTTTTCGTTTGCTTCCGCACCGCTGTTGATAAGAAACAGCTGATAGTCGTCACAGCCGCTTATCCGCCCTAACCGTACGGCCAGCTCCTGTTGTAGTCCGTTGATGACGGAATTACTGTAAAAACCTAAATTGTTTAACTGTGATGATACTTTATCTATATAATGCGGGTGACAGTGACCGATACTGATAACGGCATGTCCGCCGTAGAGATCGAGGTACTCATTTCCCTTGTCGTCCCAGACCTTACATCCTTTTCCCTTTACGATGTTTACATCGAATAGCGGGTATACGTCAAATAGTTTCATGATTTTAAAATTTTAGTCGTAGAAGCCCCTCAACAGCCCTTCCAAACCTCCCCAAAGGGGAGGCTTTTAAGTGGAAGGGTCCTGCTTTATTCATCTTTCCGCTTAGAAGTAATCCCTTATCCCCCTTTGGGGGATTAATAGGGGGCTTTTATGAGGTTTAGAAAGCACTTGCCTTAAGTTTCAGTCCTGCGGTTTCATCAATACCGAACATTATGTTCATATTCTGTACCGCCTGTCCTACGGCACCTTTCAGAAGGTTGTCGATGCAGGATGTTATGAGCAGTTTGTTGCCGAACTTGTCGCAATGCACAAGGCATTTGTTTGTGTTCACCACCTGTTTCAAGTCTATAGGCTTGTCTGAATAATATGTGAATGCCGCGTCTTTATAAAACTCCTTATATGCCGCGGTAATCTCTTCTATGGAAGCATCCGTTTTTACGACCTCGGTCGAGAATATTCCGCGGGCAAAGTCACCGCGGTATGGGATGAAGTCAATGTCTGCATCAAAACTTCCCTGTATCTGAGTCAGACTCTGGCGTATCTCCGGCACATGCTGGTGTGTGAAAGCCTTGTATATGCTCATGTTGCAGTTGCGCCACGAGAAGTGTGTGGTCGCTCCCAGTTTCTGTCCGGCTCCCGTACTTCCTGTTATGGCGTTTACGGCGATATCGTCTTTCAGCAGTCCGAGCTTTGCGGCAGGCAGCAGTCCGAGTTGTATGCATGTTGCGAAGCATCCTGGATTTGCTATATGACGGGCCTGGGCGATCTGGTTTCGGTTCAGTTCTGGAAGACCGTATACATAGTCGTTGCCAGGGCCTGCTATGCGGAAGTCCTGTGCAAGGTCTATTATTCTTACGTTTTCCGGAATGACGTGCTCTTTAATGAAAGCCTCGCTTTTGCCGTGGCCGAAACAGAAGAACAGTACATCAATGTCGTTGAATGGCATTTCCGATGTGAATATGAGGTCTGTGTCGCCATAGAGACCTTCGTGCACATCAGCCACGGGATTCCCGGCATTGCTCTCACTGTTTGCAAATACGATTTCCGCTTGCGGGTGGTTGATTAACAGTCGGATAAGCTCACCGCCGGTATATCCGGCCGCACCGAGAATGCCGACACGTAAGCCCCCCTTAGTCCCCCTGAAGGGGGGATTTGTGGATGTGTTATTGGATTGTTTCATTTTTATGAATATTCTTTAGTTTGGAGACTGCTTTCCATATTGTTTTCCTACTTCTCCCCATTTTCTTCCACTTAAAAGCCTCCCCTTTGGGGAGGTTTGGAGGGGCTGTGTGGGCTATTCTACCTCTCTTCCTTATGTATTCCGTAATATACGCGGAGCGGAGTGCTTGACACCTTTATGAAGCCTTTTGCCTCTTCGGCTGTCCATCCGTGCTGCATCTCGCCGTATTCGCCGAGTTTGGATTTTGTGAGGTCATCGTCAGAATCCACACCTACGGTCTCGAATCCCAGCGGGCGCAGTTTCAGTATGGCTGTACCGTTGACATTGCGTTGCGATGATGTCAGCATGGCCTCGATATCCGGCATTACCGGCTCGAGGTACTGGCTCTCGTGCAGGAACATGCCATACCAGTTTGCCACCTGGTCTTTCCAGTATTGCTGCCATTTGCTTAGTGTTGACTTTTCAAGCAGGCGGTGAGCCTCTATTATGAGTTTGGGTGCGGCTGCCTCAAAGCCTACACGTCCTTTTATGCCGATGATGGTGTCGCCTACGTTGCAGTCTCGTCCGATGCCGTATGATGCGCCTATTTGTTCTATCTTCTGTATTGCTGCCACCTTGTCGCTGAATTTCTCTCCGTTTACGGCCGCTATCTCTCCCTTCTCGAAGGTTATTTTCAGCAGTTGCTCCTCTGTTTGAGTCACATGTTTCAGGTAGGCCTCTTCAGGCAGACCCTGTGTCGGGTCAAGAAGTTCGCCTCCGCAGATGCTTGTACCCCAGATTCCTACGTTATATGAATATTTCAGTTTAGTGAAGTCTGCGGTGAATCCGTTGGCATTCAGATAGTCTACCTCTTCTTTACGTGTAAGGGCCTTGTCTCGTGTGAGTGTTATTATCTCAACACCGGGAGCCATTACGAGGAAGGTCATGTCGAAACGTATTTGGTCGTTGCCCGCACCGGTAGAGCCGTGGGCTATGGCGTCTGCGCCTATCTCGTTGGCATAGCGGGCTATGGCGATAGCCTGGAATATACGTTCGGATGATACGGAGATAGGGTAGCAGTTGTTGCGCAGTACGTTTCCGAATATCATATACTTCAGAGATTTCTCATAGTATTCCTGTGTGACATCGAGAGTGACATACTTTATTGCGCCTAATTTGTAGGCGTTCTCTTCATTCCTTTTCAGCTGCTCAGGGCTGAAGCCACCGGTGTTTGCGCATGCTGCGTATACTTCGTATCCCATCTCTTTTGTGAGATACATTACATTGTAGCTGGTGTCAAGACCGCCACTGAATGCTACTACTACTTTTTTCTTTGCCATATCTGATTGTTTTTTGTATTTCTTCCTGATCTCCCCAAAGGAGAGTCCCACAAGAGCCCCCTATAATCCCCCAAAGGGGGATGAGGGATTACTCTAAGCAAGAAAATGAATAAAGCAGGACTCTTCCACTTAAAAGCCTCCCCTTTGGGGAGGTTCGGAGGGGCTACCCCCATCAATCTTCCGTATTCTTTCCATCACATCTGCAGGAATCTTTGCAGGAAGGTGCTCGTCCGGGTCGAACAGCATTCCCGTGCATATACAATATTTACGTTCCGTGCGTTTGAGTATGTCTACGTTTACGCATCCTTCGCATCCGCGCCAGAACGCCTCGTCGTCTGTAAGTTCGGCAAATGTCACCGGCTTGTATCCCAACTGTGTGTTCATCTGCATTACCGCCGCTCCGCTCGTAAGCGAGAATATCTTTGCCTTAGGCCATCGTGTACGTGCGAGTGTGAAGGTGAGGTCTTTTATTCTTTTGGCGAGGCCTACTCCCCTGAAGTCCGGATGTACAATCAGTCCCGACGTGGTCACATATTGCTTGTTGCCCCATGTCTCGATATAGCTGAATCCCGCGAACTTGTTTCCGCACAAGGCGATTACGGCCTTGGCCTCGTTCATCTTTGTGGCAATGTATTCGTGTGATCTCTTTGCGATACCGGTGCCGCGCACTTTGGCTGCTGCCTCGATTGTCTCGAGGATGGTGTCTACATATATTTCATGATGGGGTGCCGCCACCATAACTTCTATGTCCATTGTTATTGTTTGTTATGAATTGGATTGAAAACATTATTTCAGGTTTGGCACCACCTCGCTCAGGGCATTTGTAACGTCTTGAGGGTGTGCGTTTTCCTGTAGCACTATAAATATTGTGTCGTCACCGGCAATTGTCCCTATTATCTGGGGGATGTCGCTGTTGTCTATGTTGTATGCAATGCTGCTGGCATATCCGGGGCGGGTTTTTATCACGCCCATATTGCCTGAGAATGTTATTGACTTGAAGCCCGGCACTTGCATCATTTCCTTTATCTTGTTGGGGGTGCTTACGCGCTTATACATTGTGACATTCGGCAAAACATATACATAATTGCCGCTCATGCTTGCAGCCTTCGCAACTTTCAGTTGTTTCAGATCGCGGCTCAGGGTGGCCTGGGTAAGTTTGAAACCTTCTTCCTGTAATGCTGCAAGAAGCTCTTCCTGGCTTCCAAGTTCCCTGCTTGATATTATCATGCGCAGGGTTTCAAGTCTGTTCTTCTTAATCTTCATGAATGTATAATTATACAGATGTGGGTGCAAAGGTATACATATTTATGCAATAAAACAAATAATATTGAATAAATTTGCATCATCATTTGTCGTTTCATTGCATGTCGTCCTTTTATAGGGCTGTTTTTCCGGCCCAGAGTGAAATGCCGGATATGAGACTTGCATATCCCTTTCTCTCCCCTTGGGAGAGGTTAGGCGGGGCTTCTCTTTCTTTATGAGTCGTAGGGGCTCTTCATCCTATATGTAGGGACGTGCCTTTGGCACGTGTCAGGCGTAAAAACATCCTCAAGAACGAATGGAATCCGTAGCCCTGGGTCTGCGTGTTATTCAGGATACCGGTGGACGTACCGTATGAAATAAAAAAGAGGTCCGCCGGTGAAGGCGGACCTCTTGATTTCTGTTGTCAGTAAGACAGGTTATCTGATAACAACCTTCTTGCCGCCAATGATGTACAGACCCTTTGCCAGACCATCGAGAGATTCGCCGGCTTTGCGTACCATAACACCGTTGATGGTGTAAACGTTGTTGTTTTCAACCTTGACAGTATTCATATTTGTTATACCTGTGCCGTCCTCATCAACTACGATAGTGTAGATGTGGCAACCGTTGGTATTTGTCACTGTAACGTCTACAGGCTCATCTGTCTCCTCACCCGGAACTGTCCATGTGAACTTCTCGAATGTTGCAGGTATTCCTTCTGCAAAATCAGTACCGTTGATGCTCAGTTTCACACCGCGTTTGTCGTTGTTCTTGTGAGACTCGACTTCCATGATGATGGCAGAGCCTGGCTTGACTGCCGGAATGACAAATGTATGGTTCTTGCCGCCAATCCAAAGATATGCCGGACCGTTGTAGTTGCCAAGTGTTGTTGAAGGATAGTCTATAGCTATTGCCAAAGCACCTGCAGCCACCTTATTGAAGAGCAGACCCTTTGTCTCTGCTATGACCTTACCGTTGGCGGTAAGCTCCTGTGCCTCTGCGATCTCTGTACCATACCAGTATGCCGCACCGTTTCTGTCTGGATCAGCATCTGAAGGACCACCGACTTTCTCATAGCTGCGCCATGGAGTTACGGTAGGATATGTGCCGTCCTCACCGGGAACTACGGTCGCTGCATCTGCCTTGAGGTTTTCAACTGTCTCCTCGCTCCACTTGGTGAAGTCCCATGTGCGTACTGTCTCAACCACTTCTTTCTCTACGATGAACTTGACAGCGTGGAGGGCAACGTCTGCGCCATTGCCGTCGACATCGATACCTGTGAACTCAACGGCATACTTCTTGGTCTTGTCCAGCTCTACTGTTGCAACGGCTGTCTTGCCGTCGACAGACGGTGTGGAGGCGGTAACGGCCTCACCATCTTCAGGAGTGGCTGTAACAACGATTGAACGCTCGTTCTTGTTGGTAGATACACCGTAAGCGGAAAGCTTGTCGATACCTGTTACGTATACCTTGAACGCTTTAGCCGCATTGCCTTTCTTCAGACCGATACCTTCCATTACTGTGGCAGAAATCTCTTCGTCTGTCTCGGGATCGATGTTGCCCTTCTTGTTGTCAGTACGTGACTCACCGCCTTCTGCCCACTTCTCTGCAACAGCATTTGCGATGTTTTCTGCAGACATTGTCATGACGGTAGTCTTGTCGAATGTCTTGTATTCAGGACCCTTAGGTGCTGTTGCGAATGTGATTTCAGTAGGATATACTACATAACCGCCGTTTGCGTCGACGCTCAGGATACCGTTCATGCTCTCGATAGCGTCTGACGGCAGGACGAGATTGCCCTCTCCGTCTACGAACTGCTCGAAGATGCTGCCGTAAGAGTTGGTCAGAAGCAGGTCTTCTATGGTGATAGCCTCACCGTTCTGCTCTGCCGTGAGTGTTACGAGCCAGCCTTCTGTCTCTGCGGGCTTGACGTTTGTAAGGTTCTTGAGGTTGATGAACTTGGAAACGTTATCAATATTCTTAGCCTCGGCAACGGTCATTTCCGTAGCTGTGACAACAGCGTCTTCTACTGCGTCGATTGTGCTGTAGCCTGTCTGCTCGGAGAGTGCGAATGTCGGAACACCGTTTACTCTTGTGAACTGGCCGATAAGCTTGCCTGTGATGGCTTTTCCTTCAGAAACTTCTGCCTCAAGGAGCATGCTGTAAATCTCACCGTCGAGGTCTATAGCACCGCTATTGTCCTCGATGACGGTCTTGCGGCCTGATGAGCTGTTTGCATATCTTGCAACCTTAACTACGGCCTTGTTGAGCACGAGTGTGAGCTCTGTGCCTTCGCTGTATGTCTTGGCGTCTGCAATGTCCTTGGCCTCTACCGGAGCGACAAACTCTGCGGCCTTGATGCTGTCGGCACTTACTGGATATGCACGGCCGAAGCCTCTCATACCGTCTGCAATGACTACTATTCTTTCAATCTTTGCAGGCATTACAAAACCTTCCGGAAGAACACCGAACTCGTCGGATATTGAAGCGTATGAATCCACACCGTCAACGATCTGGACTATCTCCTGATAATCGAGATTGATGGATACGTTGCTGAGGGCAACCATTCTGCCGGCGTTGTCGGCAAGTTCCTCAACGTATACGTCTTTCGGAATTATCGTTGTAGCTGTTGCGGTAAACTCAGATGAGGCAGTATTGTCGGATGCTACCATCATCTGTGACATTGTGCTCTGAATCTTACCGTATATGTAGCCGTTGAGGGCTGTACCTGCTGTGAGGTCAAGGCCGATGGCTGACATGCGGATGGCACCGCTCTCATCCTCTATAAAGGCAACGTCGTCCTTAACGAATGTAACCTTTGTGCCGTTGAGCAGAAGCTTGGCCTCTGTGCCGTTCTCAAGAGCCTTGAAGGCTGCGATGTCCGCTGCCTCGGGAACAGTAACGGCTGTTGCGGCCTTGATGCTGTCTGCGCTTACGGGATGGAATGTGTAGTGCTCACCGTTTACATATATTATACCTACGATGCTTGCTGCATTTGCAGGATAAACATAATCAGCAGGCATTACCTTGAACTTGTCGTAGAATGCGATTTCGGCCTCGCCCTGTTTGATTGTCTGCAGGTCTGCGTCGATGGCTACGTTCTCGAATTTAACGAGTTTGCCGGTGAATGCGTCAGCCTGTGCGTCTGCCACAGTGGCAACGGTAGAAACGATTGCAGCGTCAGCTTCTGTATATTCTGAAGCGGGTGTCTGTTCTGTGCCGATAAGTTCGGGCATACCGTTGTAGTCTTTATACTGGCCGATGATATTACCGGTCAGAGCCTTGCCTGCTGTAAGTGTAAGGCCGGTCTTATAGAGAAGAAGCGCGCCTGTCTCGTCTTCGATGAATGTGTTGTCACCGTTTACGAATGTCACCTTGGCACCGTTAAGGGCAAGTTTGGCGTCTGTACCCTTTTCCAAAGCCTTGAATGCTGCGATGTTGGCAGCCTCGGCAAGAGGAGCCTTAGGTGCCTCACCTACAGTGATGGAGTTGATTTGGCACTGACCGCCTACAGTGAACACGATTGTCTCGGCATCACCGGTCCATGTCTGGCCGTTCATTTCTCCGTTGTTGGGAGTGATAGCACCCCATTTGTCTCCTTTTGCGAATACAATCTTGTTGATTTTCTTGCCGGTAGCAGCGTTGATTGTAATAGTTCCGTTGTATATTCTCAGCTGAGGACCGGCTGCTGTGTTCCAGAAACGGTTTTGTGTATTGCCGCTTGTCTTCGGAGAAATTGTAACGGAGAATTCTCCTTCTACGTTGAATGTCTTGTCTTCTGTAATATCACCGGCATTGCCACTGTTTGATGTAGGAATATCCATGGCGTTGAAGTCCATTTTTCCTACAGCGTAAGAAGGCTCAGGGATGATGACTTCAGCATCACCGGTCTTCTGGATGTAGATAAGGTCGACAGCTGCATTGTTGCCACCGCCTTTTCCAAGCAATATTGGTGTTTCCGGTGCGTTGAGTGTGAATTCTTCAGAAGTGCCTTCTGCCCAGTTGACACTTCCTGCTGTAAACTGGAATATATTTTCTGTTCCGGCAAAGAAGTTCCATACAGAACCGGCATTCTTTGAAACATCGCATATTACGGTTGTAAGCTTATACTTGCCGTTTGGAAGCTTTGTGAATTCTGTGTCTTCAGGAGCGTATGCAGAAGCTCCGTTTGAACTGCGTATGCTTGTGTTTCCATTTGTAGCAAGGAGTAAGCCTTCAATATCTTCTCCCTCAGAGCAGTAAACAATATTTGTTATTTCCGATGCAGTGAATTTTATATTCTGATTCTTATTGTCTGCATCTAAATTCATTGACAGGTAATATCCTTTTTTATCAGAACTTAATTTGTCTGACTTCCATATTGTTCCGTCAATGTTTATAAGTGCGGCATATCCGAGATTAAATGTTTCTGCCTCGAAGTTCTGTCCGGTCTTGAGTACTTTCAGAATGTTGTCATTTGCATCAACGGCGGTTACTGTATAGTTCCAGATGGCTGCCTCACGGAATGTGACTGTGATAACTGTTGAAGCATCTCCTGCCACTGTTTTCCCTTGAGCATCATCACTTAGATAGATATACTTTTTGGTTTTGTCAGCGTTGTATATGCTGGCTTTGTCTCCGTCTGTTATATTGATGGTTGCTCCAATTGATTCCGAACGTACTTCGCTTTCTTTCAGCTCATTACCGCTTTCATCTACATATTTGACTGTGTATGTGGATGAAGCCGAAGCGTCAATGGCCTCTATTGTCAGGGTAATGTCGCTTATTTCCTGTTCTCTGCCTGTATAAGTATAAACAGCAAAACCGATGGTGTTGTCTGTAGATGCGGCTAAAAGTTCAGTAACATCCTGTGTAAGCTCTATTTTAGATGTTTTTACATTTACACCGTTTCCGTTTATTCCTACGGCATTGAGAATCTCAGCCTTGTTTGTATTTGTCCATGTTGCCGTTGTTGCGTCCCAGCCTGTTCCGATATGTGCAATCTGAACATTTGAGTTTTTGCCGGATATGGTACACTTTGAATAGAATTTAAGAGTGGCCTTTTTCAGGCTTTTCCCGTCAAGTACGGCTGATGCGTTGAACTTGGTAATTACAACAGGAGAGCCTTCATAATTGGCGAGCATATTGGAGAAAGCACCTCCGGAAATTTTTGCATGTGAGCATCTCCAAGCTGTGCTCGCGGCATTGAATAACACCACATTCGCATTTTGTGCTGATGTGCCGTCTGCCTGTATGACTGTTGTCTGTTCAGGAACTATAACGGTCTCTTCAGCAGATGACATTAGTGGAAAGCAAAGAAACGCCACTAAAGTCAATAGCAAAGATGTATATAACTTCTTCATTTATTGTTCTTGTTTTACCCATGCTTCAGGCTTGTTTGCATAGTTGTTTTAGTTTTATTGTTTTTCCATTCTTGGTCGTGGCTGCAAGCCGTTTTAATTCTTCCCGTCTTAGGGGTAAGACCAGCCACAACAATATTGTTACTCTAACTTTCTGTAATTCTATTTGTTAGGTTTTTAAGGGTTTGTATTTCGGTTTAGTTATTATAATCAATAGTTTTGAGGTGACGAAATTACAAAGTTTTGACCATAGTTCAAAATATTAATATTTATATTAATCATTGTTAACATTTAATATATTCCTCTAAATAGAACTAATTATTGGTGTGTATGACTTTTGGCATGGGGAATATGCATGCGGCAAGCATAGGCTTAAGCCTTGGATGCTTGTTTCTCAAACCGCGAAACGGTGCTTCTCAAACCTTCCGACTTAAGCCGGAAACCTTTCCGACTACAGTCGGAAGGCTGTCTGACTTAAGTCGGAAACTCTTCTGACTATAGTCGGAAGGTCTGTAAACCGGTGTATTGCGGTTTGAGAGCCACACATTTGAGAATAGGAAATGCCGGTTTTTATGACGGGAAGCGAGATTATGCCGAATATTCATGGAATTTTCATTAATGTTGTGAGGATGTGTAAAAAATAACAGTTTTTCTTGTTTGTTTAGATAAAATATGTTATTTTTGCATCCGGTAAACCGTAAATGATAAATATATCATTGCTTTTCTAAAACTATTAATATATATAATAAGGTATATTATAAAAACAATTACGATAAAAACATTATGAACAGAAACCTGTTACAGAAAAAGACATTCATGGCTTTATTGGCCGTGGGTACTTTTACGTTGGGGGCTTGTACCGACAACGATTACGATTTCGACCAGATTGACTATACTGTCGGTATAGGCAGTGGAGAATTGTCGATTCCTGTCAGTAGCACTGACACAATAAGGCTTGAGGATGTGCTTGACCTTGACAATAGCGACTGCGTTGTCATAAAGGAAAATGGAGACTATGTGTTTGAGCAGGTGGGCGATGATATTGCCCCTGTAAAGGTGAACATTGCAAAGATTGTCGTTGAGCAGAAACGTTCGGAGTCTTACCCGTTTGAGTTCGACCTTTCAGGTATTAACGGGGCAAAGCGGCGAGGCATGAACAGGATATCCGTGAATATCCCGTTGCAGACAGCGGAAATTCATGTGTTTAACTATGAAGGAGAGTCGGAAGAGGTTGTCGACCTCAATATGGTTGGGGTAGAGAAGGCCCCGGTGTCGCTTATAGTGAGATTCCCCGCTGATTTGAAGAATTATGTTCCTAAGATAAAGACATTGACATTGGCCTTGCCGGGATATATAACATTCGAGGATGTGACATCGAATGGCAGATACACGCGGGAGGGAAGTACTTTCAGATTTTCCGATGTGTCTACTGCCGGAGACCTTAAGTTGAACATGAATCTTACGGGTCTTGATTTCAAGGCACAGAACACAGGGCTCGGCAGTGCCGGAGTGAAAGACGGGAAAATATCCATAGACGGCAGTGTGAAGATGACGATAGACGCAGGTGATATTGAAATCAACACGATGACGTTGCCTACAAAACCGTTCAGGATAGAGAATGACCTGGTCTTGGGTTCCGACCTTACTGTAGCTTCCGCTGAGGGTAAGTTCAATCCGTCTATAGATATGGACAATCTCGGAAAGGTTGATATTACGGGGGTGCCTGATTTCCTTAAGGACGGAAACGTGGTGGCCGACCTTGACAATCCGCAGATAATCCTTTCCGTGACGAGCAATATGGAGGTGAGCGGAATCATAAACGGAAAAATAACTTCGACAAAAGCCGGAAATACTCTGAAAACAGTTAGTGTCAATGGAATAAAGGTTTATCCGAATACAACAACCGATATTTGTATATGCCGTAAGAGCACGGCGGATATCGAGGCGGCATACGGCAGGGATAATGTATATGTGGTGCCGGATATCACGGATCTGATAAAGACTATACCGGATAATATAGAGTTTGATGCCGTGACGCAGGCCGATCCTACAAAGGTGTGCAGGTTTGAGTTCGGACATGATTATGAAATCAAGCCATCTTACCGTGTGGAGGCTCCTATAGCTTTCGGCAAGGATGCGAATATCGTATATAAAGATTCTTTGCTTGAATGGAATGAAGATGTGAAAGACCTTGATCTTACCGAGGGAGCGTATGTTGAGCTTAAGGCGGATATAGAGAACCGTGCACCGATATTCCTTAATCTTGACGCATACGCGGTGGATATCAACGGTAAAGACATGAGCTCGGATCTTGATGTGGTAGTGTCTAACTCGATAATAGCGTCTGCTGACGGAAAGAACTCAAAGGTGACTCCTGTGACGATAACTGTAAGACAGAAGAAGCAGGGCGCGTTGAAGAAGATCGACGGATTGCAGTTCGTGGTGCAGGGAAAGGCGAAGTCGGACGATGGAGCCGAAAGCGTTGTGGGCATTACACTCAACTCTAAGAAGCATTTCCTTATTGCCAAGGATGTGAGGGTGAAGATTGTAGGAAAGGTGATTGCAGACTTGAATTAATAATATCAAATGTGATAAATCATGAAATTTACATATAATATAAAGTATATTTTATTTGCTGCATCGGTGATGGCGGGTGCACAGGTGGCTGCTCAGACTCTGAGCTCTGCATATTTTACAGACGATTATAAATTCCGTCATTCTCTCAATCCGGCGTTTGGCAATGAACAGAATTATGTTTCCATACCGGCTCTCGGCAATCTGAATGTCAATATGCGCGGTAATTTCGGATATCAGGATGTAATAATGCCTAATCCGATTGCGGGGGGAAAGAAGATGACAACGTTTATGAATCCGTATATTCCCGTAGGAGAAGCTCTTGACGGATTTAACTCAAACAACAGGATTGCAGGTAATGTGGGATTGTCAATCCTGTCTGCCGGATTCAAGTCTTTTGGTGGGTATAATACCGTGGAGCTTAACATGAAGACATCGTTCGGCATGGCATTGCCGTACGGATTGTTTGAGTTTGCAAAGAATACGGGTAATCAGACTTATGATATAGGTGATGTGAGTGTTTCTGCAATGGCATACGCAGAACTCGCTTTCGGGCATTCACGCCAGATTAACGAGAATCTGCGTGTGGGTGGAAAACTGAAGTTTCTTTTTGGAGGCGCGAGGGCTGATGTGAAGCTGAAGAATATGAAGGCCGATCTTGCTCCGGATGATAAATGGACTATAACCGGTGAGGGAGAGGCGGATGTCTCGTTGAAAGGATTTGCATTCAAGTCGGAGACTAAAGAGTATAAAGATGAGGACAAGGGGTCGTATGAGTATGTCAATGATGTTGATGTCGACGGTGCGGGACTCGGAGGATTCGGTATGGCCGTAGACCTTGGTGGAGTATATAAGATAAATGAAGACTGGACTGTAAGTGCGGCGTTGCTTGACCTCGGTTTTATAAGCTGGAGCAATGATGTAAGGGCTGTAAACCGTTCAAAGTCGTTCGTTTTTGACGGATTCCATGATGTTTCTGTTACTTCGGACCATGGTGAGAGTATCGATGATAAGATGGACGGATATAGCGACCAGTTGGCTGACTTTGCTAATCTGACGGATGAAGGTGACAAGGGTGGACGTACTACGGGTATAGGTGCCACGATGGTGTTCGGAGGCGAATATAATCTGCCGGTTTATCGTAAGGTCACATTCGGAGCGCTCAGCACCACACGTATCAACGGTGATTTTTCATGGACTGAAGGAAGAGTAAGCGCTAACTATGCCCCGCTGTCATGGATAAACGGTGGTGTGAGCTTTGCCGTCAATAGCTTTACTACAAGTTGCGGATGGGTTCTTAACATTCACCCTAAAGGATATAACTTCTTTATAGGTATGGATCACATCCTGGGTAAGACAAGTAAGGAGATGATACCGTTGAGCTCTAATGCAAGTATCGCGCTTGGTATGAGCGTTACATGGTAGTATTATATATATTATAATGTATTTCCTGTTTTTGTTCTGACCTATATCAATAAGAAATCAAACAAATGTTAACGTGGTGATATTTTCCCCGTTATGTTTTTGTTGTTTTCCCGATAATGTGTACCTTTGCATTCGCTTTTCAGGAGCAGTCCTGTTGAGCATACTGATTAAGAGTTCTTTGAAAGATTTAACATAGACAGAAGTAGTACAAGAAGCAGGTCTTTTCCCGGTGTCAGGATGCCGTGGTTGAGACTTGGGTATAACATGAAAACCGTCATTTTTTATCCGGTTAGGGTATGAATGCCAGGCTCTTGTTAATTCGGATTTAAGGCGTTCTGATAGGATTAGAATAATGGCCTTTGCCTGGTGCCTTGCGGCATTTGGCATTCGGCTTCAAAGATATTTTACAATGTAGAGTTTGATCCTGGCTCAGGATGAACGCTGGCTACAGGCTTAACACATGCAAGTCGAGGGGCAGCATGACATGTTTTCGGACGTGTCGATGGCGACCGGCGCACGGGTGAGTAACGCGTATCCGACCTGCCCCGTACCAGGGCACAGCCCGTCGAAAGACGGATTAATGCCCTATGTTCTCCGGAAGATCCATGTTTTCCGGAGCAAAGGTTATTCCGGTACGGGATGGGGATGCGTCCGATTAGCTTGCTGGCGGGGTAACGGCCCACCAGGGCACCGATCGGTAGGGGTTCTGAGAGGAAGGTCCCCCACACTGGAACTGAGACACGGTCCAGACTCCTACGGGAGGCAGCAGTGAGGAATATTGGTCAATGGGGGGAACCCTGAACCAGCCAAGTAGCGTGCAGGATGACGGCCCTATGGGTTGTAAACTGCTTTTGTGCGTGGATAAAGTAGGCCACTTGTGGCCTTTTGCAGGTACCGCACGAATAAGGACCGGCTAATTCCGTGCCAGCAGCCGCGGTAATACGGAAGGTCCGGGCGTTATCCGGATTTATTGGGTTTAAAGGGAGCGTAGGCCGCCTGTCAAGCGTGCTGTGAAACGCCGTGGCTCAACCACGGTCCTGCAGCGCGAACTGGCGGGCTTGAGTGTGCGGAAGGCACGCGGAATTCGTGGTGTAGCGGTGAAATGCTTAGATATCACGAAGAACTCCGATTGCGAAGGCAGCGTGCCGCAGCATTACTGACGCTGATGCTCGAAAGCGCGGGTATCGAACAGGATTAGATACCCTGGTAGTCCGCGCGGTAAACGATGGATGCCCGCTGTCGGCGATATACAGTCGGCGGCCAAGCGAAAGCGTTAAGCATCCCACCTGGGGAGTACGCCGGCAACGGTGAAACTCAAAGGAATTGACGGGGGCCCGCACAAGCGGAGGAACATGTGGTTTAATTCGATGATACGCGAGGAACCTTACCCGGGCTTGAATTGCAGATGAATGATTCAGAGATGATGAAGTCCTTCGGGACATCTGTGAAGGTGCTGCATGGTTGTCGTCAGCTCGTGCCGTGAGGTGTCGGCTTAAGTGCCATAACGAGCGCAACCCCTTCCCTCAGTTGCCATCGGGTCATGCCGGGCACTCTGTGGGTACTGCCTCCGCAAGGAGCGAGGAAGGCGGGGATGACGTCAAATCAGCACGGCCCTTACGTCCGGGGCTACACACGTGTTACAATGGGGCATACAGCGAGCAGGTGCCGTGCAAACGGTGTCGAATCTTGAAAGTGCCCCTCAGTTCGGACTGGGGTCTGCAACCCGACCCCACGAAGCTGGATTCGCTAGTAATCGCGCATCAGCCATGGCGCGGTGAATACGTTCCCGGGCCTTGTACACACCGCCCGTCAAGCCATGAAAGCCGGGGGCGCCTGAAGTCCGTGACCGTGAGGGTCGGCCTAGGGTGAAACCGGTGATTGGGGCTAAGTCGTAACAAGGTAGCCGTACCGGAAGGTGCGGCTGGAACACCTCCTTTCTGGAGGGACGCATGATGTCCTTCTGTATTATTTCTCCTCTCTGTCCTTAAATATATTGACGCGAGAATCAGGTGATGCCCCCGTCAGGCCACGGCATGCCGTAAGCGTGCGTCGGTCCTTTGCGGTGAGGCGCGGCACCTCCGCCAGTCCCATAGCTCAGTTGGTTAGAGCGCCACACTGATAATGTGGAGGCCGGCAGTTCAAGTCTGCCTGGGACTACCCGTCTTTTACATGGGGGATTAGCTCAGCTGGCTAGAGCACCTGCTTTGCAAGCAGGGGGTCAACGGTTCGAATCCGTTATTCTCCACCATCCGGCACATTCCGCTTTAT
>NZ_JABKKF010000010.1 GCF_013166605.1 Xylanibacter muris
GTATTTCAGATGGCAGAATTAATTGTGCCAATGCCAATAGTCCTTGAGTGTTCATGATGCAAAGGTAGCACTTTTCGGATAAATAAAAGAAACTCCCCATGGTTTATCGGGTGAGCCCAAATTAGACAAACTGTAAACAAACATTAATTATGTTAAGATGAAAATGAAAAGACCCGGTTGGTGGATTGTGGCAAATGATGCCTCCTGTATACCGTCGACGAGGCTTTACGATTTTCCTTCCATGCCTGTGATGTATCTTATAGGAAAGGAAAAGAGAGTGATAGCAAAAGAGATTTCGGCAAAGGAGATAATCGAGTTCCTGGAGTGATTGACAAAATTCCGTGATTCTCGTTTCATTAAATGTGTGTGTGTCTGTGGATGATGATTAAATAATATTTGTTAAAAAACACATCTAAAACGGTTGTAAGTGTAATAAAAAATCATACGGTGTCGTTGCTTGTTTTTTTAGAATCTTTTATTGATGCTTAATGTATTGATAATCAATGTGTTAGTATTAAATAAGAAGTATACCAAAAATGAATGGCCTATTCATCAAGCGTGAATAGGCTATTCACGGTCGATGAACATGCCATTCATTGAGCATGAATAGGCCATTCATCGAAAGAGAATTTTACAGTTGTTGAAAATGTAAATAGATTTCAAAATTCCAAAGCATTTAGGGATTTTTGCGTAAATTAACAGACGACTTCACGGGACGGATTTCATATATTGTGTGCCGTTTCTATGGCGACCGAAATGGAATATTTACACTGATAATACTACAATGCATCATGATTCATCGGAAAATACGCGGGGATAAATCTGGCCGATATATGACATGGCCATAGATAAGGCTCGGTTTTCTGTAAATTGGGGACATCGCTTTGCGGTGTGTACAATGTCAGGTTTGGGAATCACATATTCCACGTGCCGAAGGCAGTTCCTTATTTGCTTCCCCCATGGTTTGTCGGGTGAGCCCCCTGTTCCTACATGTTGGATGAATGCGACAAATAGTAACAATATCTGTAATAATAAAAAGAGAGCGATTCAACGGAACCGCTCTCAACCAACACAAAAACTAAACTAGACTTAACTAATACTATTTCAAGATTTTCACAAATCCTTTATAGCTATTGCAAAGATACTGTATTTTTATTAAATAGCAATACTAAAACAAATATTTTTTTTAAGTTTGTATCTTACTTTAGCATATTTAAGAACTTTATGGCTTTGTTTCACAATTTAGCGCATTTATTTAACAAATAAAAGTCAAGCACAGTCATTGCCGCCATTGCCTCTACGATAGGTACGGCACGTGGTAATACACATGGGTCATGGCGTCCTTTAGCCGTGAGCGTGGTTGGATTTCCGGAAATGTCTACAGTATGCTGTTCCATGAGCAGTGTTGCTACAGGCTTGAATGCCACCCGGAAAAAAATGTCGCTGCCATTGCTTATACCTCCCTGTATGCCTCCGCTGTGATTGGTTTGAGTGACAGTCTTTCCATTCTTGCTCATGAAAATGTCATTCACTTCCGAACCATACCGGTTTGCCATGCTGAATCCTTCGCCATATTCGAATCCTTTTACAGCGTTAATTCCCAACATGGCTGCACCGAGAGCCGCGTGGAACTTATCAAATTCAGGTTCTCCAAGTCCGGAAGGGCAATTTCTTATCACACATGAGATTATACCTCCGACGGTGTCGCCTTTGCTCTTAAGCTTTGAGACAAGCTCTTCCATTTCCTTGGCTGCCTTCAGGTCAGGGCATCTTACTGCGTTTGTCTCAACGAGACTGAGGTCAAGAGTTCTATAATCATCACGAACATAGATGTCGCCTATTTGCGATGTATATGCAGATATGGTTATTCCCAATTTCCTGAGGGCGAGTTTTGCAAATGCGCCAGCTACGCATCTTGCTATTGTTATGCGTGCCGATGAGCGGCCCCCTCCGCGATAATCACGCGCTCCATACTTATTATAATATGTATAGTCTGCGTGTGAAGGACGGAACACGTTGCGCATATTCTCATAGTCTTCGGAATGCTGGTTGGTGTTCTTTACTAAGAAACCTATGGGGCAGCCTGTTGTCTTTCCATCAAATATTCCGCTTAGCAATTCCACTTTATCCGGTTCTTTGCGTCCTGTAGTTATCGCATTTTGCCCCGGGCGTCGCCGATTCAGCTCGGTTTGGATGAAATCCATGTCGATTTCTATTCCAGCGGGCATTCCGTCGATAACTCCTCCCACGGCTTCTCCATGACTTTCACCGAATGAGGTTAGTGTGAATATGTTTCCAAATGTGTTTCGCATCCTTATTGCTATTGTTATGTGTTGAATTAATGATGATGGTGTCCGCCGCAGCATCCTCCATTGTGGTGATGTCCGCAATCGTCATCATGGCTTCCACATCCGCCACCACAGTCACCGCATCCGCAACTGCATCCTTCTCCGCTTAGCCTGTTTATAAGTCCCTTTATCTCGTCGATTGTTGCATCCCTGTTCTCAAGAATCTTTCCTGCAAATAAGAGGGTCTTTCCTGCAAGCGGAGCGTTGAAGTCAAGCTTTACAGTGCTGTCTGTTATTTCCAACACTCTGGCGTGGAAGAGATTTCCGTCATTGTTCTGTATCGGCACAATAGCATCCTTATATATGTGTTCATGGTCAAAATGTCCGTTTATACAGAACATATCATGACCGAATTCTCTGATGCGGTCGTCCACATAGTCGCCAAAGGCTTCGTCTTTTGTGAGCTGAAACTCGAATGTCTCTCCTTCTCCAAGTGCGATAACCCTGTTTTCGAATGCGTCGAGTGAAATTCCGAAACCGCTTATAAGTTGAAACGGCTGTTCTTCTGTTGCTTCCTCAACGAAATGCTTACCCTCGCTGTCTACTGTATAAAGTTTGTATGCGACGGCAATGTACTTGTTTTGTGATTTCTCCATTGTCTTTATTCCTTTTATATTTTAGAGTTTTGTTTTTTCTTGAATCTTGAAGACTGCAAAGTTAAAAAAAAACGCTGTAATAATCGAATAATTGATAATATTTAGAAGGTATGCCTGTTATTTATGAATATAGAAAATGGCGGAAGGTTTAATCTGTATATGCTAAAAAAACAAACAAAGGCTTATTCTTTGACTTAGGTCATAAAATGGAGGCTATTAATAAATGAGGGTTAATTTTGTTTGATAATCAGCGTATTTTATCGTAATTTTGCAATGAAAACAGGATATAAGGATAACATTTTGTATTAATTAGAAATTAAAGAAAGGGTAACAATTATGAAAAGAATTATTATTTCAGTGATGGCAATGCTTACAATGTCTTTGGCATTCGCTGCAAGCAAGAGCGATTTGGTTGCGGTAAATACGGTAGCGGAGACTGGGCTTGCAGAGAATGCGGGAGTTTATGACATTAATATAAATATCCGTAAATTGGGCGAGGTTCTTGGACTTACATTCAGCCAGATGGAAAGTGTATATTATGTTCAGCGCACATTCGCTCAGGAGATGGCTGCCGCAGAGCTTGTAGGTTCCTCGGAAGGAAAGATATTGGCAAATGACGCTATAGAGAAGAATCTGCGTTGCATGAGTTATATTCTCAACAAAGAGCAATATGATAAGTATCTGGTTTTGTTCAATAACACACTTAATAATATCAATTTGAGTTATTAATATATATAGGGACTATTCCTGAATATATAAAAGAAAAAGACGATGTCGCTTTATCATGGAAGAATATTCCGGAAGCGGCATTGTCTTTTTTGCGTATTATGCGTTTGAACAATGTTGGATTGTAGGCATCGGGTATAGTTCTTTGCGGTTTATATTTTAAACCTGATGTAAGCCCTGTCATCAAACGAGTTATTTCCTTCAATGAATGCTTTTGTTGCCTTGAAAGCATGTATATTCAGTGGATCCTCCCGTAACTGGCTGTCGAGGAAACTTTCCGATTCTTTCAAAGTCGGTTTTAGAAAGGGATATCCGTCACTTGCAAGAACAATGGTCCAAGGCTTGAAATCAAGAGTTATCACGTGCGTTTTATCTATTGGAATCTTAAACCCGTCAACCACGGAATATGTTATATTCTGATTCTTCATGGTGGCTATAAGATCCGGTATGACAGCATCTCGCGCAGTGTCATGCGCTCTAAGTTGTGATACAGTGGAGTGGCCGTTGGCAAGCATGTCGGCAATTATTCCGGCTCTTTTGTTTGCTATTTCTTCCTCATACGGTTTGGGGTTGTTGTAATAGCTGTCTCCCACAAGGCACTGACAGTCGCCAATCATCCATATTTGCCGTTGTACCCGGCTGAAGACGATGCAACTTGCCGTAAGCCTGTCTTCTGGATGGGCAAGCAAATATTCAATCTGTGAGTCTTTGTATTTCTTTCTCACAGCCATGGTTACACCGTTGACAAATTGTTCAAAGCGTATATCTTTAGGCATCTTGGATATATATTTGCCGATAATCTGCATGCAATACCTGCCGTTTGATTTCCATCTGGAAAAACGCTTGTCTGTCTTGCTTGTGCTGCCGTCTATCACGGCAATGAAATTATCTGTTATTATTATTCCGTCTTCCGGTTTTACTTTTGGACTTTTTGATACAAGAGCCTGCTCTATTATTTCCATTGTCATAGTTTTTTGGGTAGTCTGTGGAATATCCCTGTTTTGCTTTTGAATGTCTGTGGTGGTCATTTTGTGAATAACCGTCGCTTTCATTTCTGTTTCCAGTATATGTTTTTTTCTTAAAAAACGGTGCTTGCGGACACAACTCGTTTATCAGTTCCGTTTTTCCAATCCGTTTTAACGACTGGCGGATATTGTTTTGTGCTTCAGGTTTATACCAGAAAAAGAACTGCCTTTGGGCAAGTTTTTCATTTTGTGATTTTGCACTGTATACCGGTTGGAGTGTATAAGGGTCATAGCCTGTATACCATGTTTCCGTGCTTACGGTCATTGGGGTGGGAGTGAAGTCCTGTACCTGTTCAAGTTGAAAGTCGAGACGCTTTGTCTTTACGGCAAGGTCGGCCATGTCTTCCTCATGACATCCGGGATGACTGCTTATGAAATATGGAATTATCTGTTGCCGTAAGTTCTCTTCTTTGTTTATTCTGTCGAATATGCGTTTGAATTCTATGAATTGACAGAAAGAAGGTTTGCGCATAAGTTTAAGCACATTGTCGCTTGTATGCTCCGGTGCCACTTTTAGCCGTCCGCTCACATGGCGGCATATAAGTTCGCGTGTGTATTCTTCAGCTGCACGGTTGATGTTGTCGTCATCGTTTCTATGCAGCAAAAGATCATAGCGTACACCGCTTCCAATGAAACTTTTCTTTATTCCGTCTAAAGCGTCAACGGCATGATATACATCAAGCAACGGACGGTGGTCTGTATTAAGATTTAGGCAAACATTCGGATTTATACAGCTGGGACGTTTGCATTTTTCGCATATCTTCCTGTTTTTCCCCTCCATACGGTACATGTTCGCCGACGGTCCCCCAAGGTCGGAAAGATAGCCTTTGAATCCTTCCATACGGATTATTTTCCTCACCTCTTTTAATATGCTTTCCTTTGAGCGGCTTGCAATGAATTTTCCCTGATGTGCGGAAATCGTGCAGAAGGCACATCCTCCGAAACATCCGCGATGTATATTTACGGAATACTTTATCATCTCGTACGCCGGGATGCGCTTGTCCTTGTATTTCGGATGCGGCAGGCGGGTGTACGGTAAATCAAACGAAGCGTCAAGCTCGGCTGTTGTCATAGGAGGGTAGGGAGGATTCACCACGGCGTATTTTCCGTCCACCTCCTGTATCAGCCTGTTTGCATGCATTTTGTTTGATTCTTCCTCTATATGGCGGAAGTTTGAGGCCTGTTTCTTTTTATCTTTCATGCATTCCTCGTGACTGTACAGCATAATGTCGTTCTCACATATACCGTGTGGCAAATCATTCTTTTGGGTGAGGTATACTGTCTGTGGTATGTCTCTTATATCCCTTATGGGCACACCTCCTTCCAGCTGTCTGCATAATTCCACTATTGGTTTTTCTCCCATACCATATATAATAAGTTCGGCATGGCTGTCGCAAAGAATGCATTTCCGCAGAGTGTCCTGCCAATAGTCGTAATGTGTGAGACGTCGTAGCGAAGCCTCGATACCTCCGAGAACAACCGGCACATCGGGAAAGAGATTTTTCAGAATCCTGCTGTATACGATGGTGGGATATTCCGGCCGCATATCATGACGGCCATCCGGACTGTAGGCGTCTTCGCTGCGCAACCGTCGGTTGGCGGTATACTTGTTTACCATAGAGTCCATACAGCCCGGTGCGATTCCGAAAAAAAGATTCGGTTTTCCCAGCTTCTTGAAATCACGAAAGTCTCCATGCCAGTCTGGTTGTGGAACTATCGCCACTTTATATCCTGCCGCTTCGAGTGTGCGGCCTATTACGGCAGCTCCGAATGAAGGATGATCAACATAAGCGTCAGCAGAGAAAAGGATGACATCAAGGGTATCCCATCCTCTGAGTCCGACTTCTTTTTTTGTGGTAGGAAGAAAATCTGAAAGTTTAAAATCCATTGTCTTTATATGGTTCTAAAGATTTTAGAGGCAGAGTTTCGGATGATAACATTGAATGTCTCCAACCGGTCATTTAAGCGGAAAATCATTCTTCTGTATCCGTGTTTGCCTGTTCGTTGTTATGTTTTTCTTTCCATTCCACGAAAAGCGACACAAGGTTCTGCAACCCGTAGGCTTTCATGTTCTGGTGATATATAACATCGAGGCAAAGGTCAAGCAATTCTTGGTTCTTGTCGGCAGAAGACTCGAGTATGGAGCGGATATTGAACTTAAGCTTATCGAGTACAGGTTCGTCAATATATCCGTTGCTGTCTACCAAGTCTTTGAATAAATTAAACTTATCTATTGTCTGTAGATGATTTTCGCTTACTTCTATGCTTCTTGTTCCTGAAGCGTTTGTCTGAATCCTTTGCATAATAACCTGTTTTTTTTATTTATAAAATATGAAACTTATTCTGTAAGAAATCTTAATATTCCACGCATTATGTCGCTTCGTTTGTTCTCCATCTTTATGCATTCAAATGGAAATCCCATGGCGAATGCGTTGAATTTTGTGCTCTTATATGCAACAGCAGCGTCTTTGCCATTGTTGTACCTCATTGCCGTAAATGCGGGATATATTGGTGTAAGCACATCGGAGCGGGTGGCGGCATAATGGTCTTCGTTAACAGAAGAGAAGAAAGATAAAGTCGTGCCAAGTCCGTTCACGGAATCACCGGCATGTCTCACATATTCCGATGATGTGCATTTGAATGTTGCAGCCAGAAAAGAGCGGTCCTCCCCAGTGGTCATGTCGCTTCCTATATATGCTCCGCTTACAAATATGGCTCCTCCGTTTGTGGCATAGCGGCTTAGCTGTCTTTGCATTGACGGAGAAAATGTCTTGTATCTTACAAGACTGTGACCGTCATCACGCTCAAGGCCGGACAGAAAATCTATAACCTTGTATTTGTTAAGGTCTATGTTTCCGTTTTCTGCTTCTTCGCTCTGACAACTTGATATATTGTAGGTGCCGGCATCATGTATGGCCTGAGCATGTGTTCTTACATTGTCTTTGTTGTTTCCTGCTATAATAATCCCTGTAAGGTTGTCGTTGCTCCATCCAAGACCGCTCTCATCCTCTATACCCATACGTGAACGGTTGAAACATGTCTGGGTGCCCACCCATCCTATTGTAGGGCCGTTAGTGATTCCCATGTCATCGTCAATGTCGAATCCCTGCTCATAGGAATTGTTCCTTATGGAAGGAGATGACTGGCGGTGAAAGCCGTTGACTATCATTATTCCGGCTTTCGCTTTCGGACTGTATTGTGCGCATAATATATCAGAAGGAAAACTCTCGCCCCCACGGTTCACCGCCGTGATTTTAAATGAATATAAAACATCAGGGGCGAGCTTTAGTTTGTAGTTCGTGGAGGAATGGATATATGTTCCGTTGTCAAAATCACTGTGCCCTGTTGCCGTATATATGATATAGCCGTCAGGATGCGATGTGGGTTCGTGGGGGTCGTCTACAGCTTTCCAGCTTAACAACGCCTCATCCGTATTGTT
This sequence comes from Xylanibacter muris, assembly GCF_013166605.1. Taxonomy (GTDB): domain Bacteria; phylum Bacteroidota; class Bacteroidia; order Bacteroidales; family Bacteroidaceae; genus Prevotella; species Prevotella muris. Next base: position 8,135 of record NZ_JABKKF010000010.1, read on the forward strand.
TATTTCTACTTTGAATCCTGACGGTGTCAGAGGAGATATTATGCTGGGGAGCCCGTGCTGGTCGCAAACATAACGGACAATGGTTTTGTAAAGTGAACGTGCAAGAGAAAACTTGAAATCCGGATCTTGTCCCATTGCCATATCAGGAAAATTCTGATGTGACATCGTTTCTATTATGGCACTTGGAACCTCCGGAAGCCTTGTTTCGGAATAATTCCTGTCCCACAGGTATCTTTTGTTCCAATTGCCATATTTAAGTCTGAGGTCTTTATCAATATTGGTCAACAATGCCTTTGCAAAGTCTCTTGACGCAAATCTTGATATGCCAGAATTAAGACGGCCGTCATTGAAGTTTGTGGTATATATGGCTAAGGAGCCGATAATAGCGTCTCCATCCTTTGAGTATCCGGCATCGCTATGTACGGCAAGAGCAAGCTCAAGCGGTACTCCAAGACCTTTCTTCGACGGGACATATATGGAACTCCCGGCAAGATAATTGGTCATAAGTGACCGTACGTTGATATCATCGCTATAGTCATCCATGCCTTTTCTTGTGCTGTAAATGGAGTAGGGCATGCCGGCCCATTGTGCGTAATACCTCGCACCTTCGTAGCATCGCGGCAGATTGCTTTTCTTGCCGTTACGCTCAACATTACCCATACCGCCCCCGAATCGCACGGCATCTGTTGTTACATATCCTTTTTGTGAACTTACATTAGATATTGTCACACGATTAAATTCGCTGCTGCCCTTGTCAAAGTTAAAATGTCCAAGATAAACCCAAGTGCCTCCGCCAATCTTTTGATTTACATGAAATTCAGTTTTCTCTCCTTTGTGCCATACTGTATAGCATGCGTCGTCCACACTGCCTTTGACAGTCTGATAACTTACGTATACGGCATATTTCCCATCTTTTGGAAATTTGGGTTGGTATGAAACAATGCTTGCTTTCTTTTTCCTTCCCGTTGTTTTTACTATTCTTGCTGTTCCGGATGTGAATGGATTCTGTCCATCGGTGAGTGAATACGTAAAACGGTTTGAGAAACCTTTGCTGTTTGCTGTTTTCCATTCGTTGCCCAAACTGACCTCAATATATTTTGTGCCAGGCTTATAGTCATCGTTGTCAATGACAATTTCATTTCTCTGCCAATCGCGTTCTCTTGGGGTAAACACTATTGCGCCGGCATTCTCAAGCATGGGAATAAGATAGGGTACAACTATAGTAGGAGTAAACAAATCCTCACATGTTCCAAACAATTTCGGACGTTGCCATTTCCATACATCTTTGTTTATATCAAAATATCTTCCATGGCTTGCCCATACGGCAATATGTCTGTTCTGAAGTCCGTGTGTTATCCTTATGGGTGATGAGATGTTTTTGACCCATGGTTTACCTTCATAGTTTATGTCTCCCCAAAGTATCGGCTTTTTCCCGTCTTTATATGTGGAATAGGGCAGAAGCTCGTCTATGGTCATTCCGTTTGCCGACACATTAATTTTATATTTCTTGTATGGCTTGGGAAGTTTGCCGCGTATCTTCTTATATATTTTTTCCACTTCTTTTGGAGTGAAATCCTGTGCGGCAAAGACATCATTAACCATTATTGTAATGGTTTTGGCTCTGTCGTCAAGTTTATAACCTGTCATTCTGGCCATGCCTGTCATTGCCTTGTCATTAAGTTTGTATTTGGCAAAAAAGACTTCCAGGTTTCTTTTTAACTTCGCTTCTTCTTTGCTTTTATATGAAGAAGATGAATGATACAAGGAGGATTGTGCTGCATGTATTCCGGATAATACGGCTTTGTCATTACACGATGCAAATCCATGGTCATACATTGCCCCGTACGCATCATTAATGAAATAATGATGGGATACAGACAATATAAAAAGTAATATTTTCGATAAAGCGTTGTTGTGCTTCATTTTATTAAATTTCACCCAATACAAAATTTTTCGGATTGCGTCCCTTGCAATCTTTGAAATAAGTTTTTATTTCTTTCATCTGTGTATCAATGTCACCATTAGGATAAATTGTCTTTGTGCATTTTATGAGTTTTTTCTCAAAGTCAAGGGAATATAGTAAGATTGGCATATCGGCTTTCATTGCAATAAAATAGAATCCCTTTTTCCATTCGGGGTTGGGAGAACGGGTACCTTCCGGTGTGATACACAGATGAAAGGATTTAAGCTTTTTTGCTGTTTCGGCAAGATTGTCGGTCATGCTGGTATGTTTTGAACGCCATACAGGTATCCCCCCGATATGTCTGAAAAAAATACCGAGCGGTCCTCTGAACCATTCCCTTTTCATAAGAAAATTGCTTTTTATTCCTGATGCTCCGGAATAAAGCTGTCCGATGATAAAGTCAATGTTACTTGTATGGGGAGCAAGACAAATGATAAATTTGTCGGGATGGAGTTCCGTTATCTCTGTTCTCCATCCCCATACCCGATATAACATCCAACTACAAAATGCTTTCCACATAATACAAATATTTAGTGTAAATTATATATCTGATCTATTATTTCTATTGCTTGAGAATTGAATTTCTCAATGAGGTCTTTGAAATATGCCTGCGGCTTCATGCCCGGTTGGATATGGTTTATCCTTTTTACAAAGTTTTTCTCCATTTCTGATATGGAGAATACAAGGGAGCCTATATTGTCATTGCTTTCCTTTGGAATGTTAAAAGACGCGGCAATACACTCGGTAAACAGTTTTGAGCAAATCTCATGAATGTTGCTTTTTAAAATTCTTTTGCTTGCCATAATAATCCCTCCTTTTTTAATAAAATTAAAATTATCCTTTATTGTTTTGATTTGCGGCAGATGAAAACACAGTAAACGTTTTTCATGCTCAAAGATACGATTAATATCTTAAAGGACAAAGACTTTACCCACAAAAAAACATTAAATATCGGCATTTTGTTTATCTAAGGTTTTATTATTTGGGTAAAAAATATTATTTTTGCATCATAAAATATGATAAAAAGATAATTCAACTATTTTAATAACAAAAATTATTTATGGAAAAAAGTGCTTTACAGATTGCAAGAGCCTCTTATCAGCCAAAATTGCCGAAGGCTCTTCAAGGCGCAGTAAAGGTAAAGGAAGGTGCACCGACACAGAGTGTTGACAATCAGGATGAGATTAAAAAGTTATTTCCCAACACATACGGCATGCCCGTAGTTGAGTTTGTTCCAAGTGATGAGACGAACAATACCAGAATGAATGTCGGTATTATTCTTAGCGGAGGACAGGCACCCGGCGGACATAATGTTATCACAGGACTATTTGATCAGATAAAGAAATTAAATCCGGAGAACCGTCTTTTCGGTTTTATTCTGGGGCCCGGCGGACTTGTTGACCATAATTATATGGAACTTACAAAGGATATAGTTGATGAGTATCGCAATACCGGTGGTTTTGATATGATTGGCTCAGGCCGTACAAAGCTTGAGAAAGTAGAGCAGTTTGAGAAAGGACTTGAGATTATACGTGAACTTGATATAAAGGCCATAGTCATTATAGGTGGTGACGATTCAAATACAAATGCGTGTGTTCTGGCGGAGTATTATGCGGCAAAGAATTATGGCGTTCAGGTAATAGGATGTCCGAAAACAATTGACGGTGATTTGAAGAATGAGCAGATAGAGACATCTTTCGGTTTTGACACAGCATGCAAGACATACGCGGAGCTTATCGGCAATATCGAACGTGACTGTAATTCTGCACGTAAATACTGGCATTTTATAAAGGTAATGGGACGCAGTGCGAGTCATATCGCATTGGAATGCGCACTTCAGTGTCAGCCTAATGTATGTCTTATATCCGAGGAGGTTGAGAAGAACGATATGACTCTTAACCAAATTGTAGACCAGCTTTGCGAGACTATAGCTTATCGCGCGTCAAACGGATATAATTTCGGTACGGTAATCGTTCCGGAAGGCCTTATCGAATTTATTCCTGCCATAGGACGTCTTATTGACGAACTCAACGACCTGCTTGCCCTTCATGGTGCAGACTATAAAGACCTTGACAAGAAAGCGCAGCGCGAATATATTATCAGTCATCTTACTCCGGATAATGCCGCAACATTTAAAACTCTCCCTGCAGGTGTTGCCCGTCAGCTTTCTTTAGACCGTGACCCGCATGGAAATGTGCAGGTTTCACTTATTGAGACAGAAAAACTGCTTTCGGATATGTGTGAGGCACGTCTGGCAGAATGGAAAAATGAAGGCCGGTATGTAGGCAGTTTTGCTGCCCAGCATCATTTCTTTGGATATGAGGGACGTTGTGCGGCTCCGTCAAATTTTGATTCAGACTATTGTTACGCACTTGGTACAAGTGCCGCACAACTTATTGCAAACGGCAAAACAGGATATATGGCCATAGTGAAGAATACCACAGCCAGTGCCGAGGAATGGATTGCTGGAGGTGTGCCGATTACGATGATGATGAACATGGAGCGTCGTAACGGTGAGATGAAGCCTGTAATAAAGAAGGCGCTTGTTGAACTGGATGGAAAACCGTATAAGGAACTTGTTGCCAATCGTGATCATTGGGCAAAGGAGACATGCTATATTTATCCGGGACCGATACAGTACTGGGGACCGTCCGATGTATGCGACCAGCCTACAAAGACATTGGCATTGGAACAAGGAAAATAAGATAACAACATCGTTAATTAACATATTAAAGGAGTTAAGCAAATTAACTCCTTTAATTAATTTGTAGAACATGCCGGCAACAACTAAAAACAACAATAAAAGAAAGTCGAACTTAAGGCGTAGCAGAAAAAATCCTGTAAGAAAGCGTAAACATGGATTGTTTACCGGTATTCTTGGTAAACTTCCCGGATGGGCATGGTGGTCAGGAGGCGGTCTTGTTGTTGCTGTATATGTATGGGCCTTCTATTATTTTTTTGTGAGTCCGTTCGGCTTTCGTTGGCGTGCGCTGTATGGTGACGCTTCTTATCCTAAAGGTTATGAGATACACGGTATAGACATAAGCCATTATCAAGGAAAGATAGATTGGGAAAGTCTTAAAAATAATGGAATGATAGAAAAATGCCCTGTGCGTTTTGTCATGATAAAGGCAACAGAAGGAAGGACGAGAGTAGACAAGCGTTTTAATGATAATTTTTATAATGCCCGCGAATACGGGTTCATACGTGGAGCATATCATTTTTGGAGCACACGCTCTTCTGGAAGAGCACAGGCAGAGCATTTCATCAGGAATGTAAGACTTGAAGAAGGTGATTTGCCACCGGTGCTTGACGTTGAGCATAAGTCAAAGGAGCAAAGTCCTGAAGAATTTAAAGAAAGTGTGCTGACATGGTTAAGATTGGTGGAAAAGGAATATAAGGTGAAACCTATCATATATACCTACTATAAGTTTAAGACAACATATCTTAGCGATGAAGTTTTTGATGAGTATCCTTATTGGATTGCCCACTACTATGTAGATAAAGTGAAATATGAAGGAAAATGGAAATTCTGGCAACATACCGATTGCGGAAGACTGCCGGGAATACAAGGGTTTGTGGATTTCAATATCTATAATGGAAGTTATTATGATTTAAGAAGGCTTACAATCGGAGGAGATTAGTGTTTATGGCCGGATATTACCGTATCAATAATACCCGACCGCATATACTATACTATTTTTAGCATTGCCCATCCGTTTTCCTCTTTTATGCATTCAACTTTCATATCATGTCTTTGAGCTTCGGATTCTAATATAGGGATATCTTCTGTATAGAATCCGCTCAGCAATATAATGCCTCCTTTATCCAGTCTTTCTATGAAGCTTGCCATATCACTAAGTAAAATGTTACGGTTTATGTTTGCCATGATGATATTGAACTTCTGCTTTATATTGCGGAGTATAGAGGCATCTCCTAATACTGTATCATAACAACTATCAACAAAGTTTGCAGACGAGTTATATCTGGTGTTCTTAATGCTCCACTCGTCTATGTCATATCCCAAAACATACTTTGCTCCGCATTTTAAGGCAGTAATTCCAAGTATTCCCGTTCCGCATCCGCAATCAAGAATATATTTTCCTTTAAGGTCGATTTCAAGCAATTCGGATATAATCATACGTGTAGTTTCGTGAAGACCTGTGCCAAAGGCCTGTTTGGGAATAATCTCTACTGCGATAGAATAATCCTTGTCCGGATGATGCTTGCCGTCGTGTATTACGCATTTTTCAGATATGATGACAGGCATAAAACCGTTTTTCTCCCATTCTTCATTCCAGTTCTTATCCTCGGCATTTTCTATGTTGTAAGATATTGTGACGTCATTAAACGGAAAGTTTTTTATTGTATCATCAAGGAGCTCTTTGTTAAGCATGTTGGTCTGCACATACCCTACAAGAATGTTTTGCGGATAGGTGTCATTGTCATCGAAAGCCTCAAATCCTGCGTCACCGGCCATTGCTACAAGTAAATCGCATGAGTCTGCCATCAGCCAATCGGGAGCTGATATATTAAAACATACCTTGTAATATTTCATCTGATGTTAATTTTATGCTGCAAAATTACAAAATATAGGGAAAAACCTACCATCATTTAGGGTTTTTCCCTATATTTGCATAAAATATTTTTGTAATTTCGCACTGTAAATAATAGTAAATAAAAAAGGCAGTTTATGAGAAATATACTTTTAGCATTCGTATTTGCAGGAATAATGCCTGTTGTTTCCTTTGCTCAGGACGATGATATGTATTTTGTGCCTAAAAAGGAAAAAGGAGTTATTGTTTCAAACGATTATGGTATGTCTGGAAGTACATATTATTCCGGAAGCAACCGTAGTGTGGACGAGTACAACCGCCGTTTTTTCAGCAAAGTAGAACCGTTGGACTCCGCTTCCGGTGATACAATATATTTCGACGGACAGGCCGGTGTTTATCCCGATACTGTTTATAATCCGGAAAATGACTATACTTATACCCGTAAAATGAGTCGTTTTGATGATTATTCATGGACGGATCCTTATTGGGCTGGATTTTATGCCGGTCGTTCAAGTCGGTGGTGGTACTATGGAGGATGGTATGATTCCTGGTATGACCCATGGTACAATCCATGGTACTTTAGCTCCTGGTATGATCCATGGTATTACGGATGGGGATATCATTATGGATGGTATTATCCGCATTATCATTATGGCGGTTGGTATCCGGGGGGAGGATATGTAAGGAATATACATTCCGGAACGCTGAATCATCACGGTGTTACCGGTCGTCAGCCCCTTGCTGGATATTCTTCGGGTAAAGGTGTCAGTAGCGGAATTTCAAGTACCGATAGAGTCCGTAATACAAATATACGCAACAGAAGTTTTAATGCCTCCAATAAATTTGGTGTAAACAGAAACTCCAATAGAAATAATGTCAACCGAAATACGGAGACACAGAGGTATCAGAATAATAATTTTAATAGCAACCGTTCGAATGGAAACTTTAATACTAATAGCAGCAACAGAAGTTTCAGCAGTGGCGGTGGAAGCTTTAACCGCTCAGGAGGCGGTGGAGGAGCACGTTCCGGTGGCGGTTTCGGTGGAAGGCGTTGATATGATAAGTAAATGTGTTTCGTATATGTAATAAAGTATAAGTAGCAATTAAATATTTAATTATGAATAGCAGATATATCTTAGCTGCGTTTGTTGCGGTTTCCTTACCGCTTGCAGCACAAGAAACATACGAGAATGCAAATCTTGTTACTCCTGATTTGAACGGAACAGCACGTTATGTAGGTATGGGAGGAGCGATGGAAGCCCTTGGAGCGGATATTTCAACAATTGGCACAAATCCGGCGGGAATCGGCCTTTTCCGGCGTTCTTCTGCAAATGTGTCATTTGGGGTTGTGTCGCAAGAGGGATATAATTCTTTTGGTGACGGAAACAAGACCAATATGAGCTTTGACCAGGCCGGTTTTGTATATTCAACACGTACAGGAAGAAGCTCTTTCCTGAATTTTGCATTCAATTATAGTAAAAGCCGTAACTTCAATCAGATATTGAGTGCTGCAGGTAACTCGAACGGTGCGTCCCAGAATGCCGTTTCATATAATAAAGGAGCGGCAGGTCTTGACCTTTATATTAAGAATAACGAGATTCTTTGTGACAATTACCAATACAGTCAAATAGACTACCTGTATTATAATACAATATTATATAATAATAAAGTTGATCCTGAAAATCCATACGGATTCTTCGATGCGTCAAAATATATGATGGACCGTTCTAATACAGGATATATATCAGAATTTGATTTCAATATCAGCGGTAACTTGAATGACCGTGTGTATCTTGGACTTACTGTGGGTATTAAGGATGTGAATTATAGAAGCTATTCTGAATATTCGGAGCTGTTTATAGATCCGGCTTCAGGAAATTTCCTTAACAGTATTGGTATAGGTGGAGTTCTTCTCCAGGATGAGCGTGAAATTAGTGGAACGGGATTTGACGTGAAAGCGGGTGTTATATTCCGTCCTGTTGAGGATTCTCCGTTTAGAGTGGGACTCTCAGTAGCAACTCCCACATGGTACGATCTTACTACAAGCAATTATACAACATTGTTGATAGATGATGCGGATGCTAATCCCGATATATATGCCGGTAACGGTGGATTGGATATGTCAAACTCTTATGATTTTAAATTGTTTACTCCATGGAAGTTCGGTGTAAGCCTTGGACATACAGTCGGAAATTATCTTGCACTTGGTGCTTCGTATGAGTATGCTGATTACGGAAGTCTTGATACACGTGTAAACACAGACTATGATTATTATTATGACGATTATAATAGCGAGTCTGACCGGGATATGAACCGTCATGCAAAGAAAACTTTGCAAGGTGTTTCAACTTTGAAGCTTGGTGCGGAATACAAGCCCGACAAAAATCTTGCAATGCGTCTCGGATTCAATTATGTGTCTCCAATGTATAATAAAAACGGGGTAAAAGACGGGACAATCGGCTCTTATGGTGTCACCTATCAGAGCACAACAGACTATACCAATTGGGAAGACACATATCGTGTCACAGCAGGATTCGGGTACCGTATGGACAAACTGAATATTGATCTTGCATACCAATATAGTCAGACAAACGGAACATTCCGTCCTTTCTATGATGCTTGTGACAATTATTATGATTACAGCGCACATAATAACAATGCTGCAGATGCAGTGAAAGTAAACAATAAGCGTCATCAGGTTCTTCTTACATTAGGATACACGTTCTGATGGAAGTAATAATACTGGCTCTTAATATACAGATAAAAATAAGTCTCTTGAAAGAACTTTAACTTTCAAGAGACTTATTTTTATCTGTATGGCATTTATTTGCATATATTCATCTTTTTCCATATCGCACTTGGAATAAGTTTCCAAAAGAATGTTATTATATGCCATTTCCAGTCAACAATCTTTATCTCCTTCTTGTCGTATACTGCTTTTACTATAATCCTGGCAACTTTCTCAACAGGCATGAGTAATGGATAATGATTACTGTCTCCAAGTAGAGGTGTGGCAACAAATCCAGGACGTATGTCGGTAAAACGTATATTTAGCTTTCTTAAATTTGCCTGTTGTGACAGTGCTTCAAGATATGTTGTCTGAAATGCTTTAGTGGCAGAATATGCCGGAGCAGCACCGAGACCTTTTGTTCCTGCGATGGATGTTATTGATGCAATATGTCCTCCTCCATGGCTTGCCATATAACGGTATGCGCACCCAATCATACTGCAGAATCCCATGCAGTTTGTGTTTACCGTTGATAATTCCGTATCTTTGTCGAGCATGATATTTTGCTTACCTATTCCTGCGGAATAGAAAAAAAGGTCAACGCCTCCAATAGATCGTATAAGGTCGTGTAGTTTGGAGACAGATTCTTCGGAATTTACATCGATAGATGAAATGTGTATCTTACCGGATTTCATTCCATTGTCATCTGTTGTCTCCATATCTCTTAACGACTCAAGATTCTCTTTTCTTCTTGCTGCAATACCGACAGTCCATCCGTCAGCTATGAGTAATTTTGTCACCTCTCTGCCTATGCCTGATGAAGCACCGATTATTATTGCTTTCCTATTGCTTTCTTTCGTTTTCTGTGTCATGTGATAACTGATATGTATATGTGGATACAAATATACTACAAATTTATTAGTTATTGTTTTTATGCACATTATTTTTGTGTGAATGCTGGTGGATCCGCAACGTATGAGGGGATGATACAGGAGCTTCGACCATTTTCCTCGGAATAGCTAAACATTGATGTAACTGTACTGATATTAGTATACTTGCTTTACGAATAAAAATAGTGGTGACAAGAAAGAAAACCAGACTTTTTACCGCCAAGTGACCTGTTACGTAACAGGTCACTTGGCGGTAATATGCCATAGGGTACACAGTACTTGATGTAAATATATATTAAAGTATTAATGAGTTCTAATAATTACACCCTCTTATAAATTGGGTCTTTATAAAAATTTTGGATAATGGGGAAATAATGTATATGATAAACCTTATGAATATGATGTAATAGTAGAATATTAATAGTGTAATTAAACAAGCCTCATCTTGACAATTATATTTATAAGGATGAGGCTTGTTTGTCAAATTAATATAGGAAAGAATGTTTTTTTAGTGTATTACTTTTGCATATTAAGGAAATATTTTTTCAATACCGGTATTGTTTCTAATCAATATTTCAAATGTTTCTTTAATGACATAAGATAGTCCTTTGATACAAATAGATTTGGTAATAACGGTATTTTTTCTTAACTTTGCAAAGTTTAAGATTCGTCTTTGCATATATTTAAGGATAAAAGTAATGCTGAAATTTATATCTTTTGGAAGCGGGAGCAGTGGCAACTGCTATTGTCTGCTAACCGAAAATGAAGGAATATTTATCGACATGGGAATAGGGCCGCGCAGTCTTAAGAAATATTGCAGGGAATATGGAGTAAGTCTGTCTTCTGTGCGGCATATATTGATAACACACGATCATGCAGATCATATAAAGTCTGTTGGAAGTATAAGTAATGAATTCAACATACCTGTCTATGCTACAGCGGAAGTTCATGAAGGTATCCGACGTAATTATTGTGTTGCAAAAAAAATACCGGAACAGATGGTAAGGGAAATAAAAAAAAGCACAACATTTTCCATTGGTGAATTTAATGTCACACCTTTTGGTGTTCCTCATGACAGCAATGATAATGTAGGCTACAGAATAGAGTGCCGTGGAGTCGTTTTCTGTGTGATAACCGATGCCGGAAGCATTACAGATGAAATGTGCCGTTATATATCAGATTCCGAGTATCTTGTCATTGAAGCCAACCATGACGAGGAAATGCTTAATGTAGGGCCTTATCCCAGTCATTTGAAAAAGCGCATACTAAGCAGCAAAGGACATTTGAGCAATGTTAATTGTGGTAATGTATTGGCAAAGAACATGACAGAAAAACTGAGACATGTGTGGCTTTGTCATCTTTCGGAGGAGAATAATCATCCGGAATTGGCCAGAAAAACGGTTGAGACGGTGCTTTGCAGTCATGGAGTGGTGATTGGCAAAGACATGGAACTGGAAGTTCTGAGAAGAAAACTCCCAAGCGGGCCTTTTGAACTAATAAAATAATAATGAAATGAAAATAGCAGATATATTGAAAAGGCTTGGTATAGGACAGCTCAACCAAATGCAGACCGATGCGTCATCCGGCATCATCAGAACAGATAAGGATGTTGTAATACTATCACCGACAGGGACAGGAAAGACGTTTGCTTACTTGTTGCCTTTAGTTGAAATACTTAATCCATCGTCAAGAACAGTCCAGGCAGTCGTGATTGTGCCTGGAAGGGAATTGGCATTGCAGTCGTCAGAGGTTCTTAATTCCATGAAATCCGGTATACGTTCTGTTTGTTGCTACGGCGGACGTCCGGCAATGGAAGAGCATAAAACACTGAAGCAAGTAATGCCACATGTCGTATTCGGTACTCCAGGGCGTCTGAATGACCATATTGACAAGGGTAATATATCCACAGATGGAATAAGGTTTGTCATATTGGACGAGTTTGACAAATGCCTTGAAATGGGATTTCATAATGAGATGGAGAAACTTATGAACAGTCTTCCCGGTACATGTCGGAGAATACTTCTTTCTGCGACAGATGCAGAGCGGATTCCCGATTTCGTGAATATGGGACGTGTGGTCAGAATAGACTATACGGATGACGAGGAACAGGTTTCAGACCGTGTGGAGGTGTTTGGCCTGAAAAGTCCTGTAAAAGATAAACTTGAAACGTTGTCTTCACTGTTGCGTATGCTTGGCGACAAGAGTTCTATAGTTTTCTTGAATTACCGTGAGAGTGTCGAACGTACGGCGGAATATCTTAGAAAACAAGGTTTTTCTGTAAGTGGTTTTCATGGAGGCCTGGATCAGAAAATGCGTGAGGATGCTTTATATAAATTCAGCAACGGCTCATCGAATGTATTTGTCTCAACGGACCTTGCGTCACGTGGGCTTGATATTCCGGACATCGACAATATAATACATTATCATTTGCCGGATACCGAGGAGGCATATATACATAGAGTCGGGCGTACTGCGCGTTGGCAGGCTTCAGGAAAAGCTTTTTTCCTGCTTGGACCCGGTGAGACGGTTCCTGAGTTTATTCATATTGAGCTACAGGATCTTAATCTGCCTGCTGAACTTCCGCCTCCGTCGTTGCCTCGAATGTCTACATTATATATAGGTAAGGGAAAGAAAGATAAAATAAGCAAAGGTGATATAGTCGGATACTTGTGCAAGAAAGGTGGACTTGAACCAGATGATATAGGACGCATTGATGTGAAGGACCGGTATTCTTATGCTGCCGTTTGCCGTCAAAAACTTCCGATGGTATTGAAACATACAAGAGGAGAAAAAATAAAAGGCATAAGGACAATAGTAGAACCGGTAAGATAATCTTATTGTTGCGTTTTCGTTCTTTTATACATGAAATATTTTGCTGGCTAAAATAAAAGTCGTAATTTCGCAGACAGAATAAATTGAATAATTTTTGTTTAAACAACTAAATAAACAGTCAAATGAAGAAGTATAACTTTAATGCGGGTCCGTCGATGCTTCCACGTGAAGTGATAGAGAATACCGCCAAGCAGTGTTTAGACTTCAATGGTTCCGGTCTCTCCCTTATGGAGATCAGCCATCGTGCAAAAGATTTCCAGCCGGTTCTTGATGAGGCTGTTGCTCTTATCAAGGAACTGCTACATATTCCGGAAGGGTATTCTGTTATATTCCTTGGAGGTGGCGCGTCATTGGAATTTTGTATGATTCCTTATAATTTCCTTATAAATAAAGCTGCTTATCTGAACACAGGTACATGGGCAAAGAAGGCAATGAAAGAGGCAAAACTGTTTGGTGAGGTCGTGGAAGTCGCTTCTTCTGCTGATGCTAACTATAGTTTTATTCCAAAGGGCTGGACATGTCCTTCAGATGTGGATTACTTGCATATTACAACAAATAATACAATATATGGAACAGAAATCCGTAAGGAGCTTGATGTCAATGTTCCTATGATTGCCGATATGTCTTCTGATATTTTCAGCCGTCCGGTGGATGTGTCAAAGTATGACTGTATTTATGCCGGTGCACAGAAGAATCTTGCCATGGCAGGTGTGACATTGGTCATTATAAAGGATGAGAAGATGGGAAAGGCACCGCGTCAGATTCCTACCATGCTTGACTATCGTACGCATGTGGAAAAGGGTTCTATGTTCAACACCCCTCCGGTTGTTCCTATTTATTCGGCATTGGAGACTCTGCGTTGGATAAAGGGCAACGGAGGTCTTGAGGAAATGGAAAAACGTGCTAACGAGCGTGCAGACGCATTGTATGCAGAGATAGACCGAAACAAACTGTTCCACGGAACTGTGGCAGAGGAAGACCGTTCTGTTATGAATATATGTTTTGTTATGAATGACGAATATGCAGAGCTTGAGAAACCTTTCTTCGAGTATGCGACATCAAAAGGAATGGTCGGCATAAAGGGGCATCGCAGTGTCGGTGGATTCCGTGCAAGCTGCTATAATGCACAGACGATGGAAGGTGTAAATGCGCTTATCAAGTGCATGCAGGAGTTTGAGGCTCAACACTGATTATAGCAATCAATAATGGGAGTTATCGGAAAATCCATTCCGCTAACTCCTTATTTTTTAATAAAATATTTTATGGCAATGAGAGTTTTAGTAGCGACAGAAAAACCTTTCGCAGCTGCGGCGGTGGAAGGTATAAGAAAAGAGATTGAAGGTGCAGGCAATGAGCTTATATTGCTTGAGAAATATACTGATAATGCTCAGCTTATTGAGGCGGTAGGCAATGCTGATGCAATGATTGTACGTTCAGATAAAGTTACAAAAGAGGTGCTTGACGCTGCAACGGATATGAAAATTATTGTTCGTGCCGGTGCCGGATACGACTCTATAGATACAGCTTATGCTAAGGAGAAAGGCATTATAGTAGAGAATACTCCCGGACAGAATGCCAATGCCGTGGCCGAACTTGTTTTTGGTATGCTTGTTTATGCGGTCCGCGGTTTCTATAACGGAAAATCCGGAACAGAGCTGTATGGCAAGAAATTAGGTATTCTCGCTTTTGGTAATGTCGGACGTAATGTTGCTCGTATTGCTGCCGGCTTTGGCATGGAAGTGTATGCTTATGACGCCTATTGTCCGAAGGAAGTTATCGAGAGTGCGGGAGTCAAGGCCGTTGGAAGTCAGGATGATTTGTTCAGGACATGTGATATTGTGTCACTTCATATTCCTGCGACACCCGAGACAAAGGAAAGTATAAACTATGCGATGGTCGGCCTGATGCGTAAGGGCGGTATTCTTATAAATACGGCACGTAAGGAGGTTATAAATGAAGCCGAACTTATAAAGTTGATGGAAGAACGTAGTGACATAAAGTTTATTACAGACATCAAGCCTGATGCGGATGCGGAATTTGCAAAGTTTGAGGGACGTTATTTCTCAACTCCTAAGAAGATGGGAGCGCAGACCGCAGAGGCTAATACCAATGCCGGTATTGCAGCCGCACGGCAGATTAACGCCTATTTTAAAGACGGATGCACTAAGTTCCAGGTTAATAAATAATATTTCAATCAAGTGATTTATTTATGGCTATAATAAAACCTTTCAAGGGGATTCGTCCTCCCAGACACCTTGTCGAGAAGGTGGAGTCCCGTCCTTATGATGTCCTTAATTCGGAAGAGGCGCGTATGGAGGCCGGAGATAATGAAATGAGTCTTTATCATATAATAAAGCCGGAGATAGACTTTGAGCCGGGTACAAGCGAATATGATCCCCGTGTGTATGAGAAGGCGGCTGAAAACTTCCGCAAGTTCCAAGATAACGGATGGCTTGTTCAGGATGATAAGGAACAGTACTATATCTATGCACAGACCATGAACGGAAAGACACAATACGGTCTTGTGGTAGGAGCGTACGTGGCTGATTATATGTCCGGTGTTATAAAGAAGCATGAGTTGACACGACGCGATAAGGAGGAAGACCGTATGAAGCATGTACGTGTGAACAATGCCAATATAGAGCCGGTATTCTTTGCCTATCCAGATAATCCTGTTTTGGATGAACTCATAGGCCGTTATGCGGCATCGGAGCCTGAATATGATTTTGTCGCTCCTGTTGACGGCTTCGGACATCGGCTTTGGGTCGTGTCTGATGAGTCGGACATAAAGACTGTTACAGAAGAGTTCGCAAAGATGCAAAGCCTTTATATAGCTGACGGACATCATCGTTCAGCAGCGGCTGCACTTGTAGGCGCAGAGAAGGCAAAGCTCGATCCAAATCATGACGGAACAGAGGAATACAACTATTTTATGGCTGTATGTTTCCCAGCATCACAATTGACCATACTTGATTATAATCGTGTTGTCAGGGATCTCAACGGACTTTCTTCTGCAGAGTTTGTTGAGGCATTAAAGAAAAACTTTATTGTTGAAGACAAGGGTAAGGATGAATACCGTCCTTCACAGCTTCATGAGTTTTCACTGTATCTTGACGGCAAATGGTTCAGTCTAATGGCTAAACCGGGAACATTCGATGATACAGATCCTATAGGTGTGCTCGATGTTGATATTTCAAGCCGTCTGATTCTTGATGAGATACTTGCCATAAAAGACTTACGTTCATCCGACCGTATAGATTTTGTAGGCGGTCTCAGAGGTTTGGGAGAGTTGAAGCGTCGTGTGGATTCCGGAGAGATGCGTGCGGCATTGGCTCTTTATCCGGTATCTATGAAGCAGATTATGGATATAGCGGACAGCGGCAATATAATGCCTCCCAAGGCTACATGGTTTGAGCCGAAGTTGCGTTCAGGTCTCATTATTCATAAATTAGACTGACAATAAATATCGATTGCCGGTGTTTATCCCCAATGGATGAGTTCATATATAAAACAAATCATCTGTTTCGGATTTTATTAACTATAAGGTAGTGACAGACGAATATAAGACAATCTCAAAAAACAAGATAGGCGAGGCTTACTATACTGAAAAGCGTAGTAAGTTCCTCGCCTTTGCCATTCATGTTACCGATGTTGAGGCGATAAAAGATATTGTTGCCGCATATCGTAGGAAATACTATGATGCACGCCATGTGTGTTATGCCTATGTTCTTGGTCCGGAAGGCAAGGATTTCCGTGCGAATGATGACGGTGAGCCCAGTGGCACTGCCGGAAAACCCATTCACGGACAGATTGTAAGTAACGGACTGACAGATATTCTTGTTGTCGTGATAAGATATTTCGGAGGTGTCAAGTTGGGTTCGAGCGGGCTTATCGTTGCATATCGTGCAGCTGCGGCAGAAGCGATAGCGGATGCAGAGGTTGAGAATAAGTTTGTTGAAGAGGTTGTTAATTACACTTTCACTTATCCGATGATGAATCAGGTGATGCGGATCGTGAAGGATATGTCGCCAAGGATCGTATCACAAAACTTCGGTGTGAACTGTGAGATAAGTTTGTCGATACGCCGGTCTGAGGCTGCGGTCTTGAAAGAACGGTTGGATAAACTGTCATTTGAATAGCATAGAATTCCTGATATTTGGTATTTGTTATAAAATAACATTCAATTTCTTACTTTATTTCAAAAATATATATTACCTTTGCATGGCATAAATGATGATTGATATCATATATTTATATTAATTGTTTGTTAAGGAAAGTTGGCAGAGTGACCGAATGCGCTGGACTCGAAATCCGGTATACCTTTTTTAGGTATCGGGGGTTTGAATCCCTCACTTTCCGCAAGAGTAAGTAATATTATTTATATTTGTCTTGCATTAGAAAGTATTACATTGTTTCATGGTAATTGTGAATATGGATAATGCATGGATAAAGCCCAAAAGTTCATTCTAAATGTTATGGATACGTGTCTTTGGCACGTTTAGATCAGTATGCCGTTAAGGTCCTGATTCCATTCCACGAGTGGTGACGTTCCTCAGGAATGCTTTATCGGCTGATTCACAAATTCCTCTTTGGTATTTTTAGTCATTATAGCGAATGTTTGTTAAAGCACCTCGCGCTAAAGGTTCTGATATGTAATAAAATTTACAAGACAGGTTTTCTTATGCTTTGTGGATTTTTACAAGAAGTGTAACTATCTGGTATACAATGGATTAGTTGTAGAAAAAAGTGTGCCAAAAATGAATGGTCTGTTCTCGCTTGGTGAATAGGCTATTCATGGCCGATGAACATGCCATTCATTGAGCATGAATAGGCCATTCATCGGAAGAGAATTTTATATTTACTGGGAATGTAAATAGATTTCAAATTTTTAAGGGCGGTGCGGCCTTTTTGATAAATTAACAATGCACGTATGGTTAACTTATTCATATTGCATGATGACGTCCATGCAAGAGTAATCCTATAATATTTGTCTGATGGGTATGAAAACAAGTATATCGCGAAATGGTGTTCATGCCAGACAAAGACGTATTTTGATGGTAGGCTATCGGTTCAGATAGGCATAGATGCTCGTGGAATCAATAAAATCTTCTGATTTATTATTTTTTTTGATAAAATAATTATAGTTTATTTGTTTATATCGTGTGTTTTATTTAACTTTGCATCATGTTTATTGTAAGACATGAAGATATGAAATCAAATATGCTACATATTATTAATATTATTATCCGACTGTGTGGGGCATCCGGAAGTGACAAGGTATGTACATGATTTCAGTTTTATAAATGAAATGCAAGCCTTTCTCACTTCATGGTGTGGAAGGTTTTTATTTTATATGGTGTCAATAGATGTAAAGAATAAAAAGAGTATAGGTATATGAGTGAAAGATTGTTTATTTTTGATACGACACTCCGCGATGGCGAGCAGGTGCCCGGATGTCAGTTGAACACAGTTGAGAAGATTCAGGTAGCAAAGCAACTCGAACAGCTTGGAGTGGATGTTATTGAGGCGGGCTTTCCCGTTTCCAGTCCCGGAGATTTCAACTCGGTGATTGAAATCTCAAAGGCTGTGACATGGCCGGTCATCTGTGCCTTGACGCGTGCTGTAGAAAAAGACATAGACGTGGCTGCGGAATCATTGAAATATGCACGGCATAAGAGAATACATACCGGTATAGGAACCAGTGACTCGCATATAAAGTATAAGTTCGGCAGTACACGTGAAGAGATTATCGAGCGTGCCGTGGCGGCAGTCAGGTATGCCAAAAGATATGTTGAGGATGTCGAGTTTTATGCCGAAGATGCAGGAAGGACCGACAATGAGTATCTTGCGCGCGTAGTTGAGGCGGTAATAAAGGCCGGGGCCACAGTGGTGAATATTCCGGATACCACAGGATATTGCCTGCCGTCGGAATACGGTGAGAAGATAAAGTTTCTGATGGAGAATGTAAACGGAATACATAACGCGGTAATTTCAACCCATTGCCATAATGACCTCGGAATGGCAACTGCGAATACTTTCAGCGGTGTGATGAGCGGTGCGCGTCAGGTGGAAGTGACGGTCAACGGTATCGGAGAGCGTGCCGGCAACACCTCTTTGGAGGAAATAGCAATGATATTACATTGCCATAAAGGACTTGATATTGATACGAATATCAATACTCAGATGATATTCCCTACCAGCAGGATGGTGGCAAGTCTTATGAATATGCCGGTACAGCCAAATAAGGCTATTGTCGGAAGAAATGCCTTTGCCCACTCAAGCGGCATACATCAGGACGGAGTGCTGAAAAATGCCGGGACGTATGAGATAATGAATCCCAAAGATGTGGGACTTGACGACAGCTCCATCGTGTTGACAGCCCGTTCCGGACGTGCGGCA
This sequence comes from Xylanibacter muris, assembly GCF_013166605.1. Lineage (GTDB taxonomy): Bacteria > Bacteroidota > Bacteroidia > Bacteroidales > Bacteroidaceae > Prevotella > Prevotella muris. The sequence continues at coordinate 27,503 of NZ_JABKKF010000010.1, forward strand.
TTGAAATACAGGCTCGGTGTTTTGGGCGTTAAGATAGACGATGAGGACAAGGTAGACAAGATATACCAAAAATTCCTTAGGCTTGCCGACCAGAAAAAGAAAGTTACCGATGATGACATTCTGATGCTTGCCGGTGCCGATACCGCTGAAGGCCGTGCCGTGAAACTTGATTTCCTTCAGGTTACTACGGGTATGGGAGTTAAGAGTGTCGCGAGTATAGGTATTGACATATCAGGTCAGAAATTTGAAGAAGCCTCTACGGGCAACGGACCTGTAGATGCGGCTATAAAGGCATTGAAGAAAATCATCCAGAAGCAGATGTCTCTGAAAGAATTCACGATTCAGGCAATAAGCAAAGGCTCCGATGATGTAGGAAAGGTTCACATGCAGGTTGAATATAATGGAAGTGTTTATTATGGATTTGGTGCGAATACCGATATTGTCACAGCATCTGTAGAGGCATACATCGACTGTATAAACAAATTCCGTTAATGACAGAATCATATAAAAAACAAAGACAAAAACAGGAATGAATACTTTATTTGACAAAATATGGGACAAGCATGTTGTCCGGATCATTGAAGACGGTCCCACGCAGTTGTATATAGACAGGCTTTATTGCCATGAGGTGACATCGCCTCAAGCTTTTGACGGTATGCGCAAAAGGGGATTGAAATGCTTTCGGCCTTCACATATATATTGTATGCCGGATCACAACACCCCTACGCACGATCAGGATAAACCTGTGGCAGATCCGGTTTCAAGGAAGCAGATAGATACATTGGCACGAAATGCCGGAGAATTCGGTCTTGCTCATTATGGAATGATGGACAAGAGCAATGGAATAATCCATGTCGTGGGGCCTGAAAAAGGTCTCTCTCTTCCCGGCATGACTATTGTATGCGGTGACTCACATACTTCCACGCACGGTGCAATGGGGGCTGTGGCTTTCGGAATCGGTACAAGCGAAGTGGAGATGGTTATGGCATCGCAGTGTATTCTTCAGCAGAAACCGAAGTCGATGCGCATAAATATAAACGGAAGATTGGGCAAGGGTGTTACGGCAAAAGACGTGGCATTATACCTGATGTCCAGAATGACGACTTCCGGTGCTACCGGCTTTTTTATTGAGTATGCCGGTGAAACGGTGCGCAATATGAGTATGGAGAGCAGGCTCACTTTGTGTAATCTTTCTATAGAAATGGGAGCGCGCGGTGGCTTTATCGCTCCTGACGATATAACATTTGAATATATCAAAGGGCGTGAGTTCGCCCCGAAAGGTAAGGAGTGGGAAGAGGCCGTCTCTTATTGGAAAACATTGAAAAGCAGTGATGATGCCGTATTCGATAAAGAATTGAACTTTAATGCCGTAAACATCAAACCAACAATTACTTATGGTACGAATCCCGGTATGGGAATGGGGATTGACGAAACGATTCCTGAGCTTGCAGACATACCGGAATCGGGAAGAGCTTCTTTCCTTAAATCGCTTGAATATATGGGGTTCTCTCCAGGAGAGACACTTGAAGGGCATCCTGTCGACTATGTGTTTCTCGGGGCATGCACAAATGGCCGTATAGAGGATTTCAGGCTGTTCGCGTCATTGGTTGAAGGAAAGAAAAAGGCCGATAGCATTGTGGCATGGCTTGTGCCTGGCTCCTGGGCTGTGGACCGGCAGATTCGTGAAGAGGGGCTCGACAAGGTTCTTGCCGCTGCCGGGTTTGAGATACGCCAGCCGGGATGTTCCGCCTGCCTTGCAATGAACGATGACAAGATTCCGGCCGGGAAATATTCGGTGTCGACAAGCAACCGTAATTTTGAGGGCAGGCAAGGCCCCGGAGCGCGCACTATCCTTGCGTCTCCGCTTGTGGCTGCCGCTGCTGCCGTGACAGGTAAGATAACAGATCCGCGAACAATAATGTGAAAGAATCATGAGACAGAAATTCGATGTAATAACAAGTACATGTGTTCCGTTGCCGTTGGAAAATGTGGACACAGACCAAATAATACCCGCACGTTTTCTTAAATCTACAGATAAGGAAGGCTTTGGAGAAAACCTTTTCCGTGATTGGAGATACAATGAGGACGGTTCGCCGAGAAAAGATTTTGTACTCAATAATCCTGAATACGGAGGCTGTATTCTTGTGGCCGGGAAGAATTTCGGCAGCGGTTCCAGCCGTGAACATGCGGCATGGGCCATTGCCGGATATGGATTCAGGGTTGTGATAAGCAGTTTTTTCGCGGATATCCATAAAAATAATGAATTGAATAACTTTGTTTTGCCGGTTGTCGTTTCAGAAACATTTCTGGCAGAGCTTTTTGATTGTATAGCCGCGAATCCTAAAACAGAAGTGGAGGTGAATCTTCCGCATCAGACCGTGACCAATAAGGAAACGGGAAATACTGAAAGTTTTGAGATAAACGGATATAAGAAACATTGTCTGATGAACGGTCTCGATGATATCGACTATCTTATACAGAATAAAGATAAAATCGAAGAATGGGAACAGCGGAACAGGTAAATGAGACAAAAGGCAGAATACAGCCTTTTATAGAGATTATGGACTGCACATTGCGTGACGGTGAGCAGACGAACGGAGTCTCCTTTCTTCCGCACGAGAAGCTTATGATAGCCCGTATGCTTTTAAAAGATGTAAATGTCGACAGGATAGAAGTGGCTTCGGCACGTGTTTCGGAAGGAGAAAAAGATGCCGTGACCATGATATGCCGGTATGCGAGGCAGATAGGTATGGTAGAAAAGGTGGAGGTGCTCGGCTTTGTCGACGGCAATCTGTCTGTTGACTGGATAAGGAGTTGCGGGTGCTGTGTGCTAAATCTTCTTGTCAAGGGCTCGTTGAAACATTGCCGCCAGCAATTGTACAAGACCCCTGAAGAGCATATTGAGGATATACGTCATTCCATTGACTATGCAAGAAAAAACGGAATAACTGTAAATATATATCTTGAAGACTGGAGCAATGGCATGAAAGACTCTCCCGAGTATGTATATATGCTGATGGATGCTCTTCGTGATTCGGGAGTGCGCCGTTTTATGCTGCCCGATACTCTTGGCATTCTTAATCCGTTGCAGGTGATAGAGTTTTTCAGAAAGATGGTGAAGCATTATCCTGATGTCCATTTCGATTTTCATGCGCATAATGATTACGATTTGGCCGTGAGTAATTCTCTTGCCGCGGTGCTGAGCGGTGCAAAAGGGCTTCACGTAACGGTGAACGGGTTGGGAGAGCGGTGCGGAAACGCTCCGTTGTCAAGTGTTCAGGTAATACTGAAAGACCAGTTCCATGCCAATACGAGTATTACGGAAGACCGGCTTAATGATATAAGCAGAATGGTGGAGGGCTATTCCGGAATAGCCGTGGCTCCTAATCAGCCTATTGTAGGAGAGAATGTCTTCACTCAGGTTGCCGGTGTCCACGCGGACGGTGACAACAAGGACAACCTTTATTGCAATGAGCTTGTACCTGAGCGTTTCGGCAGAAGAAGGGAATACGCTCTTGGTAAAAACAGCGGCAGGGCAAATATAGACCGTAACCTTAAGGAATTAGGCCTCGAGCTTACTCCTGAGCAGGCAAGGAAAGTGACAAAGAGAATAACGGAGCTTGGCGACCGTAAGGAGATTGTCACACAAGAGGATTTGCCTTTCATCGTGAGCGATGTCTTGAAACATTCGGCTCCGGAAGAAAAGGTAAGGCTTGTAAGCTATCTGGTTTCGTCCGCCTATGGACTGAAGCCACTGGCAAGTGTGAAGGTGGAGATAAACGGAGTGCAATATGAAAAGGATTCAACAGGTGACGGACAGTATGACGCCTTTGTAAAAGCTTTGCGGAAAATATACCGGGATTGCCTGGGACGAACCTTCCCTTTACTTGCAAACTATGCCGTGACAATTCCTCCCGGAGGGCGTACCGATGCTCTTGTGCAGACTGTAATCACATGGCGCAATGGCGAAAAACTGTTCAGGACACGCGGCCTTGATGCCGACCAGACGGAAGCTGCCATAAAGGCAACATTCAAAATGCTGAATTTAATAGAAGAAGAGATAAACTGAATTTTAAATACGAATAATAAATAAGCTATATGGATTTAAGAGTAGCCGTTTTACCGGGCGACGGAATAGGACCGGAAATAATGTCACAGGGACTGGCTGTAATGAATGCCGTTGCAGATAAATATGGTCATAAAGTGGAATGCAGGGAAGCGCTTTGCGGTTCAAGTGCCATAGAGAAGACCGGCAATCCTTTCCCCGATGACACTTATAATATATGTAAGGAAGCCGATGCCGTGCTTTTTGCAGCTGTCGGTGATCCTAAATTTGACAACGACCCTACAGCCAAGGTCCGTCCGGAACAGGGACTTCTCGCGATGAGAAAAAAACTCGGACTATTTGCAAATATCCGTCCGATACAGACATTCAAGTGTCTTTTGCACAAATCTCCGTTGAGGCCGGAACTTGTTGACGGTGCTGACTTTGTGTGCATACGTGAGCTAACGGGCGGGATGTATTTCGGAGAAAAATATCAGGATAATGACAAGGCGTATGATACAAATTATTATACGCGTCCTGAAATTGAGCGTATATTGAAGATCGGTTTTGAATATGCGCGTCGACGCAACCGGCATCTCACAGTCGTGGATAAGGCCAATGTATTGGCGTCAAGCAGATTGTGGCGTCAGATTGCAAAAGAAATGGAGCCTCTGTATCCTGATGTCACGGTTGACTATATGTTTGTGGACAACGCTTCTATGCGGATGATTGCCGAGCCGAAATTCTTTGATGTGATGGTGACGGAAAATACATTCGGTGACATTCTGACAGATGAAGGCAGCTGCATTTCTGGCTCTATGGGACTTCTTCCGTCTGCCTCCACCGGTGAGAGCACTCCGGTTTTCGAACCGGTACACGGCTCATGGCCTCAGGCAAAAGGACAGAATATTGCAAATCCGCTGGCTCAAATACTTTCTGTGGCGATGATGTTCGAGTATTTCGGTCTTAAAGAAGAAGGAACATTGATACGCAAGGCTGTCGATGCGTCTCTTGACGCGAATGTACGCACACCGGAAATACAGGTTGAAAACGGTATGGAATATGGAACAAGAGAAGTAGGAGAATGGATTGTAGACTATATAAGAAAGTCTTGATTCCGTGACGTTTGCATGTTTAATGTATTGATTATATGTCGAATAAACTGAAATGCGTATTGGTGGCTTTTGCTTTCGGCTTTTCATACGCAAAGGCTCAATCTCCGCAACAATGGCGCGATTCGCTTGGAGTTCTCAATAAAAAAATTGCAGAAAACGTATATTCGTCCGAACTTCATCTTAAGAAGGCTGCTGTAAATATGCAGTTGCAGCAATGGGAGTTTGCATTGGAGGAATATAATATGGTGCTCAGGAAGGAACCGGAAAACCTTACTGCACTTTATTATCGTGCCTATGCCCAGACAAAATTGGGACGTTACAGCCTTGCCGCAGGTGATTATAAGGATATTCTCGGCAAGGTACCGGATAATTTTGAATCAATGCTCGGCCTTGCCCATGTGAATATCCGTCTTAACCGCATGACTGATGCCATGGACCTTTTTAACCGTCTTTCTGAGATTTATCCGGACAGCGGTATTGTATATGTGAGCCGCGCTGTTCTTGAGCGTGAACTAAAGAATTATGATGCCGCACTTTATGATTTCGACAAGGCAATAGCGCTTTCACCGGATGATGCCGACCTGTTGCTTTCAAAACTTGATGTTCTGATTGCGCTCAAAAAGAAAGCCGAAGCCATGGAAGTGTTCAGGCTGCTTGTAAAGAAAGGTGTGTCGAGAGGCTTATTGAAAGAGTGGGAGGCAAGGATTATGAAATTGTAATCACTCTTCATGCATGACGGCAGGCACTTAAGTGCCTGCCGTCATGCATGAAGAGACAATATTATTTCTTCAGCAGATCTTCGAGAAATTTATTCAAATCGTCATCCAGTCCTTCCATAAGTTCTGGATCAATGATTATCGTATCATCATCAACGAGATACAGTTCCGCAACATTCTCTTTGTCTTCATTTTCGAGAATAAAGCTGAACGGCTTGATTATAGCCATTCCATCAACCAGAGCTTTCTGCGCTTCTATACATTTCCTTACAGACTTTACAATAGAGACATAGAAATTGTCATCTTTGTTGTCTATCCATTGCTCTATAACAGAACGTGTGATTTCTTTGTCATCATCATCGAAAGCCACAAGCTCTCCTGTCTCCTGATTGGCTCTAAGATGGATGTCCGTAAGAATTGTCGGTTCTGCCTCAGACGGAAATTTGTCGGCGACTTTGCCGATAGTCCTTGTAATCTGTTGCAATGTCTGTTCCGTTGCTTTCATAAACTGTGTATTTTTATATTAGAAATGGCATGTGTCTTATCATTTACAAAAGTATAAAAAGATTCGTATACTTGCAAACGATTACGGGGTTTTTATTAAAAAAAAAGGAATTTTATTTGTGTTTTGGAAAGATAGTATTACCTTTGCATTGTAAAGTCGAGATTGCAAATTTGACTTATTGTAATGAAGAACAAGGAATACAGAATATCACATTCAGGTGTCGTTGCAGCTGTTGACGGAGATTGTGTCAGTGTGCGTATAGTACAGACCTCAGCCTGTGCGTCATGCAAATTGTCAGGCCATTGCAATGCCTCAGAAAAGAAAATAAAAATCATAGACGCTCATAATCGTGACGCAGGCTCATTTAAGGTTGGCGAAAAAGTTGTTGTAGGAGCCTCTGTAAATATATTCCGGCATTCTGTTTTTCTGGCCTTTGTCTTGCCGTTGATTATAATGGCATTGACCGGCTTTGTTGTTGCGAGGCTATATAATGATTGGGATTTGGGCGTGTTGGTGTCTCCCATCGGACTTATACTTTATTACATATTGTTGTATTTTTTACGTGACAGACTTAAGCGTGAACTTGTTTTTACGGTTGAACATTCAGACAATTATTAACTAAAACAAATTATAAAAAAATTATGAGTTTCATTGTTATTGCAGTAATAGTGCTTGGCGCAATAGGACTTGTTGCGGCTATAGTACTTTATGTGCTTTCCAAGAAATTTGCCGTTCAGGAAGACCCCAGGTTGGGCGAAGTTGCCGCTTTGCTTCCCGGTGCCAACTGTGGCGGTTGTGGCTTTCCGGGTTGTGGAGGCTTGGCGGATGCTCTTGTCAAGGGCGCCGATGCAGGCAGTATCGACGGATTGTTTTGCCCCGTAGGCGGTTCTGCCGTTATGGGTGAAGTTGCCGACCTGCTCGGAATGGCTGTCGCCAACAGCGAACCGATGGTGGCTGTTGTAAGATGTAACGGGACGTGTGAGAACCGTCCGAAGGTTTCAGAGTATTCAGGTCTTCGCACATGTACGGCTATGAATGCTTGCGGGGCCGGTGAGACAGCTTGCGGGTATGGTTGTCTTGGTTGTGGCGATTGCGTGTCGGCGTGTCAGTTCGGTGCCATTTATATCAATCCTGAGACAGGTATCGCGGAGGTTGATGAAGAAAAGTGTACTTCTTGTGGCGCTTGTGTGAAAGCTTGTCCGCGCAATATCATTGAATTACGCAAGAAAGGTCCTAAAGGACGCCGCGTTTATGTAAGTTGCATGAACAGAGACAAGGGACCTGCTGCAATGAAAGCGTGCAAGGTTTCATGTATCGGTTGCGGAAAATGCGAGAAAGAATGTCCGTTCGGTGCAATTAAGGTTGAAGGCAACTTGTCGTACATAGACTTTAATCTGTGTCGTTTATGCCGCAAGTGTGTCAATGTCTGTCCTACTCATGCTATCGAGGCCGTTAATTTCCCGGCTCCGAAGCCCAAGGCTGATAAGTGCGGGACAGGCTGCGGTGACGGCAAATGTGGAATCAGAAAATAAGGAGGCTTAATCGATGAATATAAGAACATTTAGTATTGGAGGCATACATCCGGAAGAGAATAAACTTTCGCATGATATTGCCACCGTGGCTGCTCCATTGCCAAAACAGGCCATATTTCCTCTGTCACAGCATATAGGTGCTCCGGCAAAGGCTATTGTGAAGAAAGGGGATAAGGTGAAGGTCGGTACAATGATTGCAGAAGCCGGAGGTTTTGTGTCGGCTCCTGTCTATTCATCCGTATCCGGTACTGTTTTTAAGATAGACAGCGTAATCGACGCTACAGGCTATCGCAAACCTGTAATAATTATCAATGTTGAAGGTGACGAATGGGAAGAAACCATTGATCGTTCAGACAAGTTGGAGACCCTTGCCGCACATCCGGAACTTACTCCTGAGGAGATTGTGGAGAGAATAAAGATTGCCGGTGTAACAGGTATGGGTGGAGCCGGTTTCCCTACTTTCATAAAGTTGTGTCCTCCTCCTACGGCAAAGGCCGAATGCGTGATTATCAATGCTGTGGAGTGTGAGCCGTATATCACCGCCGACTTCCGTCTCATGATGGAGCATTCCGATGAGATTCTTGTAGGGCTTGACCTGCTGATGAAGGCTGCCAAAGTTGAAAAAGGATATATCGGTATTGAGACCAACAAGCCTGAGGCTATAGAGTTGTTCGAACGGAAGACTGCCGGTGACAGCCGTATCGAGATTGTCCCGTTGAAACAACGTTATCCGCAGGGTGGCGAGAAACAGCTTGTTGACGCTGTCACAGGCCGTCAGGTTCCGGCTCCGCCGGCCATTCCTGTGAATGTCGGTGCTATTGTCCAGAATGTAGGAACGGCCTATGCCGTTTATGAGGCAGTCATGAAGCATAAGCCGCTGTTTGAGCGTTATACCACTGTTACAGGCAAGAAACTGGCCAAACCCGGCAACTTCCTTGTGCGTATGGGTACTCCGATGAAGGAACTTATAGATTTGTGCGGTGGTATGCCGGAGGGAGACAACAAGTTGCTTGCCGGTGGTCCGATGATGGGTAAGGCACTTATGAATACGGAAGTGCCGGTATGCAAGGGCACGAACAGTGTTACCGTTATCAGCGGTGATGAGGCGAAGCGCAAGCCGGCACAGCCATGTATACGTTGTGCAAAGTGCGTGAGCGTATGTCCTATGGGACTTGAGCCGTTCCTTCTTGCCACACTGTCGGCAAAGAAAATGTTTGAAAGGGCGGAACAGGAAGAGATTGTTTCATGTATAGAATGCGGTTCATGCCAGTTTACATGTCCTTCTCACCGTCCTATCCTCGATAATGTTCGCTATGGAAAATCAACAGTAATGGGCATCATCAGAGCCCGCAATGCAAAAAAGTAGAAAGAAAATGGGAAAATTAATAGTTTCATTGTCGCCTCATGCGCACGGAACAGACACAGTGGAGAGAAACATGTACGGAGTGATTGCGGCGATGCTTCCGGCGTTGCTTGTGTCATTCTTCTATTTCGGCCTTGGATCTGTAGTTGTATGTGCGACAAGTGTGTTGGCCTGTGTGTTCTTTGAATGGGCAATAAACAAGTATATGCTGAAGAATCCTGTCACTACGGTTTGTGACGGCTCTGCCATACTTACCGGTTTGCTTTTAGGATTTAATCTTCCGTCGAATCTTCCGGTATGGATAATACTTATCGGAGCATTGATTGCCATTGGAGTGGGTAAGATGACTTTCGGAGGTCTCGGGTGCAATATCTTTAATCCTGCCCTTGTAGGCCGTTGCTTCCTGTTGGTGAGTTTTCCTGCACAGATGACATCATGGCCTAAGTCGGGACAGTTGACAAGCTATCTTGATGCAGAAACAGGCGCCACTCCGCTCAGCGTCATGAAGGAAGCCATCAAGACGGGTGACGCCTCTCTTCTCGACAGGCTACCGGATTCCTTGCAACTTCTTCTTGGAAACAATGCCATGGGAGGTGCCGGAACAATAGGTGAGGTATGTGCGCTGGCTCTACTTGTCGGTCTGGCATTCATGCTTTGGAAGAAAATAATCACATGGCATATCCCTGTAAGTATTATAGCCACTGTATTTGTGATAAGTGCCGCCATGCACTTTGCGAACCCGGTTTATGCAGATCCGTTTGCTGTAGTATTGAGCGGTGGTCTGATGCTTGGAGCAATATTTATGGCAACAGATTATGTAACGTCTCCAATGTGTGCGAAAGGACAGATCGTATATGGTGTCGCAATAGGCGTACTTACAATCGTAATCCGTAACTGGGGCGCGTATCCGGAAGGAATGTCATTCGCAATATTGATTATGAATGCGTTTACTCCGCTTATCAATACTTATATTAAACCAAAACGTTTCGGGGAGGTAGTAAAGAAATGAAAAAGTTAGAATCATCACTGTCTAATATGGTAATGGTGTTGGTTGCGGTTGCAATCATCACCGGAGGACTGCTGGCATGGGTTAATCATGTGACAGAAGGCCCGATAAGGGAACAGGACGAACAGGCTCTTGCGAATGGCATCAAGAATGTGATGGGAACGGATAAGCTCACAGTTACTGCCAATGACGAAATGAAGAGCATTGTTGACGGAAAGGAACAGACTTTTGTAATCCATAAGGTTAACGATGCCAGTGGCAGATTCCTTGGAGCTGCTGTAGAAAGCACAACCGGAGGTTTTGGTGGCGATTTGAAAGTGCTTGTGGGATTTGACGCAGAAGGAACAATTCTCGGTTATACCATTCTTCAGACAGCAGAGACGCCGGGACTTGGCGCAAAGGCTGATAAATGGTTTCAGAAGGGCGGCAAAGGCTGCATCGTAGGCCGTAAGATGGATGCCGCAAAACCTCTCACCGTAAATAAGGATGGCGGAGATGTTGATGCCATTACAGCTTCTACCATCACCACCCGTGCTTTTCTTAAGGCTGTGAATCAGGCATACGGCGCTTATGCGAAACAGGATGTTGACGGTCAGAGCGGAGCCACAAGACAGAGTAAGAAATGAAATAAGCCGCAAGCCGGATGCAGAAGCAAAATATGTTTTGATTATGCTGAGGTGAAGCGTTTATTGAAAACATCGTTTAAAATAAAATCAGAGTTTTTATGAATTACGTAAAGATATTAACTAACGGCATCATCAAGGAGAATCCTACTTTTGTGCTGCTCCTTGGCATGTGTCCGACATTGGCCACAACCACGTCTTCAATGAACGGTCTGTCTATGGGATTGGCCACAATGTTTGTTCTTATATGTTCAAATGTTGTCATATCTTTTATAAAGAACATCACACCGGATATGGTGCGAATACCGGTATTTGTGGTTGTAATAGCTTCTTTTGTTACAATATTGCAAATGTGTCTTAAGGCATATTTGCCTGCCATAAACGAGTCTCTCGGACTTTTTATTCCACTCATTGTTGTCAACTGCCTTATTCTCGGACGTGCCGAGGCTTTTGCCTGCAAGAAAGGGCCGTTGGAGAGTCTGTTTGACGGAATAGGTATGGGGCTTGGTTTTACTCTCGGCCTCACCGTTCTCGGTATGGCAAGGGAGTTGCTTGGAGGAGGTTCGCTTTTTGGAATCATTCTTCTGCCTGAAACATACAACATCCTGTTGTTCGTTCTTCCTCCGGGAGCTTTTATCACACTGGGATTCCTCATTGCATTGGTAAACAATTTTAAGAAGGCATAATAATATGGAGTATATATTGATATTTATAACAGCTATATTTGTAAATAATATAGTCCTGTCACAGTTTCTCGGTATCTGTCCTTTCCTTGGAGTATCCAAAAAAGTTGATACGGCTTTAGGCATGAGCGGTGCCGTGGCATTTGTTCTTACGCTTGCGACAATCGTAACTTATGCGGTGCAGAAATATGTGCTTGAAGCCTTTGGGCTTCAGTATCTTCAGACAATAGCCTTTATTCTTGTCATTGCCGCACTTGTTCAGGCTGTTGAGATTATATTGAAGAAGATATCTCCGGCGCTTTACCAGGCATTGGGCATTTTCCTTCCGTTGATTACCACAAACTGTGCCGTGCTTGGTGTCGCGATTCTTGTAATACAGAAGGACTTCTCGCTTGTTCAAAGCGTGGTATACGCTTTCTCTACGGCCATAGGTTTCGGACTTGCCCTTACTGTATTTGCCGGTATACGCGAACAGCTTGAGCTTGTAAACATCCCTAAGGGAATGCAGGGAATGGCGATAGTACTTGTCACCGCGGGCTTGCTCAGTCTTGCGTTTATGGGATTCTCCGGTGTTGACGGAGGTCTGAAGCCTGTATTCGGACTATAACCGATATGGTAATAAATATATAAAATGAAAAGGTAAAAGAACTGGAAACAGTTTTTTTACCTTTTTATTTGTTTTATATCTTTAATTTATTATCTTTGCATGGTCAATTATTCATATAGACATTTTAAAATTATAAGTTAATGAAACAAACAATATTAGTGACAGGAGGAACCGGATTTATTGGTTCCCATACCACCGTAGAGCTACAGAATGCCGGATACAGAGTCGTTATCGTAGACAACTTGTCAAATTCTCAGGCAAGTGTTGTTGACGGAATAGAGAAAATAACCGGCATACGTCCTGATTTTGAAAATGTGGATTGTTGCGATAAAGAGGCTTTGAACGGTGTTTTTGCAAAATATCCTGATATTGAGGGTATAATTCATTTTGCGGCAAGCAAGGCTGTAGGTGAAAGCGTGGAGAAGCCTCTTCTCTATTACCGCAATAACTTTGTAAGCCTTATAAACTTGTTGGAGCTGATGCCTCAATATGGCGTGAAAGGCATTATTTTCTCTTCAAGCTGTACTGTATACGGACAGCCGGACCCAGAAAATCTTCCTGTCACAGAGAAGGCTCCGATTAAGCCGGCAGAAAGTCCCTACGGAAATACAAAACAGGTAAATGAGGAAATAATCCGTGATTATATAAACAGCGGAGCTGCAATAAAGGCAATTCTGTTACGCTATTTTAATCCGATAGGCTCACATCCTACATCTATAATAGGTGAGATGCCCAACGGTGTGCCGATGAATCTAATCCCATACGTTACTCAAACCGCAATGGGCATACGTGAGCAGCTTAGGATATTCGGAAACGACTACAATACTCCTGACGGCACATGCATACGCGACTATATATATGTTGTCGATCTTGCCAAGGCGCATGTAAAGGCAATGGCACGTGTGCTTGATACGGACAGCGATAAATTGGAAGTGTTCAATGTGGGTACAGGAAAGGGTGTTAGTACTAAGGAACTTGTCGATGCTTTTGAGAAGGCTACAGGTGTGAAGGTAAATTGGTCTTATGCTCCACGCCGTGCCGGTGACATTGAGAAAGTATGGGCCGATCCGAAGAAAGCGAATGATGTGCTCGGATGGCATGCCGAGACATCTTTGGAAGACACATTGGCCTCAGCATGGAACTGGCAGAAGAAATTACGTGAAGAAGGCATACAATAAGTTGAATTTCAACCTGCCTTTTTTCTTGCCGTGACAATATTCAAGTAAGCTTGATGTTGCTCATTAGGCTTATCCATTCTCTCCCCTTCGGGGAGTCGGAGGGGCTTTTCATCCGACATGTAGGCAGGGACCTTCGATACGTGGAATATATGATTTTCAAATCTGACATTGTACACATCGCAAAGCGATGTCCCTACATCGTTGAGGATACGATATTTCATATTGCTCATTCTGCTTAATGAAAGCGTTTATTATTGTGCAGGTAGTTTTAAATTGAATATAAAAACGAGAACCGGTCGTCTTTATACATGCGACTGTGTTTTATTTTGTGTTTGTGTTGTTATTATCCCCCGATGAGAATCGGGGGATAATTTTTTATCAATTTGTGTTGTATGTTCAATATTTTTCCGTATATTTGCCAAGGATAATTAATGTATTGGAATACAGGGAATGTATTATATTATCCGTTTGAGAGTGAAAAACAGAATATGGTTACCTAAAACAGTATATTACAATTATGAACAGTGAATATAAGTCTATAGGACTTTTTATCGATGGCGGTTATTTTGCAAAAATAAACCAGTCTTTAGAAGAATATTTGTCCAAGAGCATAGATATATCGGAGTTGATGGTTTTCATACGTGAGCAAGTCGGAACAATGAGCAACACTCGGATACGTGACTGCCAGATTACTGAAAGTCATTATTTCCGTGGCCGCTACCGTGTCAGGGAGGCAAACAGCAAGCATATTCTTTTCAGTGAGAGAAAGTTTGAAGACTCTCTTATAGAAAATGATGTGATATTCCATTACAAGCATTTGAGAGAGTTGCAGAAAGACGGAAACATCACTGTGGTGGAAAAGGGCATAGACGTATGGTTTGCATTGGAAGCTTATGAACTGTCTATCGTCCGTAAGTTTGACTATGTGGTGCTGATAACCGGAGATGCCGACCACGAGATGTTATTACGTAAACTGAAAGCATTGAAGATACATACGGTATTGCTGACCTGGGATGTTTCTTCCGGAGACACCACTTCAACGGCAAGGCTCCTTAGGGAAGAGGCCGCCACTCATATAGAAATCGGAAAACTTGCTGAGGAAGACAAAGAACTGGTAAACAGACTTTGCCGTTGAAATTCTGTAAATCCGTTTTTTAATTCTTGCGCCTATGAATGACAAGAAGATGTTTCTGTTAGGCGGAAATGATCTGGAAATGGAAACAATCAGCCGTATTCTGAAAGAGAATGATATAAGTTTCCGAGACCGCTGTCTAAGTTGGAATGAAGCATATCTGAGCCGGTATAAGACTGAATTGGATGAGTTTGGAGGCCGGTCGGGATATATAATATATGGTGTGGAATTGCAGGAGGATATCGGGTGTCCGTGCAACTATGTGCGCATAGATCATCATAATGACTATGCACACAGACCGTCTTCCATTGAGCAGGTAATGGGAATTCTAAATATACCAATGGAAAGATATCATAAACTGGTTTCGGCAAATGATGCTCATTATATTCAGGGAATGATTGATGAAGGAGCTACACAGGCTGAGATTAAGCATATACGGTATGCCGACCGTAAGGCACAGGGTGTTACCGAGAATGATGAGATGTTGGCCGTTAAGGCAATTGAAGGAAAGTCACAATATGGAAGCCTGACTGTCGTGAATGCCCTGTCATCGGCTTTCTCACCGATATGCGACCGTTTATATCCATATAAAAATCTTTTGATTTATACAAAGGATGAGTTGGTTTTCTATGGAGAGGGCACCGCAAAACTGAAAAACATGTTTCATGATTATATAAACGAGCGAAAGATGTATTACGGTGGAGGTGAGAACGGATATTTGGGAATGGTGAAAGGTGTTTTTACGGCTGACGATATAAAACGAATTGTTGATGAAATTAAAATATTGTTTATATGACATATAGCTATCATATCTTCTATTTTCCGTTTAAGTGGAAATTATATAATGGTAAAGAACTGCTGTTTTCAGAGCAGACAGACCTTGCAAAGATAAATATCCGTAATGATTCTTTCTGGATACGGCAACAGGAACCAGTCAATTATGACGAGCTTAAGAGTTTGTATAATGAAAAAAACTATTATTACAAGTTTGTACATAATATACTTTATGATGAAGCAGACGGAAGTTCCTCTGCCATGATATATCATTTTGAGCGTGACGAACCGAGGCAGTCCGACAAAGTGAGATATGTTATAAAGGTGAAAGGACGGGCAAAGCCCTATTCGCTTGCTGTTGATGCAATGAATATAAACCTGTATGCAACGGGTGTGGGTTTTCTGTCTTTTTATCTTAGAAATGATGACAGCAGCCAAAAAGAACCGGATGACATATTGCGGATAAACCAGTATGGCAGACGCATTATGCCTCCGTTTTTTGACGATATAAAAAACAGGTATGAGCTGAGTGAATCTATCGGAATAGAAGGACTTTGGCCTGTCAAGGAGTATAAAGATGATTTCAGTTCATATTCCGTTGATGACTCATGGAAACCTGCTTCGTTTGTAAATGAACTTATAATGGAGCTTGCGGACAATATTGTGTTCGAACCTGTTATAGACGACCGTATGTTTGTGGCCTCGTGGTATAAGAATGACAAGCTTGCCGATATGTTTACGGAAAATGATGAGGCATATATGAATCCGGCAGATGGTTTTTCATCGTTTTGGTATAAATATTTATTTATAGACGGGAGCTTTGAGACTTGTCAGAATGACAGGATGAAAAAAGAATTGCTTGATTCCCATACATATACGAGATGGCAGAAGTATTCATCCTTATATGGTGTTACAAGATATTCATTCATGCTTTTGACGAACAGCAGTGCTCCCGACCATCTTTTAGAATGTTTCCAGACAATATATGCCAGGATGGCGGAACTGGTGCTCGTACAGCGTGCGTCCCTGCTGTGTTTCTCTGACGAGGTTACAAGGGTAAGCAATTTGTCAAACCAGGAGGTCGGCGTTATTTCAGAACGTATCAGCTCACTTTACAAGGAATATATCCGTTTCATAAATATCGTATATTTCCGTGATGTCACGGCACAGGATCAGGGTATAGAACTGTATCATAAGCTGCATTCTTTCCTGAATATGGATGAATGTATACACGACTTGGACAATGAGATAGAGGAGCTGCATCAGTATGTGTCACTGAAAGAAGACAGGAGCCGCGACCAGAAAGCCACACGGCTTAATGATATTGCGACGTTCTTTCTTCCCGTTTCTGTCATTACAGGTTTTTGGGGTATGAACAGTATAGAGGCTGTGACGGGTGAGCAAGAGTCATTTAAGTGGCAATGCCTGTTGATTTTTGTCGGAGTGATAGCTTCGTTATTGGTAATTTATAATAAAAAGAAAAGATTATGAACTGGAAAATTGTAGAATGTTATTTAGCCATAATCATAGGCATTGTGGTTCTTGCATGTATTGACTATGACACCTTTGAAACCTTTACCATGAGGTGTATCGTGATAGCCGTATTGTTTTCGTTGCTTATATTTATGCCATATATAAATCATAGATATCTGCATTTCAAGAGAAAGATGGAAACTATTGAAGAGGAAAATAAAAAGCAGGCCGAAAACTTCCAACGGGATTTAAAGAGCATGCAGAGAACAGTTTCCGAAATGCGGCAGTGTATAGAGGAACTTGAGAAGAAACAGGAAAAGAAAGAAAATCCGTCTGCAGAGAATACAGATATCGCAGACGATGAGCTGCAGCTTTTTCATGACTCGATGCTTGTGCAATGGGCAAGGGCGAATAAAATGCCTGTAAGTGACTTTGACAAGGTGAAGTCTGAATATAAAAGGCTGCGCAAACTTAATATTAACATTAACCGGAAAGCATGATAATCAGATGGAAGGAATTTTTGAGTTGGTAAAAGGATTGTATTATCATAGATTTGAGGTTTGTTTTAAGCCGGCAGATGATATCAGTGTGTCATCATGGAGCGGGGCGGTGCTGCGTAACAGGTTTTTATATTCTGCCGAGAATGTCTTTGTGGAACCAGGGATTTCATTGCGCCAGTGGCTCGACACTCTTCCTCTACCCGGGAGTCATAGTCTGTATAAGCATCTTGCAGGCGGTTTTCCAAAAGGATTCCTGTTTGATTGCAGCACATTGCCTTTTAAGGGTGGTTTCACGGTAAAGAAAAATAAGACCTATTCATTTGGCATGATACTTATCGGAAAGTGTGCGGAAAAAGCCCCTCTTTTTGCAGAGGCTCTTAAGATTATGTTTTCAGAGGGATGGGGAACACCGCCAGTTCCTTCTTGCTTGACAGGCATAACAGAGTGTATGGGAGGACGCACATTGCCCCTGTTTAATTTGGAAACGGACAACAGGAATGATGTGATACTGGCTTTGGAGTTTAAAACTCCGGTTAATCTTATAAACCGTCCGTCACAAAGAAATCATGAAGGATATCAGGGTAAGCTGAATTGTTTTCCTTCCTTCTATCAGTTCGTGCGTTCGATAATGTATCGTCTTGTCACCCTGAACATTCTTTATACAGACAATGTGAAGGACATGAATCCAAAGGAAATAAAGGAGCGTATAGAGACTTTCATACGTACGGCATCCGATGCGATGCTTCTAAGTGCCGATATCCGCTATGAGAAACGTCACAGCACTCCGCGTATGGATGCCCGTAACGTGTATGTGATGTGCGGCTATTGCGGTACGATGGTATATGGAAATGTGGATTCACGCTTTGTTCCGCTTGTCAGTTTCGCCTCTGAACTCGGAGTCGGAAATGACATAAATTTCGGTTTGGGTACTTTTGGTGTTGAATATAAATAAAAACTATATATGAAAAACTGTATAACAATAGAACTGGAGCAGCAGACTCCAATGTGGCATTTCCGGCCGGACGAGCAGGGATGTTGCTTGCGTGCCACGGAAGTAAAGCCTAAACTCGACAGGTTTATTGCCGAAATGCGTGAAAAGAACGGAAAGAAAGATGGTGTAGAGCCTCCGTTCAACTATAAAATGAGTTTTGAGGCAATAGGGGAGAAAAAGAAGATGCCGTGTCAGGAAGAGCGTAATGATAAGTATAGAAATTCCAAGAAAAAGAATCTGTATCCGTTGTTCTTCGGCAATGTGAGGGCAGAGCATCCCAAAAAACTGGTATTTTATCCAAATGGAATAAAGATGCGGGTGTTTTCATTGGATACAGCTTTGCTGGATGAAATATCGGGATATCTAAACGTTTTTTTTGCACAGACAACATTCGGCACGCGTCAGGACAAGGGATTCGGGGCATTCTATCCAAAGTCAAAGACTTTCGATGAGTCAGGCGCATGCTATTGCTTTGAGACAAAGAATATGGCCAAAGACGAATATCCGGAAATGTTCAGGTATATTCATTACTTTCATAAAATGATACGGAGCGGCATAAATGAAAACAACAATTATTACAAGTCATTTATGTTTTTCTATGCAAAAAGCCTTGGACAAACATGGGACAAGCCTGTTATACGCTATAACTTCCAGATGTTCAATCCTCTTTACAAACATCTTTCCATGAAAGAAGATAATAAAAAATTAAGCAGATACAAACAAAGAGAAAGCATGAGGGAGGAGCGTGAGAAGCAGTTTGAAAAAGAGAAAAGTTATAGGGAATCAAAGTATTTGTTTAGGGATGCGCTTGGCCTTTCCGGGATACAGTCATGGGGAAGCTATCGGACATCTGTCTCTATTGATTGTGTCAAAGGTGGTGTAGGGCGTTTTAAGTCGCCAATATTGTATCGCCCTGTATATGTGGACGGTAAATATATGATATATCTATATCTTTCAAAGATAGACGGGATAAAAACATACGAAAAAAAAGAAACTGTAATGTTCAGAATTACAGCAGAATGTAATAATAAGAAAAAGACAATGGAGGATATGCATGTTTATCCGGACTTCTTATTGGAGAGATATTTTGATTTCATAATAGAGAACTGTAAAGATGAAACAAAAAAAATAGGAGTGTTCGATAGAGAAAGGAGAAATGAGAATCTTATAAAAGATATTGTTTTAGAAATATTCGGTAAGGATAAGGAATCTGGAAATATAAACTTTAGAAAACTTGTAAAGTATGTCGGAAAATAAAAAACAATATATAGGTATTACCTTAGGCCCTATAGGCAGGATAATGTCTTACACGAAAAGCATGAAATCATTTTGGGCTGCAAGCTATTTCATGTCTTATATAGGAAAGAGTCTTGTAACGGATGTCTATAAGGCAGGAAGAAAGTTTCTCAAGCCTCTTCTTTCAGATAAGATGTTTGACATAAAGGACGGGGTGGGGCGTTTTCCTGACCAGTATGTTTTCATTGCGGAGAAGGATGACTATGAAGGTCTGCTCAGGAAACGTGATGAGGTGTTCCATACCCTGGCTATTGACATTGCGGCTACTCTAAACGGAAAGTACGGCAAGGCGGATATATGTCAATATCTTAAAGAGACCATAAAGATATATATATGTGAGATAAACGATATGAAACCGGACGAGAATGCCGTTGACAAATGTCAGGGATATCTTGCCGGCATGGAATGCATGGATATATATCCTGTGACGGAGGAGCATAATTATCTTGCCGAATACTTTGAAAATATAAACAAGAGCTGCCTGCTTATAAAAGATGCGTTTGGAATTGGGAATGCAAAAGGTGAGCGGATTTTTGACACACTTATAGAGATGTCTGCAAACGAAGCTGTGGAGAAACAGCTCATAACAATAGAAGATCTACTGTTGGACAGCAGTAAGGTTTCAGAGCTTATGCCAAGATATAAATATGTGGCATATATTTCGGCAGACGGAGACAATGTAGGCAAGGCCATAAGCAAGCTCGGAACAGAACTCAGTAGCAGACTGTTGTCGTTCAATATTAAAATAAGAGAGTCTGTGGAAAATGCCGGAGGCCGCCTGATCTATGCCGGTGGCGACGATATCCTGTTCATTGCTCCCGTTTCATCCGTATTCCAGTTGATTAAGGATACAGACGAGGCTTTCAATAATGAGATGGAACAGATAAAGGACATGCTGAAACAGAACGGCCTAGATGTTCCCACGCTTTCCTACGGTGTGTCTATAGCTTATTATAAGCATCCGATGCGGGAGGCCATGGAGCTTTCAGAAGAACTTTTGGGCAAGGCCAAGGACAGCGGGCGCAACCGTATATGCTGGAACATGCGCAAGCATAGCGGCCAGTCTGTCGGTTCGGTCTTTGCAAAGGAGAATATGGACGTTTTCAACAAGGCATTGGAAATAATGTCTTTCTTCGGGTATACGGGAGACAACGGTTTGTTCCTCCATTCTTTCAGCCACTATCTGCTGCTGCATAAGGATATGATATCGGATGTGTTGGCAAATGAAAATAGTAAGCAGCAATTAGAGAATTACATAAAGGCTACATTTGATGATGATTCACACACAGACCATACGGAAATTATAAAGAAATTCCATGAGTTTATGATAATATCCTCATGCACTTATCCTGACGGCAACAAGGGAAAATCAATAGAACTGCTTCATGCTCTGTTGCGCTATGTAGAATTGATAATCAGTAAGAATTAGACTATAGCTATGAAATATCTAATAGAATTAAAGCCCTTGGGCAGCTATTTCTTCGGAGGTGAGGTTACCTTTGGAGAAGCGGGAACAGCACAGAATTATTTGGTAAAGTCGAATGTCATGCCGCAGGCCTCTGCCGTATTGGGGCTGATGCGCTATTGCATATTGCGATGGAAAGGTCTGCTTTCTTATAGTCAAGATGATGTAAAGCTGGTAACGCGGCTTATTGGTCCGAAGGGATTCGATTTCGGTGCGGATGCTGATTACGGGATAATAAAAAGTGTATCACCGGTGTTTATTACAGACGGAAATGATTTCTATACGCCAATGCCTCTTGACAAAATGATACGAGTTGAGCGCAATGAAGCAGACGGGAAAGTGTCCTATACGCCAAAGATTCTTGACAACGGAATGAAAGTGGAATTTAACGGCAAAAACCGGTGTTCGTTTTCAGATTCTGCCTCAAATGACAGTCTGCCTGTAATCAACGGATATGACAGCAAGAAGTATGATACATACAAGTATTGGTATGGTACAAACGGAATCAAATCTACAGAAGATCTGTTCACCTTCTCTAACCAGATAGGTATAACAAAGAACGGGCGGAAAAAAAACGAGAAGGATGCTTTTTTCAAACAGACCACCGTTCTTTTAAATCCCAGGATGAGCTTTGCCTTCACTGTTGAGCTGAAGGACAACAATTTCCTAAGTGACAAGGAGATAATGGACATCATTTCAAAACGTCACATTGTGCCTTTCGGCGGCAACCGCTCCATGTTCCTGATGACAGTGAAGAACAGTGTGGACTGGAATGAAAAGTTCTCGGCCCTGCATGAAGACAACCGTCTGCTGCTTTTGGGAGATGCTGTTCTTGAGAACGATTTAAGAAACAAATGCCGCTTTATATGGGGAGAAAGCAAACCGTTCCGCTATATGATAAATGTGGCAAAGGACAGGCACTCATTGGGGGAACCCAAGAAAAAGGAAAAACTGCTTCATCTTCAGTCGAGAGGAAGTGTCATCTATGCGGATCCTGATACGCTCAACAGAATAAGAAACAATGCCAAAACTTCATTGACAGACATTGGACTGAACATTTTTATTTAACATATCAAGAAACAAAAAACTTATATGAAAGCATATATTTATCAATTGGATGCCGTAACCAATATGCAGGTTGGCAATGGAGAGGTTAATTTCGGAGTTGTGGACAATCTTATACAGCGTGATGCGGCAACGAATTTTCCCGTTATAAACGCCTCAGGCATAAAAGGTGCCCTTCGTGAATATTTCAAGGACAAGGATAAGGGCTATGTCCGCGAACTGTTCGGTAGCGAGCCTACTGATACCCAAAATCATGAAAGCGGAAAACTGCGCTTTTTTGATGCCAATCTTATAGCCATGCCGGTTAGATGCAACAATGTGCCGTATCTTATGGGAACATGCCCGATGCTAATAAACGACTACATATCAAAATGCGGACTCTTTGAATTTTCTAACGGCAATTGTGATATAAAGAAGCTGACAGACCATGTCTGCCGTGGTCCGGTAGTTTTGGATAAAGAATACGGCAATAGTGTCATCGAGGATTGCAGTAGGCCGGCCATGTTCACAGGCAACATTGACGAAGAAACAATGTCCTTTCTAAGAGAACTTATAGACGGGCCTGTGGTCTTGTTCAGTGATGATGAGTTTAAACGCCTGTGTGACAACGACCATCTGCCGGTGATTGCCCGTAACAATCTGTCGGATAATAACAGGAATCTATGGTATGAGCAGGTTCTGCCGCGTTTCAGTCGTCTTCGCTTCTTTGTATTGGCAGAAGAATCTAAATGTATAAAGAATTTTAAGGAAGATACGGATGGTAAGCTGATACAGGTCGGAGCCAACGCTACCGTCGGTTATGGATATTGTAAGTTGTCATTAATATCGGAATGTGAAGTATGAGAATAGACATGGAATGGGTAAAGGCTGCCCATAATGCCTTGAAAACGTCTGGGTTTGGAATCGTGGATGACGAAGGAAATTATCCGAAAGCATTTAAAGGATACATATCTTCTTTGGGAGCTTCTATAATACAGACAGGACTGTTTCCTGCATTGTCTATCTATGAAAATGACAACGAGGCTTCAGGAACGTCTGCAGAAAACAACCGTGCATATCTGATATATGCAATAGTATGTTTGCTACAGGAACTGGAAATAATAAAAGATAAGGAAAAGAAATTCATGCTTACGCATTATCTCATAGATGACAGGAAAACGGACTGGAACCGATATATAGGCAAGGCACTTGTTGCATTGAAACTGGCAATACGCGTGTACACGCCAGATGACGGCAGGCGTGATAAAAGAGGTTTATTTGACAAATTAGAAAATGAAAAGGATATGGTTGACTGTGTTATGGGGATTTATTCCAATAAGCCTAATTTGGGCTGGATATATTATAAAGATCTGTATCGTGATTATGGCTATTGTAAATCTGATGACCTGATTGAAAGGAAAATAAGAATGATATGTGAGGCAAAGTTCAAGCATTATGAAGGCTTTGCCGAAAAGATGTCGGATGTTTTTAAAAATGAGGATGGTTATTGCAGTTTTACACTTGTCACTACATATCCTGGATTGGTAATAGGGACAGGGCTTTCTCATGGAATAAAAAGCAAGGATGATATAAAGACAGGAATGATGTTTGATTATTCAACAGGACTGCCTTATATTCCCGGCTCTTCTGTAAAGGGCGTGTTGAGAAGTATATTTCCTGATTCTGACAATGACAGTACACGTATTTCTTTTGTCAAGGAGATATTGAGTGAAAACGGAATTAAAGTTTATGATTCCGATATACGGAAATTGTGCGGTAATATACGGAAATTGTGCGGTAATTTGTTCGAGACAGACAATGGCGTTGTATTTCTCGATACTTTTATATCAGCTGTCAACAACAATAATGGATATTTTATCGGTACGGATTACATTACCCCTCATAAGAATCCTTTGAAAAACCCTGTACCTATTAAAATATTAAAAGTTTGTCCTGGAGTGACATTCAAGTTTTCGTTTATCATTCCAGATGTTGTTTCGTTGTCCGAAGGCATGTCGCTGACTCGTTGTGAAGTGATGGAAATGTTCAAGAGCATACTGTTGTATGTCGGTGCAGGAGCGAAGACAAATGTAGGGTACGGGCATTTTCGTGATGATTAAATACATAATATGAAACTGTTAGGCATATATACATTATCTATATGCCTAACAGCCATGTGTTCTTTGACTTATTTAAAATACTTTCTTTGATTATGACAGTTCTAATAAGATATTTTATTGCCAATATGTTTCAATGGAAAATTACTATATCCCACAAAACATTTGCGAAAATTATAATTTTATGTAATAGACAGATAATCAGATATATAACATTTTCTTGTCTGACACGTGCCTTAGTGTAAAGGTTCGCAAACCTTTTGAGAACTGTTCTATGGCGATACATTTGCGAAAATATTAAGTAACGGAAATGCTATTTCTTTGATTTTCAGGGTATTATATATGGATAAAGACACCGCATATTCGCAAATCGGAAATTCAGGGCTTTACATTAAAACATTTGCGTGGTGTTATATATGTCTAATATGTTGATTATGAGTGGGGTAAATGTTTTTTAACTTTAAATTGTTTGGATATGTAAGTTTTTATATTTACTTTTGCGAAAGTTTTAAAACAAGGGGAATCAAAGCATTGATTTTAAAAGGGAATCTGGTGAATACAACAAAGAAAATATGACAATATGTTAATATGTAACTTATTGATTTTCTTGTTGATTCCTATGTCTACTGCGTTAGCGGTACTGAGACCCATGATTTCGTGACCGAACTGCGAGCTGATTTTAAGATTCCTATGTCTACTGCGTTAGCGGTACTGAGACTTTTTTTCATTTTAACTAGTTGTTTGATTACAGATTCCTATGTCTACTGCGTTAGCGGTACTGAGACAATTTTTTTTCATTTTTTTTTATTTTTTTTGTTGATTCCTATGTCTACTGCGTTAGCGGTACTGAGACGTTTTTTTAATTAAATATAATAGTATTTTTTGATTCCTATGTCTACTGCGTTAGCGGTACTGAGACGGCTATAATTGCAAAAAACTTCTTCATATATGTAGATTCCTATGTCTACTGCGTTAGCGGTACTGAGACGAATTTCTTAAATTCCACTTTTTTCATAAATACAGATTCCTATGTCTACTGCGTTAGCGGTACTGAGACGTCTTCTTCATAATAAGTTTGTATTTTGTGTTTGATTCCTATGTCTACTGCGTTAGCGGTACTGAGACATAAAATTTTTTTTTTTTGATTTAATAAAAGATTCCTATGTCTACTGCGTTAGCGGTACTGAGACATTTTTCTTTTTCATTTTCTATTTTTTTTTTTAAGATTCCTATGTCTACTGCGTTAGCGGTACTGAGACGGGAATTTGTCGGCGACTTTGCCGATAGTCCTTGTGATTCCTATGTCTACTGCGTTAGCGGTACTGAGACTTTTTCTGTCATATAGGCATTTTTTTATTTTGATGATTCCTATGTCTACTGCGTTAGCGGTACTGAGACACGAACCTGATTTGGTTCTTGATGCTCCGCATGATTCCTATGTCTACTGCGTTAGCGGTACTGAGACCAACGACGAGAGCAACAACAAAAATAATATAAATGATTCCTATGTCTACTGCGTTAGCGGTACTGAGACCTTTTCTCATAATTGTTTTTGTTAAATTGTTTTAGATTCCTATGTCTACTGCGTTAGCGGTACTGAGACAGCAAGAATCAGAATGATAGTATACATGATTAAGATTCCTATGTCTACTGCGTTAGCGGTACTGAGACTTTTTTTCTAATTGAGAGTTAAACATATTTTGTGATTCCTATGTCTACTGCGTTAGCGGTACTGAGACAAACACACACAAATAAATAACAATAATTAGTTAGATTCCTATGTCTACTGCGTTAGCGGTACTGAGACGTAAAACGATCATTGTCAAAGCAATGATTAAGATTCCTATGTCTACTGCGTTAGCGGTACTGAGACATTTATTCATAATTCTTAGTAATTTTAATTCGTTGATTCCTATGTCTACTGCGTTAGCGGTACTGAGACTAAAAATAATAGCTTTTTTCATAATTTAGTATTTAAGATTCCTATGTCTACTGCGTTAGCGGTACTGAGACGTTAAGGTTTGATGTAGTCTAGTGTTTCAGCGAAGGATTCCTATGTCTACTGCGTTAGCGGTACTGAGACTGTTCATAAAATAATGTTTAGATGATTTGATAAAGGATTCCTATGTCCACTTACATTAACCGCCATGGATGTAAATGATAAACAGGAAATGTTAAAAGTGTATTTGGGCTAAAAACAGAGTGTATTTAGGCTACATACACTCTGTTTTTAGGCTACATACACAGTGTATGTAGGCCAAATACACTTTTAACAGTTGGTATCCGGTCGTTCTTTCCTGTCTGATATTGACTAAAATGTAGGGTATCCGATTCCATCAATGAATGGCGTTTGGAATGCACGAAACCACAGTGTCAATATTTCTGTTTCTTTTATAGAAAAGACTGAATACTTTCAGTCCTGCTGATTTGCTGATAAAAATCAAAATAATCACTGCTTTTAAAATAAAAAACATTATCTTTGTTGATGAATGTTTTAGGCCGATGTTTAATTAATGAATAATACGTATATGGAGAGTTTATTTGACAGATTATGTAAGACCGGAACATTGCTGCAAGCATGGAAAACGGTAAGACAAAAAGGAGCGTCCGGTGGTATTGACGGTATTTCCATTAAAGATATTGACGATGAAATAGGCGACCATATAAAGATATTGCAAACAGAGTTGAAAGCCTGCGAATGGAAACCGGAACCCTATCTGCGCATAAGCATTCCAAAGAAAGACAGCGAACGGCGAAAACTTGGATTATTATGTGTAAGAGACAAGATTGTACAGCAGGCCATAAGGATTGTGATAGAACCCAGATTTGAGCGTTTGTTTGTAAAAAACAGTTATGGATACAGACCTGATAAGGGTCACACAAAGGCAATAAAGTTTGTCAGGCATTGCTGTCAAAACAAAAAATATCCTTTTGTTCTCCGTCTTGACATAGACAATTATTTTGATACGATAAATCATGATATCCTGTTCACGAGACTGCGTTCTGTCATACCAGACGAAGAGATTCTCAGACTGGTGAAGCTTTGTGTACAGATGGGAAATGTAAATAAAGGATGTCAATGGAAAGAGAATTCCCAAGGAATAGCACAGGGTAGTGTGCTTTCACCGTTGCTTTCAAATTTTTATCTTCATTCCTTTGATCAGTTTATACTGTCGAAAACACCGATGTATGTAAGATATGCAGATGATTTTATTATATGCTGTGAAAGCAAGGAGAAGGCAGAACTGTTGCTTAAGGGAGGCACGGAGTTTTTGGAAAAAAGACTTAAGCTCAGTTTGAATCCTCCTGTCGTTTCGGAGATAAAGGACGGCTTTGAGTTTTTAGGTGTATGCATTGACAATAGGAAAGTATTTATTTCAAAGGAAAAAGAAGAAAAGCTTATTTGTAGAATCAGAGAATTGGAATGGGAGAGCAATGCCTTCAATGATGCAGGACTGAAATATCTTCAGGGTATAAAGAACTATTACGCTCCATTGTTGCCGCAGTCCTGTCTTGTCATGCTTGATGATGTGCTTATATCACATCTGAAACAAATAATTACCGTTAAATGGAAAGATATTCCCAATAAGACGGCGCTTCAGAATGCATTGAAAGATATAGATTTTTATTCGGAGCAAAACATACTTCACAAAAGCAGCGTCAGAGGTGATCTAACAGCCCATTATCTTGCAGAACGCTCTGCAAATATAAATGTGGAGAATGAAAGAAAGAATAAAAAGGTTATCAGACAGAAGAAGAAAGAATACAGGAAGAAAGAGAATGAGGCTACGGAGATCATAATAAACACCTATGGAACATTTATAGGTGTGGATGCAGGCGGAATATCGTTGAAAGTATATGGAAAGAAACAGACAGAAATACCTCCGGGCAATAACCTCCGTCATATAACCGTATTAGGTAATGGGATTAGCATATCAAGTAATGCCATAGGCTATTGCATGCAGAATAAAATACCGATAGACTTTTTCACGAATACAGGACAACATTATGCCAGCATTCTTTCCAATTCTTTTCTTTCCAATTCTCTTTGGCAGAAACAAGCCATGATGCCGCAATGTGTCCGGGCGTTACTTGCAAAAAGAATCATATACGGGAAATTGAAGAATCAAAAGAACCTGATAAAGTATTTCCATAAGTATCATAAGACAACATCGGAAGAACTTTGTGCAAAGTATGACGTTGTTTTGCCAAAGCTTGAGAGTATAATAAATAATGTAAGTCAATATAAGCATCAGGAATACAACGATAAAGACTATCATGTTGCCATCATAGGGTGGGAGGCTGCCGGTGCCCTGCTTTACTGGGATTATATAAAAACTCTTGTGTCGGATGATGATGTCGGATTTTTATATAGGGAAAGGAGAGGGGCCACCGATATTGTGAACAGTCTGCTTAATTACGGTTATTCCATTCTCTATTCGCGTATATGGCAGACGGTGTTACAAAGAAAATTGAATCCGATGGACAGTGTGATACATCTGCCACAGTCAGGAAAACCCACTTTTGTTTATGACATCATAGAATTGTTCAGGTCGCAGGTTGTGGACAGGGTGGTGGTTTCACTTGTGCAAAAGAAAGAACCTCTGACAATACAGAATGGCAGACTTTCTGATAAGACAAAAGAGTTGCTTGTACGGAACATTGTCGAGAGACTTAACAGGTATGAGGTGTATCGTGGCAGGGAATGCCGGCTTTGTGATATTATGAAACAGCAGGTGGGAGAGATTGCCGGGTTTATTTCTTCCGGAACAAACTATAAACCATACATAGCCAAGTGGTAGTTATGCATACAAAGAAAATATTCTGTGTCGTTGCATACGACATATCCGACAGCCGACGGCGTGCGAAAGTGATAAAAGTACTGAAAGGATTTGGTACAAGAGTTAATCTCAGTGTCCTTGAATGTATGTTTAACCCATCACAAATAAAAAAGGTACAGGATAAAATATCACAACTGATATATGACAAAGAGGACAGGGTCATATTCTATCCTTTATGCCTTGACTGTTTTTCGAAGATAGCATACTGTCCGGAACGTAATGTGCCACACAAATCCGTTTTGGTTGTATGATTCTAAAGACATATTAGGCAAGTGTATTGCTATATTACACCGAAATGCGTTAATGCGTTCATAATACCATTGTCGTCTACGGAAGTTGTGATGTAATCTGCGGCCTGTATCGCCTTGTCGCAGGCATTTCCCATCGCCACACCTATACCGGCAGTGCGTAGTATTGCCGTATCGTTGCCGCCATCGCCAAAAGCCATTGTTTCCGATATGTCAAGCCCGATATGTCTTGCCATTGCAATGAGTCCTTTGCCCTTGTCGGCTTTCTGAGAGGTAATGTCCGTAAATTCCGGGTGCCACCGTCCGGACACACAGCCGCTCATCCTTTGCATTAAATCATGTTCGTGGTCTGTGTCAATAAATGGTGAGAACTGTAAAATTCTCTGATTCACGACTATATCTGATGCGTTTGTTGTCAAATCTATATTGCCGACCTTGAGCCCCTCTACGAAAACACGGTCAAAAACACTTCCGTGATTATAAACGGCAACGTCTTTTTCACCGACTACGACACATGGATATCCGTGGTGTGTGGCATCGGCCATAAGCGTTTGCACATCATGGCTTGGAATGGGGTTGCAACATATTTCAACGCGCTTGCCGGTTGCTTTGTCGTCTATAAAGCATAAAGCACCGTTGGCTGTTATATATCCGTCAATATATTCCTCTATTGGGTCAAGGTTTGTGATGATTTTTTTAGGCCTGCCAGTTGATATATATACTCCGATGCCCTTTTTGTGAGCCTCCGCAATTGCGCAGACTGTGGATTCCGGAATACAGTGGGTTTTGAAACTCACCAATGTGCCGTCGATATCGAAAAACAAACTTCTTATCATAACCAGATTTAAACTATTTCAGCTAAACAGCAAAGACAATGCAATCCGAACACAATAAATTGACGGTATGCCGCTTATCATAGTGCAAAATTACAAAGAATAAAACATCCGTCCAAATTATATATTTGTTTTTTGCCTTATGCTTTTTAACAATATTATATATGTGACGTCTGCGTTGTTTGAAAAAAAAACATTACCTTTGCATATATTTGTATAAATATAAAGTACAGACATTTCAATATCAAAATATATAGGAAACAAACAAAATCACAATAGAAAATGATTACTTTTACGCTGAGTCTTGCGGCTCTTGTTTTGGGATATTTCATCTATGGGCGTTTTGTAGAAAAAGTATTTGGTCCGGATGATAGAAAGACCCCTGCAATATCAAAGGCAGACGGTGTGGACTACGTGGCGATGCCAAACTGGAAAGTATTCATGATTCAGTTTCTCAACATTGCCGGCACCGGCCCGATATTCGGAGCCATAATGGGAGCCAAGTTCGGTGTCTCGGCATATCTTTGGATAGTGTTCGGATGTATCTTTGCCGGAGCTGTGCATGATTATCTCAGCGGAATGCTGTCGATGAGGAGCGGGGGCGTCGGACTTCCTGAGTTAGTGGGGCAATATCTCGGACTTACAACAAAAAGAGTCATGCTCGTTTTTTCCGTTTTGCTGCTGGTTATGGTCGGCACCGTATTTGTATACAGTCCGGCAGAGATTCTTGGAGGCATTTGGGGAAGTTCTGCAATATGGATAATCGCTATATTCATTTATTACATAATAGCCACGATGTTGCCGATAGACAAAATAATAGGAAAGGTCTATCCGTTGTTTGCTTTTTCACTTCTGTTCATGGCCCTTGCCCTCATGATAGGCCTTTATGTCAGGATGCCCGACATACCTGAGCTGTGGGAAGGAATAGGCAATATGGCTTATGCGCATGACAACTCATTCACAGACAATATATTCCCTTGTCTTTTCATCACTATAGCCTGCGGAGCCATAAGCGGGTTTCATGCCACGCAAAGTCCGCTGATGGCCCGTTGCGTAACAAGTGAAAAGATGGGGCGTCCGATATTCTATGGATCTATGATAACGGAAGGTATTGTCGCATTGATATGGGCAACCGTTGCCATGTATTTCTTCTATGGTTCACCAAATCCCGGATATGAATTGTGCGGAGCTTCTTCCGGCGGTTTTCACACTTCCGCCCCGTCTGTGGTAAACATTGTCTGCAATGACTGGCTCGGAATCGTCGGCGGCATACTTGCCATGCTTGGTGTCGTAGCGGCTCCGGTAACAAGCGGTGACACGGCATTCCGTTCCGCACGCCTGATTGTTGCCGACTTTATAAAGATCAGTCAGCGGTCTGTAAGAAGCCGGCTGATAATAAGCATTCCTTTGTTCGTCATATCCATGGCCATGCTTCTTTGGCAAATAGAGAACCCTGACGGGTTTAATGTGATATGGCAGTATTTCGGATGGGCGAATCAGACATTGGCCGTATTCACATTATGGACCCTTACCGTATATCTGGTGAAAAACGGACGGCCTTATCTTATAACGCTTGTTCCGGCACTGTTTATGACGACGGTGTGTTCCACATTCCTCTTTGTATCCAAACAGGCTTTCGGGTTTGATGCGCATGTCGGCTATATGCTTGGAGCCGCAGTGTTGGTTCTGGCTGTTATATGGTTTTCTGTGTGGCTTTACAGATATAGGAAGAATAATATCAAGGTGAAATAAAAGAAGTCCTCCTGCATGAAATTCATTGTGGGGATTTATGTCAAACAAATAAATTATATACAAATGCGAAAGAAACTTCTTGTTGCCATAACGGCACTGATGGTGTGTATGGCAGGACATGCACAGTTTGAAAAAGGAAAGTATTATTTAGGAGCGTCTATGTCCGGAATAGGACTTAGCTATAATGGTTCCGAAAAGTCTAAAATCGGTATACATGCCAAAGGCGGATATTTGTTTGATGACAATTTCATGCTTACTCTCAAGGCCGGTTATGACAAGCTAAAGGATGTTCCAATGGTGTTCTCCACCGGAATAGGGGCAAGATATTATATAGAGCAGAATGGATTGTTTCTCGGAGGAGGCGTTGATTTCGTGCACAACGGTGACTTGTATGACGACTTTATGCCAACGGTCCATGTCGGTTATGCCTTTTTCTTAAGCAGAACTGTAACAATTGAACCGGAACTATATTATAACCAGTCATTTAAGAATCATGGCGATTACAGTACAATCGGTTTTAGAATAGGTCTCGGAGTTTATCTGTAGCCTGATATAATTTGCAGTAAAGAGTAAAATTCAATATTTAAATTCAAAATAAACAACGATACTATGTTAAGTGTAGAAGAATTGACAGACAGTCTTATAGACCTTTCTTTTGCAGAGGATATTGGTGACGGTGATCATACCACCCTGTGTTGTATTCCCGATGATGCTATGGGCAAGTCGCATCTTCTCATAAAGGAAGACGGAATATTGGCCGGTGTTGAAGTGGCCAAAGAAGTATTCAAACGCTTTGATCCGGAAATGCGCGTGGAAGTTCTCGTGGGTGATGGAACAAAGGTGAAAAAGGGGGATATAGCGATGGTTGTAACAGGAAAAGTGCGCTCTTTGTTGCAGACCGAGCGCCTCATGCTCAATATAATGCAGCGTATGAGCGGCATAGCCACTATGACGAACAGATATGTTGAATTGCTTCACGGCACCAATACCCGTGTTCTTGATACGAGGAAGACCACTCCCGGCATGCGTATGCTGGAAAAGCAAGCGGTGAAGATCGGTGGAGGATGCAATCATCGTATAGGTCTTTTCGATATGATTCTGCTTAAGGACAATCATGTTGATTTTGCTGGCGGCATTGTCAATGCAATAGACAGATGTCATAGTTATCTCAACGAAAAAGGCCTTAATCTTAAGATAGAGATAGAAGTGCGTAATTTCGATGAACTTCAGCAGGTTATAGACCACGGAGGTGTTGACCGGATAATGTTTGACAATTTCTCTGTTGACGATACAAAGAAAGCTGTTGAGATGATAGGCGGCCGTTACGAGACAGAGTCAAGCGGAGGAATAACTTTCGATACTATCCGCAAGTATGCCGAATGTGGGGTTGACTTCGTGTCTGTCGGGGCACTTACTCATTCCGTAAAGGGGCTTGATATGAGTTTTAAGGCTTGCTGATTATAGTCAGGAGACTTTCTTGCGTTATATTGCAGAGTAAGAGTAAATTTTGAATATGATTTTTGCCTCATTGCTCCTTTCGGCATTTTCACTTGGTTATGTGTCTCCCGTTAATTATGAATTGTCGCTTGCCGGCAATTTCGGGGAGCCTCGTCCAAATCATTTTCATGGAGGAATAGATGTAAGGACAGGAGGAGTAGAGGGAAAACCGGTATTTTCCATTGCCGAAGGCTATGTCAGCCGCATTACTGTAGGGTTGGCTGGCTTCGGCAATGCTCTTTATGTGACCCATCCTGACGGCCGCACAAGCGTATATTGTCATTTGAAATCATTTTCACCGCGTATAAAAAGGCTGTTGATGAAATGGCAGTATATGCATCAGTCATACGTGGCAGACGTAAGACTGCGTCCCGATGATTGTCCCGTGTCGAGGGGGATGTTCATTGCCGTAAGTGGCAATACCGGTGCAAGCCTTGCACCGCATATACATCTTGAGCTTCATGACACGAAGACATGGAACATGCTTGATCCGCTTGATTTTCTCGGACATTGTATAAAAGACAATATGGCTCCGACAGCTCATGGCTTCATGGCTTATCCACAGAATGGAAAGGGAGTGTTCAACGGAGGTTCTTCAAAGCAGACTTTCGGATTTACCTCACATCATCTTTCAAGAAAATTCACGGCATGGGGAAAGGTGGGGTTCGGTATTTGGGCGGACGATTATATGGAGAATGCATATAACCGTTATGGAATACGCAGAACATTACTTACCGTCGATGGAAAGGTGGTTTTTGAAAGCACTGTCGATAATATTCCGGTACAGAAGAATATGATGGTAAACTCATGGGGAGACTATGAGCATTTCTACCATACCGGTGTATGGTATATGAAATCTTTTTCCGAACCTGGCAACACACTTCAAATACTCCGTACCGATGAAAACAGAGGATTGGTTGATTTCAACGAAGAAAGGGATTATCATATCAAGTATACATTAAGCGATATTAAAGGGAATACGTCTGAATATACATTTACCGTTACCGGTGAGAAGCATGATTATCCTGCAATGAAACAGTCGTATGCCGGTGGTGTACTAATGCGTTGGAACCGTATAAACGTGTATTCCGTCCCCGGGATGCAATTGGTCGTTCCGCAAGGACTGTTGCCGGATGATGTGTATATCCGGCCGCGAATGAAACAGTATCCGGACAGACTTTCCTCATCATATTCTTTTTATGCGGGTTCGATGCCTTTAAAAAAATGGGGTGAGATAAGCATATTCCTGAAAGGAAGGGTTGCCAATCCTGACAAACTATATATAGTAAGCCGTTTCGACAAAGAACGCTTTATGGGAGGAACGTATCATGACGGATGGGTGACAGCACATATACGTGAACTCGGGGCCTCATACGAAATTGATTATGATGATTCTCCACCGGTAATAAACGAAGTCGGACGTGATTCATGGGACAGAACCAAAGTCATACGTTTGGGGATATATGACAGCAAAAGCGGTATAAAGTCTTACAAAGGGTTTGTCGACGGGGAATTTGTACTGTTTGAGCCTATATCCAAAAGCAACATGGTGATGTGCAGGCTGGACGACACTCCGGTAAGGAAAACCGGAGCAATGCGTAAGCTGAAGTTCATTGTAACTGACAACAGGGACAACACAAGTTCTTTTGAAACTTATATAGAATATTAAGAATAAAAACAAGAATATATGAAAAAACTATTTTTTATTGCCGGCATGATGGCAGCAACGGTATATGCCATGGCATGTACAAATCTTATTGTTGGCAAGAAGGCCAGCAAGGACGGCTCTGTGATGTGTACATACAGTGCCGATGATTACGGTATGTTTCAAGGATTGGCACATTATCCGGCGGCAAAGCACGCTCCCGGTACAATGCGTAAGATATACGATTGGGACACAAACGAATATCACGGTGAGATACCTGAAGCCGCAGAGACTTATAACGTTGTCGGCAATATCAATGAATATCAGGTGACAATAGGCGAAACAACATTCGGAGGACGTGAAGAAATGGTTGATACAACCGGTATAATAGATTATGGGTCATTGATTTACATAGCGTTGCAACGCTCAAAAACCGCACGTGAGGCTATTAAGGTCATGACAACACTTGCAGAGACTTACGGTTTCAACAGTGGAGGTGAGACATTCACTGTCTGCGATCCTGATGAGGCCTGGATAATGGAGATGATGGGTTGCGGACCCGGCAGCCGGGCTGTTGTATGGGTGGCGCAGAGAATACCTGATGATGCAATCTGTGCACATGCGAATCAGAGCCGCATACGTAAGTTTAATATGAAAGACAAGGCAAATGTGATGTATTCACGCAATGTCGTAAAGTTTGCACGTTCCAAAGGATGGTTTAGCGGTAAGGATGCGGATTTCAGCTTTTGCGATGTCTATGCGGCCGCAGATTTCGGAGGAAGACGGTTCTGTGATGCCCGCGTATGGAGTTACTTCAACATGTTTTCCGATGGAATGGAAAAATATGTCGACTATGCCGCAGGAAAGGCAGACAATGCAGAGCCGATGCCTTTGTGGGTCATACCGAACAGGAAACTTGATGTCGCCGATTTGGAGGCAGCCATGCGTGACCATTATGAAGGTACCCCGTTTGCCCTTGATTCAGACATAGGGGGAGGAATATGGGATATGCCTTATCGTCCGACACCTCTTTCATTTAAAGTTGACGGAAAGGAATATTTCAACGAGCGTCCTATTTCCACGCAGCAGAGTGGATTTGTTTATGTCAGCCAGATGCGTTCATGGCTTCCGCGTGAGATTGGAGGTGTGCTGTGGTTTGGCAATGACGATGCCAATATGGTGGCATTTACACCGGTATATTGTTGTACGACAATTGTGCCCCCGTGCTATGAGATGAAAGGAAATGATGCATTGACATTCTCAATGGATAATGCCTATTGGGTGGAAAACTGGGTGAGCAATATGGTATATCCGCGATATAGCCTTATGTTCGGCTCATTGAAAGAAGTGCGTGACTCTCTCGACAGTTCTTATCTGAACGCCCAAAAAGAGATAGAGGACAAGGCGATAAAGCTTCATGCCTCATCTGATATAGAGGCACAGGAATATCTGACCCGTTATACATGTGATAAGGCTATGCAGATGCTCGACCGCTGGAAAAAGCTTGCCATACATCTTATAGTGAAGTATAACGACATGATTGTGAAGCCCGAACATGACGGAAAATTCACCCGTACGAAATACGGACTTGGCGCAAAGGTGGCACGTCCGGGATATTCGGAAAAATACGCCCGTGAACTTGTTCGTCAGACAGGTAAAAGATATGAATCACCGGTTAAGTGATGAATAGTGCATTTTATTTGTTTCGGATGTTGCAGCATTGAAATCAGGCTGCAACATCCGAAATTTTATTGTCTGCACAGTTTCATATATGGGCATGTGCTGCAAATATCCTTATCCTCTGTTGGAGTGAAGGGCAAGGAGGGATTGAAAATACCGTTTACAGTGTCATGCAGAAGTTCGTCAAACTGCTTTGCAAACGGCCTTATGTCTGTTATTCTGTCCTTTCCGAAACTCAGTGTCGGGTCATAGTCGTCACCGGAAACATGCTGAATGTAGAGCAGGGAAGGACTTACGTCATATTTCTGCGGATTTATGTCGGCTGATTCGCTGACTATTACAGAGTATAGAAGGGTCTGAAGAAAATAATCGTTATGCTCTTTGACCTTTGAAATGTCAAACACTGCATTTATATCGTTCATTTTCCTTACTTCCCTGCTTCCCGTCTTGTAGTCGACAACACGTATGCGTCGTCTGCCGCTGTCATCCTCTACAATATCAAGACGGTCTATGCGTCCGCCTATAGTGGTATGGATAATCTTGTTTCCTTGTGCTATGTCGAAATCTGATATTACAGGCACTTCAAGCCCGAGGATTTCAAAGGGAGCAAGACCGGCATCTGTCTCAAGCAGTTTTCTCAGATAGGTGATGATAACCTCACGGTTAATCAGTTGCAGACCGTTGTATTCAGGTTTGCCGCCATTACCTTTTCCAAGTTTGAAGACCTGTTCCCTGAATACTTCATCTACAACTCGGGGTATTGCAGTTTTTGATCTAAGTAAATTTTCTATATCCTCCCTATATATGTAATTGTCGCGCATAATCCCCTCATATAGAATCTGTGCCGAGTCGTGGAATATGTTTCCGAACATTCTGTTGTCCATAATTTCCTCTTCGTCATTATCCGTTTCTGAAAGTCCGCATACATATCTGTAATAGAATTGCAATTGGCAACGCATGTATCGGTTGATGGCTGTAGGTGTCAGCAACGGATTGTTTCCGCCGGTCCGTAATGTCTTGTCAAATCTTCCGGTTAGTCTTTCCATTACTTCTGTTGTCTTTTCTATCGGCCCTGGAACAGAATTACCGGGCTGTAAGGCAGAATGCAGCTTTATATTCTTTATATTGAGTCCGCTTTCTACCATAATCTGCATCATGAATCTGCTCATTTCGCCCCTGTTGCCGTTTTCAGTGGAATTATTGTATGCAATTGTCACGTTTTCGGCACGTTGGATAAGGCGGTGAAAGTAATAAGAATATATTGCCACCTTGTGTTCAACAGTGGTAAGACCGTATGCCTTGCGTATGCTGTATGGGATGAAAGAAGTGTCGTTCACCCCCTTGGGCATGTTCCCTTCGTTGCATGATAATATAAGAAGGTTTTTAAAGTCGAGATTTCTCGTTTCCAAAACTCCCATTATCTGAATGCCTATGGCTGGTTCGCCATGGAAAGGTATGGACACCGACATAACCAACTGAGTGATAAGTTTCTGTAATGTGCTTACTTCAATGTGAAGATCTCCGGATATCATCAGTGAAAGAAGGCGGTTCATTAATGTGTATGTGTTGAAAAGACATTCTTGAAAAAGAGGCTCGTCAACGTCTTTTGCGTTATAGGCGATAATTCTTATTATGTCTATAATCCATTTGCATATTGATGCCGACAGATTCTTATCGGTTTCATGGCCGCATATATGGAAAAGCATCTGTGTGCCTTCATCCATGTTAAGGTCGGATAAGTTTGGATGATACAGCTTTGCATCAACGTTTATTCTGTTATAAAGCCTAATGTATTCCGGAGAAATGTACTTCATATAGGGATGTTTCAGAATGGCGTTTACCTGGCGTAATCTGAACTTGTCGCCTGTTGGAATGTATCCTGAAGTCTGAAGGCTTATCAATATATTGAGAAGTGAGCTGAACGGCGACTGATGCAAGGGATAGCCTGTGGTGATGTTTACATTTCCCGTCCCGTCAGGAATGCTGTGTATGATGGTTTGAAGCAACCCCTCGTTGCACATCACCACAGCCGTCTTCTTTCCGGCCTCTATTCGCCTCGGCTCTTTTAGCCATTTGCTCATATACCGTGCCTGAATACTTTCCGTGGATGCTGATACAAACGTGATATTTTTATTTATCAGCATCTGACCGTACACCCCTTCATCAGAAATGTCAAGTTCATTGGGAAACATTTCGAGATATGATGCGATATAATGTCCGGCTTCATTGGAATGTTTTTTATCTTTGGGCATATAGTAGTTGTCGAAATCCCAATAGAATTTGGCTTTTCCTTCATTTTTGAGTCTTGTAAAAAGTTCTTGTTCAACCTTTTGAAGAACGTTGAAACCTACGAATATGTATCTTTCTCCTTTAAAAACAACGGTTTTATCATTTACAACCTTACGATACAAGGCACCTTCGTATGCAAGTCCCTGGTTGTTCAGACGATCATTATAATTATGGTATATGGCGGAAAGATTACTCCACAGGGAAAGAAAACGCTGTTTCAGCTCTGTGTTTTTTTCTTCAGAGAAGTTTGCAAAAAACTTTTTCAGGATGTTTATCTGCGATTCGTCGAGGTATGATATATCATCAAGTTCATGTATGTCCTTTACATTTGCAAAAACCTTGTCTGCATCTGCCATGTTCTTGTCTATGTCATCAAAATCAGAAAGAAGAATCTGCCCCCATCCATAGAAATGGTCGAAAGACTCGGATGTTCCGGTGCATTCCATGAAACTTTTATGCAAATCGCATATAAGCTTTATGCAATCGCCATGCTGAAGTTTGGAATGATTGGTAAACATATCACTGATAGTTGTGTATAAAGGGCTCCATATAGGTTTGCCGGCTATTTTGGCCAGATATTCATTCATGAACAGTGACGCGCGCTTGTTTGGAAAAACAATGACGGTACGTGATAAATCTGTTCCGTATTTGCTGATTATATCATGTGCTACGCACTCTAAGAAAGTTCTCATTGATGTTAGTTTTGAAGTATGTTGTTATACTTTGGGTATTATCCGTATTATCATGACTTTAAATGTGCACTTCGTCCACCTGGTTCTGATATACAAACCATAGGAATCCCTTAACGTTTTTATATCCCATGGAGACTAAAAGCGTCATATATTCTGCGACTTGTTTTATGTAGCTGTCACGCTTGCGGCCGAACTTAAAGTCTATCACAATCATTTCGTTGCCGTCTGTTATTACACGGTCGGGCCTACGTTCCTTTACAGAATGTGTCATTTCATCGTAAGTGACGACAGAACATTCGTTGAAAACAGTCCATTTGTTCGAGAACCATTCTGCTATCTGTTTATTTGCAAAGCTTTTATTCAATATAAGCTCAAGTTTTTCCTGAGTAATCTCATCGTTGAACAGAAGACCTTCAAAGTGCATTCTGTCTATAATTCCTTTTATATCATCAGACGTCTTTATTGAAGAAAAGACCTTATGCAGGATATTTCCCATTTTTATGTATCCTTTTTGTTGCGTGTCTTCGTCTTCTGACGTAAACTCACGGCTCTTGTTGCTTTGACGGAATTGAGGCTTGTTTTCAAAATATTCAATGTCCACAAATTCTGTCTCCGAATCTTTCATGAATACATTTTCTGATGTTTTATTATTGCTTTCCTGTGTAGCATCTTTATTGGCATATTCTGGTTTCCTGCCAAAAGAGAATGAAACGACTGTATCATCATCATTGTTTCCTTCTATTAAAGATCCTTCAAGTTTGTCGGATACCTCACCGAGACATTTCTCTATCATATTGGAACGGTGATTGATATCGGCACCTTTCTGGCCTATTACATACAGATTGTTGCGTGCACGGGTAAATGCCACATATAGAAGATTGAGATTATCGACACCGTTCTGGATATGTTCATTGCTGTAATGCGATTTATATGCGGTGTCGAGAAGCCTGCTGCTGTAGTCGACCGGTACCAATGGGATTGCATTGTACGGTTCTGTTTCCGGACTGCACCATATAATATTGTTCCTGGTATGTTCGAGTGTCCAGTTGCAAAACGGTATGATGACGGTCTTATACTCAAGTCCTTTGCTTTTATGTATGGATATTATTCGTATTCCGTCTATCTCGTTACACTGTATTGTTTTGCTGCATATTTTATTTTTCCATTCGGTTATGAAAGTATTGATATCGGCAATATTGTCATTTATAAAACATCTTAACTGATCGTAGAATGCAAATACGTATGCCGATTGTCCGTGAATCTCTCCCAATGAAAATAATCCGTAAAGCTGTTCGACAAGATCGTAGAGTGGTTCTGAGGCAAGCTGTTCTGTATTGTTTATGAACTTGTCTGGCAGAAGTCTGTCTATATCAGTATTTTTCAGAAGAATATTACTGATAGGCTGAGTGTTGTGTACGATAAGCCTCTGATATGCTACGGCAAGGCTTGTCTTTACAATAATATCATCGGGATGTGTGAGCAGATAAAGTGCGCTGATAAGTATGTTTACAGTGGATGAGGCGTCTAGGCGGAAAGCCTCGTCGGAAACAATCCTTATATTGCCGTGTTCCATAAAGTAATTGGCAATAACCGGTATTTGCTTGTTGTTTCTTACCAGAATGGCAATGTCATTCATAGGTACATTGCTTTTTAGAAGTGACACTACCGTATCTTCGAGTACTGACAACATATTGCCTTCATATTCCTGTTTGGGCAGCAGTTTTATATTCACATATCCGCAATCTCCTTTTTTTTCAGGTACTTTCTGTACAACATCCTCATACGCATGTAGAAATTGTCGGGACACATTCTTTATTTCATCATCTTCAGTGTCTGAATGACAGGTATACTCCCGGTATGATGCGACAGAGAAAAAAACGTTGTTGAAAGCTATGATATTTCTATCTGAGCGGTAGTTGGTTTCAAGTGGTCTTATGTCAAGCTGTTCTTTTACAGGTGAGGCAAATTCATTCCCGATGTTGTTTAAAAGTCTCCAGTCGCCTGAACGCCATCTGTAAATACTTTGTTTTACGTCTCCCACTATAAGGTTTTCTGAACCGTCATGGCTCATACATTCCAATAGCAATACCTTGAAGTTTTTCCATTGTGTAAGACTGGTGTCTTGAAACTCGTCTATCATCACGTTTTCAATACGTGTACCTATTTTCTCAAATATAAACGGAGAGTCGTTGTCTTTTATCAGTGAATGTAGTAAATACTGTGTGTCGCTAAGCAGAAATCTGTTGGCATTGTCATTTAAAACTCTTACAGTCTGCTCAATCTTGTTTAGCAGGCGTAGTTGGTTAAGGTGCTTTAGAGTGATGTCCGACGACAGGTATCTGTTCCATTGTTCCGGCTGTTGGCTGACTGCGTGATTAAGCAGCGGAATCAGATACTGAAGTGCAAGTTCGTGTATGATTTGTTTGTTTGGGCTTTTAGCAGTGTACCATTTTTCCGGTGAATCGAGACATGCTGTAACACGTGTTCCGATAATCGAGTTGTCGAAAATACCTTTACGTAATTTTATGAAAAGGCCGGCGACACCTGATTTTCTGTTGCTGAAATCATCCACGGTAAGTCCGTTATCCTCAATTCTTTTGAAGAATTCGTCTGCAAATTCTTTCATTACGGCCTTGGCAGACTTCTTTTCGCTTTGAAGTCTTGCCATGTAGTTTTCAAAGAACCGGGATTTTTCCAGCTTACCGCTTAGCTCCTCACTGTTTTGTTTATAGAACTCCTCGAATATTGTTTTGCCAAATACCTTTATGTTGTTTATGACATTCCAACTCTTGTCGTCTTCAATATTTGCATTTATATACTGCATTATCCAATGGAGTACGTTGCTGTTTTCGTCAAGACTTTCTATTAAAGTGTCTACAGCCTGGTCGGCCACTTGTCCGTCGTTAAGATCTATCCTGAGATTTGGGGTAAGATCGAGTTCGTGTGCAAGATTTCTCAACACAGACTGAAAGAAAGAGTCGATAGTTTCTACCCGGAAGAATGAGTAGTTATGCAGAAGCAGATATAATGCGGTTCCGGCACGACTGCTTATGAATTGCTGTGTAAGTTGCAAATCCCCGGTAAGTACTTCCATATAGTCTTTCGAGTCATCAAGATTCTTCCATAAGCCATATAGCTGACTCAGAATCCTGTGTTTCATCTCTTCCGTAGCCTTATTGGTAAAAGTTACGGCAAGGATATTACGGTAGTTCTGCGGATTCTTTATAAGCAGTTTTATATACTCAATGGCAAGCGTGAATGTTTTTCCACTGCCGGCACTGGCCTTATAAACTTTAAGGGATTTGTTCATGATCTATGTCTGACTGTTCTGCTGTTTTTTAATTTCTTGTTATAATATATGTTCACCACTTCCTGAACATTTCAAATGAGAACTTACATCCAAATTCATTATAGCTCAGATTGAGCATACTGGCAAATATTCCAACTGAAAAATATTTATTTGTAAATCCATAGCCGATTTCAAAATATGGCCGTGTATGTTCGATGAGAAGCGCGCTTATGTAAAGCCGTTCTGTTTCGATATACTTTCCTATGGCCGGTACAGTTGAGATAAATAGGAGTGGAGACTCATAGGAGGCATTTGCTCTTACATAATATTTTGAGGAATTATACCAACTACTGTTAAGTAGCTGAAACTCACCGGACCAGTCGTCATCCCAGCCTCCGGGGATGAAGTTCTCACGGAAGTTGTTGAAATCGACAAAGTAATCCGTTGAGCGGTTTGTATAAAATCCTCCTCCTATGCGCATATTATATTGCTGAAGACGTTTCATTTGTCTTTTGTATGAAGCGTCTAATTCTATTTTTTCATATTCCATATTCGAACCGAGAAACCCTTTTATGCATCTTTCATAGCTCGACATGAAAACAGGGCCGTTCGCAATTGGCCGGACAGTGAATGTGAGGGTAGGGGCAAAACTTCTGTATGATGTTGTTTTGCCAGATTCTCTCAGAGCTTTTTTATTGGATGCTTCTCTATTGTGATATACTCCGCCAATTGATACGTTTACATTTGAAAACAATGAAATATTTCCCATAAGCGTAACAGATTCGTCTTTGAAGTAATTTGTTACCGAATTATTGAGATCTGTTGTATCAGTGTTTTCATTTTTTATCTTGTCA
Source organism: Xylanibacter muris (assembly GCF_013166605.1). Classification (GTDB taxonomy): domain Bacteria; phylum Bacteroidota; class Bacteroidia; order Bacteroidales; family Bacteroidaceae; genus Prevotella; species Prevotella muris. The sequence goes on from NZ_JABKKF010000010.1 coordinate 71,288, forward strand.
AGCAATCCTGAATCGGTAATCCTGTTGCCGTTAGCCCATTTCAATTCTACCCATCCGTTTTTTTTCATATTAAAAGTATATCGGAAAGGAGCGTTGAAGTAGAACTGTTCTATCTTGAAATTATATCCGAATCTTGGGTCGAATGATATTTGCTGTTGTGCGTTGAAGTTATATTTTGATTTTATTTTCAGTTTATATGCCAATCCTTTACTTTGGCTATAGCTCAGGTACAGAGGGTTCAGTAGCGGAGACAGATTTATCGAGGCGTTTGAAGATTCTGTTCCGATACTGTTGAGCATGTTGTCATTTATGGCATCCAATACGCGGTCTTTGTTTTTCTTGAACTTGCTTTTCGTATTGCTTTCATGTTGCCATGATGCGGCACTGTCGGATATTGACGCTCCGGAATATGTGCTGTCGTTTTCCTGCACAGAGATTTTCCTATGATTCTGTAAATATGCATCATTGTATATCTCTTTTTCCATTGGCTCAAGCGTGTCTGCCCGTAATGTGTCCATGAGTTTGCTATCAGCAAGATTGTTTATTGAGTCAGGAATATCCGTACTACGATTAAAATATGTAAGAACACGGGATTTTATCTTGTTGCCCATGAAATTAAATGAGATATTAGACTGGCATTTCTTTGGAATAAGTGAAATATCCTTGTCGTCATATCCCATGTAGGCAATAAATTCAAAATTAAGCAAATCATAGCTACCTCTGAATCTGTATCTTATTATTCTTCCTGTGGCATTGTCTACAATTGCAAAACCTCGTATTAACTGTGTGTTTTGTATTTTAGGTCTGAAATTAACAATAGTTGTGTTCTCACCAACGGGGCTTATTCTATATCTGTAGAAAATACGGTTGCTATAATGAAACGGAGACAAAAGCTTGTCTTCAAATATTGTAATTCCATATATATTTGGAACAAGACTTTTATTCATTATGCTCATTACCTGTCTGTTGCGCGGTATTGTTCCGTTTATGACCTGTCTCTTTATCTGGAAATGGTTTATGTCATTAAAATGTATCTTTCCGTATGATTCGGATATATAATTCCTTTCCCCTTTGGCTATTGGATACATTGTCGGTATTAGAAACAGAGTAAGGTTTCGCCTTTGGGTTTTCATGGTATACTTCATGTAAAAGTTGGTCTGTTCCCCATCAGGAAGAGAAGCATAGTTTCTCCTGAATGCAAAAATGCGTGTCATGATTGTGGTATCATTTTGCGATTTTGCATATAAACAATCAGCATTACAAATCAGCAATACCAAAAGAACGGTTCTTACTATGGCTATATAAAAAAAATTCACGGCTCCAAAATTACAAGAAATATTTGGAGCCGCAAAATTATGTATTTAAATTTAAATGTATTTATTTCCTTTATACAGAAAGTTGCTCATAGGCAAGGCAAACATTAAAATGTATATTATTATCCCAAATATTTCATGAGAATCTTTGCATTGCCGCTGTCGCGCAACTTTGCAATGCTCTTCTCCCTGATCTGGCGTACACGTTCACGTGTAAGTCCAAGCTGGTCACCTATTTCCTCAAGGCCTTTCTCATGACAACCAATACCGAAACACTCACGGATAATGGTTATCTCGCGCTCTTTCAATACCTTTGAAAGGACGGAGTTTAATTCTTGAGCCATTGACTCATGGTCTACATACCTGTCTGTACGGCTATCATCACCACTTGCCATAACGTCAAGCATACAGTTGTCCTCGCCATCTTGGAAAGGAGCGTCTATTGATACGTGATGACCGTCAGCCATAAGGCTTTGCCCGATTTTATCCTCATCAAGGTTGGTGGCCGCACTGAGTTCTGAAACGGAAGGGTGACGCTGGTTTTCCTGTTCAAACTTGTTTATTTCGTGGTTTATCTTGTTTAATGAGCCAACCTGATTCAACGGTAAACGTACAATACGGCTTTGTTCTGCAATGGCCTGCAATATACTCTGACGAATCCACCATACTGCGTATGAAATAAATTTGAATCCACGTGTCTCGTCAAATTTCTGGGCAGCCTTGATAAGCCCGATATTACCTTCGTCAATCAGGTCGGTAAGTGTCAAGCCCTGATGTTGATATTGTTTTGCAACAGATACGACAAAACGCAGATTTGCAGTCACTAATTTGTCCTTTGCTTTTTCACCTTCCGGGCCACCCTTTCTGATTTTTTGGGCAAGTTCTATCTCCTCGTCTATGGAAATCAGTGGTGCACGTCCTATCTCTACAAGATATTTATCCAGTGCCTCACTTGAACGATTAGTAATACTCTTCTGAATTTTTAATTGTCTCATGTTTATTGCCTTAACTAATATAACTGTTTGGTTTTTAACAAGATACCTGAATTTATCTCTAAAAACGATGCAAAATTACAAAAAATAACAATACGTTGTTCCTTTTCCATGTGTTTTTTTGAAAAAATATATATTATCACATTAAGTAGTTAAAAAATGCAAACACATTAAAATGGGATTATAAAATATAAAGGGAGCATACCATCACTGGCTTGCTCCCTCGTCTAACTATTTACTATATGAAATGTTTTTGTGCAAACAGTATTATTTATACTATACCCTGCGCCATCATGGCTTTGGCAACTTTCATGAAACCGGCGACATTCGCACCTTTTACATAATTGATATAGCCATCAGGCTGGGTTCCGTATTTCACGCAATTGTCATGTATATCTTTCATTATAAGCTTCAGGCGGTTATCCACTTCTTCTGCAGTCCAACTCAAACGCTCTGAGTTTTGACTCATTTCCAATCCGGATACAGACACACCACCGGCATTTGAGGCTTTTCCCGGAGCATAAAGAATATTGGCATCTTGGAATGCTTTTACAGCATCCGGTGTTGAAGGCATGTTTGCTCCCTCTGCAACAGCTATTGTTCCATTGCTTACAAGCATTGCCGCTTCTTCTCCGTTGATTTCATTCTGTGTCGCACATGGCAACGCGATGTCTGCCTTTTCACCCCATGGGCGTTCACCGGCATGGTAAACCGCATTAGGATATTCATCCGCATATTCTTTTATACGTCCACGTTCGATATTTTTAAGTTCCATGACAAAGTCGAGCTTTTCGCGGTCAATACCGTCCGGATCGTAGATGTAACCATCAGAATCGGAGAGAGTCAGGACTTTCGCACCAAGTTGTATACATTTCTCGGCGGCATATTGTGCGACATTTCCTGAACCGGAAATAAGGACACTTTTCCCTTTAAGCTCGATTCCTTTGGTTTCCAGCATTGACAAAAGGAAGTATACCGTACCGTAACCTGTTGCTTCCGGACGTATAAGAGATCCACCAAATTCACGTCCCTTACCGGTAAGCACACCGCTCCATTCATGAGTAAGCTTCTTATATTGTCCGAATAGGTAAGCGACTTCGCGGCCGCCTACACCAATGTCTCCGGCCGGAACATCAACGTCAGGCCCGATATGGCGGTAAAGTTCATTCATGAAAGCCTGACAAAAACGCATCACCTCAGAATCGCTTTTTCCGCGTGGTGAGAAATCCGAACCGCCTTTTGCGCCTCCCATAGGAAGGGTTGTCAACGAATTCTTAAAAGTCTGCTCAAAAGCGAGGAACTTCAGTATACCAAGATTTACCGATTTGTGAAAACGTAATCCTCCTTTATACGGGCCAATCACATTATTATGTTGTATGCGGTATCCCATGTTGGTGTTGACTTTGCCATTGTCATCAACCCATGTCACGCGAAACTCGATTACACGGTCCGGAATACAAAGACGCTCAATCAAATTGGATTTCTCAAACTCAGGATGTTTGTTATACTCCTCTTCAATGGTTGGAAGAACTTGGCTTACTGCTTGAATGTATTCAGGCTCGTTTGGGAATCTTCTTTTCAAGTCCTCGATTACTTGTGTTGCATTCATAAATAACTTGTTTCCTTTTATTAAAAATCTTTTTTACCTTGTTTTATCAAAGAGGTTTTTTAATGTAAAAACAACCTCTTGTCATATCCGTTTGCAAAAGTACACATTTTTATCGAATTACCAAACAATTTTATTAAAAACAAGAAATAAAGTTATCAAAAAGTTATATATCTAATGCTTTTTGTATTAAAAGTGAATAATATCATAACATATTAGATACACATAATATCATACTGTAATGGTTTCATTCATGATGATATGGCTCGCCTTTTATTATTGTGCATGCCCTATAAAGCTGTTCTGTGAATATCAGTCTGACCATTTGATGGGAAAACGTCATTTTTGATAATGATATTTTCTCATTGGCCCTGTTATATATTTCTTCTGAAAATCCATACGGGCCACCAATAACAAAAACAAGCTTTCTTGATATATTGCGTTTACGTTCAAGCCATTCTGCATATTCGACACTTCGGAATTCCTTACCGTGTTCATCCAGCAGTACAACAGTGTCTGACGGGTGTAGAACTTTCATTATAAGTTCACCTTCCATGTTCTTTTGTTGCTCTTCAGTAAGTTTTCTGGTGTTTTTTAGTTCCGGGATATACTGTATCTCAAACGGCATATAGTGTGATATACGTTCTGAATAGTCGTTAATTCCGGCAGTGAAGTGTTTGTTTGCCGTTTTGCCTACAAGTAAAAGGATTGTTTTCATTTGATATTCCTTTTGGCTTTATAATCATTCTTGCGTTTGGGATTCATAGGAAACCATCCTTTTTCAACCCTTTTCTTTTGTTCGAACAACTCTCCTATTGACCAAATGAAGGATGCTCCGGTCACTCCTAATAATGATGAAAACAGAATGTCTGAGACAAATAGTGCTGACATTATACAGATGACTCCTAAAAGCAAAAACACCCACCATAAGCGGGTGCCGGTATAATACTCTGTCTTTATCACAATAGGATGGAATATTCCTATTATAAGAAAAGTCCCTATTCCTATAATAATTCCTGTGTAATACATGTTTTTTCTTTGTGTTTAAAATAATTAAGTAGTACTATCGTAAGTCAATTATCTCCGCATTTGGATATTCTTTGGAGTTGAACTTGAATGTAGAGGCGTTAAGGTTGGCTTTTTTAAAATTACTTATATCTATTGTTGTCCATGTCTTGTTCTGGAGTATTCTTATCTGTGACGGAATGTATGTTTTCTTTCCTACCGTTATATACATTTCTTTTATATTGCGTCTTGCATCCGTTGACGTGAGATGTACCTGATAACTGTTGCCGATGGCCTTTGCCGTATATCTGTACCCTGCTTTATATATCATTATAAAATTATACGGATTCATCATTTGCTGTTTGTTCCTGTCTGGCTTGCTTATATTCACTTCTTCATTATTCTTCATGTAAGTCCACTGAGTGGTTCCGTCAAACCATATTACAGCCTGTGGGGTAGATGCATGAAATGCTCTGCCCTTGAATGCCAATGTACCGGCCTGTTGGCCTGAAATGCTGAATTTTGCTGTTATGCCGCCTTTGTTGCTAAGTATTTCCGCCGTGCGGTCAAGAATGCTCTTTGCATTCTGTGCGTTTGCAACGGCAATAAATGTTGCCAACACAATGACCAATATACCTATTCTCTTCATATTCATTTTTATATATAATATTGTATTTGTATTTAGAGGAACTGTATTTCCAACGCTGTGACCGCTATTATTGCGGGCTATTCCGCATCGTGCATATAAGTGAGTCAAGCGAAACCTCATCGAGTATAAGCACCTCACGTGGTTTGCTGCCCATTGCCGCACCCACTATTCCTGCTTTCTCAAGTTGGTCCATAAGGCGTCCGGCCCTGTTGTAACCTATGGAGAACTTGCGCTGTATCAAACTTGTACTGCCGGACTGGTTCAGGACGATAAGTCTGGCTGCATCCTCGAATAGCGGGTCGAGATGCTGAAGGTCTACATTTGCCGCCCCTCCGATTCCGTCACCTCCTTCGATATCGGGTTCCGGTAATTCAAATGGTGAGACATAGCCCTGTTGCTGCGAAATATACCTGTTTATCCTGTCTACTTCAGGAGTGTCTACAAAAGCGCACTGTACACGCTCAGGTTCACTGCCGTTAAGGAAAAGCATGTCTCCGCGACCTATAAGCTGGTTTGCGCCCGGACGGTCAAGTATGGTTCGGGAGTCTATCATAGCACTGACCTTAAACGCGACGCGCCCGGGGAAGTTGGCCTTTATGTTACCTGTGATAATACTCGTTGTCGGACGTTGCGTCGCTATTATCATGTGTATTCCGACTGCGCGTGCAAGCTGTGCGATACGTGCGATGGGAAGCTCTATTTCCTTTCCTGCCGTCATTATAAGGTCACCGAACTCATCAATGATAACCACTATATATGGCATATATCTGTGTCCCTTTTCAGGATTGAGCTGACGGGCAATGAACTTTTGGTTGTACTCCTTTATATTTCTTGTACCTGCAAGTTTCAGCAGGTCATATCGTGTATCCATTTCCTTGCACAGACTGTTGAGGGTATTGACCACTTTTTTCACATCTGTTATAATGGGGTCGGAATCCTCATCCGGCACTTTTGCCAGAAAATGATTGGCAATAGGACCGTAAATGCTGAACTCTACTTTCTTGGGGTCGATAAGCACAATCTTCATTTCTGCCGGATGCTTTTTATAAAGCAAAGATGTTATGATGGCATTCAGACCGACGGATTTTCCCTGTCCTGTAGCACCGGCCACAAGCAAATGCGGAATTTTTGCAAGGTCAAACATAAACACCTCGTTGGTGATAGTCTTGCCTATTGCACATGGCAAATCCATTTTGCTTTCCTGAAATTTCTTGGAGTTGAGAATGCTTTCCATAGAAACGATGTTCGCCTTGGCGTTCGGAACTTCTATACCAATCGTACCTTTTCCGGGTATCGGTGCAATTATACGTATGCCGAGTGCCGAAAGACTTAGGGCTATATCGTCTTCAAGATTACGTATTTTGGAAATTCTCACTCCTTGTGCCGGAGTTATCTCATAGAGGGTAATTGTCGGACCGACGGTTGCTTTAATACTGCTTATCTCAACTCCGAAATTCCTCAATACTTCTATTATGCGGTTCTTATTGGCCGTTTGTTCTTCCATATCTATAAACGGCCTACCGTCTGTTTCATACTTTTTCAGAAGATCAAGGGTGGGATAGTGGTAATTCTCCAAATCACGTTTCGGGTCGTATGGAGACATGTCGCCTGTTTCTATGTTTACAAGCGTCTTGTTGTTCGCCTTGTCTTCTTCTGTGGCCTTTTCTATTTCGAAGTCTTCATCATTATTTGCCTGTCCCCTTTTCTTTTCATTTTTATCAGCATTACCAACAATAGGATCATTCTCTACATTGTATGCGCTTTCCTGGGCCGGGGCATCCGTTTTCACGTTATCGTCAAAATTCACTATTTGCGCCACAGGATCGTCAAACACTTCCGGATCTTCTATTGTCTCGATTTCCTCGTCTGTATCTGCATTAATGCTTTCCTTTGTATGGTTGCTTATCACGAATTTCACTTTGTCTGTGAAATATTTTGTGGGGTTTAGTATTTTTCGTATCAACATTATAGTTTCCGTGCTTACATACGTCAGGAAAACTATAGCAGTCAGCCCTAAGATTGCCGTTAGTCCGGGAGAACCTATAAGATTCTCGGTCCATTGACACATATACTGCCCATGTCCGCCTCCGGGATTGAAGTGACATTCAACAAAAAAAGGCTCAAGGAACTTTGCAAACGTTACAGACATCCATATCATCAGAAGCGTTGAGCACAGAAACCATTTTCCAAGTCTGAGGTTGTAGACTCTCATCAATTTCACAGCAGTTATCAAAATGAATGCCGGAATGATGAAAGCTGCAAGTCCGAAACACTCCTTTATGAAAAAATAGGCAGAATATGCACCGAGCGAACCGCATTTATTGCTGAACGCCCTTTTGGTATTCATTATTTCTCCAGGCAACGGATGTTCTATAAGACTTTGGTCTAAGGCTCCGGTGGAAAAATAAGATATAAAGGATATTATGAAATATACAGCAAGTGCGAGAAGTGTCAGACCTGCGATAAAGTTTGCTTTTTCGTTATTAAATATATTGCCGATTCCAATGACATCATTCAATGACGATGTCGTTGAGACTTTCTTTTTACGTGCCATCTTTATATTGTAGAATGTTTACTATAATTCTTTGCAAAATTAGCTGAAAAAACTCAGAATATACAATAAACTCATGTTTTTTTTGTAATTTTGCACCTTGAAATTTTATCAGGATGAAGAAAATAATTTACGACAGATTTGATAAAAAGCACATTCAGGCATTGCCTAAAGAACTCTTTGGCGGAAAGATCATTGTTGTCGTGTCTGCGGGAGAAGCACGTAAAGCCGTAAACTTCCTTTTGTCCCAGCCCATGTTGGGTGTTGATACAGAGACGCGTCCTGCATTTAAAAAGGGTATCAGTCATAAGGTTTCATTGCTTCAGGTGGCAACACATGATATATGTTTCCTGTTCAGGATGAACCATACCGGCTTAACGGAAGATATAAGGCGGTTGCTTGAAGACAGGACAGTTCCAAAGGTAGGCTTGTCATGGCATGATGATTTGATGATGTTGCATAAATTAGGGGATTTCGTTCCGGGATATTTCATAGACCTTCAAGACCATGTCAAGGAGATAGGTGTTGAGGATTTGAGTCTGCAAAAGCTTTATGCTAATTTCTTCGGAAAGAAAATCAGCAAGTCACAGCGTCTGACAAATTGGGAGGCGGATGTGTTGTCTGACGGACAGAAATTATATGCCGCTACAGACGCCTGGGCATGCATTGTATTGTATGAGGAACTTATCCGTCTTAAGCAAACCGGTGACTTTGAGCTTGTATATAACGAATCTGATTCGACATACTGATATAAAAAGCATCAAGCCTTATATTTCTGAATGGAGTGCATGAAGAATAGCACCTGTGATTATTGATGCGGAGATTTGAAATGATTGTATTGACCCGAATTAACAACCAAAGATTAAAATGTATAAAATAGTAGTATTAAAGAGAGGCAAAGAAGAAAGTCTCAAGCGATTTCATCCGTGGGTGTTCTCCGGAGCAATAGACAGAATGGACGAAGGAATCGCAGAAGGAGAAACCGTACGCGTACTTACTCATGACAAGCACTTTATTGCCGTAGGACATTTCCAGATAGGCTCAATAGCCGTCAGGGTTCTTTCTTTCCGGGATATTGTCATTGACGACAGTTTCTGGTCTTCAAGACTTGAGTCTGCCTTAAATATGCGAATGGCTACCGGCATCGCATGTAACCCGACAAATAATACTTACCGTCTTGTACATGGTGAGGGCGACAATCTTCCGGGACTCGTGATAGACGTTTATGGAGATACCGCCGTGATGCAGGCCCACAGTATAGGAATGCACAACTCGCGTATGACAATAGCCGAAAACCTTATAAGGATTGCAGGCGGACGCATTTCCAATATATATTATAAGAGTGAGACAACATTGCCCTTTAAGGCCGGATTAGGTCAGGAGGATGGTTTCATTTACGGAGGAAGTGATGATAACACAGCTATGGAAAACGGCCTGCGCTTTCATGTCGACTGGCTGAAGGGACAGAAGACAGGGTTCTTTATTGACCAGCGCGACAACCGTTCCCTTTTAGAGCATTACGCCAAAAACAAGAAAGTGCTTAATATGTTTTGCTATACCGGTGGCTTTTCTTTCTATGCCATGCGTGGAGGGGCTGAACTCGTGCATTCCGTGGACAGCAGTGCCAAGGCGGTAGAACTTACCCGTCATAATGTGGAGCTGAATTTCCCGGGCGACAAACGCCATGAGGCTTTTTGTGAGGATGCTTTTGACTATCTTCAGAAAGCAGGCGACAATTACGACCTGATAATTCTCGATCCTCCGGCCTTTGCCAAGCACCGCGCCGCGTTGCATAATGCCCTGAAAGGATATACAAGGCTCAACGTAAAGGCGTTCGAGAAGATAAAGAATGGCGGGATTCTGTTTACTTTCTCATGCAGCCAGGTCGTTACAAAAGACCATTTCCGTAATGCGGTATTTACCGCGGCGGCCGTTGCCGGAAGAAAAGTGCGGATTCTTCACCAGCTTCATCAGCCTGCCGACCATCCGATAAACATATATCATCCGGAAGGTGAATACCTTAAGGGACTTGTTCTTTACGTTGACTGATTCCTTTCCGATACATTAGATATATGGATGTTCTTAAGACCGTGTCGGAATATATATCTGCCAACAGCCTGCTCACACGTGATGCCCTACATTTGGTCGCGTTAAGCGGGGGAGCCGACAGTGTCGCTCTTCTGCGTATATTGCTGCTGCTCGGATATAAGACGGAAGCCGTACACTGTAATTTCCATCTGCGGGGCAGAGAATCAGACAGAGATGAAGATTTCGTCAAGAAACTCTGCGACGACAACAATGTGCCATTGCACATTGTACATTTCGATACAAGGGCTTATGCCGGGCTTCATCATAAAAGCATCGAACTTGCCGCACGTGATTTAAGATATGCCTATTTTAAAAAATTACGGGCTGACATCGGAGCGGAGACGATATGTGTGGCTCACCACCGTGATGACAATGTAGAGACTGTTCTCATGAACATTGTACGTGGAACAGGTATTAACGGGCTTACAGGCATACGCCCGAGAAACGGATATATCATACGTCCGTTGCTTTGCCTTGGCCGTGTGGAAATAGAGAATTGGCTACAGTCGATAAAGCAGGAATATGTTACGGACAGTACAAATCTGGAACTTGATGCCACACGTAACCGTTACAGGCTGAAGGTAATCCCGTTACTTAATGATATAACCCCCTCTGCATCAGAGAATATCAACAGGACGTCCAGACTGATGACCGAAGCCTGCAAGATATTTGATGAGGCAATAAGCCGGCATGCGGAAGAAGTCATTGTCTCGGACACGTTGTCGCCTGACGGTCAATCCGAACAGAACGTCAAGAGTAAAGATGCATATAATATTCCTGACAGTGCCCTGGTTATCGATATTGAGAAACTGAAATCCACGCCTTCTCCTGAATATGTACTTTATCGGATATTGAGAAACTATGGATTCTCATCAGCACAGACAGAGCAAATCAGTCTTAATCTTGATGCAAGGACGGGTGCGTATTACTCATCCGGATGTTTTCAACTTGCGATAAACCGTGGGAGTATCATTGTATATAGGAAGTCGGAGCCGTTAAAACCGTTGTGTATTCCTGAGCCAGGTAATTATGTCATACGTGACGGGTTGAGAATAAGCATAAAGCCGGTCATAATAGACAGTTCCTTCAAAATTCCCAAAGATAAAAATCGCATCTGTATTGATGCCGCAAATGTGGTTTTCCCGCTTGTGCTGCGTACAGTGGCAGACGGTGACCGTTTCATGCCCTTTGGCATGCGCGGTTCAAAACTTGTCAGTGATTATCTTACAGACCGCAAGAAAAATATTATTGAAAAACGTGGTCAGCTGATACTTACCGACAATACAGGTATGCCGTTGTGGCTTGTATGTGAACGTCCGGACAACAGGGTCTGTATAACAGACAAGAGTTCTGCAGGACTGTTAATATCTGTCGTTTCATTGTAAGGCTATAGATATAATCAAGCTGGAAATCATATTCACCGCCTACCATTTATATTCGTATTTCTGTCTGGAATTCGAATGTAAAAGGTGTCATATGTAATGAAAATTCACATAGTTTTCCCTGTCGTTTCTTACCGTTCTTTGTGAAATTCGTAACGTGTTGATATACAGTGGATTAGTGATAGATAAAAAGTATGCCAAAATAAACATGCTATTCTTGCTCAATGAATAGGCTATTCTCTTTCGATGAACATGCTATTCATTGAGCAAGAATAGCATGTTCATCGAAAGAGAATTTTATATACATTGATAAATGTAAATAGATTTCAAAAAAAGATTTGTGTTTCCTTCTTTATCCGGAAATTTTTCCTCTTTTCATTTATTCTGTCGCTTTCCATTCCTCTTCCATAACCAGATCCATCAAAAGAATGACGCTTAATTATACTTATTGTTCATAAGCATCCATAATAATTGGAAAAATGAAAAGCCAAAAAATCCAGGTTTATTTTTCAAGCATCTGATTTGCCTTTATAAGGTCTTCAGGAGTGTCAATGCCTATTGTTTCCATATCAGTCAGTCCTACTTTTATTCTATATCCGTTTTGCAGCCAGCGCAACTGCTCCAGACTCTCGGCAAGTTCCAGTGGGCTTTGCTGCAGTCGGGTTATTTCTTTAAGTACATCACAGCGATATGCGTAAAGTCCGATGTGTTTAAGATAACAGAATCCTGCATTCCATCTGTTATGTTCACAGCCTCTTACATAAGGAATGACAGAACGGCTGAAATACATTGCGTAGCCTTTCAGGTCAGTGACGATTTTAGGTGAGTTTGGATTGTCTACCGCACTCATGTCACCGGTAAAAGGCATTCCCAGTGTGGCTATCTGCGTTTGGGCATCATCAAAGCACCGGCATACAGTCTCAATCTGTGAGGTATGTATGAATGGCTCATCCCCTTGTATATTGACGATGACATCATAATCCTCTCCGATTTTTGTGACGGCCTCCTGTATGCGGTCCGTACCGCTTTTATGGTCCGGAGACGTCATGACGGCATTGCCTCCAAAGTTTTTAACTGTTTCATATATGCGTTCATCATCGGTAGCGACATAAGCTTCTCCTATAGTGTTTTTGGCTGTATTGTAAACCCATTCAATGACAGGCCTGTCGCCAAGCATGGCAAGAGGTTTGCCGGGAAAGCGGGTAGAAGCATATCTTGCCGGAATAATAGCTGCAAATTTCATTGTTATAATGTTTAAACCAGTGTTATTATATTGTTTTTTTTGAACTGCAAAATTATAAAATATGCGGCACTTTCAGTTAAAAAAACTAATCTTTTTTGTTTCTTAGATAAATATTATTACCTTTGAAGTTGAAACGTTAAATTCAATTATAGACTTGAAATCAATAATATTATCATTTTTTATGGCACTGACGCCTGTTGCGCTATGTGCCCAGCAGATAAAACTTGGTACAGCCACCACAAAGGATAAGGGAGAATATAAAGGTGAGCTTGCCGGAGGAAAACCTCATGGCAAAGGTAAGACAATCTGGAAAAACGGAAACTGGTATGAGGGCAATTATATAAAAGGAAAGCGTCAGGGGCATGGTATTTACATGTTTAATGACGGAGAGAAATATGAGGGCCAATGGTTTCAGGACCAACAGCATGGTAAAGGCACATACTATTTTGCCAATAATAATAAATATGTAGGGCTTTGGTTCCGTGATTATCAGCATGGGTATGGTGTAATGTATTATTATAACGGAGACAAGTATGAAGGCTACTGGTATCAGGACAGCCGCAACGGTAAAGGTACATATACTTTTGCCGGTGGCGCATACTATAAGGGCGAATGGAAGAATGACATGAAAAACGGTCGCGGATATTTTGACTGGGGTGACGGCTCGCACTATGACGGACAATGGGAAAACAATCTGCGTAGCGGCAAAGGCACTTTCCATTATGCCGACGGTGATGTGTATACCGGTGAATGGCAGAAAGACTTTCAGAACGGCCGTGGCATATATAAATTTAAAAACGGTGATGTGTATGAGGGTGACTATCTGCAGGGAGAACGTACCGGTACGGGTATCTTCAAATTTGCCAATGGTGACCGCTATACAGGACAGTTCCTTAACGGTGACAAGAACGGGCAGGGAACATTTGTATGGAAAAATGGAAATACGTATGTAGGTCAATGGAATGAAGACAAACCCAACGGACTCGGCACGCTCAAAATGAAAAACGGTGATGAGTTTGAGGGCCAGTTTAAAGACGGGCGCATTGAGGGGCAGGGAATTGCCAGATATGCCGACGGCTCAAAATTTAAAGGTACGTTTAGAAACGGCAAGCGTAACGGACCTGCAATAGAGGTTGACAAGGACGGAAACCGTTTTGAGGGCTCTTATACCGATGATAGAAGAGACGGAAGGTTTGTAGAAAAGGACCGCAACGGGAATGTCACTTCAGAAGGCATCTATGAGCGTGGCAAGAAGATAAGTAAGAAATAGCAGACTTCAATCCTGCTGTGAAATAAAAAAAGAAAAATAATATAAAACCTTTAAATACAAAAGATTATGATTATTGACACATTAGAGAATTTGAAGAATTACGAGAGCTTGAATCCTCTTTTCAAGGATGTCGTGGAGTTTATAGAGAACAATGACCTTGCTGCATTGGAAGAGGGGAAACACTACATCAAGGATAAAGATTTATTTGTTAACATAACAACAGCCAAAGGAAGAACACGGGAAGCGGCTGTCATCGAAACCCATAACCGGATGATAGACATACAGATACCTCTTGATGTGGCCGAGACATTCGGATATACTGCACGTGAGGATTTGCCATGTGCCGAGTATAATGAGGAAAAAGACATTACCAAGCTTCCTGGAGTAATTGCAGACAGCTATGTGACATGTCGTCCGGGAATGTTCGCCTTATTCTTTCCTCAAGACGGTCATGCGCCATGTATATCTGAGAATGCGGAAATAAGGAAAGCTATTTTCAAGGTTAAGGCATGACCTTATAGTAAATAAAGACAATAAACATAAAGTTTCATTTACAAAGAAAATAAAGGCTTTGTAAAATGAATGAAATAAAGCAATAAATAAACCATGGCAGGAAAAAAAACTACTTCAAAAACTGTTTCCGCCACCAAGACGGCCACACGGAAGAATGGAGCGAACGCAAAACCGAGACATATAGGGCTGGTCGCGGCAGATAAATGGCTTGAGCCTTTTGAGAATGCGATACAAGGCAGGCACAACCACGCATTGGAAAAAATAAGTCAATTTACAAGGAAAGGAAAGAAAACACTGTCTGATTTTGCCAACGGACACGAATACTTCGGATTGCATAAGACTCTAAAAGGATGGGTGTTCCGTGAATGGGCGCCTAATGCAACGGAGATTTACCTTGTCGGAGATTTCAATGATTGGCAGGAAAGTGACAAATACCGTCTGAAACGTATAGAAGGAACCGGCAATTGGGAGCTGAAACTCAGCAATAAGGCTTTGAAACACGGTGATCTCTACAAGATGAAAGTCAGGTGGAACGGAGGAGAAGGAGAGCGTATCCCGGCCTGGTGCCGGCGGGTGGTTCAGGACGATTCCACCAAGATATTCTCGGCTCAGGTATGGAATCCTGATGAGCCCTATGTGTTTAAAAAGAAAAGCTTCAAGCCATGTAAATCGCCTCTACTTATTTATGAGTGCCATGTGGGCATGGCCCAGGATGCGGAGAAGGTAGGCACGTATCGTGAATTTACAGAAAATGTACTGCCACGTGTCATTGCAGACGGATACAACTGTATACAGATAATGGCAATACAGGAACATCCTTATTATGGTTCGTTCGGTTATCATGTAAGTTCTTTTTTTGCTCCATCAAGTCGTTTCGGAACACCGGATGAACTCAAAGAGCTGATTGACACTGCACATAAAAACGGCATTGCCGTGATTATGGACATTGTTCATTCGCATGCGGTGAAGAACGAAATAGAAGGACTGGGCAATTTTGCCGGTGACCCCAATCAGTTCTTTTACCCCGGCGGGCGACATGAGCATCCGGCATGGGACAGCCTGTGCTTCGATTATGGAAAAGACGAGGTTATACACTTTTTGCTGTCAAACTGCAAATACTGGATGGAAGAGTATAGATTTGACGGTTTCAGATTTGACGGCGTGACGTCAATGTTATACTACAGTCATGGGTTGGGCGAGGCGTTCTGTAACTATGGAGATTATTTTAACGGTGGACAGGATGACAATGCCATTTGCTATCTTACACTTGCAAACAAACTTATACATGAAATAAATCCAAATGCAATAACAATAGCAGAGGAGGTGAGCGGCATGCCGGGACTGGCGGCAAGGTTTGAAGACGGAGGATATGGTTTTGACTACCGTATGGCAATGAACATTCCGGACTATTGGATCAAGACTATAAAGGAACTTAAGGATGAAGACTGGAAACCAAGCTCGATATTCTGGGAAGTAAAGAACAGACGTTCAGATGAACGTACCATAAGCTATTGTGAGAGCCATGACCAGGCATTGGTGGGAGATAAGACAATCGTCTTCAGACTTATCGATGCTGACATGTATTGGCATTTCAAGAAAGGTGACGAGAACGAGACTGCCCACCGCGGCATAGCACTGCACAAAATGATCAGGCTGGTTACTGCTGCAACAATAAATGGAGGATATCTCAATTTCATGGGTAATGAATTCGGGCATCCTGAGTGGATAGATTTCCCGCGTGAAGGTAACGGATGGAGCCATAAATATGCACGCAGACAATGGAATCTTGTCGACAACAAGGAACTGGACTATCATTATCTGGGCGATTTCGACAAGGCTATGCTTGCAACAATAAAGAGCATACGCAGTTTCCAAAACAAACCGGTACAGGAAATATGGCATAATGACAGCGATCAGATATTGGCTTTCAGCAGGGGTGACCTTTTGTTCGTATTCAATTTCAGTCCTGTCCGCTCATATACGGATTATGGATTCCTTGTACCTACGGGTTCATACGATGTCGTGCTGAACACAGACGCAAAAGAGTTCGGGGGCAACGGATTGGCTGATGATACAATAACTCATCTTACCAACTTTGACCCTTTATATATGGAAGAGCGCAAGGAATGGTTAAAGCTGTATATACCGGCACGTTCTGCCGTCGTGCTTAAAAAGAACTGAAGGTTTTGCCGATATCCTATAATAAACCGGAATTGAGCGATATAAATATGACTGATAATAATATGATTACAAACAGCACTGGCATCATAAAAGGTGTGAGTGCTGTTGTCTTTTGCATTTTTTCCTTTGTTTTCCTGTATTTTTACCAGGCTGATATTATTGCAGTGGCACAACATGTGCTTAGTGGAGGTGTGACAAGTTATAACAAAGCTGTCGGTGCTGTTCTGATCACAGCTATATTGATGTTGCTGCAAGTCGGCATAAGTTCGATATTGCGTCTTCCCGGAGTATTCCATTCCATGACATATTTTCCCTCACTCATGATTCTTGCTTTCATCACGTCTGTAAGTTCTGATATATGCAAGGGATTTTCATGGGGAATATGGCCGTGGCTTTCGGTTGTGCTTCTTGTTTTATGGTTGGCATGTATATATGTCATGTCGCAGCTGAAGTCTGACAATATGTCTTCCGGCATGACTTTATTTTCACGCCAAATGTGGGTAAACATGATGTCTATGGGTATGATGTTTATTGTTACAGGGCTTGTAGGTAATGGTAATCCCGTATTTCATTACCGTGCAAGAATGGAAAGAATGCTTATTGAAGGAAATCCTGACGGTGCATTGCTTGCAGGAAAAAGGTCACTGGAGACAAATGCCTCACTCACAATGTTGAGAGTATATGCTCTTGCACGTAAAGGTGAACTTGGCAATGAACTTTTCACATATCCTGTAAAAGGTACGTCTGCGGATCTGATACCGATGAAAGGAAACGGTGTGGAGTTTCTGATGTATCCCACAGACAGTCTTTACCGCTTTCTTGGGGCAATACCATATTATACAAAAGGTTCCGCAAAAACTTATTTGCAGTCTCTTGTAAACAGTGGCAAGGCATCAAAAGCTGTTAAGGACTATATTCTGTGCGGTTGTCTGATAGATAGGGATATTGATTCTTTCGTAAAGAATCTGATAATGTTTTATTCTGTGGACAATACTCTTCCCAAACATTACCGCGAGGCTCTTATACTTTATACCCACATGCGTTCCAATCCGTTGGTGGTATATCATGACAATGTGATGGATACGGATTATGAGGACATGCAGAGACTTGAAAAGTGCTACGACAGCGACAAGCGAGCCATGGCACATGCTTTATTTGAACAGTATTATGGTACTTATTGGTGGTATTATAATAAGAAAGATATGTAGACAATAATATAAAATGCCCGGACTCGATGATGGAAAATCGAAATCCGGGCGTTTTTTGTATAGTGGAAAGATTTACCTTAGCCTTGGCACTTCAAACATGACAGCAGCGGCTGCCCTGCGCCAATCCGTATCAAGAGAAAAGCGCGTAAGAGACTCACTGTCGGAGAAGTATATTAATGTAAGTTCACGATCCGTATCATTAAAAAGCGGGTTTGAATAAGATGCGTCCATAAAAAGCTGCAACAGTTTCAGTTGGTATGCCTGTGGCCGTTCTTTAGCTTCTATTATTTTGCTCATATAGAAATTAATAAAATTATTCATTGCATAAGCCTGCTTGTCGAGGTATGCTGTGGTTGAATCCGGCATCTGTTCTCTCATTTTCAGCAAAAGATAATCAAGGGCGTCGACTTTAAACCGGTTGACTTGTTTAATCATGTCAGGAACAACAGGATTTTCTGTTTTTTCCTTTGCTGTTTTTCTTATCTCATTAAAAATATCCTGTGATTTGGCAATATCTGTTGTTGCCGCTAAGATAACAATAAATAGAACTATCTTTTTCATAATGAATGATTGTTTTTACTAACTATTTGATAAACACTATAAGCAGAGTAGGAGATAACTGCATTTTCATTATCTTTTCACCCTTTCCTGGTTCTTGTTTATAAAGTCTTTCCAGCCTCGATAACGTGTCTCTGTTGCAGGTCGGTTCATCTGCAGGAAATGGCAATAGGCAGCTGCCAAGGCATCGGTAGCATCCATAAAGTCGCACATGTTCTTATTTTCTATTTTTAGCATACGCTGCAACATGCCTGCCACCTGTTCCTTTGATGCTTGTCCCTGGCCCGTTATCGCCATCTTTATCTTTAATGGGGCGTATTCATGTATTGGAACACTGTGATGTATTGCAGCGGCAATTGCTGTACCCTGAGCTCTTCCGAGTTTCAGCATAGACTGCACGTTTTTTCCAAAGAAAGGTGCCTCTATTGCCATTTCATCCGGGAGATAAGCATCTATAATCCCGGTAACGCGTTCGAAAATATGCCCAAGCTTCATATAGGGATCCGAGAATTTTCTAAGGTCTATCACTCCCATGACAACCATCTCAGCCTTGTTGTCCATAACTTTCAGGACTCCATATCCCATTATGTTTGTTCCAGGATCAATTCCTAATATAATTTTTTCCATTGTGTCTTTATGCTTTAAATACCCAGGCTGTCACCTTTTTATTGCAAGGAATCCTAATCTGTGGGAAATGCCTTTTTTCCCCAATGACCTTATTACATATATTCCATCAGGTATTTGTGAAATATCTGCAGATGTTCCTCCATTAAAGCTTCTTATGGCAATAATTGTCCCCTGTAGTGTTTCCACTGTCAGGTATTCTGCATCAAGATTGTTTTCCTTTTGTGGAATAACCATGCATTTACCGTCGTTTTCTATCGCAGTCTTACAAAACGGCAGGAAAGGTTTTGTTTCAGATGAAATGTTGCAATGATCATCTGTAACAGTATTTCCGGATATTGCCATAACCTCGGTTATCGGTTCACTCTCATTTCCATATCTGTCCATGGCAGTCACTGCGTATGTAAGCATGCACGGATGTTTTGTGCTGCTTATTGCAATATGCCTGTCCATAAGCCTCGTGGCAATAAGATTTGCAGGATTTGTTATGTCCGTTTTTCCATTAACTGAAGCATATACATTATATGTAAGATAATTTCCGTCAGACATATCAACACCTTCATCCCATTCAATGTAATCTCCGGCAACGTTTCTGTATACGTCAAGCTTTGCCGGTGATTTAGGACGGGTGGAACAAACCCATGTCATCGGAGGAATAAGTGCAGGAAGAGCATTGCATTCATTGCAGGAATAGTCATATATGCCTTTCAGGTTGTCTGTGAAGAATTTGGAACGGAAAAAAGCGTGTCCCAATCCGTATCCGCGACACACATTTATCTGACGTTTGATTTCTTCAACATCCCAGTTCTTCTCTTTGGGTGACATAAAGTAAATACCCAGACCTATGGATAGGATTTTTCCGTAGCTGTTTTCTTTCCAGTTAACGGCAAACGGATAAAAATTATTTCCCTTGAAGTACATCATTGGAAACAAAGCGTCCATAAGTCCGTCTTTAAGCCATTGTTGTGCGTCTTGAGCCACTCTTGTGCGTGCATTCCAGCCATTACTTTTGTAACGTGAGAGATCGTCATACTTGCCTATTGGCGAGCAACTGATTTTTATCCATGGCCGCTCCTTTTTGACAGCCTTGCTTATAGCACTTACTATGTTGGTGATATTTGCACGTGCAGATGATAAAGGTATTTTTATTTTCCATGTTTCCGGATAACGTATATAGTCAAGATGGATACCGTCTACATCATAGCCGGTTGCAATTTCACGGCATATTTTTGCAAGATATACGGCGGTTCCTTTTTTCTCCGGATTCATATATCCTTCATCACCTATTTTGGTCAGTATTCCAGGATGTCGTTCTCTCAACTTTCTGCATCCGTATGAGTTCCATTTGCCAACAGGTATTGTCACTATCCATGCATGAAATTCCATTCCGCGCCGGTGGCATTCATCTATGGCGAATTTCAGGGCGTCATATCCCGGAGACATACCCGGTTTTCCAGACAGACATCCGTCCCATGGTTCTAATCCGGAAGGATAAATAGTTGTGGCACGTATGCGCGTCTGCATCAATATGGTGTTTACTCCTGCCAATTTTAAACTGTCGAGTATCGAACACAATTCCTGTTGTTGTTTTTGTTTGGAAACAGTACTTCTTGAGTAGGTGTGAGGCCAGTCTATGCCTCCTATTGTTGTGAGCCATACAGCCCTTACCTCATGTTTGGGGTATACTTCGTTTGCAGGATTGAACAATACAGATTTGGAAACGCCAAAGAAATTGTCATCGGCATTTCCAATTGTCGGGACGATAAAAAAAGTGAAGAGCGTCAGACAACGCTTTCCCAATAAAATGGTTGCATGTAAATCTAACCTCTTCACTATATGCTTCTGAAGATATTGTATAATACTGTGTGTAATATATGGAATATTAATACGCAAACAAAGGATAGTTTTTCATGGTTTCATTGACCTTGGCACGTACCTTTGCAATAACATTCTCATTCTCCGGATCATTAAGAACTTCTTCTATCAATTCTGCGATGAGAATCATCATGTCCTCTTTTGCTCCGCGTGTTGTCATAGCAGGAGTACCCAGGCGTATACCGCTGGTCTGGAATGCGCTTCTTGTATCAAATGGCACCATATTCTTATTTACGGTTATATCTGCAGCTACAAGTGCGTTCTCTGCTACCTTACCTGTAAGCTCAGGATATTTCGACCTAAGGTCAACCAACATTGAATGATTGTCAGTTCCACCGCTTACAATAGTAAAGCCACGTTTTGTCAGTTCGTCTGCCAGAACCTTTGCATTTTTCTTTACCTGTGTTGCCCACTCCTTAAATTCCGGTTTCAATGCTTCTCCGAAAGCTACGGCTTTTGCTGCTATGACATGTTCCAACGGACCACCCTGTGTTCCGGGGAAGACTGCGGAATTAAGTAATTGACTCATCATTTTAACAACACCTTTAGGTGTCTTCAAGCCCCATGGGTTTTCAAAATCCTTACCCATAAGTATAATACCTCCACGTGGGCCACGCAATGTCTTATGTGTGGTCGAAGTGACAATATGTGCATATTTGACCGGATTATCAAGCAAACCGGCGGCAATAAGTCCTGCCGGATGTGCCATGTCTATCATAAGCAGGGCACCTGTTTTATCGGCAATCTCCCGCATACGTTTGTAGTCCCATTCACGGCTATAGGCAGAACCACCTCCGATAATAAGCTTCGGATTATGTTTAACGGCGAGTGCTTCCATTTCGTCATAGTCTACTCTTCCGGTATTCTTATCGAGGTTATAGCCTATGGCATTATAAAGTATTCCAGATGTATTAACAGCAGAACCGTGAGAAAGATGACCGCCATGGTCAAGATTAAGTCCCATGAATGTATCTCCCGGTTTTAATACCGTCAACAATACTGCTGCATTGGCCTGTGCTCCGGAATGGGGCTGTACATTGGCATATTCAGCACCAAAGAGTTGTTTTACTCTGTCTATGGCAAGTTGTTCAACCTGATCTACGACTCCGCATCCGCCATAATAACGCTTACCTGGATATCCTTCTGCGTACTTGTTTGTAAGATATGAACCCATTGCCTCCATAACTTCATCACTTACAAAATTCTCAGACGCAATAAGTTCCATTCCTTTCAGCTGGCGCTGATGTTCTTTCTCGATTAGGTCGAATATTTCCTGATCTCTTTTCATTGTGGTTATTGATATTTGGGAATTAATATTATCCTTAAACAAATAAACCCTACATCATATCTGAACTTTACTTCTTTTGTAATGTTTAACAGATATTCTGCCTTGGCCTGTAATATAAATACTTAAATAATATGCAAAAATAAAAAGAAATATCCGGATATGCAAGCAATCCGGATAAAACTTTACTTAAGAACCGATAAACGTTTCTTTATCTTTCTTATTTCCAGATGTCATACAAGCTCAACTTTGTCTATAAACTGCTCTTTTTCACAATAATGACATCTTATAATACCTTTTTCCTTGTCTACTGTATGAAAAACAGTATACATGGGTTCATTATTCGTTATACATTTGGGATTGTTACATCTGACGATGCCCTTCAACATGTCGGGGGTTGTCACCATTTTCTTTTCTACAACCTCAAAATCCTTGATGATGTTTAATATTACATTGGGAGCAACGACCGACAGACGTGAAATTTCTTCGTCGGTGAAGAATTTATCCTCTACTTTGATTATACCTTTCTTATTCAGTTTTTTTGAACGGTAATTACATCCGATAGTCACGGGAGTGGCAAGATCTTCCAATGCTAATAATGCAACAACCTGAAATATCTTCTCTGATGGAATATGATCAATGACAGTTCCGTTTTGTATTGCCGCAACCAGTCTTTCTTTTTTGTTGGCATTCATGGTTATGAGTGTATATTTTTGTTATTACTTCCTTAATGTTTTTTGTATATCAAAAAAGATATGGCAATAAATCACAAAATGATTGTCTTGTCATTTTTGACTTCATCAAGTGTTATCCCAAGTACATCACAGAATATGGCCTCCCGTGCAAAAAGACCATTACCGGCCTGTTGGATATAATATGCATGCGGATTCAGATCCACATCATAGGCTATTTCATTTACCCGTGGCAGAGGATGCAGTATTCTCATGTTTGATTTTGCCTTTGACAGCATATCTGACTTAAGTATATATACGTTTTTCACTCTTTCGTATTCCATCAAATCAGAAAAGCGTTCTTTCTGAACTCTGGTCATATATAAAATATCGGCATCGGAAATTATATCCTCATTAAATTCATTGTGCTCTTCAAATCTTATTCCATATTCGCGACAATAAATCTTATATTCTTCCGGCATGGCAAGCTCTTTGGGTGCGACAAAATGAAATGTAGGATTAAAATGGCGCATCGCCATTATCAGCGAGTGGACTGTACGTCCGTATTTCAAGTCTCCTACCAAATACAGATTCAGATTTTCCAGTGTCCCTTGGGTTTTATATATGGAATAAAGGTCAAGCATACACTGTGACGGATGTTGATGTGCCCCGTCTCCCGCATTTATTATAGGTACGTTTGTCACTTCACCTGCGTATTGTGCGGCTCCCTCTATATAGTGACGCATCACAATTACATCAGCATAATTGGCGACCATCAGAATTGTGTCTTTAAGTGTCTCTCCTTTTGTGCCGCTTGTCACTTTAGGGTCGGCAAAGCCGATAACTCTTGCTCCTAAACGATTAGCGGCTGTCTCAAAACTTAAGCGTGTTCGTGTTGAAGGTTCGAAAAACAACGTGGCAACTACCTTTCCCTTCAATATCTCCCTGTTGGGTCTTTTCTCAAACTCTTGTGCCATATTGAGCATATAGAGAATCTTTTCCCTGCTCATATCGGCAATCGTAACAAAATTATGTTTTTCCATCCGATAGTTATTGTTTATATTCTTTTCGCCTGCTAAGTTACTACAAAAATCCCATATTTAAGCAGTGTGCTTATAGAAAACCTTCATAAATTTTTAATATATGCTTTAATTTATTTATTTTTGCATGTAATTTTAAGGAATAAGAAATTATATGAGAAAGATATTCATAAAACTTTTATGGACAGTTTTTGTTTTGATCTTCATTGGCGGAGGATTTATATTTTGGGCCATTTCGGAAGGAAAAATAGGGTATATGCCTCCACTTGAGGATTTACAGAATCCGATAAACCGTTTTGCCACACAAGTTTATTCGGCTGACGGAAAACTTATGGGAACATGGAATATCAATAAGGAAAACCGTATATGTGTTGACTATTCCGAATTGCCGAAGTCACTTGTTCAGGCTCTTATCGCTACAGAGGATGAGCGGTTTTATGAACATTCCGGAATTGATTTCATTGCTCTTGGACGTGCCGTGGTAAAACGTGGAATAATGGGACAGACCAGTGCCGGAGGCGGTTCCACAATAACCCAACAGCTTGCCAAGCAACTATATTCCGCAAAAGCCTCGAATGTGACGGAAAGATTAATGCAGAAGCCGATAGAGTGGGTGATAGCCGTCAAGTTGGAACGTAATTATACCAAAGACGAGATTATCGCGCTATATCTTAACTATTTTGACTTCCTGCATAATGCTGTAGGCATCAAGACGGCTTCAAATACATATTTTAGAAAAGACCCACGCAATCTTACGGTAACGGAATCCGCAATGCTTGTAGGGTTATGCAAGAATCCTTCTTATTTTAATCCTGTGAGGCATCCTGAACGTTGTCTCGAGCGCCGTAATGTAGTATTGTCACAAATGAACAAGGCTGGATATATTTCGAAATCCGAGTATGAGAAATATAGTGCGGAGCCTCTCGGCTTAAACTTTCATGTGTCAGATCATAAGGACGGCATTGCGACATACTTTCGTGAGTTCCTGCGCCGGTATATGACGATGAAACAGCCGATACGCAGTGATTACGCTTCGTGGAACTATCCCAAATATGTACAGGACTCCATAAATTGGGAGACAGATCCGTTATGCGGATGGTGTAATAAAAACAAGAATAAAGACGGTCAGCCTTATAATATATATACAGACGGATTAAAAGTATATACAACAATTGATTCGCGTATGCAAAATTATGCGGAACTGGCTGTTGATGAACATCTTGTTAAATTCCTCCAGCCTGAATTTAACCGTGAAAACCGTCATAAGAAGACAGCACCGTTTTCCGGCAATCTCACGTCCGCGCAAGTAAATAGAATTCTTACGCGTTCTGTATATCAGAGTGACCGATACCGGAGTATGAAAGAAGCAGGAATAAAAGAAAGCGATATAAGGAAAGCTTTTGACACACCGGTGGAGATGAGTATATTTACGTATCATGGAGAGATAGATACGACCATGACCCCTCTTGATTCCATAAGGTATTATAAATCATTCCTTCGTTGCGGATTCATGAGCATGAGTCCTGTAGACGGTTCTGTCAAAGCATATATAGGAGGGCCGGATTTTGTTCACTTCAACTATGATATGTGTACAGAAGGGCGTCGTCAGGTAGGTTCTACCATTAAGCCTTTTCTCTATTCCCTTGCTATGGAAAACGGAATGTCGCCATGTGACCTTGCTCCGAATGTGCAACAGACCTATGTGGTGGCAGGACGCAACTGGACTCCGCGTAACGCCAGCCATAGCCGGTATGGTCAGATGGTTCCGTTAAAATGGGGACTGGCACAGTCAAACAACTGGATTTCAGCATACATTATGTCAAAGCTCAGTCCGCAGGCATTTGTAGATTTGCTTCATAAATATGGTATAAATAATCCTGAAATACATCCTTCTATGGCTTTATGTCTCGGACCTTGTGACATTTCTGTGGCAGAAATGGTTAGTGCATATACAACATTTGCCAATCATGGTATCAGATGCGCCCCATTGTTTGTTACGCGCATAGAAGATAATGAAGGTAATATAATTGCAACGTTCCAACCCCGGATGAATGAGGTTATAAGTAATGACGGTGCATCTAAAATGCTATATATGCTGCGTGGTGTAATAAACGGAGGAACAGGCGGCAGAATACGTTTTAAATACAATATTCATTGTGACATGGGTGGAAAAACCGGCACAACCAACAACAATAGCGATGCCTGGTTCATGGGGTTGACACCTGAGCTTGTAAGCGGTGTATGGGTTGGCGGTGATGATCGTGACATTCATTTTGACACAATGCGGATGGGGCAGGGGGCAACCATGGCCTTGCCAATTTGGGCATATTATATGAAAAAGGTATTTTCAGATAAGTCTCTGCCATATTCTGACAAAGCAAAGTTTGAGCTCCCAGATGACTATAATCCTTGTTCGGCAGATGCCGACAGCACCAATGTTGACGATGAGTTTGATATAGAGGAAGTGTTTGAATGATTATATCTGTTTAAAAAGTATTTCATAAGTTTCATAATTAAAGAAAATAAAGGAATGCAGTTCAGATTTAAACAGTTTACCATAAATCAGAATCATTGTGCCATGAAGGTCGGTACAGATGGGGTGTTGCTTGGCGGATGGGCAACTCCGCTAAGCAGCGGTACAGACGATGATGCGATTCATATTTTAGATGTGGGCACAGGTACCGGACTTATTGCAATAATGATGTCACAACGTTTTTCTAATGCAGTTATCGATGCAATAGATATTGACGAGGAGACTGTTGAAGAGGCGAAATCCAATGCCGTGCTTTCTCCGTTTGGGGCACGGATAAATGTGTATTTGTGTCCGATACAAAAATATAATCCAGACAAGACTTATGATTTAATTGTATGTAATCCGCCTTTTTTCAAAAACAGCCTTCACTGTCCCGACAGAAAACGCACGAATGCACGTCATTCTGATAGCCTGCCGCTTATAGACCTTATGCGCCATGCGTTACGAATGATGTCTTCCAATGGAATAATATCAATAATTCTTCCTTATGAAATGCGTGCGGATGCCGATACAGCAGCAATATTTGCCGGATTGTTTCCAGCGGAGGTATGTCCGATAAAAACATCACCAAGGAAATCTCCAAAGCGCGTTCTTTTGTCATATACCAGACAACCGATTGATTTTGAGCAACAACCGGAAATAATAATAGGTGATGATACTTATGAAAAGCTTACATCAGAGTTTTATCTAAAATAATATTTTTCATCCAGTCATTTCATTATAAAAATATATAGGGAAAATTGGCAAAAGGGGGATTCCTTATAATTTCTATTTATCATAATCCCCGTTATATTTAAAAAGTGCATTTGTTGCCTAATATGCAAATATTTACTTTTTATAAGTATCTTGTATACATTAATTGTTTTTGATTGTAATAAAAATAAGATGCCACCAAAAAACTTTCGGAATTTTCCGGTGACATCTTAGATTGATATTGAAGCGTTATTCGGCTGTCAGTGTTATGACTGTTCCCGGATCTGTAGGAATATCATAAATATTACATTTCGGCAAAGACACGTGAATAAGTTTTGATGAATCTTTTATTAATGGTGCCGGAATATCATAAGCACGTGTAAGCGGATTAGGATTCTCTGCCGTTGAAGCTTTTGCTGGAATTTTCCCGTCAGAAAACCTCAATGACACCTCCGAACGCAGACGCAGGTTCCCACCGATAAAAGAACGGATTGTTACTGATTTTAATTTGCCGTCTGCCCACTGCATATCTGTGATTTCAAATCCTCCGCGTGTTTTCAAGCCTGATACTTTTCCCGATTTCCACACGTCCGGAAGTGCGGGAAGAAGATGTATGCAGCCGTCATGACTCTGCACAAGCATCTCTGCAATACCTGCACAACATCCGAAATTACCGTCAATCTGGAATGGCGGATGGGCATCAAACATGTTTGTGTATGTACCCCCGTCCTGGTCCTTTATAGTAGCGTTCGAATCTTTAAACTTCATCTGGTTACGTATCAGTTTATAGGCGTGGTTTCCATCATGCAAACGTGCCCAAAGGCAGACCTTCCACCCCATCGACCATCCACGTGATGCGTCGCCACGCCCAATGAGGGATTTACGGACGGCAGCCGTTGCCTCAGGATTGGTATACGGTGATACCTGATGACCGGGATAGGCACACCACAGGTGCGACACATGGCGATGACTTGAGAATTCCTTGTCCCAGTCTTCAAGCCACTCCTGCAACTGTCCGTATTTTCCTATCATCATAGGTGGA
This sequence comes from Xylanibacter muris, assembly GCF_013166605.1. Lineage (GTDB taxonomy): Bacteria > Bacteroidota > Bacteroidia > Bacteroidales > Bacteroidaceae > Prevotella > Prevotella muris. The sequence goes on from NZ_JABKKF010000010.1 coordinate 99,610, forward strand.
AGTTGATTGCGTAGATTATCAAGACTGTCTGCAAATTCCCTGTCAATTCCAAGAATATCTGCTGCACGGCGGGTTGAGAGCAGAAGGTCGTACACCATTTGATTGTCCATAGCCACACCAGCGAATATAGCTGTTTTCTGCTCTTTACCGAATACATTGTCGTAGTATTTTTCAAAGCCGGGATTGTTTTCCGGAGATGTGGACGGTGATACTACAAGATAGCCGGTTTTGGGTTCACGGACAAGAAAATCGAAGTAGAAACGGCATGCTTCGGCCATTACAGGATATGCCCTTTGGGCAAGGAAAGCAAGGTCACCGGTAAAGAGATAGTGGTCCCAAAGGTGTGAGCAGAACCAGGCATTACAAGTCGGCCAGACACTGCAGGATGCATAGTCAACGGCACCTGTGGCACGCCATAGGTCTGTGTTATGATGCAATGTCCATCCACGTGCCCCATACATTTCAGAAGCAGAGCGACGTCCTGTTATACTCACGTCCTCAACCATTTTGAGAAACGGTTCATGGCATTCGCTGAGATTACATATTTCTGCAGGCCAGTAGTTCATCTCTACATTTATATTGGTCGTATATTTAGAGTCCCATGCCGGATACTGGTCTGCGTCAGGATTCCATATACCCTGCAGATTGGCCGGCTGTGAGCCTTTTTGTGATGAACAGATGAGCAGATAGCGGCCGAACTGGAAATACATGGCAGCCAAGGACGGGTCTGACGTCTCGGAAAACTCACGTATACGCACATCGGTTGGCTTTGCTTCCTGAACGGGGTTCTGACCGAGGTCAATAGCAACGCGGTTAAACTGCTTATGAAAATAGTCTTTATGCCTGGTTTTCGCTTTGTCGTATGTCTTTACAGGATTTCCATTTGCGAGAAAGCGTTTGAGCATTCCGCGGGCACGGTTATCGCTGTCGCCTGTTATATTGTCGAAACGCACAAAATTTGTTGCCGATGATACAATTATCACAGCCTCTGTTGCCCCTTTTACGGATATACGTCCGTCGGACCCTCTGAGTGTGCCTCCTTGTGGAATCACTCTGACAAAGGTCGTGCAATGAAGGCCGTTAGGAATGTTTTCTGAATTTGATGCCGTTGGATGGCTGTAAATACGCAACTCGTCGTTACGTCCTTCGCTAAGTGATGTATGTGCGGTTACACGTTGCTTCTTTAACGGCCCTATAAATGACACTTCGAAATCAAGTTTCCCTTTTTTGTCTGCCTTAAGGCGTATCATGGTCACGCTGTCGGTAAACGAAGTGAAAATCTCCCGCTCATATCCTGTTCCTCCAGTTCTGTAGCGTGTTGTTGCCACAGCATCATTGAGCGACAATGAGCGGTAATAATCCGTTGCTTCCTTGTGTGGAAACGTCAATATAAGGTTGCCTACAGACTCATATATCATTCCATGACCGGTAATGCCGCGGTCGGCCGTTATGTTATGCATGGCAAGATACTGTGCACGCTGATAGTTCCCGCTGTCAAGTGCGGCACGTATTTCAGGAAGGGCCCGAAGTGCGTTGGGGTTGGTGTTATTATATGGTGAACCGCTCCAGAATGTGTCTTCATTAAGCTGGATTGTGTCGCTCTCTACCCCACCGTATACCATTGCTCCAAGCCGGCCGTTGCCTAAAGGCAATGCCTCAAGCCAGTGTTTTGCCGGAGTCGTATACCATAGAGTATGTTTTTTGATGGTGTCGGCCACAGCTGATCGGGCGACGGAAATTCCGGCAGAAAGTACTGCCGACAGGATTAAGGTCTTGTTCTTGAAATTCATTATAGATATTTGTTTTAGTGGATTACTCTTAATAATGCAAAATTACAAAATAACGCAATGGCTAAGGTATAAAATATGTCGGAATATGTAGAAATCACATATATAATTCTTGTTTTATATAAAACCGTAGTGATTGTCTGTTGTATATTGCGGGAATTGCATTCCCCGGATAATGCAGATAATGTGTGTCAGCCACATTTACACATAATATTATATGGTAGAAACATTCTGTTTCTTGTATTATTTGTAATAAAAAATCATACATTGTTCCCGTAATTATCTATGTGATTTTGCGGAATTTGTAACATGTTGATACTCAATGCTTTAAATATGGATAAAACTATGCCAAAAATGAACATGCCATTCATGCTTAATGAATGGCATGTTCATTGAAAGAGAATAGGCCATTCATTGGGCGTGAATGGCCTATTCATCAAAGAAGAATTTCACAAGCGTGTCAATATGTAAAAGTATTTTGATTTTTTACCGCTCAGCCATTTTTTTCATGTTCAAGCCAGTGATATTCCCGTCAGACGATACTGTTGCAGTAACTTTCAATGTTGTAAGGCTGCTGTTGTCCGGGCTTGTGCATTCGATATGCTGATCTGCAGAGAAATCCACATTGTATTCAAATGCAGACTCGTCAATCCTCACCTTATTAATCTTCCAATCGTTATTTGCACGCATTGTGATCTTTTTCAGATCCGGTTGTGAGGAATGTAGTTTACGCATATACGTGACGGCATCGTTTTTTGTGGCATTTTCCTTATGCAGGAAACTTTTCATCATCGGTGCAAGAGTAGATGCAAGTGTTTCCTCATCACCTGATGATATCGAATTGAAGAATGTGGTGAATAATGTGGCTATCATTTGCTTGTCGGCGGCACTTACTTCCTGCGATTCAAGTTCATCTGCCATCTGACGGGCCTCGGCAATGTGTTCCCCGTCAGGATGAGTGTCGATGTAAGCCTTTAAAGCCTCCATGGTGTTTTTACGTGTGGCTTCCGCCCAGTCTATAGAGTCGATTTTAAACTCCGCTTCCATTATGTGTACGCTTTCCGGATGTGCGTCAATATACTTCATGAAAGCAGTCTTTGAGTTGCTTACAACTGTATTTGTCCATTCCAAATCAGCTTTCTTTAACAAGTCAAGGCTCATCATTACCGAATCACGATGAGCTATTGGGGCGTCAGGATACATGTCGAGATACTGTTGTAGAAGCGTTGGCTCGTTACTCTCAACAGCGGCATGGTAAGCATCCGCTTCATTCTGTGACTCTATCTTTTTGCTGAAATACAGAAATACAAATACAGACATCAATATCACCATAAATACAACGACATACGGTAGGTATTTCTTCGCACTGTTTCTATGGCCATTCTCATTATTGTCTGCCTTATGAGACGGTATCTTTGAAATGATATCTGCCGGTTCTCCGGTATGTATCGCCGGTATTGAAGCCTTATGTAACGGATAATGACAGTTTGGACAAATTTCCTGATCTGTGAATACGAATTCTCCGCATTCGGGACACTTCATCACTTTGCCGGCTATCTGAATACCACAGCTCGGACAAGTTGCGGCCCGATTACTTACCTGATGACCGCACTCTGGACATTTTATTATTGCCATGTTGATATTTAATATTTATTCTATTTTTCCTCATGTATGAAACGTATCTCGCGCAAGCCGTGCCGCCCCATGAAACGGCTTTTGTCTATATACCCTTTCACTCCGGTTATACGTCCTTTGCCGGTATATTGCCACATGGTTATATCACGTCCGTCATTCAGTTCCGGTTCACGGTCTGTATATTGTGCTATCATGATGAGATAATCGTCAAGCATACCTGAGAGATGCCGGTTATAGAAATTTGTACCTGTGTAGATCAACGGTTTCTGTCCGTATGCCTGTTCTACCAAATCAAGGAATTTAAGAAGAGAGTCACAGAATTCCTCTGACTTTAAGCCGGCATGGGTCTCAACATCTATCATTGGTATAATGTCCTGTTGCACCGCAATACACTGTGTGGTAAAATTCTCAAGTTGTTTCTGTTGCGGTGTCTTTGGACGATAGAAATGATAACTTCCGACCTTTATTCCGTATTTTTTTGCAAGATTTATATTTTGTTCGTACATCCGGTCTATATGGTCTCCCCCTTCTGTCGCTTTCAGATAGACATAAGCCATTTTTGCGTTCTCTCCTATCGTTTCCCAAAATACCTCGCCCTGATAATGGCTTAGATCTATACCATGAACATGTGTACAGGTATCCTCGCACTGTTCTTTGATATCGATATCCTGAGCTTTGGAATATATTGAAATGACTGCGGCCGCAGCCAATAGTAACAGTTTTTTCATCAGTCAAAATAAATTTGGGTGCAAAGATACAAACTATATATAAAATAAAGTGTATCTTTGCAGGAAATTTATAGATTATGAAATATTTATTAACCCTGATAATCTGTGTTTTCGCTATTGTTGCATGCTCTGACGAAAATGAAACGGGGGATTCCATACCGTATCCTTCTGAATTCCACGATTCTGTGTCCCGTACGGTTATCGTTTACATGTCCGCAGAAAACGACCTGTCGCAAATTGCCCTTGATGACTTGCAGGAAATGGCGGAAGGTTCGACTAAAATATCTCCAAACACAAATTTGGTCGCCTTCGTAGACTTGGCGGATAAAAACAAATTTCCATACATTGTGAAAATAAGCAATGGCGAAATTGTAAGGGATGTTTTCTATAACAACGATTCCGACTTTCTGTCATGTGATCCGGAAAAAATGTATGAAATCCTTTTGTGGACAATGAAACGTTATCCGGCTTCGAGCTACGGGCTGGTGCTTTGGGGACATGCTACAGGATGGGTCATAAGCAATGACACTATAGCAGATACATATAAATCTGTGTCCGGCATGAATAAGGCATACGGTATAGACACAGGAAACAATACCACTGATTTTAGCAATGCAAGATGGATGAACATAACTCAAATGGCAAAAGTTCTTGAACGCCTGCCTGAAAGATTTGATTTCCTTTTTGCCGATTGCTGTTGTTTTCAATGTGTTGAAAGTGCCTATGAATTGAGAAATACCGCAAAATATATTGTCGGTTCACCTGCCGAGATACCGGGCGAAGGAGCTCCCTACTCCACTGTCGTGCCGGAAATGTTTAAAAGTGAGAATATCGAGGAATGTTGTTTCGGTATTGTTGACAGGTATAACGAGCATACAACAGACTATGGCCGGCACACCCCGCTTTCCGTAATAAAGACGGAGGAGTTGGAAAATCTTGCCATGGCAACAAGATATTTACTGCATGAGATAAACACTGAAATCGGAACCGGGACATTCACGACAAACAATGTCATCTATTATTTTAGCAGTAAGAGAGAGAGGTTTATGTATGACATGAACGATATTGTCAGAGCAAATACTTCAGAAAGCACTTACAGACAATGGAAAGATGTCCTTGGCCGCACTGTAATACATAGAAAATCCAGCAACAGATGGGACACGAACGGCTATGTAAACTTCAGAGACTTTACTGTCACAGAGGAAAAATACGGTGGAATAAGCATGTTCATTCCCATGAAGGAATACGATGAAGCCGGACTCGACCTAAATATAAAGATAAAGCAAATGCAATGGTGGGATAAAGTTTTCAAATAATTATCAACCGGTCAGGACTGAAATTGACATGTATTATCTATAAAGCGGAAGTTGCTAAAAATAAACAACTTTGTTTTGTTTTTCACATAAATTCAATTAACTTTGCAGACTAAACATAAACATTAAAAACACTATGGCAGACAATACCAGCAGAGATAACGAAGAAAAGAAAAGTATAAGCTTCGTTGAACAAATAATTGAAGGAGATTTGGCTGAAGGTAAAAACGGCGGTAAGATACAGACAAGATTTCCGCCGGAACCGAACGGATATATACATATAGGCCACGCCAAGGCAATATGTATGGATTTCGGTGCGGCGGAAAAATATGGAGGGGTATGTAATCTAAGATTTGACGACACGAATCCTTCAAAGGAAAACACTGAATATGTGGATTCAATATTGAATGATATACAATGGCTGGGATTCAAATGGGCAAATGTATATTATGCCTCCGATTATTTCCAAAAGTTATGGGATTTTGCCGTATGGATGATACAGAAAGGTCTGGCTTATGTAGACGAACAGACTTCCGAACAGATAGCAGCCCAAAAGGGCACTCCCACATGTCCCGGTACGGAAAGTCCGTACAGGAACCGTCCTGTGGAAGAAAGCCTCAGACTATTCAATGAGATGAATACGGCAGAATCTGTGGAAGGCTCGATGGTTTTGCGTGCGAAACTGGATATGGCTAATCCCAACATGCATTTTCGGGATCCGGTGATATACCGTATTATCCATACTCCGCATCACCGTACCGGAACGAAGTGGCACGCATACCCCATGTATGATTTCGCTCACGGACAAAGCGACTACTTTGAAGGTGTGACCCACTCTATCTGTACATTGGAATTTGTTCCCCACCGTCCGCTATACGACAAATTTATAGATTTGCTGAAAGAGTATGAAGGCGAGGCCGGCAACATCACAGACAACCGTCCCCGACAGATTGAGTTCAACCGTCTGAACCTTACGTATACCGTAATGAGCAAACGCAAGCTCCACACACTTGTAGACGAGCATCTTGTGGAAGGCTGGGATGATCCGCGTATGCCTACCGTATGCGGAATGCGACGCAGAGGATATTCATCACAGAGTATACGTAATTTTATAGACTCAATCGGATATACGAAGTTTGATGCCCTTAATGACTATGCCCTTCTTGAAGCTGCTGTTAGAGACGACCTGAACAAGAAAGCATGCCGTGTGTCGGCTGTGCTTAATCCGGTGAAACTTGTAATAACGAACTATCCGGAAGGGCAGACTGAAAAGCTTGAAGCGGTAAACAATCCGGAGAACGAGGCTGACGGAACGCATACGATAACATTCAGTCGTGAACTGTGGATAGAGCGTGACGATTTCATGGAAGATGCTCCAAAGAAATTCTTCCGGTTGACACCGGGCAAGGAAGTACGTCTGAAGAACTCGTATATAATAATGTGTACAGGATGTAAAAAAGATTCGGAAGGAAACATCGAGGAGATTTATGCAGAGTATGACCCGACAAGCCGCAGTGGAATGGAAGGGGCAAACAGAAAGGTAAAGGGCACATTACACTGGCTTAGCATTGCACATTGCGAAAAAGCGGAGGTCAGACTGTACGACCGTTTGTTCAATGTGGAAAATACCGCTGCGGATGAACGTGATTTCCATGAGTTGCTTAATCCCGAATCTCTTAAGGTTCTGAACAACTGCTATGTGGAGAGCTATCTGAAAGAAAGAAATGTTGGAGATTTCCTGCAGTTCCAGCGTATCGGATATTTTACAATCGACAAAGACTCTACGCCTATGCATCTTGTGTTCAACCGTACGGTAGGTTTAAAGGATACTTGGGCAAAGATAAACAAATAAAATGTAGTAAATGCTTATAAGCGACGATTATTTCAACAGCAATAAATTCAGGAATTTACTGCAACAGTATGAAGCATCACTTGAAAGCGGCTCACCCGCTTTCATGGATGCTGACGACCTGACAGATATTGCTGACTATTACCAGATGACCGGAGACAACGGGCGTGCTGAAGCCACTGTAGATTTCGCGCTTAGAATATATCCCGGCAGTCTTTTCCCTTTGGTGTTCAAAACACGGAAGGCGTTGGATAATAAGAATATCTCGCTTGCAGAAGAATACTATGAACAAATAAAGGACAAAAACGCATTCGAAGCCAATGTCCTTCATGCGGAGATTATACTGTGTGGCGGTGACATGGTTGCGGCTGAGCAGGAATTGCTTCATATCTATGAAAATCTTGAAGACATGGATATGGATGCTGAGACAGATGACTTCTGTTTCTGTGCTGCGGAGATGTTTTTTGACAGAAATGAAGGAAAGCATGCAAGTGAGTGGTTGGCAAGGATAGATGATCAGGAGGCCACTGATGTAAGGGAACTGCGGGGAAAGATATCTTTCCTGCTTGAGAGATATAAAGAGGCATCAGATATTTTTCAACGGCTTTTGGACGAGGACCCTTATTCTGAATATTACTGGAACATGAAATCAACGGCAGACTATATGAATCAGGATTATGAGTCGGCACTTGAAAGTATTGATTATGCACTTGCCATTAATCCTGATACTCCCGAGGCGTTAATCACCAAGGCGAATACTTTATTCACCACCAAGAATTTTGAAGAGGCAATAAAGTATTATAGAAAATATCTTCAGTTTGCGCCGGACGATGACTTTGCCGTTATAAACATAGCAATATCTTTTTGTTCGCTGAGAAAAACAGAAGCCGCAAAACATTTTTTCTGTTGGCTGATAAAACATGCGGACGGATGTAACCCGAAAAATGTCTTGCGGGCTTATCAAGAAATGGCATTGATCTTAAATGACGAGAATAATGTGGATGAGGCAATCAGGTTTTTAGATGAAAGCAAAAAATATGGCGATGATGATACCGAGACAGAGATAATGAAAGGACACATATATCTTTCAAACGGTATGGTCAATGAGTCGCACAGTCAATTTATTAAAGCATTCTCTATGTCTGAAGACTACCATAACACATTAATTAAAATAATGATGTCTATGCTTGATTGCGGATGCTACGATTCTGTATATGATATTTTCACAAAATATCGGAATGGGCACAAAGAAGGTGCCTTGAAAGGCGGATTCGGATATATGGCAATGTGCTGTATGGAATTGAAACGCTATGATGAGGCAAAGGAGTATCTAAAACTTGCAGAACGTATTTGTCCGGAGGAACTGAGAATTGCTTTTTATAATATGCTTCCTCATGACATTCAGGAAAAAGATATTTTTAAATATATAACGAATAAAATAGAAAATAAAGAACTGTGAATTTTATAACACAATTATTGGAACATCTCAATTATGGAACAATCCTGTTCCTAATGTTGCTTGAAAGTACTGTCATTCCGGTACCGTCTGAATTTGTCGTGACTCCGGCTGCTTATCATGCTGCTGCCGGACATCTGAATATATGGCTTGTGATATTGTTTGCCACCATAGGGGCAGACATAGGAGCCACTATCAACTATGTGGTGGCATATTTCTTCGGCAGGCCGCTTATTTATAAATTTGCCAACAGCCGCTGGGGTAAGATGTGTCTTCTGAATCAAAAGAAAGTAGAAAAGAGCGAGGTCTTTTTTAATAAGCATGGAGTCACTGCCACACTTACCGGCAGACTTGTGCCTGTGATACGTCATCTGATTTCCATACCGGCGGGACTGGCAAAGATGAATTATTGGAAATTTCTCATTTACACGACTATTGGAGCCGGATGCTGGCACAGTGTACTTGCAGGTTTGGGATGGTATCTGCATACCATAGTACCACAGGAACAGCTCAATGAGAAAATTACAGAGTATGCGGATTATCTCAAAATATTCATTTTGGGTATTTTGCTTATAGGTGTAGGCTGCTTCATCGTAAAATCATTAATGAAAAGAAAAAAAGACGCATAGCACGAATATGCCAAGCATGTTCGCCGGATTATAAGAAGAATGTGTATATTATAAATTAGTATAGTAATAAAATTAGGTTTTGATTATGGTAAACAATAACAATCATGTGGTAATTATGGCCGGAGGTGTCGGCAGCCGTTTTTGGCCGATGAGCACTTCAGATAAACCAAAGCAGTTTATAGACGTCATGGGTGTCGGGAAATCTTTGCTTCAGCTTACTGCAGAAAGGTTTTGCAGTATATGTCCTTCACAGAATCTATGGATTGTGACCAACCGCCAATACAAGGACATAGTAAAGGAACAGTTGCCGGATATTGAAGAAAGCCACATCTTATGTGAGCCATGTCGAAGAAATACGGCTCCTTGCATTGCTTACGTAAGTTGGCGTATAAAGAAAGAAGACCCCAAGGCAAATATTGTGGTTACTCCAAGTGACCATATAGTGATGAATGTGGATGAATTCAAGAAAGTTGTTTCGGATTGTCTTAAGTTCACAAAAGAATCTGATGCCATTGTTACCTTAGGTATGAGACCTAACCGTCCTGAGACGGGCTATGGCTACATTCAGGCAAATCTTGCACACAACTCATTGCGTAATAAGGATATATTCCGTGTCGACTCATTCCGGGAAAAACCGGATCTGGCTACAGCTGAGCAGTATATAAAGAAAAGCAATTATTTTTGGAATGCAGGAATATTTATCTGGAACATACATACTATTGTTAATGCATTCAGAGTATACCAGCCCACAATGGCAAAGTTGTTTGAACAGCTCATGCCTGTATATGGCACAGAACACGAACAGGAGGAAATAGACCGTATATTCCCCAACTGTGAAAATATATCTGTCGACTATGCCATTATGGAAAAGGCAGAGGAGATTTTTGTGCGTCCATCGGATTTCGGATGGAGTGATCTCGGCACATGGGGCTCGCTTTTGGCCCAGACAAAAAAGGATCTTTATGGAAACAGTTGCATAGGCAATGATATAAATCTTTTTGAAACCAACAATTGTATTGTACATACAGCACAGGAAAAGAAGGTTGTCATACAGGGACTTGACGGATATATCGTGGCGGAAAATGACAATACTTTGCTGATCTGTAAATTATCGGAAGAGCAGAGAATAAAACAATTCTCAGGACAGAATTGAATCACGGCCTGTGTAATCCGTAAAACAATTACAGACAGGATATATTCTTGACCGTTACTCGGAAATGTGAAATTAAGAAAAGATAATTATTTTAAACAATTAAAGAAAAGAAGAAAATGGAAAAGAGAAAAGTTGCCCTTATCACAGGTGTTACAGGACAAGACGGTTCGTATTTGGCCGAATTATTGCTTGAAAAAGGTTATGATGTACATGGAACCATACGCCGTTCATCTGTAGATTTCCGCGAGCGCATCGCTCATCTTGAAGGTAAGCCAAACTTCCATCTTCATTATGCCGACCTTGGCGACTCTATGAGTATCATTGGAGTAATTGCAAAAGTAAAGCCTACAGAGATTTACAATCTGGCGGCTCAAAGTCATGTTCAAGTAAGTTTTGACTCTCCTGAATTTACTGCTGATGTGGATGCAACGGGCGTATTGCGTGTATTGGAGGCGGTAAGACTGCTTGGCCTTACAGAAACATGCCGAATATATCAGGCTTCCACTTCAGAACTTTATGGCAAGGTGGAAGAAGTTCCGCAGAATGAAAACACACCGTTCCATCCATACAGCCCTTATGCCGTAGCAAAGCAATATGGTTTTTGGATTGTAAAGGAGTATCGCGAGGCATATAACATGTTCTGCTGTTCGGGTATTCTCTTCAATCATGAGAGCGAACGCCGTGGTGAGACTTTTGTTACCCGAAAGATTACTTTGGCTGCGGCACGCATCAAGCAAGGCAAGCAGGATAAACTGTATCTTGGCAATCTTGGTTCACTGCGTGACTGGGGATATGCAAAAGACTATGTAGAATGTATGTGGCTTATCCTCCAGAACGAAAAGCCGGAAGACTTTGTTATTGCGACTGGAATACAGCATTCAGTACGTGAATTCTGTTATCACGCCTTCAAACGTGTTGGAATAGAACTTGAGTTCCATGGTGAGGGTATTGACGAGAAGGGTATAGACAAAGCTACAGGCAATGTGCTTGTTGAGGTTTCTCCTGATTTCTTCCGTCCTACGGATGTTGTAAATCTTTGGGGTGATCCGACGAAGGCAAAGGCAAAGTTAGGATGGAATCCCAACAAGACAAGTTTTGAGGAACTTGTAAATATAATGGTTGACAATGATATGGCAAAGGTTGCAGCAGAGGATGCCTCTCAGAAGGTACGCACAAATCTTGCCGAGTACCTTGAAAAAGGTATTGTAAAATAATTATTTTCATAGCAGTATAGTATAAGTTATGATATTGCCGGGCATGAATAGAAATGGCTGTCCGGCAATATCTACATATAAAATATACATAAAATGGCATTAGATATAAATTCTAAGATATATATTGCCGGACATAATGGCCTTGTAGGCTCGGCAATATGGAATAATCTTAAAACACGAGGATACAACAATCTTATCGGACGCTCACACAAAGAACTCGACCTTACAGACCAAGTGGCCGTGAAGAAGTTTTTTGATGAGGAACGTCCGGATGCCGTTGTTCTTGCTGCGGCATTTGTCGGAGGTATAATGGCAAACTCGCTATACAGGGCTGATTTCATTATGCAGAATATGATGATGCAGTGTAACGTTATCGGCAATGCTTATTCACACGGAGTGAAAAAACTGCTGTTTCTCGGTTCCACCTGCATTTATCCGAAGAATGCATCGCAGCCGATGAAGGAGGACGCTTTGCTGACATCACCATTGGAATATACCAATGAAGAATATGCAATAGCTAAGATTGCCGGATTGAAAATGTGCGAGAGCTATAATCTTCAATACGGAACAAACTATATCGCCGTGATGCCGACAAATCTTTATGGGCCTAACGATAATTTTCATTTGGAAAACAGCCACGTAATGCCGGCAATGATGCGAAAGGTATATCTTGCAAAACTAATACATGACGATAATTGGAATGCCATACGGACAGACATGAACAAACGTCCGGTGGAGGGCGTCACGGGAAATAATTCTGATGATGAGATTCTCAATGTTCTTGAAAAGTATGGCATAAGCAACAATAAAGTCTTACTTTGGGGAACCGGTACCCCACTCCGCGAGTTCCTGTGGAGCGAGGATATGGCAGATGCAAGTGTACATGTATTGCTGAATGTTGATTTCAAGGATATTATAGGAATAGAAAAGTATTCTTCTGTCTTCTATGGAAAGGGGACGACAGGTGCCGTTGACCGCAATAACAGTGAAGGAAGAGGTGGCGCGATACCGCAGCTCGGAGAAATACGAAACTGTCATATAAATGTCGGAACAGGCAAAGAACTTACCATTCGTGAATTGTCCGAACTGGTTGTAAAGGCAGTAGGATTTGAGGGTATAATAGAATTTGACGCCTCAAAGCCAGACGGAACTCCACGTAAGCTTATAGATGTCGAGAAACTGCATTCGCTTGGATGGGTTCACAAAGTTGAAATTGAAGACGGAGTGCAAAAACTTTTCAATTGGTATAAGGAAAGTCTTGAAAAGTAATTGTCATACATAAAGGTATTTCGGGAACGCATTGGTCATCTGATAAACAAGTAATATTGAATATAATATGGAGACCATATTAATTTAACCAGAAACCGTCAATAGAGCCATGAAACACCATTTGTTTTAAGGTAGGAAAAAATAAAGCAACGCATTTTCAAAGATGCGTTGCTTTATTATATAATGATACTTTAATATATCAATATTGATTACTTCGTATACAGAGATACGATAGTCTCATACTTCTCCTGCTTGCCGCTGGTGAGCTTCGGCTCCTCAACCTTCTTGCCGTACTCGTAAATCTGCTCCAGGCTAAGACGGCCATCCTCAAAGTCCTTGCCGATACCGCTGTCAAAGCTTGAATAACGCTCCTTAAGCATTGCGGGAAGCTCGCTCTCCTCGAGTATCGCCGCTGCGTTGAGAA
>NZ_JABKKF010000011.1 GCF_013166605.1 Xylanibacter muris
ATAAATGGAGTATTAAGTATTGGCGGAATGTTCTCTCCCAAGTCCTTATTCAATGCGTACAGGCTTTGTGGTTGGTAACTGAATGTTCTTCTATATACTTTTGCCATTTCCCTTCCCTGTTTGTTAGGATATCCCGGATTGCTTTCACATCCCATGAATGGAATGTTCAAACCCGTATTGTCCAAGAGGCTGTTCCAATAGTGGTTGTTTGATCGGTTCGGCCATTGTGGTGTGTAGTCTAAGCACACAGGTATCCCGCATGCCCTCATGACGTATGTAGTGTATGTTGCATAGTCGATACATTCTCCCATCTGCATGTTTTTCAATGCAGAGACAGGTAAATTTATGTTTAATTCAGGTAAAACTTTCTTGTTATTGTATTTCAATGCTTTTAATGCGTCATTGACTTTACTTGCAGCCCAAAACGCTGAATTTTTCATGTCATCACTGGTTATGACAGACGTTGCATATTTATAGTATAGCTTTCTTAAATCTTCCCTCCAATTTGAAGTCGGCTTCTCATTGTTAACTCTATATGGCAGCATATATTCACAAAAATCTTCAAATGAAAGATGCTTGGCCCACAGACCGTTTCTCCAGTCTTCAAACGCCATGTCTATATTGTTGATAATGTCTTTTTCATTTATGAAGTCATTATCTTTGGTAAGAGTCAGGTTTACGTATGGGTCACCGCATTCTGTATAAAGTCTATAATACTGTTCAATACATTCCGGATACTTATACTGTTTGTTTATTTGTTCAATACCTGCATAGTATTTATCAAGTATAGGACTGTCCTTAAAAGAATGATACTTCATATTCTCCGCAATGAACCTTGCAGCTTTGATCTTTTCTTGGTCTCCGGTTTTAGTGTAGTGGGCTATAACCTTTTCTCCCACAGTGCTTTTGGACGTTTCTTGTGAATAGGCAGTTATTGCTGTAGTCATGCAAATGAGATGTGTGATAATCGTTTTTGTATACATGATACTTTTTATATGATAGTTTTAGTAAAGATTCTTTTATAAAAGCCCCATTGTGACCTTTTATTTCAATGTGGTATGAGTCGTAACCTTTTAGGTAAGTATTATTTTTTACAAAGGTATGTTTTTTTCTTTATTACGTCAGATTATTATAAGGAAAAAGATGAGGTCATTAGGTATTTTTAACTTTGTGTTGTTTTTAGTTTAACACAATGTGTTTAAGATATAATCTTGTGGTTTTTATAATTATTGTTCTTACTTAGTAATATGTTGAAGACATGGATAGTGTTTCGTATGCAACTATGTCAGCTTAAGTCTCAGACTGTTTAGTACCACGCTCACACTGCTCATTGCCATGAGTGCGCTTGCCCACATGGGACTTATCTGGAAACCGGCGACTCCGTAAAGTGCTCCGGCTGCGATAGGGATGCATGTCACATTATATATAAATGCCCAGAAAAGATTTTGTCGTATCATGCCAACTGTTTTTCCTGACAGGACTATGGCTTCGCTGATGCGTCTGAGGTCGTTGCTCATGAGTGTGACTTGTGCAACGTCCATTGCGATGTCTGTGCCTTTTCCCATTGCTATGCTTACGTTGGCAGCAGCGAGAGCCTGACTGTCGTTTATTCCGTCTCCAATCATTGCAACGCATTTTCCTTCCGCCTGCAGTTTTCTTACGAGGTTTTCCTTGTCTTGTGGCATCACCTTGCTTTGGTAGTGTTTTATTCCGGCCTTTTCTGCCCACCTACGAACGTTATCCTCCTTGTCTCCACTCATCATATATATGTCTATCCCTGCATTTTGAAGCTGTTCCATTGCTTCGCGTGCATGAGGTTTCAGTTGTTCCTCAATGGCTGTCGTGCCTGTCTTCCTTACGAGTTGCGTCACAGTGCCGGTCTTGTCTGTCACCACGGCATTCACGTTCTTTAGATTTTCAAGAGCAGTCGCGTCTTTTATAAGGATGTTTTTCTGTGCAGCCTTGCCGATGCCGACCATCAGTGCTGTGGGTGTGGCCAGTCCCATTGCACACGGACAGGCAATCACCAATACCGATACGGCAGACAGAATGGCGTGCGGGAGCATGTCCGTACCACCGATGACAATCCATAAAACCAGTGTGGCGAGAGATATCAATACTATTGCCGGTACGAATATCATGGCAATCTTGTCTGTAATTCTCTGTACGGGAGCTTTTGAGCCCTGTGCCTGACGTACCATTCTGATTATGTTGGCGAGTACTGTTTCCGAGCCCACCTTTTCGGCTTTAAACCGTGCCGTTCCCTCTTTCACGATTGTTCCGGCAAGGAGTTTGCTTCCCTTTTCCTTGACGACAGGTTCCGGTTCTCCGCTTATCATGCTTTCATCCACGTATGCTGTGCCTTCGGTGATGGTTCCGTCTACGGGAATCTTGTCTCCGGGTCTTATCTCGATGATGTCATCCGGTTGTAGTGCCGTTATCGGTGTTTCCGTTATGCTGTTGTCTGTATGATTTATGAGCCGTGCCGTTTTGGGCGCCAGTCCCATAAGTCCCTTTATGGCTGATGCGGTGCTGTTCTTTGCACGTTCCTCGAGCACCCGTCCTGTGAGTATGAATGTTATAATCATTACAGATGCGTCATAGTAGGTATGATATTCGATATTGCGTATACCCCATGTCGTGTCTCCCCAGAATGTGTTGAACACGCTGAAAAGGAAGGATATTGCCGTGCTCATTGCCACGAGAGTGTCCATATTGGCAGAGGCGTTTGTCAGCTGTTTCCATGCAGAGGCGTAGAACATCCGTCCGCAGTATATTATGTTGACGAGTGCTATTGCAAGCATTGCTATATTGGCTGCCGTGATGTTTTCTATATTTATCCATTTCATTGATATGGCCATTGTTATGAGGGCAAAACCCCACGACAGTCCGGTTTTTCTTTTCAGACTTAGGTATTGCTTCCGTTCTATTTCTTCGATGTCTCTGTCTTCCTCTGTCACCATGTCATATCCTGCAGCGGCAAGCACGTCTTTCATCTGCGCGAGTGTTATTTCCTGCGGGTTGTATTCTATGAGTGCTGTTCTTGCCGGCAGGTTCACGGTAGCCGAGTTTATGCCGGTGAGCGAGTTGAGTTTTTTTTCTACGTTTGCTGCGCATCCTGCGCACATCATTCCCAATACCGCAACTGTTTTCTTTTCCATTTTCTGTCTGTTGGTTTTTATGACACTTTATTATATATGTCCCGATAGTATCGCATCCGACACTATCTGTATTTCGTTGTATTGGATGTCTTCTCCTATGCCGTCTCTTATCTCGCGGTATGAGAGGTCTTCGGGATTCTTTCCCCTCAGGAAATGAACTATTCTTTCTATGTGTTCCTTTGGTACGAGTTCATCGGCTCTCACTTCGCCTGTCTCGATATATTTCCCTAAGTGGCCGAGAATTGTTCCTGCGGTAAGTGAGCGTTCTTTTGCAATCTCGTATATGCTTTTCCCCTCTTTATAGAGTTTCAGGGATATTTCCCTTGTCGGTATCTTTTTAATTTTGGGCTTCTTTTCTTTTTTCTCTTTTTTGTTTCCGTTGTCCTCTTGTCCAAGGGTGATGACGGCTTTTTGTTTAAGATATGCCGTTATGGAGAATCCGTATTCTGTGACATATTCCAGAAGTCTTGTTTTTATTCTCAGGCATCCTCTCAGGTTGTTCATGGCTTCCGTATATCGTTTCCGGAGTTCCTTATTGCCTGTTTCTACGTTTGTCTGACGTATGAAATCTTCGAGCGGACGTATGTTTTTCAGGAAGTAGAGCGCCCCTTTGTTTATTCTTTCGGCTATTGTCTGATTCTCGGAATAGTTTTCACATGCTGTTGCCATCTGTTCATATTGCAGGTGGAATTTCCGTGCCACGTCTGTTATTACGTTATGGAAGACGACAGTCTGTTCGCGGTATTTGTTTGCCAGTAGCGGATAGTTTTTCACGAAATGTCCGTTTAGCAGCCTTGTTATAGTGTCGAGTGCTGAATAGATGTCGTGGAATCCGAATAGGTCGTCGAGCAGCCTTACATAGTATTGTCTTTGCATGATAAGGAAATCATCTTCTCCCGGTGTCCTTTTCTCCATCTCATCGGTGAATGTCTTTATGGAACTGTCGTTTATGATGGCATGCACGGATATAGGGCTGCTAAGCACGAGCCCCTCGAGCGATTTGCAGCGGCTGAGTGCGACGTATGTCTGTCCATGTGCAAATGAGTTTTGTATGTCAATGATGGCATGACTGAAGGTCAGTCCCTGGCTTTTGTGTATTGTTATAGCCCATGCCAGTTTCACGGGATATTGCCTGAAAACGCCTTCCACTATTTCAGTTATCTCTTTGGTGTCTTTGTCGAGGGCATATTTGCAGTTTGCCCATTCTTCCAGGCCTACTTCGATGATGTCACCGGTGTCTTTTGATTTCACGCTGAATCCCTTGTCGTTTATTTCGCATACCTCACCGAGCATTCCGTTATAGTATCTCTTTTCTCCTGATGTGTCGTTTTTTACAAACATCACCTGTGCTCCCTTCTTGAGTGTGATGATCATGTCGGTGGGGTAGGAATATTCGGGAAAGTCGTCTTCTATTGTGGCTTTGAATGTGAATGCCTTTCCCGGCAGTTCGTCAAGTTTGCGGTTGTTTGTTTCCTGTGCCTGCCTGTTGTGTGTTGTAAGCCTTATGTATTTCCTGTCGTCGTAGAGGCTTATGTCCGGTACGTACCGTTTGTTGAGTTCTTCGAGTGTCTGTCTGTCAACCTTGTTTTCCCTCACCTTGTTGAGTATCGAGAGGAATCGTGAGTCGCTTTGTCTGTATACTGTTTTGAGTTCTATTGTCACATAGTCTGTTTTCCTCAGGGCATGGCTTCCGAAGAAGTAAGTTGTTTCGTAATATTGCGAGAGCAGTTCTTGTTCGCTGTCTTTCACCACGGGTGCGAGCTGTTGCAGGTCTCCGATGAGCAGCAGCTGCACCCCTCCGAACGGGTTGCTGTTCTTTCTGTATTGTCTCAGTACAGAGTCTATCGCATCCAGAAGGTCGGCCCTAACCATACTTATCTCGTCTATCACCAGAAGGTCGATGCTTCTGATGATGTCAATTTTCTGTTTGCTGAAGCGGTAATGGTTCTGCTTTGTGTTGAAAGTGGTTTCCGGTATGAACGGTGCCAGCGGCAGCTGGAAGAATGAATGTATCGTCATACCGTTTGCGTTGATGGCCGCTATGCCTGTAGGAGCCACGACAATCATTCTTTTGGGCGACAGTTCTTTCAGTTTTCTTAGAAATGTTGTTTTTCCTGTTCCGGCCTTTCCTGTCAGGAAGAGATTTGTGCCTGTGCTTTCTATTATCTGCCATGCCCGTTGCAATTCGGGATTGTCGTGTGTGGTCATAATGCTTTTGTTTCTGTTTTTCTTTTATGCAAAATTACAAAATATATTCCATAATAGCTTTATTGTGGAACGGTTATGGCAGTATTTATTCTGTTTTTATTGTTGTATGTATCATCTCCATGCCTTCAGCGAATATACTGCTTCTATGCGTCTTTCCGTTTTGTTGTCTACATTGACGAAGAAGTTGATGCCGGTCATCTTTTCGATATCATCCACAGACATGGCCTTTTCCGCCATCCTCTGTGAGCCGTTTTTGTTTGTATAGTAGAAACCGATGGCTTTTTCGTTGCCTTTTCTCAGTGACATTATTACTTTGAAGAACCCGTCGGGAACGGTTATTATGTGTTCCTTGCCTATCGTCTTTTGCTTTTTGCCTTTTCGGTATACAGGGCCGCACACAATGTATATTCTTCCTTCCTGCCTGGCCCATCTCCTGCATGCCTCCTCGAGTGTTTTCCATCCTCCGGCATTGAGGCTGTGGTTTTGCGGGCAGATGTTACTCATGTAGAAGCATTCTTTCATCGCTTGCCGGCTCCATTTCATGTCGGCTGCCGGCGCCATGTGTCCACGGTCGTATCCGCATCCCTTGTAGTCGTCGGTGTTTACCTGGTGTGGTGCGGGTATGTCAGGGTCGG
The DNA here is from genome assembly GCF_013166605.1 of Xylanibacter muris. Taxonomy (GTDB): domain Bacteria; phylum Bacteroidota; class Bacteroidia; order Bacteroidales; family Bacteroidaceae; genus Prevotella; species Prevotella muris. Next base: position 6,005 of record NZ_JABKKF010000011.1, read on the forward strand.
GAGTGAAATCGTCATATCGTTTCACTGTTCCTTCGGTTTCACTTGCGGTCAGTTCCCATGCCACATAGTTAGGGTTGTTGTGTTCGCGGTTGAATGAAACGGTGTATCCCTTGTGTTCGATGACTCTCTCCAGAACGCCTTTTATTGCGGCCGGCATTTCCGGTTTGCGGTGTCGTGTCGTTTTTTTCTGACGGATGCTTTTTTCTGTAGAGCCTGTGTCTATGCCGGTGTATTCGTTTTTTACGGACCGGTTTATGTTTTCAGTGTTTGTTGTCTGTGGGTTCTTCAGTGTACTGCCGGTTATCAGACATACTGCTGCGGCCAGAATACCTGCAATACCTTTCAATTTGTTTGTCATATTAAGGTGTCTTTTCTGGATTTTCGGGTTGGAGTAGTGAGAGGCCGTCAATGACAGTATACAGCGGCCTCTCACTACTTTTTTACATTACATTTACAGTCTGGTTTTTCTTAAGCCTTACGGTCTTTCTCTTTCCGTTAAAGTGCAGTGTGGTTGTTCCTCCCTGCCGTGATGTGACGGTGAGGCTTTTCACTGCTTTGTCTTTCCATGTCATCGACACCGTGAACCCTCCTCTTGCGCATATACCGCTTACCTTGCCTTCCGCCCATTCGTCTGGCAGCGCCGGCAGGAGGGTTATACTGTTTGTATCACTCTGCATGAGCATTTCAATCACTCCGGCGCATCCTCCGAAGTTTCCGTCTATCTGGAATGGAGAGTGTGCGTCGAGAAGATTCGGATATGTGCCGCCTCCACGCCGTGCGTCCTTACCCTTGTAGTTGTCGGGACTGATATAGTTGAGCAGTTTGCGGTAGATGTGGTATGCGTTCTTGCTGTCTTTCAGGCGTGCATAGAGATTCACCCTCCATCCGGTGCTCCATCCGGTGGTCTTGTCGCCCTTTATCTCAAGTGTGCGTGCGCAGGCTCGTGCAAGGTCAGGCGTGGCGTATGTGCTGATATGGTGCCCGGGGTATAGGCCGAAGAGATGCGACTGATGCCTGTGTTGCGGATCCTGATCATCCCAATCGTGATACCATTCTTGAAGATTGCCTTTCTTTCCTATCCTATATGGAAGCATCCGTGCGAGAGTGCGGTCGATATTTCGTATGAAGTCCTTGTCGGTGGCGAGTGTGCGTGCCGCCTCGCGTGCGTTGAGAAGACATTCGCGGGTCATGGCCAGGTCGGATGTGTTGCCGTATGATGTCGCCCCGATAAATCCGTCGGGAGCAATGTATTTGTTTTCAGGTGAAGTGCCGGGTGATGTTATAAACTGTCCGTCTTTCTCGATAAGCCAGTTCATACAGAACTCCGCCGCGCCGCGCAACAGTGGATAGTTCTGTTTAAGGAATCCGAGGTCGCGTGTGAACAGGTAATGTTCCCAGATGTGTGTGCTCACCCATGCGCCTCCCATGTTCCAGCTGGCCCACGACGTGTCGCCTGTACGCAGCCCCACCGGACAGGTCATTGCCCAGATGTCGGTGTTGTGTCCTAAGCACCATCCTTTGTCCGTTCCATAATATTCCCGTGCCGTCACTGCTCCTGTCTTGCTCAGGTTGGAAATGAAGCCGAGCAGCGGTCTGTGCATTTCGCTTAGGTTGGCTGTCTCTGCGGCCCAGTAGTTTTCCTCAAGGTTGATGTTGCTTGTATAGTTGCAGCTCCATGGAGGGGTTATCCGTTCGTTCCACAGTCCCTGCAGGTTTGCCGGCACGCCTTCCGTGCGTGAGCATGATATCAGCAGATAGCGTCCGTATTGGAAGTACAGCGCTTCAAGTTCCGGGTTCCTCTGGTTTTGCTCAGTATACAGGCGCAGCTGCCTGTCGGTCGGCAGCGATGCTATTGAGTCTGCCGTCCGTCCGAGGTCGAGGCTCACCCTTCCGAAAAACCTCTGATAGTCGTATATGTGGGTGTGCAGCAGTTCCTCGTAGGTCTTTCGTGCGGCGCGTTCCATTCGCTTTTTCACAAGTTTCCTGTAGTCGCGTCCCTCTGTGGCCGGGTTTTTGTCGAATCCGTTGAAGCTTGTCACATTTGCCACTATCACCGTCACCTCACGGCATCCGTCTATCTGCACTTCTCCCGAAGGATAGCTTTTCACCTCTCCGTCGCCTTTGGCTGCCACAGCCTTTATGATCGTACGGAAGCGTATGCCGCGCTCCGGATCATATAGATGCTTCTCATTTGCCGGCACACCTTTATAATAACTCGGATAAGAGTGGTATGCGGCATGTCCCTCAGCTGTTATCTCGTTGCCTGTCGCGCTGGCTGAATATGGCAGCTGTGATGTAAAGCGTAGTGTGGCCTTTATGCCATTGACAGGCTCTGTCAGACGGATTATTATCACAGAGTCCGGTGCTGATGCGAAATACTCACTTGTGTGTATGCCATCGCGGTTTTTATACTGTGTCGTGGCCACTGCCCGGCTGATGTCCAGCCTGCGGCTGTAGTCCGATATGTCTTTTGAACGGTTGTCACCATATTCAATGGTAAGCTGTCCGAGCGGCTGATATGTCTGGCTGAAGTGTCCCTGTATTTTACGGTTTGCCTTTTCCGCATTCCTATAGTCTTCCTTTTCGAGCAGCGCGCGTATTTCCGGCAGAGCCTTGTATGCTCCCGGTGTTGTCACCTCCTTGTCTGGCTCTCCTGTCCACAGGGTGATGTCGTTGAGGGATATCTTTTCGATGCGTGTTCCTCCGTATACGGTGGCTCCCATTGTTCCGTTGCCGATTACGAGAGCTTCCTCGAAGTGTTCGGCAGGCGAGTCGTAGCGGAGAACAAGATTTCCTGTATTCTCCTGTGCGTTTGTGCAGAGCATCGACATGGCTGTAAACGCAGTGGCCGCGAGGCGTCTTAGCAGATTGTTTTTCAAGTTTTCCGTTTGTTTCATTTCAATTGTTTGTTATTTAGTATTATACGTTTTCCCGGGTATATGGCATGCCGGTGTGTACTGCATGGTGATTATTTCATGTTTATTGTCACGCTTTTCGGTTCAAGTCCCTTTGCCTTCACTGTGACGGTGCATGTTCCGGCTTTGTTTTCCGGCTGTACTATAGCCAGTGCTCTTCCACGGAAAGTCTTCGGTGTAAGTGAACGGAAGCTTTCCATGTCGTTGTAGCTGCCGTTGCCCGCAATTACCTTTGCCGGTCCGTTGCAGCTTATCTCTAACGGGATGGCGGCGTCAGGCAGGACATTTCCGTCCGTGTCCACAATCTCTATGCTTACGAAAGACAGGTCATGATTGGATTTCCCGATGTCGGTGCGGTCGGCTTTGAGCCGTATTCCATCGGCCTTCCCCGCGGTCTTCAGTGTGAATGAACCATTGTCCTTCCCTATGTTGCGTGCTACGAGTTCACCGGCCGAGTATGGCACCTTAAACGTTGCCGTATAGTCGTCCTTTCCCGTTTCCTTTATTCCTATAAGTCTTCCGTTAAGCGTGAGGCTTACCTTCGGGCTGCGGCTGTATACGTTCACGGTCATTGTCTGTCCTTCCAGTCCGTTCCATGTCCAGCTCTGCCTTTCGTCCGTCCATCCCCAGCCGTTCACTACTTCGCGCTTGCCGTCGGCCACTGGCTTTCTTACAGCCATGGCAATGGGAGATACTCCCCACAACACGTTGCGGAAGTAAGCCTGCGGCTTTTTGTTGCCTATCAGGTCGATGTCTCCGCACCAGGCATTATACCATGGCCAGTCCATAAACTGCGTGTCGCGCTCTCCATTGCCCATCTCGAGTGTGTGGGCAAGGCCGGCCTCGCCCACATAGTCGATGGCCGTCCATACGAAGTCGCCGATGAGGTATGGATGTTTTTCCACCATGTTCCAGTTGCGTGCCGCCTCCTTGGGATACGACTCGCTTCCGTACATGACTCTTTGCGGATATTGCAGGTGGTCGTTCTCATATTTGTTCCAAAGATAGTTATATCCGCAGATGTCGAGTGCGGCGAACGATTTTGCCGACTGCTCCTCCCATGAATACCCTTTAAAATCCCAACCGCATATTGCAGCCGTCACGGGGCGCATGGAGTCGAGGGCAAGCACGGTCCTGCGCAGCATCATTGCCGCCTCCATTCCTTCGGGAGTGTTGCGGCCGGGAATCTCGTTGCCAATGCTCCACATAATTACTGACGGGTGGTTGCGGTCGCGGCGTATGCCTGCCGAGAGGTCATCCGCCGCATGTTTTTCGAAATAAAGATGATAGTCTTCAGGGCGTTTCGGCTTCAGCCATTGGTCGAATGTCTCGTGGATGACCATCATTCCGAGTCTGTCGCATGCATTATAGAAACTTTCCGATGCAAGGTTGTGCGAGCATCTCACCGCGTTGAAGCCGTTGGCTTTGAGAAGTTCCACGCGGTGCTCGTCGGCACGTGCCACCGCGGCAGCTCCGAGCAGACCGTTGTCGTGGTGTATGCAGCATCCTTTCAGCAATATGGCCTTTCCGTTGAGTTTGAGGCCTTTCTCGGCTGTCGCCTCGATGGTGCGTATTCCGAATTTTGTATCAATCCTGTCTATAAGTCTGCCTGAGTCGTAGAGGCTTACCGTGGCATCGTATAGTTGCGGACTGTCAGGCGACCATAACTTCGGCCGTGCTATCTCTATGGCAGAGCGCAGCGAATCTATGTCTGCGGCAGGAAATCTCCTGACGAGCACTTCCTTTCCTTCCGGTGAGATTATTTTCAAGCCTATTTCAAGGCCGTTTCCCTTTCCGTGTATCACGGTAGAGAAGTTCACGGTCGCTTTCTTTCCCGATATTGATTTCGTGGAGAGGAATGTGTCCCATTTGTCAAGATGTGTCCTGTCGGTTTTTATCAGCCATACATTCCTGTAAAGCCCGGAGCCTGCATACCAGCGGCTGTTGTGTCCCTCATTCACGGCTTTTACGGTGATTACGTTTTTCCCGTTGCCTGTGTTCAGATAAGGTGTCATGTCTATGCGGTGGGGGGTATAGCCGTAGTGGTTGACGTATGCCTTGTGGCCGTTTATCCATACTTCCGATTGAAAGGAGGCGGCTTCTATATATAGGGTGAAGAGCTTGTCGCTGTCTTCCTTGTCTATAGTGAACTCTTTGCGGTACCATCCTATTCCTCCGATGGTATGCCCCACATCCCATCCTCCGCCTCCCATCTGTTTGTCTGCCGGGTAGCGGTGTTCGCTCATGCGGGAGAAAGGTCCGGTAGTGATGCCTTCCACCTGTACAGTGGCACGCTCTATACTCCAGTCATGCGGGAGATTTACAATTCTCCATCCGGAGTCGTCGTAATCGGGGCTTTCCGCACCGACAAGACTTCCGTGATGAAACTTCCAGTTTTCGTCAAACAATGTCTCGCGGTTGTCGGCAAAGAATGTTGCAGGTGTCAGTTGCAGCAATGTGCAAAGAACAAGTTTATCGAATCTCATATATTATATATTATAATGTGCAGCTTATCTTATGCAAAGATACGAAAAAATATGCGTATAAGGATATGTCATTGCTGTAGAGTGAAAAAACACATATTGTCATTCCTGACAAGAATTATTGGTGTTCGTTATAGTTGCTTATGTCGTGCGGACATTCCGTCATGCCCGACCATGTCCGGAACAAATGTCATGTTTTACTTGAAATCCGTTGCCGGGTTGGGTTAAAAGCCGATGAATCATATTAGTGTCTTTCTGTGTAAATATACTACACGTGTGAAATGAACGGGAAATGTTAAAAGTGTATGTAGGCTACATACAGAGTGTATTTAGCCTACATACAGAGTGTATTTAGCCTATATACAGAGTGTATTCAGCCTACATACACTTTGTGGTTGGGCTATTCACTTTTTAGCCTTTGGCTGAATAGTTTACACTTTTAACTCAGTCTTGTTGACGGAACATGAAGACGGCAATTAACTGATACGTATTTTGCATGTGTGTATGGCGATTTCTTTATGTCGTCGGTGTTAAAAAGAAAGAAGATGAGCTTTGTATGGTGTCATAAAGAAAGACTTATGGCGGTAAATGTGTTCAAAGTGAAAAAATAACGAGGCGTTTTTCTTTCGTTTGTTTTAATTTGCTTACCTTTGCACTTCAGTTATGCGTATCTATGTACTAAGGTAAAGGGTATTATGATGCATTACGTTTAGACACGACAAGAAAAACAAAGCAGATATGGGTAGACTTATAATACCGGAAAACTATGATGCGCCGCTTGATATGCGGCGTACGGAGCAGGGTATAAAACAGATAAAAGAGTTTTTTCAGGCAAATCTTTCCACTGAGCTTCGCCTCCGCAGGGTCACTGCCCCCCTGTTTGTATTGCAGGGCTTGGGAATAAATGATGATCTGAACGGGGTGGAGCGTGCCGTCACCTTTCCCGTTAAAGATCTTGGCGACGTTAAGGCGGAGGTGGTTCATTCTTTGGCCAAGTGGAAGAGGCTTACGCTGGCCGAGTATGACATAGAGCCGGGATACGGAGTATACACGGACATGAACGCCATTCGTGCCGATGAGGAACTCGACAATCTTCATTCGTTATATGTCGATCAGTGGGACTGGGAGGCTGTAATCACTCCGCAACAGCGCACTGTGGCTTACCTGAAGGATATTGTTGGCAGAATATATTCAGCCGTCAGACGTACCGAGTATCTTACGTGTGAGACCTATCCCGAGTTGAAACCGTTTCTTCCCGACAGTATTCATTTCATACATAGTGATGAATTACGCGAGATGTATCCTGCACTCACTCCCCATGAGCGTGAGGACGAGATATGCCGTAAATACGGTGCGGTTTTTATAATAGGTATAGGAGGCCGCATGTCTGACGGAAAGAAGCATGACGGCCGTGCCCCAGATTATGACGACTGGTCGACGGTGGGCGAGAATGGAAAGCCTGGGCTCAACGGTGATATTCTTATATGGTATCCGGTGCTCGGACGCTCCATCGAACTGTCGTCCATGGGCATCCGTGTAGACAGAGAGGCTCTTCTCCGCCAGTTGGCAGTTGAGGGCAAGGAAGACCGTGCCGGACTTTACTTCCACAAGAAACTTCTTGCGGGCGAGCTTCCGTTGAGTATTGGAGGCGGCATAGGGCAGAGCCGCCTTTGCATGGTGTTGCTCCACAAGGCTCATATAGGAGAGATACAGGCCAGCATCTGGCCTGAGGATATGCGTCGCGAATGCCGGAGGATGGGCATGAATCTGATCTGACAATGCTTTTAACAACACCGGTAAGGGGCATGGATTACAGTCCATGCCCCTTACCGGTGTTTCTGATTCACGCCATTTCCAAATCAAGCAGTTGCCGTAGCTGTTCAAGCGCCGGACTGTCTTCAAGCATTTTTTCAAACTGTTCGCGCCTTGTGAGAATCTTTTCTACGGTCTTCTTCTCCGACAGTCGTAGTGAGAATCTTATCAGGTTGTTTTTGAGGTAAATGCGCAGGGTATTCTGTATGCTGCCCTTTATCTCCTCCATCTGCGACATGAAAATCCTGTTGTCCACCGTCACTTCAATATCCGGAAACTCGGTTATGACCGGAGACATGTTTTTCATTCGTGCGGCAATGCCGCTGTATTTCTGCGGCATGCGTACACACATTGCCATCCACTGATATTCCACATCGTGCTGCGTGAAATCCTGTTGCTCGTCTTTTATTTTAGCATTAGGGTCGCTCGCGTCAAGAGTACCGGGTATGATCTGCATCTTTTTCTTCCTGACGGTCTCCCTGACGTTCTGCCATGAGAATCCTATTGTTCCGTTCTGCGATTTCAGTACGGGCCGTCTGGCTTTGTCATATTGTGCAACCGTTGTGTTCTGTGCCGTCTGCGTGCCGTTTTGCGGAACGTCGTTCTCCAGGCATTGGATGCTTTTCTGATTGTCGGGGTTTCTATGCACGGTTTCCTCACCGGCAATGTTCATCTGTCGGTCAGCCGTGGCTACCTGCCTGGCCACTTTTTCCGGCTGTACTTTCAGGATGATATTCTTAAACAGGGTTTTCAGTCTCTTAGGGCCATGCCCCGATACGGGAGAGTCGTCGGGCTGCGTTATCTGTGCGATCTCTATCAGGGTGAGTTCCACCAACAGCCGTTTGTTGCCGCTTTGCCTGTAGTTTATGTCGCAACTGTTCATAAGTTTCAGCGATTTATACAGGAAAGGCAACGGGCATCTTGATGCCTGTTCCTTGAATTTTTCTTTCTGCTGTTCGCTGACCTCAAGCAGTGGCAGTGTGCTTTCATCGCGTGCCATCATAATGTTGCGCACGTGTTTTGCCAGTCCGCCTATGAGAAGTCCTCCGTCGAATCCTTTGTTTATTATGCTGTCCAGCAGAAGCATAATATCGCATACGTTGTTTGTAAGGCTGAGGTCTACAATCTTGAAATAATTGTCAGAATCAAGCACGTTCAGGTCTTCAATCACCTTTTTGTATGTGATGTCACCCTGGCAGAAACTTGCGGCCTGATCGAATATCGACAGTGCGTCCCGCATGCCCCCGTCGGCTTTTTCCGCTATGACGGCCAACGCTTCATCCTCGTATGTTATGCCTTCCTTTTGAGCTACGTTTTTCAGATGTGCGATGGTGTTGGCCACTGTCATACGTTCGAAATCGTATATCTGGCATCTTGACAGAATAGTTGGAAGGATCTTGTGTTTTTCCGTTGTGGCAAGAATGAATATCACGTGTGCCGGCGGTTCCTCGAGAGTTTTCAGAAAAGCATTGAAGGCCGCGGACGACAGCATGTGGACCTCGTCGATGATAAACACCTTGTAGCGTCCCACCTGCGGCGGTATGCGTGTCTGTTCCATAAGGGTCTTTATGTGCTCCACGGAATTGTTGCTTGCTGCGTCAAGCTCAAAGATATTGAATGAGCGCTGTTCGTTGAAAGCCTTGCAGCTTTCACATTCGTTGCATGCCTCTCCTTCAGAGGTCGGGGTCTGGCAGTTTATCGCCTTTGCGAAGATTCTCGCACATGTGGTTTTGCCTACACCGCGCGGTCCGCAAAACAAGTAGGCATGAGCAAGCTTTCCGCTTTTCACAGCGTTCTTCAACGTTGTGGTGAGTGCACTTTGTCCTACCACGGTGTCAAATGATGCCGGGCGGTATTTTCGTGCCGATACAATATATTCTTCCATTACTGTTCCTTATGATTGAAGGTTTTTAAAATGCAAACTTACATATTTTTTTTCATATATCGCATTTTATTGCTATCTTTGTCATGGATAATACTGACTTATACGGTTTTTTGTATCCTTACTTTTATTGTTTCACCAAAAAGAAAAAAATCATGCCGGGCTATATACGATTTGACTGGGCGATGAAACGCCTTTTGCGCAACAAGGCAAACTCAAAGCTCGTCACCGAATATATAAACTGCGGTGAGGGCTGTCACAATGTCCGTAATGTCTACAGCATAAACATCGTGTATTTCTCTCTCGGCTCCGGCCGTGACACAGTATACCACGGCAAGACTGAGTTCCACGGCATGAAGGCAGATGGCCTCCCTGTTGATGTAATAGCCAAGTATACGGGATTGTCTGTGCCAGACATAGAGAAATTGTGACGAGTCATTTCAAAGGGGAGGAAAAGTGATGAGAAGTGGAAGCATCAGATGTGTGCAGAACCCTGTCCCTATTCGGGAAGGACCCTTATAGAAACAACCACATATATATTTATGGTATATTATTGGTAACTCATTAGAGGATGTTTTTTACGTGTCATGTGAAAATATTCACCGATGATATATAATATATGTCCCAGCGTTCGGCATTGTTAAAAAAATAAATAAAAAGCATAAAGGTGTGCATAAGTCGGATATTTTCCCTAATTTTGCATTCGGAATTTAATCCTTATTTGGAAAACAGGCGTATGCTGTTGTTTTTATATATAATGAGGATGTCAATGGTATAAAGTTTTTAACTTGTTGTCTTAACACTACAGCGTATGACAGGCTTTACAGAAGAAAAGACCCGGGTCTGTAAGATTGACGACATAAAAGTATCGGGAGTTTGTTGAAGTTGCTCAAGAGACAAACGGTGCTGGAAATCATAGAGTTTCCTTTCTTATAACCCCACAGGCTATTGCTTATGGGGAATAATTGTATATATACAAGGAGTATATAGGCCATGGGATGGTATATAGTCAGAACCGAACCGCATTATGAAAATGATGCAAAGGATTTTCTGCTGAAACTCTCTGTTGCCGATGGAACAGGGGAAAGCCCCGTTTCCGATGATGTTTATCTGCCCACCCGTCGCGTGACATACGAGCGCAATGGCAGGCGTACTGTAGTCATGCGTCCTACGATAGGCGGTATGCTCTTTGTGAAGGCCGGTCCCGATATTCTTGAGAAATGTGTCACCGACAGCGGTGCCTTCATGTCCGTTTCAGGCACATCCGCGTCATTTCCCCGCGTTTATCTTTATTCAAACCCTACTGCATATATGTCGGGAAAACGCGAACGTATTGCCGGTGCCGCCGTGCCGGACAAGGAGTTTGAGATGTTTCATTTTTATAACGAGCGTCTAAAAGATCACCTTGAAGAACTGCGTGTGATGGAAGGAAACTATGAGGCGGCTTTCGAACTTGACAAGACAAAGACAATACAGGTGGTAAACGGACCTTATCTTGGCTTGATAGGCAATCTTAAGCAGATGACTGTGAACAGCAGACGTGACCACCGGCTGGTGATAAGGCTTGGAAACATGAGAATCGTAATACCGTCCGTCCGCAGCTACCGACATATAATAGTGCGTGACGAGCAAGCCGGCAACAAGGCTGATGAGGTGCGTCTCTGGAAAAGAATAGATACTCTTGTCGGTGTTCTTCAGGGTTATGGATTGTCTGATACGGCTCCTTCTTTGCTTAGAAGGATTATAAGGGTGTTGCGTGAGGTTCCGCAACATTCCATACAGGAGTTGACGGATGTGGTAAACATGATGCGTTCAGGTTTGCATTCATGCGGCAGTGCTACAGATAAGGTGTCATGCAATCGGTATGGCAGATGTTTTCGGTTTATGGATGGTTTCGATGCATCCGTACTGTCTTCGCTTCATGCGTTCATATCCGGATTGAAGGCCTCTGAAACAGGTAGTCTTCTGTCTGTATCGGAGTATTTTGCCTTCAGTTCCGATATATTGTTGGATACCCAGCTTTCAGATATCATAAGAGACAACAAGCTCCGGCCGTTCCTTACCCCAACGTCAGGAACTGGTATTCCGCGTGGAAGGGATTATACGGTTTTGCGCCATAGTGATTTCACGGAAGTGATATTGAAAGTAAGTCTCGCCTCATGTTTCAGGGAATATCTGCGTCTTTTGTCGGCCGACGACCGTAAAATGGCCTCTGTTGCAAAGGCGGATGGGGAATGTTATGTTTATTATGCCCATGTGGCGCTTTGCCGCAGGTCCGACGGCAATATGCTTGCCATAACCAACTGGGGAGATTTCTTCAATGAATATACCGCCTGCAAGTCGGCAGGTGACAATCTGGATGTGCTGTTTGAGAAAGAATACACACGATTCTGCGCGTTGTTATCGAAAGATAACGGAATGGATTTCATTCCGCTTCCATTCGACACCTATGGCGGAGGCTTTGCCACAGTCATATCCGGTCATTATTCCTCATTGGCGGATACCGTTCTGCCCGGGGATATCATCACAGCCTTGAAAGCTTTCGTGAAAGATACATCCCGCGCTGCAGTCCAGATATGGCAGTGCCCACGCCTGTTGCCGTGGCGTCGCCTGTTGCAGAAAAGTGTTTTTCTGCGATGAGGGTAGTTTCAGTTTGATATTTTAGGTAGAATTGAAATTCAATAATAAAGCTAAATTCTTTAATACAAAAAGTTTGTATTTCGGATTTTTTCTCTAAATTTGCATAAGTAAGTTAGGGTTATAATGAGTGATATAAAATTATCAGGTTTAATGTCTGACAATGGATATTCATATCCTTCAGATATAGAATTGAGGAATATCTTTGCATCATCATGTGTTGAAGCTGCAGCCGCAAGAATAGGGTGTAGCGTAATGGAAATGTATGCGAGAATGAAAAATGTAGATTTGCTCAATAAGTTTATATATCCTTTTTATGATTCACTTCATACTCAAAGCAGAGAAGTTGTAACATCAGATGTGCTCGAAGCCTTGAACACGAGAGAGCAAAGTTTGAAAAGATAGAATGAAAGTATACCACGGTAGCACAATAGTAATAAAGAGTCCGATAGTCTGTGCAGGAAGAGAACGATTGGATTTTGGAAAAGGCTTTTATGTTACTGATATAAAAGCTCAGGCTGAAATGTGGGCGAAAAGAGTTGGATATATACGTAATAGTCCAGCGATTGTTAATGTATACCGTCTTGATATAGATAAAGTAAAGATAAAATTTCGTTATCACTATTTTGATGAATATAATCAGGCTTGGCTTAAGTTTATAATTGAGAATCGTAATGGTATAATTACTGATGACATATATGATGTAGTAGAAGGTGGTGTGGCAAATGACCGTGTTGTAGATACAGTAGAGGCTTATATGGCCAATCTTATGCCTTTGGATGTCGCTCTTCAACGGTTGTCATTGCACAGACCGAACAGTCAGTTGTGTATCAAGACACAGGCTGTAATAGATACTTGCTTCCATTTTGTAGAATCTTATCAGATACCTTAAAGCTATGTTGAGCGATTTGTTGATGTGGAATAAAATAGGCAGAATCATTACAATACTGTCTGAGCGTCTGGACATCCCTTCAGAGCGTGCATTCGACCTGTTTTATTCTTCAAAGACTAATGAACGTCTGCATGATCCCAAAACAATGCTTTATTTGTTCAGTGACTGGTATATTTCAGACGAAGTAATCAACGAAATGAGGTCTGAATAGACGGGTTTACTCCAAACTTTTTACGTTTTTGAATCTTATTCAATAGGGATACCGCTTTGCGATATGTACAATGTATATTAAAACCGAGCTTATTCATTGGAGGTATATTCTCGTTTGATACATGCCAAAGGCATGTCCCTACTTGTGGATGGGTTATGCATCCCCACCTGATGCTTCCACTTCTCATCCCTTTTCCTCCCCTTTGGGGAGGTTAGGAAGGGCTTCTTCTATCTTTTTGTGATGTGGGCTTCCAACATGTAGGGACGTGCCTTTGGCACGTGTCAGGCGTAAAAACATCCTCTAATGAGTTACCCCTAATATACCGTATATATGTGGTTGTTTTCTGCATAGTCCTTCCAAGAGTAGGGACATCGCTTTGCAATGTGAAAAAAGTCCATCCGATTCCTCTCCAAAAGAGGAGGGATGAATTGTAAATGATGTGGATAACGTTTATTATATGGAAATATCTTTAGAACCAAAATAATATTTTATGGAAATGAAAAACGACATTAAAATAGCTGTAGCCGGAACCGGCTATGTAGGATTAAGTATTGCAACATTGCTAAGCCAGCATCATAAGGTAACGGCAGTGGATGTTGTTCCGGAAAAAGTGGAACTGATAAACAACCGAAAGTCTCCGATACAGGACGAATATATAGAGAAATATCTGGCAGAGAAGCCTTTGGATCTTACTGCCACTTTGGACGGTGCATCGGCTTATCGCGATGCGGATTTCGTGGTGATAGCAGCCCCGACAAACTATGACTCAGTGAAGAACTATTTTGATACCTCACATGTTGAGGAAGTGATAGACCTTGTATTGGATGTCAATCCTGATGCCGTGATGGTCATCAAGAGCACTATCCCTGTTGGTTACTGCCGTTCGCTCTATGTGAAGTATGCCAAGAAATTTGCAGAGATTCCAGAATTGAAAGGCAAGACATTCAATCTGCTGTTCTCTCCCGAGTTTTTGCGTGAAAGCAAAGCCCTGTATGATAATCTTTATCCAAGCCGCATTATAGTGGGATATCCCAAAATAATAGACAGGCCTGAATTTGAGGAAGAAAATGCGGCCATAACCACCGTGACAGATGTGGAGAAGCTGAAGGAAGCCGCCAAAACCTTTGCCGCTCTCTTGCAGGAAGGAGCAATAAAGGAGAACATAGACACACTGTTTATGGGCATGAAAGAGGCCGAGGCCGTGAAACTCTTCGCCAATACTTACCTTGCTCTCCGTGTAAGTTATTTCAATGAGCTTGACACGTATGCGGAATTGAAAGGACTTGACACTCAGTCTATCATTGACGGTGTAGGACTCGACCCGCGCATCGGCACACACTATAACAACCCGTCTTTCGGCTATGGCGGATATTGCCTGCCCAAGGACACCAAGCAGTTGCTTGCAAACTATGCGGATGTTCCTGAGAACCTTATAGAGGCTATCGTTGAGAGCAACCGCACGCGCAAGGACTATATTGCCGATGCCGTTCTAAAGAAAGCAGGCTATTACAGTTATGCCGGTGACAACAGTTATGATACCCGGAAAGAGCGTAATTGCGTGATAGGAGTCTATCGCCTGACGATGAAATCAAACAGCGACAACTTCCGCCAGAGTGCTATCCAAGGCATAATGAAACGTATCAAGGCCAAGGGCGCGGAAGTGGTCATCTATGAGCCTACATTAGAGAATGGTTCCACATTCTTCGGAAGTCGCATCGTCAACAATCTCGAGGACTTCAAGAAGCTTAGCAATGCCATAATAGCCAACCGCTATGACTCTTGTCTTGATGATGTGGCGGAGAAGGTGTATACGCGGGATATCTTCAGGAGAGATTAAATTTTGATTAACTGTATTCTTGAATATTGCCCCAAACCTGTCATGCAGTGCAGTTCCATTGACATTTAATGACAACAATGAGTTTCCTTTACTTTATAACTAAACTGAATGATATAATGGATAATAACAAATTTCAGATGATTTTACTTGAGTGGACTATGGCTATGCTGGACGGTATAAACAAAGTAGATTGGGATGAAGTTGCCATTCATGGATCTTTTAATAGCTTTATAGCCATTGATGCAAGCCAAGTTTGAGATTCGACTTCTTACCATCCATACTATTTTATGGACAATAATATAAGAAACTTAAATATTTTCTTATAATTATTGTAAACAGTATAAACGTATAAGTAAATACCTTTATACTTGACGAATCGGGTCTGACTATTTGGGAATTGCTGACCAAGTGTCGTTTTGTATATATTTTAGTGACACAAAATATGATATAAAAATGTCTATAGATTGAGTGCTAACAAATTAATATAGTTTTAATATAATGAATGGAATAATTCGAAAAAGTAATTTTGAATTATTACGAATATTTGCAATGTCATGTATTTTATATTATCATCTTATAATATACTATATATTGCCATTAAATGCTTATTCGTATATAATATATTCATTACAGTTACCTTTACATGTAGGTGTTTTGCTTTTTATATTTATTTCTGGATATTTTGGAATAAAACCAACTTTAAGAGGATGGAGCAAATTACTTTTGATGGCAATGATATATTATATACCGCTTCAGCTTGTTTATGATATAACACATCATGCTGGATTTGGTACAATCATTAGGGATTTATTAGTAATATCTCGCGGTCCTTATTGGTTCATAAAAATATATTTATTATTCTATTTGTTTGTTCCTATAGTTAATAAGTTCCTAATCAATTTAGATATCAAACATCGTTTTTACATGTTATTGTTCTTAGCTATAATAAATATTTGGTTTGGGTGTTTGACACGTTGTGATATAAGTTTGATAGATGGTAAAAGCATTGTGAATTTTACCCTTTTATATGTAATAGGCGATACTATACGTATTTTTGAATACAACCTGCAAAAATGGAATACAATTACACTACTCGCTATTTTTATATGTTTTAATATGTTTATAATGCTATCTAGTTATATTTTTTTGGAAGTGTTATAAATAAGGTTGTAATGTTACTTTGCTTCGGTTATAATAGTCCAGGATTAATTTTTAATGCGATATTATTGTTTTTGTGTTTTGCTAAAATGCAATTTTCATCACGTATGATAAACTATTTATCTTCTTCTGTTTTTGCTGTTTACCTTATAACAGATCAGACTGTGATACGAAATATTGTCCTGAAAAATACTGTTGATTTATTTATCCCATATATGCAAACTTTGCCTTGCTTATTAATTATGTTACTTTTTATTACGTTGATAATGATGGTATGTTGTGTTATTGTAGATAAAATTTTTGCTCCGATATGGAGTATAGTTCGTTTTATTCCAAAGAAGGGTTAAATATTTGGTATATTATAAATATAATAGCTATGTCACAATTATCAACAAATAATAAACGTTTAGCAATAAACACATTGTTACTTTATCTAAGGCAATTATTTGTTATTGTTATAAGTCTATATACAAGTCGCGTAGTCCTTAACACGTTAGGTGTAAATGATTATGGCATACATAATATTGTAGGAGGGGTTGTTGGAATGCTCTCTTTCTTAACAGTAGCTTTAACGTCCGCATCCCAACGTTTTATTTCCTATGAACTTGGAACAGGAGATGTAAAAAAACTTAAGCAGGTTTTCACAACGTCTATCATAATACATCTATTATTAGGTGTTTTTGTGTTATTTGTGGCAGAGACTGTTGGATTATGGTTCCTAAATACACATTTGAATATTGTATCAGAAAGAATGAATGCTGCAAATTGGGTATATCAATGCGCTATATTAACAACTATATTGTCTATAATTACAGTGCCGTATAATTCTGTAATAGTTGCTCATGAGAGAATGGATGTTTTTGCATATGTTGGTATTGGAAATACAATAATGAAACTAATTATTGTATATTTATTATTATTATCTCCGTGGGACAAGCTTATAACATATGCTATACTCGGATTGCTTGTACAAAGTTCTTTTTGGTTTATATATAGGGGCTATTGTACAAAGCATTTTATAGAATGTAAGCAAATGGAACGGCCAACTAAACCAATGATAATAAATTTCTTTTCATTTGCTGGTTGGAGTTTTGTTGGTAATTTAGGTTTTTCGTTTAAAGATCAAGCTTCAAACATTATTTTGAATCTATTCTTTGGTACTGTGGTAAATGCAGCACGCGGAATTGCTAATCAGGTTAATGGTATTATGTATAATTTTACGGCAAGTTTTTTAATGGCATTAAATCCACAAATAACTAAGGAATATTCTGGAGGAAATATAAAAAGAACAATAAATATGGTATATGCAGGATGTAGGTTGTCTCCTTATTTAATGGGGATTATGTGTATACCTTTGATTATTAATACACGTTATTTGTTATCTTTATGGTTGGGAGATTATCCCACATATACGATAGAGTTTATACAGTTGACTTTAATAGTAGCAATAATAGGTTGTATGGCTACTCCAATTGTTACAGCCTTGCAGGCCACAGGACGTATAAAAGTTTTCCAAATAGTTATTTCTATAGTAATGTTGAGTGAACTCCCTATTTCTTATCTCGTTCTAAGAATAGGAGGGTTGCCATATATGGCAATGTATCCGACAGTTGTTATTACTTTTATTGGCTTATATGCACGTTTTATAATATTGAAAAATATGACACCTGAATATAGTTATAAAATATTTACAAAAGATATTGTCCTTAAAAATGTTTTCGTATTAGGTCTAGCGTATATTCTTTCAAAATATGTATATATAGATGGTAATGGCTTGGGGCTATTTTTGTTAAATGGAATTTCTTCTTTCATAATAACATTATTTATTGTTATATCTTTTGGTTTAAAGACAGAAGAACGGATAATTCTATTTAATTACATAAAAAATAGATTTAAGAGAAAGTAAGTTTGATAATATTTGTTTTATAAAATAAAACATAAACCTGAGATGAAATCAATATTGATAGTATATAATACTCTTTCAATAGGTGGAAGCACAACATCTTTGTTGTCATTGTTAAATGAATTAGATACTAAGAAATATAAGGTTGATTTGCTGTTGCGTGATAAAGGAACGTATGATTTTATGATTCCACAGAGTGTGAATGTTTTACCTTATTTAATTTCTTCTGATAAAAAAAAGGCTTTGACTTTGCGCAAACTTTTTAGCCTAACGAGTATTTTTAGCATGGTGAAAGGAATATTTTGGAATAAAATCATGAAATATCCAAATTATCGTACGCAAATAATGTCAATAGATACATTACGTTACTGTCAGCCTATAACAACAAAATATGATGTTGCTATATCATTTATAGAGTGTTTGCCGCTTTATTACACGATGTCTTCTGTTTTGGCGGATAAATATATATCTTGGATTCATGTTGATTATAAAGGAGCCAAAATGAATGCGAGAATAGATGATAAGTTCTTGAATAAATCCGATAAAATTGTACTTGTTTCAGAATATTGCAAACAAACTTTTGATGAATTATTCCCTAAATATTCAAATAAAAGTATTGTTGTAGAAAACCTTTTATCTGATAAATTTGTTAAGAAACGTTCTGTTGAATATGTTGAAATGCATTTGCCATTGTTTAATAAGAACAATATTAATTTTGTTTCAGTATGTCGAATTGTTTTTAGTCATAAAGGATTAGATAGAGGTGTTAATGCTTTGGCTTTGTTAAAGAAAGAAGGATTGTTGAAGGAAAGTTTTAGATGGTATATTATTGGTGATGGATTAGATTCTGATAAGCTGGCAAATATGATTGAAAATGGTGGGCTTAGTAATCATGTTTTTATGTGTGGAGCGTTTGGTAATCCACTTCCACTTGTTCGTGAATGTGATGTTTTTTTTCTTCCGTCAAGATACGAAGGTAAGCCAATGGCTGTAACTGAAGCCCAAATGTTAGGTCTTGTGCCTGTTGTTACAGAATATGCATCGGCTAAAGAGCAAATAAATAATGGAAAAGACGGAATAATACTTCCGAATATAGATGTGGAAGTTTATAATTTCTTTAGGTTGTTAATGTTAGATGGTGTTGATTTTGTGTTTATGAAAGATAGAGTTGTTAACAGGACATATTCAAACTTAGATGAATATAAAAAGATAGAAAGGCTTATAGATGAGTAGATTTTGTTATTACTTTAAAATTATAACGAATTTTTGTTATGTTGTGATTGCAAGAATATTACATTTAGGTCTAAGAATTTCATTTATCCAATTATGGGGTCAATATCTTGATATAAAAATAAAAAATAAAGGTAAAGTTGTGATTGGTAGGAGGTTGCAAACTAGAACAAACATACACTTAATGGTTGATAACGGATTTCTAAAAATTCAAGATAATGTTTTTATGAATCATAATGTTTCAATTACTTCGGTTGATAAGATAGAAATAGAATCTAATGTAACAATTGCCAATAATGTTGTTATAATAGATCATGATCATGACTTACATAATAAAAATGGATTCATTTCTGCCCCAATTCTTATTAAAGAAGGAACATGGATAGGCGCGAATGCTGTTATTTTGAAAGGTGTTACTTTAGGAACAAATTCTGTTGTCGCTGCAGGCTCTGTTGTAATAAAATCAGTTCCAGATAATACCATTGTTGGTGGAATTCCTGCGCGTTTTATTAAGAATATATAGTTATGATATTATTTTTCATTACCCTTTGTTTTCTTGTATTTATACTTTACAATGCTCAATCCAGAGATAGAGAAAATAGAGTGTTTTTTGTTGCTTTGTTTTTTGCAGGGTTGGCATTCTTTCAAAGTGTAGATATTAATTCTGATTTGCAAGTAGCATTTTCGCATCTTAATCAAATAAGGAAATTTGGATGGAAGTATTTTGATAATGATATTGAATCAAGTTTTTATTTTACTGGACGCGATGCACTAAAGCTATATTTTTATCTTTTGAGTTTCTTTTCATATAATAATTTTTATTCCGCAATATCTATATTCTTTATTTATTATTTGCCAATGAAGAATGTGCTATTATTAAGTAAAAGATACTCTTTACAAAATTTACAAATAAATTATTTACTGATACTTATAATTATTACGATAGACTTTTATGATTGTGCAAATGGTGTACGTAACGCTTTGGCGTTTGCTGTATTTGCTCATGCTATAGTATTAGATTTATATTATAAAAAACATATATATATAATATTGTGGTGTATATTTCTTTATCTTATATCTGCTTTTTTGCATTCATCAGCTTGGATTCTTATCGTTTTACGAATTTTGTTATTGCTATGTATTCGTAAAAAAACATTGTTGGTTATGGGTTGTTTTGTAATATTTTGGTCATTTTATGTTTTAACTTTTTCTCCTTTCCTAACAGACTCTGATAATAGTGTATTTCAATCTCTTAACCATCATGTAGAAGCATATACAGATAGTACATCAGAATCTTTAAATTTTGATAGTGAGTCATTTAATAATAGAAAATCCTATATTCTCATGCGAAGTTTTCGCATTTTACATGTAATTGTTGTTCTTTATTTTTTTACTAAGATGCTAAAAAGTTATAAAACAACAATGTTACAAAACTATGTTTTTTTATTGGGATGTTTTTGTATAGGTGCTACATCTGTTAATTTGGCAACAAATATTTTATCTAGATTCTCTTTTGAGATGATATTTTTGGTTCCTTTATTTTGCTTGGAGAGTTTGGTGTCCCCAATAGGTAATAAATATAGGATACTTTTTAATATAAAGATGAATTCTTTACTTCTAAGTTTAACAATAGTGGCATTATTATTTAATTACTATATGTTTAGATATCATTATTATTATATGTTATTTAATTTTTGTTTATATAAGTAATTTGCAATATGATTTCTGTCATAATAACAACGTATAAACGCGAAATGCTTATTTTAAAACGGGCAATAGACACTGTGTGGAATCAAACATATTCAGATGTTGAGTTGATAATTGTAAATGATTATCCTCCATACATTGAGAAAATAAATCAATTGATTGAGAAGAATTACATGGGAAAAAGATTATTCATTATTCATAATGAGGCAAATATGGGTGCATGTTATTCTCGGAATGAAGGCATAAAGAATGCTAATGGAGAATATATCGCATTTCTTGACGATGATGATGAATGGTTTCCGGAAAAACTATCTAAACAATATGCCGCAATATCTAAAAACTCTAATATAGCAATGGTTTATTGCTCTGGGATAAATGTTTATTCTAATGGCAATAAAAATGAAATGTCTTTCATTAAAGATACGTGTGACACTCCGTTAAAAAATTTATTAGCCACTAATTATATAGGTGGAAGTTCATTTCCTTTGATAAGAAAAGAAGTTTTATGTGAATTAAATGGATTTGATACCGTTTTACTTTCCTCACAAGATTATGATTTATGGATTCGTATTGTGTCAGAATATAATATTGTTTTTATATCCGAACCTCTTGTCTTATATTATATAATGGAGGATTCCATAACAAGTAATCCGTCAAAGAGGATTCAAGGTTATAATACTTTATTGAGAAAACATAAAGTATTATATCAAAGATTTCCACAGAGTGCAATCGGAATATTCAAATCTATAATATCTGTATATGTAGAACATCGTTATTATAATAAGGTAGCTTATTATTTATTGAAATCATTTCAATATTTCCCTTATAATTTATCTTTATTACGTTTTTGGAGTATTTGTCTTTTAAAGAAACTTTTATTGTAGTATGAAATATACTTTTTTCTTCATTTCTAAACTATTAAGACTGTGTTATTGTTGTATGTGTATGCATTTGTCTACACTCTTCACGAAAATAAAATTTTGGACAAATAACGTCTCGTTTGGTCGAAATCTGGAAAGTTCCGGTATACCTTTTGTTCATTTGTCTTTGCATGCCTCATGTGATATAGGATGTAATTTCACAATAGGTAATTGGGCTGTTTTAAATGCCTCTGGCATTAAGGGAAAAAGTAAGATAGAAGTTCGCAATAATGCCCATTTAAAAATAGGAGATAATGTTGGTATGACAGCAACAACCATAATGTGCTTTAATAAAATCTTAATAGGTGATAATGTAAAATTGGGGGTTGGTGTACATATATATGATACAGATTTCCATAATATAGATCCCATGAAACGTTTGGCTGGTGATAATATTCAAACGGTGAAAACAAAACCGGTTGTGATAGGAAACAATGTGTTCATTGGAGCTTATAGTATAATTTTAAAAGGTGTAACTATTGGAGAAAATTCGGTTATTGGAGCAGGTGCTGTTGTAACCAAAAGTATACCAGCTAATGAAATATGGGCAGGAAACCCTGCTAAATGTGTAAAGATACTAAAATAATATGATAAAGAAGTTGATCATTGCGGATATAAAGAGTCCTAATAATCGTGGATTTTGTACGGGACATTTTTTTTCTGTTGCAAGGAATTATTATGAATTGTTTAACAAGGAAACAAAGATATTAGTTGCGGGAGGTCCAATTTATAATGGACAATTTAAAAATATCAGGTTGAATTTGCCTTATGATATAATGATACAAGGAGAATCAAAATGCAAGAGCAAATTTAAGTATTTTAGAAATGCAAAAGTTTTATTTGAACAATCACATGGTGATATAATTGTTATTCAGCAAGGGGGCGTAATAACATCATTTATCGCAATATTATTGTTTTACCATAAGAAAAGTCGTTTGTTTTTAATTCAGTATAGTAAAGAAGGCGTTTCTTCTATGGCAAAACGATTGCTTTATACTTTGGTGAAATACAAAATTGACGGAATTATTTGTCCAAATGATATGGTTGGTAATGCGTATGGAAAACCTTATTGTGTTGTGCCAGATTATATATATATACCAAATACTAATAATAAGATTAAAACATATTCTGAAAAAAAGTATGATATATGTTTTGTTGGTAGGATAGAAGAAGAAAAAGGTGTGCTTGATGTGGCTCATAAAATAGCTGGGACAAAATATAAAATGATAATTGCTGGTAAAATAAGGGATGAGAGCTTACAGAAGAGATTGGAAAATTTATGCTTAAATTGTTCAAACATAGAATTAAATATAGGATACATTTCTGATGAAACTTATTATAATATCCTTCGTGACAGCCGTTTTTGCATATTGAATTATCAGGGAGAATATTCCAAGCGTAGTAGCGGTGTGGTTCTTGATACAATATTTAGCGATGTTCCAATTGTAGGAAAGCGTTGTACTGCGCTAAATTTTGTTGAAGATAATAATGTTGGCTTCATTTATGAAGACTTGGCTAAACTTAATTTAGATGAGGTTATGAATGAAGCTTTTTACCAGAAATGCTTAGATAATATAAAAACATACAAACAAAAGCATTCGGAATACAAACTGAAACTTGCTTCATTCCTTGGGATTTCCAAATAAATTTAATACAAATATACAATTACTTTATATTATTTATGAATAAAGAACTGTTTCTTACTCAATACTTTTCAAAACTTAATTCAGACGATATAGATTATTTTGTATATGGAGAGTATGGTTGTTTACCCAAAGATACAGGTGGTAGTGACATCGACATTTTAATTGTACAAAAGGATTTGCCAAGAGCTTTGCATGAATTAAAAGAGATGATAACTTTAAATAACATAGCTCTTTCCTCTTATTACGAATCGACAACAAATAAGTTTGTTAGACTTATTACAAAGGACTGGGGAGTACAAATCGATTTTTTTGGGGGGGGCTTCGTCTGGAAAACATTAGAATACTATAATCTTGAATATTTACGTTCAAATATAATTTTGCATAATGGAATAAAGGTTCTTGATATTAAGGCGGGGTATTATTTGGATTTCTTTAAAGAAGTAATCCATATTGCTAATGTTAAAGACAAGTATTTAGATGGTTTTATCGCAGAATACAAGTCCAATGCTAATAGAAAGAATGAAATTAAAAGCATTTACGGTCAAGAGGTTTTGGATATTATAGAGCGTAATTTAGAGCATGAACAATTACGAAAGGCAATTCCAGAACTTTCATCTTTAATGCGGAAAGTCATATCGAAGAACAACTTTTTTGCAAGAATTAAATACTTTATATCTAAATTGTCACGAATGGCAAAATGTCCTGGTTATGTAATTTCTGTGCAAGGGACCGATGGTTCAGGTAAAAGTACAATAATAAACGCTATAACACCTTGGCTTGACGAGTGCTTTCATCATGGAATTATTTACAACCATCTTCGCCCGAATGTTTTTCCTGAATTGGGTGTACTATTGGGTAAAAAGGAAAAAACAGACAAGCCCGTTGTCGTGACCGACCCACACGCCCAGAAACCATCCGGTTTTATTGGGTCTATTGTGAGATGGGGATATTATATGCTGGATTATACGTTTGGATACATGAAAGCTGTGATGCCTGTTATCAGAACAAAATCAAAAGTCTTTATCTTTGATCGCTATTATTATGACTATTATGTGGACCAGCACCGTTCACGCACTTCACTCTCCCAATGGATTTTGAGATTTGGTGAATGTTTCGTGCCAACACCGGACTTGATTCTTTGTTTAGGTGGTGACCCGAAAAAAATATATGAGCGCAAGCCAGAAACAAGTCTTGAAGAAGTTGCACGGCAAACAGAAGTATTGAAAGAATTCTGTAAGAAACGTAAGAAGGCTATTTGGATTGATACAACGTTGCCCCCAGAAGAAAGTGTGCGCTTGACAAAGGAAGCTATTGTCAATATGTTGTCAAAAAGGTTTAAGCATACAGAACTATAATGAAAGTATTGGTAAACTGCTATGCCTGTTCGCCTTATATGGGTAGCGAACCAGGCATGGGATGGAATTTTGTGAAGACGCTTGCCCCATATCATGAATTACATATTATCACTGAGAGTAAGTTCCAGTCGGATTTGGAACAGTATTTTTCAGAAAATCCCAAAGAAAAAGATAAATTTCATTTTTATTTTATTCAGAAGGAAAGACATAAAACGCTTCGTAAAATATGGCCGCCATCTTATTATTGGTTTTATAAACGTTGGCAACTCAAAGCATACGAATTAGCAAAAAAGATAGATGCAATAGAGCATTTTGATATTGTCCACCAGCTTAATATGGTCGGTTATCGTGAACCGGGATATTTATATAAACTGGATAAGCCGTTTGTTTGGGGGCCAATGGGAGGGTTTAATGTCACTCCGTGGATTTTATTGCCGACAATGGGCACAAAAGGTATGGTGTTTTATGGAATGAGAAACATCATTAACATTTGGCAAATGAAACACTCCTCGCGTGTTTCAGAGGCGGTCAGAAATAGCGCTGCCATAATCACAGCAACAAAAGATGACCACGACGCTGTTTTAAAACTTTGGAATAAGGAGAATACAGTTATTCCAGAAGTTGGTTTCCAAAACATGGAAACATGTAATATCCTAAAACGTGAAGGCAAGTTGAAAATTTGTTGGTCAGGATTACATATTCCGCGAAAGTCTCTAAACTTATTGTTTGAAGCTTTGGCGAATATGCCCTATAAGAATGAGGTGGAACTTCATGTAATTGGAGAGGGAGAGTGTACTTCAAAGTGGAAATGTATGGCAGAACATTTGGGTCTGACAAATATAATATGGCATGGTTGGGTAGAGAAAAAGGATGCTTTACGGATTATGCAGCAAAGTCATTTGTTTGTTATAACAAGTTTGAGTGATGCTACCTCTACTGTTTTGCTTGAAGCTCTATCATTGGGATTACCGGTAATTGCAACAAACCATTTGGGGTTTGCAAATGTGGTTACAACAGATTGTGGAATAAAGATAGACTTGCATAATCATAAACAGGTAATAATGGATTTTGCCTCCGCAATATCCAAAGTTTGCAAAGACGAGAGTTTTAGATTGCAGCTTGCAAACGGTGCAAAGAAAAGAGCTGATGATTTTTCTTGGGAAGGAAAAGCAATGATGATAAATAAAATCTATAGAGAAATTGTAAACATATGAAATACTATAAGTTTAAAACATTCACCACTTCTTATTATTTCCCCAAGTTGAACTCATCGCAACAATATATGTACGGATTGTACAGTGCGTATGGCGGTAAGTTGTCAAAACTTTATTGGTGGCTTTTCAGAAAAAGTGGTCTCGTCAGGTTTATTACATCCGTGGATGAGAATAAGTTATGTTTTCCTTATTCTATGATTAAGAAAGCTGACGGTAATGATACTGTCATGTCTTTCAATATGGGAAGTCCAGGTGTAGAGCAAAAAATATCCATATTAGGATATGATAATACATTAGGGATTCCATTTTTTGCCAAGTTTTCGCAAAAGGAAAGGGCTGTTGTTTTGACTCGCAATGAGTTGGCCGTGTACAGAACATTGACAGGAACAGGGCTTACCCCTAAACTTCTTAAAGATATAAAAGGTGATGGATTTGTTTATATGAAATCAGAATATATCAAAGGCTCTCGTCCAAAGGAGAAAACTTTGACAGAAAATATTCTTCAATTATGCATTGTCTTGAAAAATTACCATCTTTCTGATTGCATGGAAAATGCCGATGGCTTGAAAATGTCATTAAGCCATGGCGATTTTTGTCCATGGAATATACTTGTCTCAGAAAATAAAACGAATATTATTGATTGGGAATTAGCTGAGGACAGACCGTTGGGATACGATCTTTTTACTTATATATGTCAAGTTTCAGCCTTGTTTGAACCAAACAAGCCCCTACTTCAAGCTGCAGATGAAAATATCAAAATGGTTAAGAGATATTTTTCCGCATCTGGTGTTGAAGATTACATTCCTTATCTTTTGTATTTTGCAAAATCAAAGATGGAATATGAAACAGATAAAGATAACAAGATACTAATGGATAAATATTCCGAACTTTATTCAATGGTAAAATAAACGATAACGACAGTATGTGACTGTAATAATAAATAATCACATACTTTAAAAACAACAGGTTTTTATTGAAAACCAAGCCAATAAATATTTTATGTCTCCTTTAAAAACGATATTGGAAGCTATATGCCATCGTTTTTTAAACAGAACTGTCTTCCCCTTTTCCTTATGGAAGGTATTTGTACAGTCGCTGGAAATATTTAAAGGTATGCAGTTTGTTCCGGATGACGCCAATATGGTGATAAAACCATGGAGTAGGGCAAGTGATAATAAACTGTGTCCGTATGCAATGTTATGGAGACATTGGAATCTTAGTGGATATACGCCTTGTAAACGAACAGAAACATTATAGAAAATGAACAAAAATAAGGTTTTATTTGTCCTGCACATGCCTCCTCCTGTGCATGGGGCTGCTATGGTAGGGAAATACATTCATGACAGTGAACTTGTGAACAATAAGTATATTTGTGAGTATATTAATCTTACTACTGCAAAAGATTTACAAGACATTGGTAAGGGCAGTTTTCGGAAACTATGGAAGTTTATAAAGCTTCTATATCATGTTATAACTGGAATATTGAGATTCAAGCCTGCATTGGTCTATATTACACCCAATTCCTGTGGCGGGGCTTTTTACAAAGATTTTATTGTCGTTCAATTTGTCAAATGCTTAGGATGTAAGGTTGTAGTGCATTATCATAACAAAGGAGTGGCAACACGACAGGATAGAACCATTGACAATATGCTGTATCGCAGGTTTTTCAAGGGAGTCAAGGTAATATTGCTTGCAGAAGCGTTATATAAAGATGTGGAGAAATATGTAAAACGTGAGGATGTTTACATTTGTCCGAATGGCATTCCGGAATCTTTGGTATCAGAACCTGTGGCAGAGCGGCATAACCGTATTCCGCATTTGTTGTTTCTGTCTAATTTGATAGAAAGTAAAGGAGTTATCGTTTTACTTGATGCGTTGAAGATATTGAAAGATAATGGATGTTCGTTTGTGTGCGACTTTGTTGGTGGGGAAACATCTGAAATTGATAAGACACGTTTTGAAGAAGAAGTGCGAAACCGATGCTTGAACGGTTCGGTGGTATATCATGGAAAAAAATATGGAAAAGATAAAGAACGTTTTTTCCTTGATGCGGATATTTTTGTTTTTCCCACTTTCTATTACAATGAGTGTTTCCCTTTGGTCTTGTTGGAAGCCATACAATATGGTTTACCATGTGTCTCAACGAATGAAGGTGGAATAAGGGATGTAGTAAAGAATAATGAAAATGGCTTAATATCAGAAAGGATGAATCCTCTGTCTTTGGCTGATTGTATCTCAACATTATTGGCTGATAAGGATCTTTGTGAGAAGATGGGGGAGAAAGGCTACAGAATGTTTAAAGAGCATTTTACATTACAGGCTTTTGAAAGAAAATTTGTGGAAGTAATAGAGAACGCCATTGGTATGTAAATGTTGGAATAACAGGAAAATTATCACAACATTTATTCCCTGGCTGGTATGATATTTATGGTGTTTCTATTGTCGAGCCGAATGGTTATTTTTTGTCCATTATTATTAGCCTGTTGTAAGGTTGAAGGTCTGCATGGCCTCGCGAAGGCCGTTTATTTCACGTTTGTAGTTTTCCGGATTAGACATTGATGCCGTAACCAGATAAGTTTTTGTGATATGTGAAAGTTTTCAATGAAATCGTTCATTATCAATGAACGATTTTGATGATAATGATTTAAAAACAGTTCTTGTTTTATATATAACGAAAATATTAGTACAATCAAGTAATATGCTTAGACTTAAGGAGTTGGCCATTTTAGAAAGCCGCGCAATGTTGGGGCGGTTGCCGGATGGAAAGTTGCTGATAAACACTATTAACGCGCATTCTTACAACACTGCGCAGAATGACCGTCTGTTTGCCGAGGCTTTGACAAAGGGCGATGTGCTCATTCCCGACGGGGTGAGCATTGTGAAGGCATGCCGCAGGATAAAAGCAAAGTCGCAGCCCGTGGAGCGTATTGCCGGATGGGATTTGTTTTCCTTTGAGATGGACAAGCTGGAAAGAAGGAGTGCGGAACAGATAGAGAATGACAAGGATGCTTCAAGGCTCAAGGTTATGTTTATGGGGAGCTCGCAGAAGGTGCTCGACCTGATAGAAAAACGCATGGCTGTTGAGTATCCTCATCTTGATGTCGCCACTTATTCACCTCCATATAAACCAGAGTTCTCGGTGGAGGACAATGATGCTATAATCAGGGCTATAAACGATGCCAACCCTGATTTGTTATGGATTGGCATGACAGCCCCAAAGCAGGAGAAGTGGACTTATTCCCACTGGAACGAGCTAAAGATACATTGTCATGTGGGCACAATAGGGGCCGTGTTTGATTTCTTTGCCGGAACGGTGGACCGTGCTCCGGCATGGTGGCAGGATCATGGGCTTGAGTGGCTTTATCGCCTGCTAAAGGAACCGCGACGTATGTGGCGGAGGTATATCATAGGCAATGTGAAGTTTGTGTGGAATATCTTTACTATAGGGTAAGATATTTTTAGAATTTGAATATATAACAACAAAAAGGCGGAGGCGACTCCGCCTTTTGTTGTTATGTGATAATGGCTCTAAACAATGAGATTTATAAACTATGGTATATATTGTAATCTTTTTGTTTTCTGCATTTTTAAATATATACATCATAATGGTATAAAAACAGTATAACTTTTGGATGTGTCGCTTATAACTATTATCTTTGCATAAGATAAGCGGCACCTCAGCAATTCAAAGCAAGCTTTATTGCGTTCGGTTTGCATTATCTTTGCATAAGATAAGCTGCACCTCATAAAACTCGAGTAAGTTTGATTGCTTTCGATTTGCGTTTCCTTTGCATTAAGATAATGCTGTATCTTTGCAAGATTTGAGGTGTGGTTGTCGAATTAGTGTAATAAATAAAATGAATTAGGAACAAATGAGTCGTCTCAAAATATTTCTCAGTTTCTTTCAGCGTCTTAAGGGCTTGAAATATGTGCTGGTCATCATAGCCGGTACGGTGATTGTGTGTTTCGTTGACGAGAACAGTATGTGGAGTCATTATTGTAATAAACGCAGGATAAGCGATATGCAGACCGAGATAGAGAAATACCGTCAGGACTATAAGCGTGACGAGGCTCTTCTGGAGCGTCTTTCAACAGACCCGAAGGCAATCGAGAAGATAGCGAGAGAGAAATATTTTATGAAAGCGGATGATGAGGACATCTTTGTATTGAGCGACGATAAACAATCAGAAACAGATGATGAAACAGTTGAATAAGACAGAGAATATCATATTTCTCTTAGGGGCAGTGCTTATGGTTGCGGGAAGTGCTGCCAATTTGTTTGTACAGGTTTGGGCTCCGTATGTCTATTCTGTCGGTGCATTGGCCTTCTCGCTTATGCAGTTCAGACAGGGGTATGACGGTAAGAACTTTACCATAAGGAGGCTGAGGAATATGATGATAATGAGTGATGTGTTTTTTCTTGTTACGGCAGTGATGATGTTTGAGAATATGTATAATTTTCTCAAGCTTGATTATATGACCTATATAAGATATGTTCATAACAACTGGGTTGTCACGCTTCTTGTGGCGGCAATATTGCAGTTGTATACCACACACAGGATAAGTCACGAATTGGATAAAGAGGCAAAAAAACTATAAAACCGCTGGTAAATATTTAAATAGCATGAATTTTTTTTCATACTCCGATTTATCATTGTACATTTGCCTACAGGTAAAAAATAAACCTTGAGTAAATAACAAAGCAATCAAAATAGATATCAGCAATAATATCATTTTATGAACCGATTTATATATGTTCTGGCGGTTGCGGCCGCTTTTGTCTCCTGTGCCGATTCTTATAATATTGAGGGCGCTTCATCCGTTTCGGCTCTTGACGGCAGCAAGTTGTATCTTAAAGCGATAAAGAACAACGAGCTGAAAGACATAGATTCGTGTGATGTCGTTCACGGACAGTTTCATTTCAGCGGTACTCTTGATACGGTAAGAATGGCAAATCTGTTTATGGATGATGAAAGTATAATGCCGGTAGTGCTTGAGAAAGGACCTATATTCATTAAGATTGACAATGCGAGCCAGACTGTAGGCGGAACACCTTTGAATGATGAGCTTTATGACTTTATCGACAAGCACAAGCAGCTGGAGAACCGTATAAGCGAGCTTTCGCATAAACATAGCCAGATGTTGCTTGACGGAATCGACGAGAATCTTATAAACGAGCAGCTGACGGTTGAGGCAGATAAGATAGCAAGAGAGGAAGACAGCCTTGTTACATCATTTATTGTTGATAATTTTGATAATGTGCTTGGTCCTGGAGTGTTTATGATGATAACGGGAAGGTTCCATTATCCGATATTGACACCTCAGATAGAGGATATAATGAGTAAGGCCACAGATAAGTTCAGGAATCATCCATACGTGAAGGATTATTACCAGACTGCCACGGAAAATGAGGCCCGTATGCAGGGATTTGACACTCCTGCAGATATGCAGGAGGTTTCTTCGGAAGATACGGCTGCTGTAGGTGTGCCGTTCCAGGGTGGTGCTTTTGATAATATGCCGTTGTCGGGTAGCAACAGTCAGGCGGCACCTTCGGATAACGTGCAGCCGTAGATGTTTCTGTATTGATAGTTCTTCAATATATTAATGTGTGTAATATATGAGAATACTGATAAAGAATGCCAAAATTGTTAATGAGGGAAAGACCGTCAACGGCTCCATAGCCATTGACGGGGAATATATTGCAGACGATATGCCCGGGGCAACGTATGATGAAATCATCGATGCCGTGGGCTGTTTCGTTCTTCCGGGGGTGATAGACACTCATGTGCATTTCCGTGAGCCGGGCCTTACGGGCAAGGCTGACATAGAAAGTGAGACATGCGCTGCCGCGGCAGGGGGGGTCACATCGTATTTCGATATGCCGAACACTGTGCCGAACACAACAACCCTTGAGGCACTTGACGATAAATTCAGGCTGGCAGCAGAGAAGAGTCATGTCAACTATTCTTTCTTTTTCGGGGCGACGAATGATAATGTCGGGTTATTCGGCTGTCTTGACGTCCATCGTGTTCCGGGAATAAAGCTTTTTATGGGCTCGTCTACAGGCAATATGCTTGTTGACCGTGACTCGGCACTTACTGATATATTCTCGAAAGCCTGTGTTCCGGTGGTTGTCCACTGTGAGGATACGGGTATTATAAATGCTAATATGGCATCGGCAAAGGAAAAGTATGGTGAGGATCCTGATGTAAGTCATCATCCGGAGATCAGAAGTGCCGAAGCCTGTTATCAAAGCACGTTGCGTGCCGTGAATATGGCTCGTGAGCACGGTACGAGGCTTCATGTGGCCCATCTTTCTACGGATAAGGAGCTGGGTCTCTTTGCTCCCGGGGAATCACAACCAAGGATTACAGCGGAGGCTGTGGTAGGACACCTTTTGTTTTCAGATGCGGATTATGGTACCTTGGGAACAAGGATAAAGGTAAACCCGTCCGTGAAGACACTTGCCGACAGGGATGCTTTGCGCAAGGCCCTTGCCGACGGACGTATAACTGTTGTTGCCACAGATCATGCGCCTCATCTGTTGGAACAGAAGGCGGGGGGATGTGCCAAAGCTGCGTCAGGAATGCCTATGATACAGTTCTCTCTTCCGTCCATGTTGCAGCTTGTGGATGAGGGGGGGATTACGGTGGAGAGACTTGTTGAACTTATGTGCCATAATCCTGCACGGTTGTTTGAAGTTAGCCATCGCGGATATCTGCGTAGCGGTTATAAGGCAGATATCGTCATTGTGCGTCCCGATGCACCGTGGACGGTTACTAAGGATATAATACAAAGCAAGTGTGGGTGGAGCCCGTTGGAGGGACATACTTTCAATTGGAAAGTGGAACGAACTATATGCAACGGACATACTGTATATTCTGAAGGAACCGTGGACAGGAGCTATATCGGTGAACAGATTCTTTTCAGAAAGAACTGACATCAGAAAAAGATAAGCTGCAGATGTTGAAAAGGAAAAACAGCTATTGTCTTAAGGAACTGTTGCCTTATGTCAACTGGGTTTATTTCTATCATGCCTGGCAAGTGGAAGACAAGACTGAACAGGTGCGTTTGCGCATGGAAGCGGAGGAAATCGTGTCTGCAATAAGCGGCAGATATCACGCGCATACTATTTTTATGTTATGTGATGCCAACAGTGACGGTGATGACATTATAATAGAAGACGGTACAAGGCTTCCGATGCTCAGGCAGCAGACTGGATATGGAGGAGGTCATTCTTTGTGTCTGGCAGACTTCGTCCGTCCTTTATCTCACGGTGTTACCGATCATATTGGGCTTTTTGCCGCAACGGTGGATATTGGAATGGAAACGGATTTTATGTCCGACGGATATGAGCGGATGATGATGCAGCTTATAGCCGACCGCATGGCGGAGGCGGCTGCGGAGAAACTGCATGAGGATGTTAGAAAACGGTATTGGGGATATGCACCGGATGAGAACCTTACGAAAGAAGAACTTTTTGCCGTGAAATATCAGGGAATAAGACCGGCGGTAGGATATCCGTCGATGCCCGACCAGAGTCTGAACTTCATCTTCTCCGATGTGACAGGAATGAAAGATATAGGCATACGTCTTACGTCTACAGGGGCGATGAAGCCGCATGCAAGTATCAGCGGGATGATGATTTCCCATCCTAAGTCGTGTTATTTCACGGTGGGGAAGATCGGGGACGACCAACTTTCAGATTACGCAGCGAGGCGTGGAGTGCCGGTGGGGATGATGCGGTGCTTCCTTGCTTCAAACTTACAATAACAAGTAAAATAGACAATGATTTCAAAAATACTCATACCGATACTTTTGGCAATACTTCTTTCCGATATTTATATCGACAGGAGGTATCTATGTCGTTATTTCCGGTTGAAATGGCAGATGAGGCTTCTGTGGTGGATACCGTCTGTGATGATGATTGTTGCCACGGTGGTGCTTTCATGTGCCAAAGACTTTGCTCCGGCCGATGTGACAGTTTTGAATAAGTATCTGTTTGTGCTGGCTATAACCGTTATCCCGAAACTGCTTTTTATGCTGTGTTCCGTTGCAGGGTGGGGAGCGCAGAAACTATTTCATACACGTCATAATTTCGGCAATATTGTCGGATTCTTTGTTTCTGCGGTAGAGATCTTTATTCTTATATGGGGAACTACTACGGGGTTTCAGAAACTTGATGTGCGTCATGTGGATTTCTGTTCTTCCGATTTGCCTGAAGCTTTTGACGGCTACCGTATAGTGCATTTTTCCGATGCGCATGTTGGCACATACGATATAAGCCGCGAGTATCTTTTGCGTAATGCCATTGCATGCATGAACGCGCAGAAGGCCGATCTGATAGTATTTACAGGTGATCTTCAGAATATGTCTCCTGATGAGATTTATCCCCATGCGGCCGCACTTAGTATGCTGAGTGCTCCGGATGGTGTCGTTTCAGTACTTGGTAATCATGATTATGCCAATTATATAAATGCTTCCGATTCCGTTAAGGCGGCCAATTGCGATGAGACTGTGAGGTTACAGGAGCAGGCAATGATGTGGAAGTTGCTCAGAAATGAGAATATCACGGTAAGACGCGGTGCTGACTCCATCGTGATTGCCGGCATGGAGAATTGGGGAACGAAAAAGCCGGACCACCGGCGCGGCAATCTGGCAAAGACACTCAACGGTGTGTCGCAAGGCGATTTCGTGATAATGCTCCAGCATGACCCTACGGCATGGGATGCCCTGATAATGAAAGGCAGGCTGAAGCCGCAGCTTACATTGAGCGGTCATACCCATGCCATGCAGTTCGCATTGTGCGGATGGTCTCCTGCATCGCTCATGTATGATGAATGGGGCGGGATGTATTATAAAGACGGATGTGCAATCAATGTCAGCACAGGATTGGGCGGCTTTATTCCGTTCAGGTTCGGAGTGCCCGGAGAGATTGTCGTCATAACATTGCATAAGAAGAGATAATTTGTTTTTTATATAAGTTATATGATATGAAATACCTGTACAGACTGTATCAGATAGTAATAGCATTGCCTGTGGCGCTTGTGGCTACTGTGCTTACCGCTGTTCTCACAAGTGTGGGCAGCATATTGTTCGGCGGTCATTTCTGGGGCTACTATCCCGGTCATTTTTGGTCTAAGATAATGGTGCGTATCTTCTTTCTGCCCGTTACTGTTGAGGGCAGGGAAAATCTTGAGAAAGGGCAGAGCTATGTTTTCGTTGCCAACCATCAGGGAGCTTTTGACATCTTTCTTATATATGGTTATCTTAACCGTAATTTCAAGTGGATGATGAAGCATCAGCTGAGCAAGATGCCCTTCGTGGGCTATGCCTGCAAGAAGAGCCATCAGATATTTGTAGACAAGCGCGGGCCGGGTAAGGTGAAGGCCACTTATGATGCCGCCCGCCGCACATTGTCTGACGGAGGCATGAGCGTAGTGGTATTTCCTGAGGGGGCGCGGACGTTTACCGGCCACATGGGACTGTTCCGTCGTGGAGCCTTTGCACTTGCCGATGAACTGCAGTTGCCGGTAGTGCCGCTTACGATAAACGGTTCTTTCAATGTGATGCCACGTATGCGTGACGGAAAATTTGTTGAATGGCATCCGCTGAAGCTTACCGTTCATCAGCCTATTTATCCTGTGAGCAAGGGTTCTGACAATATTCAGGCTGTGATGCGGCAGAGTTATGACTCGGTGATGAGTGCGCTTGCTGAAGAATATCAGGGATATGTAGAGAATCCGGATCAGTGATGAGCTGTTCCGGTTTTTGCTCTTAATGTTTCAGATATGGTTTTATGATAATAATTATTACTCTTATAGTTTATTTCTGTGTGATATTTGCGGTGAGCAGGATAACCTCGGCAAATGCCACAAATGCAACGTTCTATATGGCAGAGAGAAAGTCGCCATGGTATATGGTGGCTTTTGGAATGGTGGGCGCGTCGGTCAGCGGTGTCACATTTGTTTCCGTGCCGGGAATGGTGTTGAAGTCAGACATGACGTATCTTCAGACCTGCATGGGATTTATTCCCGGATATTTTGCCGTGGCGTTTATTCTTCTGCCAGTTTATTACAGGATGAACCTTACTTCGATATATGCTTATCTCGGCCACAGGCTCGGTGAGCGTTCTTACATGACGGGGGCATGTTTCTTCCTGTTGTCGAAGATGTCGGGAGCCGCTGTCAGTTTTTATGTGGTATGCATCATTCTCCAGAGGTTTGTCTTCGACGGAATAGGTATGGCATTTCCTGTTACGGTTGTGTGCATGGTGGCACTTATCTGGCTGTATACGCGCAGCGGTGGAGTGAAAACTCTTGTGTGGACCGATTCGGTTCAGACCCTATGCATGCTTCTTGCACTGATACTAATCATCGTTAATGTAGCTCATTCCATGAATATGACGGCTTCCGATGCTGCAAAGGCTGTTGCCGCATCGGACATGAGCCGTATTTTTGTTTTTGATGACTGGATGTCTACGGGAAATTTCTGGAAGCAGTTCATAAGCGGTATGTTTATAGTTGTGGTAATGACGGGACTTGACCAGGATAAGATGCAGAAAAACCTCACATGCAAGACATTGCGTGAGGCACAGAAAGACATGTGTACCTACGGGTTTGCCTTTGTGCCTGTGAATCTGCTGTTTCTTTCCCTTGGGGTGTTGCTGGTATTTCTTGCCGGACAAGGGGATGAGGCGCTTTCGCTTTCGGGCGATGAGCTTCTGCCAATGTTTGCCGCCACCGGTGACTTGGGAGTTGCGGTTGTGGTGCTGTTCACGATAGGTGTTGTGGCTTCTTCGTTCAGTTCGGCCGACTCTGCGCTTACATCGATGACCACGAGTTTCTGTGTGGATATATGCCGCAGGCCGGATGACGTACGTCTGCGTCGTATGGCACATTTCGGAATAAGCGTTATGTTTGTCGTGTTTATTCTTTTTTTCCGGATGATGAACTCAACGAGTGTCATTGATGCCATATATATACTTTGCTCCTATACGTACGGTCCGTTGCTCGGAATGTTTGCATACGGATTGTTTGCGGGCGGAAAGGTCGGTGACAGACTTGTGCCATACGTGGCGGTTATGTCACCGGTGTTGTGTTTCATTATAGAAAGATGGGCAAAAGGCAGTTTAGGATACACCTTTGGATATGAGTTGCTTATGCTCAACGGGGCTTTGACGTTTGCCGGGCTTTTGATGTCGCGCCATATTCCGTGGGCTGTTGCCGGCACGACAGGCCGTAACGGGAGATAATTACAAATTATTATATATACTTGCAGGGATGAAGACATTGATATTGGATTTCGACGGAACGCTCGGTGACAGCCGTTCGCTGATAGTGGATACCATGCAGGCAACGATGGCCGAGCTTGGCTTGCCGGTGTGTGAGGCAGGAAAATGTGCCGGTATGATAGGACTGCCGTTGCGTGAGAGTTTCATGCGGCTGATACCTATGGATGACGAAACAGGAAAACGATGCGAGGCCGTATATACCAAACTGTTCATGAAGAATAATGTTCCGGGAACGGTCAGTATGTTTCCTGGGGTTGGAGAGACGATAATGCGGTTGCACTCCATGGGATATACGGTCACTATTGCGAGCAGTCGCGGGCGTGACAGTCTTGTCGGGTTTGTCAGTGAGATGGGGCTTGAGCCTTATGTGTCGCATATCGTATCGGCCAATGATGTAGAACACTCCAAGCCTTCTCCGGATATGGTTTTGAAGATTCTTGAACTCACAGGTACGTCAAAAGAGAATGCCCTTGTGGTAGGTGATGCGTTGTATGACATACAGATGGCACATAATGCCGGTGTGAAGGCCTGTGGTGTTACATACGGGAACGGCACGCTTGAGGAACTTGCGGATGCGGATTATATCATAGACAGTTTTGACCGGCTGGCAGATGTATTGGAATGAAAATGACAGAGATTGGATAATCTGTTTGTTGTCATAAAATAAGGTGTAAGAGTTGGAACGGATATTGGAAATTTTCGGTGTTTTGAGCGGTCTGCTTTACCTGTTTTTGGAAATCAGGCAGCACCGTGCCATGTGGGTGGTCGGTTTTCTGACCTCTCTTGTTTATGTATTTGTCTTTTTCCGTTCCAGGATATATGCGGATATGTGGCTGAATATCTATTATGTGGTCATCAGTGTATATGGCTTTCTGCAATGGACACAAAACAAAAGATATGTGGCATCTGAAGCGACGTCATCCACATATAAAGAAATCGTATATAGCCACCTTACATCACGTATTTTAGTGACGGTGCTGTTTTCCATTGCTATCCTGTTCGTCCTGCTATACAACGTCTTACATCATTTCACAGACTCACCTGTGCCGGTTGGCGATGCTTTTACGACAGCAGTCGGGATTGTGGCCACATGGATGTTGGCCAGGCGCATAATCGAGCATTGGATTTTGTGGATTGTTGTAAACGGTGTCTCCGTATGTATTTATTATCAGCGCGGGCTTTATCCCACAGTGTTTCTATATATTTGCTATGCCATATTGGCGGTTGTAGGATTATATACATGGAAAAATAAAGGAATAAGAAAAAATGATAGCACCTTATAACTGTGTAATCATGGCAAACGGCAGTTTTCCACAAACAGCCGTTTCTCTGAATCTGTTGCGTCAGGCCTCTGTCGTCATAGCCTGTGACGGGGTTGTAGCTGCATTAGACAAGGCTGGTATAACCCCTACTGCCATCGTAGGAGACCTTGACAGCCTTCCGTCCCGTTTTCGAAATATGTATTCCGACCGTATACATCTTGTGGAAGACCAGGAGATAAACGACCTTACAAAGTCCATCCTGTTTGCCTGCCGGTCCGGTCAGCAGGAAGTCTTGATCATGGGGGCTACAGGGTTGCGTGAAGACCATACGTTAGGGAATATCTCATTGCTGATGGAACATGCCGCTCTTTTCCGAAGAATCGAGATGCTTTCGGACTACGGACTTTTTACACCGCTTCTAAAAACGTCGACACTCTGCAGCAGTCCGGGCATGCAGGTATCGCTTTTCTCGCTCTCTCCTTCAGGAACGATTTCCACTTCAGGTCTGCGATGGCCCATTTGCAACAGGCAATTGACAGCCTGGTGGCAAGGTACACTGAACGAGGCGACAGGCAATTCCTTCACTGTCACACTTTCTATGGAAGCCCGTGTGCTTGTCTACCGTACTTTGGGCATTCCGGCAAAGAAAACGGTGTAGCATCATAGAATCTTAACGTCCGCTTATTGCCGTTGCCGCAATATAGCCTGTGGTCCATGCTGCCTGGAGGTTGAATCCGCCGGTTATGGCGTCTATGTCGAGCACTTCACCGGTGAAAAATATTCCGGGATGGTTGCGGCATTCAAGTGTTGATGGGTTGATATTGTCAAGAGCAACACCTCCGCATGTTACAAATTCATCTTTAAATCGGTTTTTCCCGTTAACGGTCAACACTGTATTCGTGAGTGCGGATGCGAGTTTGTTGTAGCTTTTACGTCCGAGATCGGCCCATCGTATTTCCGGATTCAGTCCGCAACCGCATATAATATATGTCCATAACCTACTGTTCAGGTATGTCGGATATATGCTTTGCAGTTGTTTCTGCGGATTCCTCACAGCTGTCTCACCAAGATATCCCGCCATGTCGTTCTCTTTCTTGTCTCCGGTCCAGTTTATGGATATTGTCGCCTTATAGCCGTTTTCGTATAGATGGCGTGCTGCATACGATGACAGTTTTAGTATTGCAGGACCACTTACTCCCCAATGTGTTATCAACAAGGCACCGGAGGCGCGGAACTTAGTGCCGGTAAGCGATACTGTCGCGTTTTTTATTACGGTGCCGGTGAGTTTTTTTAGCGTGTTGTCATCCAGACAGAGGCTGAATAGCGATGGTACGGGCTCTACGAACTTGAGGTTCAGGCTGTTCAGGAAGGAGAGTCCGTTTCGGCGTGGACTGCCGCCTGTGGCTACTACCACGATATCGGCAAATGCCGGTTTGTTTGTGCTGTCGGAAAAACTTATCAAATAGCCATTTCTTGTAGGGGGGTCGCCTGTATCTCCATCTTCATTGCATGACGGTGTTATTGAGGCTACACGGTGCGTGGTTTTCAGTGCTACTTCTTCCCTGTTCATCATTCTCAGCAGTGTGCTGACAATTTCCATTGCATTCTGCGACGCTGGAAACACACATTGGTCATCCTGTGTCGTGAGCTTCACGCCATTGGCTTCAAACCATTTGCAGGTGTCGTTGTGGTTGAACCAGTGCATAAGCTTCTTCATGAGTCTGCCTCCGCGAGGATATACACTATCCATATTCTTCACTTCGGCAAAAGAGTTCGTCAGATTACAGCGTCCGCCTCCCGTTACCGCCACTTTTGCCAGCGCACGGTTTCCGCTCTCATACACTGTCACAACAGCCTGCGGCATCATTCTTTTTATGTTTATCGCTGCAAAGCATCCTGATGCACCGGCTCCGATAATAGCTATCTGCATAAATGATGGTTTATGAATATTATGTTATTACAGGTGAGTGTTCAGGAACTTTAATACTCTCTCCTGAAGCTCTTTTCCGCAAGAGTGTGGAACTTCCCATATCTCGGTGTTCAGGTTGTCATCCGCGTTTTGGCTTTTCCATGTGTCGTGCATTATTCCGAAAGCCTTCTGCACCCCGTCAATGGGGAACAGATGGTCTTTTGTTCCGTTGATGAACAGCATCGGTTTCGGGCATGCCAGACTTGCTATGTGTGGATAGTCGAGATATTGGCGCAGGGCAGGGATACAGTTGGCGAATCCTCCGTATTCCCTTTTCTTGTCTTTCACAGACATCTGTACATCGGTGGTTACCATCCAGCATACAGAGGCTCCTGCCTTTATCTTGTCGGAAAGGGCAGAAAGCATCCATGCACGGTATGCTCCCATAGAACATCCCATACATCCGATGCGCTTTTTGTCCACCTCAGGCAATGTTGCCATAAATTCCGTGGCATATATGTCGTCGTATGTCATGAATGCCGAAAGGTCACGTCCGAGCATCATCATGTTTCCTGCAATAATGTCATATTTGCTGCGGTCTACCCCTTCTTCGCGTCCGCGTTCTCCCCACATCGGTGCATCAGCGGAGAACACCACGTATCCGTTTCGTGCAAGATAGTCGCCCACATATTGCCCTTCGTAAAGCTGTGCGGCCCAGCGGTCGGCATCGTTTACCACTGCCGTGTCTACATCGAACGGACGTATCATCTTTTCCTTACCGATATATAGATGTCCGCCATGATCGTGCAGGGCGTTTACTGCGGGAAACGGGCCTTTGCCGTCGGGAATCAGCAGATATGCCGTTATGCGTGAATAGGCATTGATGTTGAGTTCTATTTTCCTTGCTGTGTATCCGTCTCGCTTTTCCTCGGCTATGACCTTCATGTCGAAGTTTTTTGCCTTCATAGGAGGAGTCATCATGCATTCGAGAACTTTTGCCCTGGCGGTTTTTTTCCATTTACCGAAGTTCTTTACAGGACTGTTTCCCCATGCCATGGGGTAGGTCAGTTCCTGTTTCAGTTGTTCGACATACCGGGGAAGGTCGAATGTGAATTCGTAGTTTTCCCGTTTTTGTAGCTTTGTTTTCTTTTTCTGTGCCATCATGGGTATTGCGGATGTAGCCAATACCGAGAACGCCATAGCCAGAATATATGCCTTATTATTCATTTTTGTTTTATTTTTATAGATTATTCTGTAGAGACAGTGCAAACCGAACGCAATGAAGCTTGCTTTAGATTGCTGAGGTGCCGCCTATCTTATGCAAAGATAGTGCAAACCGAATGCAATGAAGCTTGCTTTAGATTGCTGAGGTGCCGCCTATCTTATGCAAAGATAGTGCAAACCGAATGCAATGAAGCTTGCTTTAGATTGCTGAGGTGCTGCCTATCTTATGCAAAGATACGGATTTTGTGCGTATTATTATTATAAAGCTTCAAAAGGTTGCGTCATAAAAGCAGTATTTCGTTATTTATATATACCTTTGCATCCGCATTATGAGTTTATTTGATATTCTTTTTCTTTCTGTCGCGTTGGCCATGGACTGTTTCACCGTGTCCATTGTCAGTGGTGTGATTACGCGAAGGGCATTATGGCGGGTGGTTCTGCGTATGAGTGTCCTGTTCGGTTTGTTTCAGGCTGTCATGCCGTTGTTCGGATGGCTTGGCATGATTTTCTTCCGTGATTATATCGAGCCTTTCGACCATTGGATAGCATTTATCCTGCTTGCGTTCATTGGCGGCAACATGATAAAGGAGGCTTTTGGGCCTGAGGAGGAGCATAACTTCCGTCCGGAACGGTTGCGCACGCAGCTGATGCTTGCCGTGGCCACGAGTATAGACGCCCTTGCCGTTGGAATATCTTTTGTATGTACGGGATACGGCAGTCTGTCAGAGTTATTATTTCCGTTGACGGTGATTGGCGTGGTTTCTTTCTGTTTCGGTATAGTTGGAAACTTTCTTGGGATAAGTTTCGGTCGTGTAATAGCGCGTAAGATTAAGCCTGAGCTTATCGGTGGCATCATACTTAT
Source organism: Xylanibacter muris (assembly GCF_013166605.1). Lineage (GTDB taxonomy): Bacteria > Bacteroidota > Bacteroidia > Bacteroidales > Bacteroidaceae > Prevotella > Prevotella muris. Next base: position 48,357 of record NZ_JABKKF010000011.1, read on the forward strand.
ATTAATAGGTGTAAAGGTATTGCTTGAACATCTGTTGGGATAAAGATCAAATTTATATTCAGTATTCAACATCATCAAATTTATAACGTTACTCCATAAATTCAAAATATAAATTTGAAAACTCACATCACTTGACGAGGAGTGATTTTATCCTGAAGTATTGTATACTTTACTCAAAGGAGGTTGTGTCAAAACTAAGGCACATCCCCCTCTTTCCACAAGTAGGGACATCGCTTTGCGATGTGTCAAGCGCGTATAATTAATCGGGATATGGGGATGTTCACCGACAGACACATGCCAAAGGCATGTCCCTACACCGTGGATGAGCGTTTTCATTTGCATATACGCCTAATGCTTCCACATCCTCTCTTTCTCTGAGCGTGTGCCAAAACTCAATTTTTAAGAAAATAAACTTTTAACTTGAAATTAGAACATCCTAAAAGACTAAAGAAAGGGTCATATCATTACTCAATATGGAGTTTGATACGACCCTTTTAGATGTTATAGTTACAATTTGCGACCTTTCGGAATAATCATTTTAGTTTTGACACATCATCCTCTTCTTTTTTCCTGCTTTCCATAATCACAGCCTGCAGGTGAATGTAAACATGTCGGGGAATTCTTCCTTAAGCTCTATGCTGTCTCTGAACAGTCCGAACACGCTGCTGCCGCTTCCGCTCATTGCCGCATATATGGCTCCCAAAGAGTAGAGCCGTTCCTTTATCAGGCCAATCTCAGGATGCAGGGCAAACACGCTTTTCTCGAAGTCATTAACAAGCTTGTCGCGCCATGTCTCCACCGGCTGTGCCACGATGTCGCGGCAGTTGCATGCCGGAGGGCACGGTTTTACAAGCGAGAAAGCCTCTTTTGTGGATACGGGAATGTCGGGACGCACTACACCGATGTGCCATCCTACGAGGTCGAGGTCTATGGGATACAGCTGTTCGCCTATGCCCTCGGCGTATGCCGGCCGGCTGAGGATGAAGAACGGACAGTCGGCACCGAGTTTTGCCGCGTGGCATATCATTTCATCTTCAGACATTCCAAGACAGAAACTTTCGTTGAGCAGGCGTATCATGTATGCGCAGTCGCTCGAACCGCCGCCCATACCGGCCTGAGTGGGTATTCCTTTATATAAATGTGCATGTATGCGCGGCAGGCTGTAGGTTTCGGCAAGCAGCCTGTAGGCCCTTACGACAAGATTTTTTTGTTCATCGCCTTCTATTGGGATGTTTGTTACTTTAAGGTCGCAGTCATAGGCAGACGGAAAGGCATCGTCCATAGGATGTATTTCAAGGGCGTCCTTTATCGGCACGGGATAGAATACGGTTTCCAGATTGTGGTAGCCGTCATCGCGTTTTCCCGTGATGTTCAGCCCGAGATTTATTTTAGCTATCGGAAAGTTTATCATATTGTATTCTTTATATAGTTATGTGCAATTAGCATGTCATACAGTTAATCAATGAAGACAAAATTAAGCAAAATCTTAGGAAAAACCGCAACAAACCGGATAAAAACAGGCATTTGGCCTATAATAAATGTATTTGCGTAGCCAAAAGCTTATAAAAAGGAAAACTCTTGATAAGAGTATGGATATTTTTCGGATATTTGATTACCTTTGCAGGCAATTAAAGTCTTGTATGAATATAATAGGTAATCTGCTATGGTGGGTCTTCGGAGGTCTTGAAGCCGCCATAGGATATTTTTCCGGAAGCATAGCAATGGCATTAACCATTGTGGGCATTCCGGTGGCATTGCAGACGTTGAAGATAGGCATGCTGTGTCTGTGGCCGTTTGGCGCAGAGGTAAAGGATACGGAAAGCCCGGTAGGTTGCATCCGTATTCCGCTGAACATTTTATGGATAGTCTGTGGCGGGTTCTGGGCATGGCTTATGCATATCGCTTTCGGGGTGTTGCTGTTTGTCACCATTATCGGCATACCGTTTGCGAAACAGCATTTCAAGATGGCACGGTTGTCGTTGGCTCCCTTTGGCAAGGATGTGAGACTCAGCTTGTAGTATGGAGACACTGCTTTACTGCCTGTGTGTTGTAAATGCCGTAACGTTTATTGTCTATGGCATCGACAAATTTAAGGCAAAGAGGGAGTTATGGCGCATATCGGAGGCCACGCTGCTTGCGTTTGCCGTGGCCGGAGGAAGTCTTGGAGCGTGGCTCGGTATGAAGGTATGGCATCATAAAACGCTGCACTGGAAGTTCCGCTATGGCGTGCCCGCGATAATGGCGGTGCAGATTGCCATACTATTATATATGTTATATTAAAAGATAATTACAATGGAAAGTTTTAACGACGTGATATCAGGCGGCGAGCTTGTATTGGTGGATTTCTTCGCTACATGGTGCGGCCCTTGCAAGATGATGCATCCCGTGCTGGAGCAGGTGAAGGCGACTCTTGGAGACAGGATTAGAATCATTAAGGTGGATGTAGACAAGCATGGCGACATATCCGCTGCCTATCGGATACAGTCTGTGCCCACGCTGATGCTTTTCCGCAAAGGGGAAGTCTTGTATCGCCAGAGCGGAGCCATGTCGAAAGCCGATCTGATGGCTTTGCTCAGTCCGTTTATGAAATAAGGCTTGTGCAAAGAACACCGTGTTGCCGGATGACAACAAGAAAAACATCCGGTGTTTTTAGTTTTTCGTTTTTATTTTATTAATTTTGCGCCGTTAAATAAATATCAGAAAATGGCAAGAGAGAACAACAAGACCAGTAAGACAGGCAAGACAATACCGGTAGACAGCACTTACGGACACATTCAGCCACAGGCTTTAGATGTGGAAAAGGCCGTGCTCGGTGCCCTTATGATAGATAAGGACGCATACGCTGTAGTGTGCGAGATACTTTATCCGGAAAGTTTCTATGAGCCGAGAAATCAGATGATATATTCTGCCGTGCGCACCTTGAGTCTTGACGAGAAGCCGATAGATGTGCTTACAATAACCGACCAGCTTGCCAAGGACGGAAAGCTCGATGCGGTGGGAGGTCCGGTATATATTTCAGAGCTGTCATCGAGGGTGGCCTCGTCTGCAAATATAGAATATCATGCGCGCATAATAGCCCAGAAGTTTCTTGCACGCCAACTCATATCGTTTGCCAGCGTTATAGAGACGAAGGCTCTCGATGAGACTTCCGACATCGACGAGCTGATGCAGGAGGCCGAGGGGTCTCTGTTTGAACTCTCGCAGCGCAACATGAAGAAAGACTATACCCAGATAGACCCCGTCATAAAGAATGCCGTGGATGTAATCCAGAAAGCTGCGGCAAACAAGGGTGGTCTTACAGGGGTGCCTACGGGATATAACAAGTTTGACGACATCACCAGCGGCCTTCAGGCCAGCGACCTTGTCATCATAGCCGGCCGTCCTGCCATGGGAAAGACGTCGTTTGCCTTGTCTATGGCCAAGAATATTGCGGCCGACTATCAGGTGCCGATGGCGTTCTTCTCACTTGAAATGAGCAATGTGCAGCTCGTGAACCGTCTTATTTCCAACTGTTGCGAGATACCCGGCAGCAAGATTCTTAACGGACAGCTGCAGCCGGACGAGTGGGAGAGGCTTGACAAGCGTATGAACTCACTCATCGGAGCGCCGCTTTATGTGGACGATACTCCTGGACTTTCGGTGTTTGAGCTGAGGACAAAGGCACGCCGTCTTGTGAGGGAACACGGTGTGAAAGTTATAATGATTGACTATCTGCAGCTGATGAACGCCAACGGAATGAGGTTCAGCAGCCGACAGGAGGAGGTTTCCGTAATATCACGTTCTTTGAAAGGACTGGCAAAGGAGCTTGACATTCCTATTCTTGCGCTCAGTCAGTTGAACCGTGGTGTCGAGTCGCGTGAGGGAGCAGAGGGAAAACGTCCGCAGCTGAGCGATCTGCGTGAGTCGGGAGCCATAGAGCAGGATGCGGACATGGTATTGTTTGTTCATCGCCCGGAATATTACCGTATATTTCAGGATGAGCAGGGGCGTGATCTACATGGCATGGCCCAGATAATAATAGCCAAGCACCGTAAAGGTGCCACGGGAGATGTACTGCTTACGTTCCGCAGTGAGTTTACAAGATTCGAGAATCCTGAGGATTCACGTTTCAAACCTGTGGCACAGACCGGTGGCGGAGAGATTATGGGTTCGAGAATCAACGGTACTGATTCGTCAAGTCCTGATATGGGCGGACTGCCTGAGGGATATGACCCGTTTGCCGGTGGTCCGGTGCCTTTCTGATAAAAATATTGTCAAGGATGTCATATTTTACGGTGCATCCTTGACAATATACTAATATTACTTCGAATACTTTTCTATGAGTCCTTGTGCCTGTGTGTCGCCGAGTTCCTTTGCCTTGATCAGGTTCTTTATGCCTTCTTCCTTATTGCCTTTCAGACACTGGGCAAGTCCGAGGAAAAGATATCCGTCGCTTTCGGAAGCGTTGGCGGCGATACTCTTTGCAGCCGTTGCAGCGGCTTCGTCATACATGCCGACCCTTATTTCGAGCGAGGCCTTGTCTGCATAGTATACGGTGTTGTCGGGCGCCATGGCTATTGCCGTTGTTATGTCGGATAGAGCCTGCTGGAACATCCGTCCGCCTATTTCGGCCTGATGGCGTATGTAGTAGAAGCGGTCGTTGACCTTTGTTTTCATAAGTTTCTCATATTCATTCAGGTCGTATACGGCCGGCCTGTAGTTTCCGGCTTCGATGTTTGCCTGTGCCCGTGCCAGGATATACGGTGCCGCGTTTTTCAGGTACGGTTTGCTGAACGTATTTACCGCACTGTCGAGCAGGGCAAGCATTGCAGTGGAGTCTTTCAGCATCAGTTTGCATTGTGATGCCTCGTAATACATTTCCGCTGTTTTTGTTCCGCTGTCTATAAGCTGTTTATAGATGTTGTATGCCTCATCGTATTTTTTCCTTGTGAACAGAATCTCGCCTTTAAGCTGTCTGTATACAGGTATCGGATTTATGCTGAAAGCCTTTTCCGCCTGTTCGGCAGCCATGTCGAGACTCCATTTTCTGTATGGAATCTCTGACTTTGTCAGTTCTTTGCGGAAAATCATCTGTGCATAGTTGTAGTGGACGTTGTCTTTCTTTTCTGCCAGTTCGAGGGCTTTTTCCATATCCTTTGCAGCATCGTCGAAGTTGTCGGTGTTGGCCTCCATCTGTGCTCTTGACATATAACCGTCCGGAGCCTGTGGAAATTTGGCAATGAAGTCGCTGATAATTTCCTTATACTTTGCCGTGTCTGGCATTGACGAGGCTACATACATTGTGAGTATGGCCTGGTCAAGCGAGTCGGGCAGGGCTGTTTTTATCAATGTGCTTTTCAGTGTGGCATCGTTGATGCTCAGTCCGTTTACAGCCATGCCGGCGGCAAATCCTGCGTCAACGGCAAATCCTGTCCCGGACTTGCTGTTGTCTGCCTGTATGACACCTATAGCCTCACCGTTGTCGTTCAGTGCAGGCAGTCCGGCAGAGTTTTCAGGCGCATCGACGCTTAAGGTGTAATATGTATGTCCGGTCATGAATGTCTCCTTGCGGCTCACGCTTCCGCCTGTTGCAGGGAGCGACTTTTTTACGGAATATGGCTGAATCCATATCTTTGCACCGTTGTCAGCTGCGGATGTTGAAACAGGAACTGGTATGGAGCGTTTTATGCTTACCTGGAATTTTGCAACATCGTATGTATCGTCGGCCCCTATGATGCATTCCACTGGACTTTCCTTGCCCTGTGCGTCTATGATGACGGCTTTGGATGCTCCCTTAAACGGTGTGAAGCAGCTTATTGCCTTTCCGTCCGTGCTGATGAAAAAGCCGTATGAGTTTCCGATGAGGCTTCCGTCCGCATTGAATGTCTTAAGGGTGAATAATGATTTTGCCGTCTTCTTTGTCCATGAAGGCTGTGCGATAATGATGACACATGCAAGTAGGGCATGTGATAATAATATAAATCGTTTCATACTGTTTTGATATGTCTTATAGTTTCAAGAACTCTCTGGCGTTGTTTATTGCCGCTTCCGTCACGTCGCTTCCGCTCAGCATCTGTGCAATCTCGTTGATGCGCTCCTGTTGTGAGAGTCTGAGCATGTGGCTGACCGTCCCGTCGGGAGTATCTTCTTTAAGTACTTTATAATGGTTCTTTCCGAGCGCGGCAATCTGCGGCAGATGGGTTATATTGATAACCTGCCTGTTGTTTTCGCCCATCTGTTGCATTATATATGCCATCTTCTCTGCTATTTTTCCGCTTACGCCCGTGTCTATCTCATCGAAAATTATAGTCGGGAGCTTCACCGCTCCGCTTATCATGGCTTTCAGCGAAAGCATCACACGCGCTATCTCACCTCCCGATGCCACTTGGTATATCGGCTGTATGGTTCCGTTTTTGTTTGCACAGAACATAAAGGCGACTTTGTCTGCACCGTTTGCATTGAACGGGCATGGCTCGAGTATGATTCTGAACACTGCATTGGGCATTCCGAGTGATGCGAGGTTGTCGAGAAGGTGTGTCTCTATCTTTGCGGAGGCTTTCTTGCGCATTTCTGTCAGAATGCCGGCCTTCTGCGAGCATATATCTCTGAGCCTATTCACTTCGTCTTCAGTCTCTTTCAGCATGAAACCGCTGTTCTCGATTGTATCCAACCTTGTTCTTATGCTTTCCCGTTCCTGTATGAGAGCCGCAACGCTCTCACATCGGTATTTCTTTTCCAGGTCGTACAGCTTGTCAAGCCTGTTGTTCATCGAGTCAAGTTCGGAAGGATCGAATGCGACATTTTCGAGCATCGAACTTACTTCTCCGGAGATATCCTTCAGTTCTATGTAGCAGCTGTCAAGCCTTTCGTAAAGAGCCTTTGCTTCCGGCATGATGTCTGCAATGCCGTTTATGGCGTTTGCCGCTGTCTTTACGCTGTCTACAGCTCCTGAACCGTCCTGTGAAAGCGAGGAGTCGGTCTCATACAGAGCTGTCTTTATATCCTCTGTATGACTCATCGCCGTGGTTTTCTGTTCGAGTTCTTCCTGTTCTCCGTCTGTGAGGCGGGCATTGTCAAGCTCGTCAAACTGGAATTGAAGGAAATCGGCATTTATTCTGTTCTGCTCGATTTCCTCTTTCATCCTTTCAAGTCTTGCGCTTGCATCCTTATAGTCCGTGAAAGCTTTCCGGTAAGCGGTGATTTCATTTGTATCGGCGGCGATTATGTCTACGACATCAAGCTGGAAGTCTTGTTTTCCAAGCAACAGGTTCTTATGCTGGCTATGTACGTCTACGAGCTGTTCTCCGAGTTCTTTAAGGAGCGAAAGCGATGCCGGTGTGTCATTGATGAACGCCCTGCTTTTGCCGGATGCTGTCAGTTCGCGTCTTATGATGCAGTCTGTGTCGTCATATTCAATGTCGTTTTGTTCAAAAAATGGTTGCATACCATATTTAGACAGGTCGAAATGAGCCTCTATCACACATTTGTCCGCTCCTTTTTTTATGGCCTTGGAGTCTGCGCGCTGTCCAAGCAGCAGTGCTATCGCACCGAGTATGATGCTTTTTCCCGCACCTGTCTCACCTGTTATGACAGAAAAGCCGTTTTCAAATCCTACATCGAGTTTCTCTATCAGGGTATAGTTTCTGATATATAGTTGTCTAAGCATTGTCTATTCCTTTATTTTGTTCCATGAGGTGCTTTGTGATGCGTTTATTCCCATCATGATTTCAAATACCGATTCTTTTTCCTTTTGAGTGCCTTTACCTTTATATATATTGGCGATCTCATCTTTTTTATAGTCTGTCCATATCTGTGGAAGCATGCTCAGCGGTTTGTCCTCATGTGCTTTTTTGAGGTCTTCCTCAATTGCGGTTGTGATGTTGGTCCGTCCGCGTTCCGCATTGCCTGCCATTTCGTCCAGTCCGTTGCGGTAATAGTCGTATTGGAGTTTTCGGAAAGGCTTCATGCTCTCGTCCATATAATCGTTGATGATGGCAAACCGGTTTCGGCTGTTATCAAAGGCTTTCCATCCTGTGAATTGCAGGTTCTGGGCATTGTTCACCAGGTTAAGGCATCTTTGCAGTATGTCTGTACCGCCTTGCGGTGAAAAGGAGTCGAGGTCGAGGCCGATTATGAGATAGGCATAATAGGCAAAAAGCGCGGTCAGCTGGTTGTCGACGGTCTCCTCATTGAAATTAAGCTGGTCAAACTGTGCAAACTCGAAGTTGAAGTCCGCATCGCGGTTGTTATACAGTATGGTGTTATATTGTGAATTGTATACCGGACGGTTGGCCTGTATCATTGCCGAACATTCAAACAAATTGGTTGTCTTGTCGTATTTGTTCACGGTTATGTTGAAACTGCATGTTATCCTTTCGTTATTCTGAAACTGCAGGTCAGTCCACTGCCTTTCGTTTACAAACTGTTCTATCGTCTGCTGCAGATTCTCAAATACTGCCACATCTGTTACTCCCACTTTGCTGTGGTTGATGTTTATCTTGGCCTGAAGTTCCTGTGCCGTTGCCGTACCGGAGACGAAAACAGCCCCAAGCACCATAACGATGATGTATATAATGCGTTGTTTCATATATAAAAATGTGATTGTTTTTATTATCCTAAGGCATGTTCCAGTTCATCGGCGATGTCTTTCGCTACCTCGGCCTTGCTTTTCTTAGGAAACTTTTTCCTGCTGTTCTTTGACAGAATCGTTATCATGTTCTCGTCAGAACGGAAGCATGTGCCTTCGTTACGCAGTGAGTTAAGCACGATAAAGTCGAGGTTCTTGCGTTCGAGCTTGCCCTTTGCATTGTTTTCCTCGTCATTTGTCTCAAGTGCGAAGCCGACAAGTTTCTGGTTGGCCTTTTTCATCTTGCCGAGCTGTGCGGCAATGTCGTGAGTGGGTTGCAGACGTATTACAAGGTCTTCTTTCTCTCTCTTTATTTTTCTTTCAGCCACCTCTGCCGGCATGAAGTCGGCCACGGCCGCGCATAGTATTGCGGCATCGCAATCTTTAAATGCCCCGATGGCAGCCCGGTACATCTGTTCGCAACTTTCAACGTCCGTGCGGTGTATGTTCCGATTTGAGGTCTTTAAAGCTACCGGTCCGGCAATCAGTATTACTTCGGCTCCTCTTTCCGCACACTCTTCGGCGATGGCAAATCCCATTTTCCCGCTTGAATAGTTGCCGATGAATCTTACCGGATCTATCTTCTCGTAGGTCGGACCAGCCGTAATCATTATTCTCTTTCCCTTCAGGGATGACTGCCGTGCCTGTTCTTTCGTATCAAAGAAGCTGCTGAGTGTTTCCACGATACGGTCGGGCTCCTCCATGCGTCCTTTTCCTTCAAGACCGCTGGCAAGGAATCCGCTTTCCGGCTCTATGATGCGGTTGCCGTATGAACGCAGTATATTGAGATTGTTCTGTGTGGAAGGGTGTGCGTACATGTCGAGATCCATGGCCGGAGCTATGAATACAGGTGCTTTCATCGACAGGTATGTCGTGATGAGCATATTGTCGGCTATTCCGTGTGCCATCTTGCCGATGGTTGCCGCTGTGCATGGAGCGATAAGCATGGCATCAGCCCATAATCCCAGATCCACATGACTGTTCCATGTGCCGTCGCGTTGTGAGAAAAATTCGCTTACTACCGGTTTGTGTGTGAGTGCGGACAGTGTTATCGGGGTGATGAACTCTTTTCCGGCAGGTGTTATTACAACCTGCACTTCCGCACCTTGCCTGATTAATCCACGAATGGTATAACAGGCTTTATATGCAGCGATCGAGCCTGTTATACCATATACTATCTTTTTGCCTTTTAGCATAATGTCTTTGTTACATGAACTTACTTGCCTTGAGCCTTATACGTGTCAGCACCTGCTTGGTGTTGTATGTAAAGTCTCCAGAGAGAATCCAGCTATAATATCCCGGATCGTATCGCAGCACGCTTGCAACGGTTTCTCCCTTGTGTTTTCCAAAGTTGAACACCTCTACCTTCACAGGATTCCCGTCGGCATCCATGACGGGCTTGCCGTTGGCATCCTTTGCGTCTGCCCATACAATCCGTCCGGCAAAGTCGACATTCTGGTTCTGCCTGGAAAACTCTGCAAGGAAATCCATATCGTTGTAAAGCCTGCGTTCCGGATCCTCTTCGGTTTCCGGATTATATTTGTCGAGTTGTCCCATCAGTACCCTGTAAGTAGCCTCAGTGTCCTGATCTGCGCGGTGTGCCTCGAAATCATCCTCCATGGAACGTCCGCAGTAGAACTTATATGCCGCGGCAAGGTTTCTGCGCTCCATTTTATGGAATATAGTCTGTGCGTCTATCAGGCGACATTTTGAAAAGTCGAAGTTTACCCCTGCGCGCAAGAACTCTTCAGCAAGCATCGGAATGTCGAAATGGTTTGAATTGAATCCGGCGAAATCGCATCCGGTAAAGTCGTTGGCGAGGTTTGTTGCTATATCCTTGAATTTAGGCTTGTCCGCTACATCGCTGTCTGACAGTCCTGTAAGGTCTGTTACCATCTGCGGGATAGGCTTTCCCGGATTTATGATATGATTGTGGCGTTCTTCCTTTCCGTCTGGGTGCACCTTTATGTATGATATTTGTATAATCCTGTCGTTCACCAAGTCGAGCCCTGTTGTCTCAAGGTCGAAAATGACGATGGGCTTTTGCAAATTCAGCTTCATTATCTGTTAATTATTATGTTCATTTATAAATAATCAGTCGTTAATGAGCATAGGCATCATAAGCATCAGCACATCCTGGTCTTCCGGCTGTTCTGTCGGAAGCACGAGGCCTGCACGGCTTGGATCCGCAAGCTGGATGTTGATGTCCTGGCATTCGAAGTTGCTGAGAATCTCTATAAATGACGAGCCTTTGAAACCGATGTTCATAGGCATTCCGTTATAATCGCACATTATGCTTTCCGTGGCGGTTTTTGAGAAATCATAGTCTTCGGCATCGAGCTGAAGGGTACTGCCTTCGATGTGGAATCTCACAAGGTTGCTTGAACCGTTTGCAAACGGTTGTACACGCTTGAGTGCGCTCAGCAGCGTACTTCTGTCTACTGTCAGCTGGTTGGGGTTGCTTTGGGGAATTACAGAGCTGTAATTCGGGTAGCGGCCTTCTATCAGACGGCATATTATCTGTGTGTCGCCATATTCGATTTTTGCATTTCTGCTGTTGAATATGATGCTGGCTTCCATTCCTTCCTTTCCGAGAATGCTCTTAAGCAGGTTTGCCGGTTTTTTAGGCATTATGAATGATGCAGGCTGCTCACTTTTTACTGTGAATATCTTGTTGCGCACAAGTTTGTGGCCGTCGCTTGCCACAATTGCCAGACAGTCGGGGGTGAGGTCGAAATAGATGCCGTTCATTACCGGTCGCAACTCATCCTGGGCCGTAGCGAATATTGAACGGTTGATGTTTTCTGCCAATATGCTGTCGGGCAGGGTTATCTGTGTGGCGTCTTCCGTCACATCCTGCATTTTGGGAAATTCATCGGTGCTTTCAATGGGCAGAGAGAAATGTCCGTTCTGGTATACAATCTTCGCAAGACGCTCGTTGTTGTTTATTTCAAAAGTGATGGGTTGTTCTGAAAATCCTTTCACAGCCTCAAGCAGGTCGTGGCTGTTTACGGCAAAGCTTCCGTCGCTGTCGGCCTCGTTGAGCTCTATTGCCGTAGTCATGGTATTTTCGTTGTCGGATGCCGTAAGGCTCAGTTTGTTTCCTGTTATCTCAAATACAAAGTCTGCCAGTATGGGAAGCGAGTTCTTACTGTTGATAACTCTTGATAGCGCATTTAGTTTTCCGCTTAGTGCTGTGCTTGATAACGTAAATTTCATTATTGTTTGTTTTAAAGTTTCATATATAATTGACTACAAAAATACATATTTGTTGTCTTAACAGCAAAAAAAAACTTGGAAATGTTGCAGGTTTTAAAACTATTTTTGTAATTTCGCAAACAGTTATTCTAAAAACAACAAAAACAATATCATATAAAATGGAAATAACAGGAAAAATAATCGCCGTACTTCCGGCAAACAGCGGTGTGTCAGCACGTACGGGAAATCCGTGGAAATCTCAGGAGTTTGTAATTGAGACACACGACCAGTATCCGCGCAAATGCTGTTTCAGGGTGTTCGGTGAGGATAAAATCAATCAGTTCAATATTCAGAGCGGTGAAGAGCTTACCGTTTCTTTTGATATAGATGCCCATGAGTATAACGGGCGGTGGTTTAATAACATCACTGCATGGGCCGTGAACCGTAATGTGGCTCAGATGCAACCCGGAATGCCTCCTATGGGTGGTGCTCCCATGGGTGCTCCCGGACAGATGAATGCGGCTACGGCTCCGTTTCCTCCGGCACAGGCTGCTCCGGCAGACCAGAGTGCGGACGACCTGCCGTTCTAAATCTAAATGGCTTTATGACAGAATAAATCTGTCTGCGACATAGTTTAATTATAGAGTAGGCCCGACTTTTTCTTGCCTTGGTAAAGCTCGTTATTGCTTTGCCTGTCTGGACAAAGAAAAAGTCGGACCTATGTTTTTAACAAAAGTCTGTCATTAGATTCCATGCCGGCGCAACATCTGCTTTTGCACATTGCAACGCTGATGTCGAAGGCATAGCGGACTATGGCAAGACAGCAGCGGAAGCAAGATGCTAAAGATTTTACGGATTAATGGCAGTAGGTTTCTGTTCATCTTTTACTTTCCAAGCCGTATGATATCTTGCCGGCAAACTGCGGACATGCTGTTGTAAACCCGGGATCAGGCCGTTTTCAAACCGTAGATTTCCGTTTTCCTTACCTTCCGACTTAAGTCGGAAGATTTGCTGACTTAAGTCGGAAGATTTGCTGACTTAAGTCGGAAGAACTGCTGACTTAAGTCGGAAAATCGTCTGACTATAGTCGGAAGGTTTACGAAGTTGTGCTTTTCTGGAGACAGTTGGCGGGTCTTTACTTTAATAATGCCATCCCATTTCTTACCAGAACATTGTCATATATACCTTACAGGGAGTATCCTGATGACATTTCGAATCTCATACCCATCGCCAGTTCAACCAGTGCAGGAAGCAGAAAACGTTATGCTTGATTGTGTAAAACATGCTCAAGTACAAAGTGCTACAACTTGTGAAGATGGTTGCCACGGTAATGGCTCATAGGGCAGACATACTTGTATGATTGCATTTTGACATCCCCTCGTTCCCTATATCCATAGGGATGCTGAGTAGTTATGAGAGATATGAAGAATTTGAATTAGCATGCAAAGACTACCCTGTAATTTGAGCTATAAGCTGAATCTTATATAGTCACTGAATTGAATGTACTTCTTCTGATGATAGTCATATATACCCAACCTGATGAAATAATCTTTCTGTCCTTTTACGGCATGAATTTCTGAATTTGGAATAATCATTATTATGTTGGAATACTTGGCATGTTCATAATGTGACCCGAAATCCGTTCCAACAGAGACTTGTCCATCCACGGTACGATAATTGTTGTTCATATCTTTCAATGCAGTTCCTTTAGGAGATTCAAATAAAGCAACCAACCTTCCACCTTTATCATCCATATAATGGGTGATGAGTTTTGCATGGATTTCCATGCACTTGACATCATTATGCATCTTGTTGTGCTCAATCCAGATTTCCTCTATTGAAGCGTTTGCTGTTTGTGCTTTTGAGGTAGAAACCTGAGTTATAGTGATATTCCTCGGCTTGTTGATTTCAATTTTATATTGAGGAAGTTGTTTGCCGTTTGTATATACTAAAGTCTGGTTCTTCGTAGACTCAAAAATGGCATCCCATGTTAATTCCGTATTTGTAGTGCCATTAAGAGCCTCGTTTATTGTCTTACGAAGACTTATTGTATATATAGAGCCTAACATTGGACCTGAAGACCAGCTATACGTGTATTGTCCTCGTATGCTTGAAGAAGCAACGATAGCCTTTTTGCCTTCAAATCCCAAAAACAGTTTTTTTGTTTTCTCTTTGTCTAAAGTGGAATATTGCTGTCTTTCACGCCTACGTCCCTCCGAATCCATATTGCAGCAACTGGAGATGCAAAGCAACAGTTTTGCCTTCCCACTCACATTTTTAAGTTTAGAAAAAACTGTGGTTTCCCAATACTGTCTATCGAGCAATGTCATGTGTGGCCAGTCATCATCGTCCCAATTGCATCCATGCCCAGCATAATAAAAAAGGACAATATCTCCTTCTTGCACATTTAATGATGATATTTCTTTTTCAAGCATCGTGGATGTGAACTCCGAGCCACTATGACAACGCAAGTCATGACTGAAGTCCAATGCGTCAGCAATAGATGAGCAGAATTCTGTCATCTGCTTCAACTCTGCCGTGCGATCTTTTTCCCGTCCTTGTTCTTCCATGTTCGTGAATAGGATGGAATGCATGGTTTGAGCATTGGTGACATTTGCCCAAAAGAGGCAAAAAGAAATTGTCAATATCTTATATCTCATTTTTCTTTTCTCTTTAAGTTTCGTAAATATCTGTCCTTAGGAAAATTCTCACACGCCATCTGTATGACAGCCTTTCTTATCAATTCTCCATCTGCATCTTGGTATTTTCCGTCACGTTTGAAACGACATACATCACAATAGAATGAATAGGAGAATGTAACGACATCTGACTTGGAATAAAAACACACAGCTATATCAGGAAGAAATGCCGATTCCTTCACCATGTTATTTTTCACAAAAGACTGTGGATAAGTCAATGTCGATTTCAATGCATTACATCTTTCTTCGAGAGTGTCGGTACTGCATATAAGTATTTCCCAATTCTTGTCATTATTCAATATTGTGGTGTCTTCTGGCATCGGGTCAAGCAAGTACCATACAATAGAGTCAGCCTTATTGATAATATCAATGTATTCCCCTGATATTACCGATGATTTTTCTTTGTCTATTGTATTATTACACATTGCATGACTGTTGCATAATATTAGAGCGGCAATAAATAGCAGAAAATAAATGGATTTTTTCATACCTATTCTGTTATTATAATTATATTCTCTGTAGTCTGAATCGATGTCACATTGCTTTCTTTGGTTATAAACTTGTATTTCAATACATGAGAGCCTTTTGACAAATTGGTCAACCGGTAGTTGAATGTATAAGGGAAGGATGAAGACTTGGCAATCAATTCATCATCCAGATAGAATTCAATATCAAAATCTTTCTTGACGCCTGAACCTTTATATAGTTTGGCAACCAATGAAATAGTCTCACCATTCTTATAATCGTTACGACCAGACTTGAGCCTACAAGAGTAGAAATAATCATTTGAAGAATGAATCTTATAATTGGAAAAAGACCAATTATATGACAAATTCTTTGAGAAAACATCATGATAGGCTATTTGAACGCTTATTTGGTGTGTGCTTTCAATTTCGTCATCCACTTTATATCGGAGTGTATATGGTGATGTTGTATAAGTTGCTATTAATTTCCCGTCCCAATAGTATTTGACTTGATCAAATTCACATCCTTCAGTAGAACGGTTAGTGAGTAGTTCCGGTGTTATTACGAGTTCTTCACCTTTGGTTATATAATTGTAGTCGATATATATATCCCCATGACGTTCCGTAATTCCGCTGTTGTTGGAAATGTAGAAAGCCTTTTCCTTTACAAGAACAACATCATCACAAGCCTGGCCTGAGATTTTCATTTCTGCCCTCAACTTGTGGTTGCCTTTTTCCATATCATCCTTGTTGATTATTATTTCCCACGGAGATCGGGTTTCTGAACTGTACAATTCATCATCAATGTAATAATCCACCTGCTTTAAGGTCAGTCCCCAATATTCAAAGTTGTAATCAAGGTCAGGCATGAATACAATGTATTGTCCACTGCTTGTCTCTGTCTTCTTTAAATCATAGGTGCCTTCTGGTATAAGATGTTCGATATTCCCTGTAAGAACAAACTCACCTACATTGTCATCTTTGCAAGACGAAATGATAAATGTCGTAAGCAACATTATAATGCATACGAGATGCTTTTCTGCTATTGTGCATATTGTTTTCATACTCATCATGTTTTTAATAATATTCCCAATGAACTCCAAGTCCAAAATTAATGCCATTTTTCTCCTTATATCCAAAAACCAAATCATAGCCAATACTAACAGAAAAAAATAATTCGTCAGAAATCAAAGGTATGAATGCTTTTGCAACAGGACGTATCATTGGTTTTACCAATATATTAGAATTGTCTTCTGTAATAGTTCCGCCACTAACAATAACCGAAGAGGAACCAGTACTTGTGGTAGATGAATAATATGCAGAATACTCCTTTCCATCCATACACAATACTCCCACACCGCAACCTAAAGCGAAATACTTCATATAGAATTGTGGCGTTACTGTAATGAAGAATCTGGGATCGAAAATCTTCTTGTTCCTGTCATAGTTTACGATGTCCTTCATTTCCACCTTGTCAATGATGTATTTGTCTCTATCAAGATTTACGCCAAAGTCAACGCTCAGCATAAAGGGAATGTCTGCAAACGAGTAGTTGAACGAACCTCCGACTGGAAAATGCTTTCCATAGTTATATGAAAAGCCTATTCCTTCACAATCATTGAGGAAATCGTCGAAGTCAATAACTACCTTTCCATCTTTTTTTCTATAAACATCAATCTTCGCTATTTTGTCCTTATATACATAGAATAATTCATCGGCTTCATGCTGAATAGCCCCCGTTACCTGTAACTTACATGAGTAAATTTCCGTGACCCGCAAGTCTTTCTCGCTTATATTGCTATTAAAAGCAAGGTCTTTCTTCGAAACCTTTCTAATATCTGAATATATTATCTTTATTGCCCCCTTGTTTACCAGTTTGCCAATATTATTCAAATATGTTTCAAGTTCATAACTCTTTTGGTACGGCGCATTGGGGTTGTCTTTTTTGTTTATGATATGTGAAAATTCATCACTAACAATAGCTTTCTTTGTGCCATTACACAACTCCTCTGCTTGGAATCGGTATTCAGCACGCTGTGTTGATGACCATTTAGAAAGATAATTAGCAAATTGAGACACTTGGGTCATGGCATATTCCTGTGCTGATAACTGAGTGCCTATTGTTGCCAATAGAATTGTACAAAATATTGTTTTTAATCTTTTCATATCTTCTACCTGTAAATATAATTTAAATACTCTTCCTTTTCCTTATTGCTAATCTTCTTGAATGAATCAATAAGCCACCCAGCATTGTTTGTTTCTCGTTCAAAATGTTTGATGGTAAACTTATACATAGGAACTTGCAGGAAAACAAATTGCAAATCTGCCACATACTCAATATTCAGTAGACCGCTGTAAACCAACGAAAAGAAAACTGAGGTTTCGTCAACAACGAATTTCTTATTCGCATAATAGGTTATGTAATCATCCCTTTCTGTCGTTATTCTGTTCAAAGACATAAAGTTGGTTTCATGGTCATCAGGCATAAGCATCGCCTTGGTTGCCTTTCGGGCTGGTTTGAGCTTGAAAGCGTCTCCAGATGCTTTCGTAATAACCCATTTATACATTTCCCCCTTTCTCTTTTCAACTGTGAGATAGAGGGTGAAACCTATTTCTTTGCCTTTAAGTTTCCCACAACATTCTGCCTTAGCTACCCATGTGGTATCTCTGTATGATAATTTTATACCATCCTTAGCTACAGAAGCAGCAAAGTTTTTTGCTTCCAAAAACAAAGAATCTTCAAATGATTTGAACATTTTTCCATTGAAAAGGTATAAAATCCTATTGGTTTCATAATCTTTATCTTGCTTATCTGTGCCTGGCTTTTCTTTTTCTCCATTGAAACGTGCAATGAAATCATCTACAAGATTGACACTTGCCCGAAATTGCTCCTCATTGAGAAAAGGGGCAATTTGGGCATTCGTTTGCAATAATCCTAAACAAGTCAGGAACATCGCTGTCAGTAATTGTTTTAATCTCATACCTAAAGTCTTTCTGTGTCTAATGCCTTCGTATCCCCAAGTTTGACAACGTACTCATTGCCATCCATCGTTTCTTCTCTTAATACATAGCATTTTACGCTTTTTTTTGTTCTATCAGAATAAACAGGTTTGCCGTCTATGTAGCCGACAAAAACCTGAATAAATACCGCCGTACATACGAAAGTATTATCATCAATCTGTCTCAACTTGCTCATCTGTATGTCATGAATGTCAGAGGACTCTATCTTAACCGTTGAGTATCTCATATTCATTAGTCCTGTGAAATAGTCCTTCATCAGACGACGTCTTGGCTTGGGTCTATACGTAGAGGTAATCTCCATTTCTACGCCTTTCTTTAGTCTGCCATCTTCTTCGTATTGTTCACAATTGGCTATGAACAGGCGAACAGCCTTGCCTTTGTATTTATTCCTTTCCTTTGGGCTATTTTTCGGATTAGCCATAGATTCTATGTTATCACACATTTGTTTAACTTTTTCGGCGGCACGGAGTTTAATCATCTCTTCTATGTCTTGTTGTGCAAATGAAGTTGTAGCAAATGCCGACAAGACAAAAACCAATGCAATTCTATATAATGTTTTCATTTTTTTTATTTATTATAGCATTCCCTTATGCTGATTTGTGATATTCTGTTTCCATTCACTCTGTATGATACAGGAACAACCTTTTCCAACAATCTGCTTCCCGAAATTCTTTCAAGGAAATCATTTATGTTTTCCTTGTCAATCACTGTATTACCGTCTTGTGGCAAAAATTTCACAACTGCATCTGCTGTGAATATCCGTCTCAATTCACAAGCTGCACTTTCTCTTTTTGAAATGCTATTACGCTTGTCGATAATACAGTCAAAGTAGGATGTGAGATAGTTGGTCACAATCATCTCGTCATTAAGGTTTAACAGAGAACTGGAATTTGGACTTGGATTGGTATTGTTGCCAGTCGGTGTCTTTGCTACAGGCTTTTGGATAGCTCCAGGCTTTGGCGTATTTGCCGACTGTAGATTATTGTCCCAGAACGGAGTCTGTTTGCCATTGCTACACTCGTGAACAGCATTCTTCACTTCTGTAAAAAGACTGTTCCAGTCAAGGTCTCCATCATACGACATATCCTCGAACAGAGTTACAAGAACAGCCGTAAATAAGTCCATTGCGCCTAATGGAGTTTCTCCTCCAACAGAAGACTGACCAACGGAAGCGGATGAAAGGATAAAATCACCACGATAACCAAGAAACATCTTCTGAATGGCAGTCCTTTCGGTTTCTGTCAATTCTACATTTCCATAATTCACAGAGAACGTAGGTGCTCTTTTTGCACTTGCTGTCTGAACGTTATTACAGCACATGCCAATGGTGGCGGTAAGTCTTGCACCCTTTGTCTTCAGTTCGTCATGTACCCACTTCAATGGTATGAATTTATGTTCTTCAGAGAAATCGCATCCCAAAAGCATTTGGGGGTAAGAATTGTTTTCGGATGCTGCATGTGTGCCGTGACCAATGTAATAGAACACGATGATGTCATTTTCATCACATCTCAAATTCTGCACCTCCGCCTTGCACTTTTCTGGCGAGAGGGCAGAATCATATATGTCATGAATGTCAGACATGTATCCCACATCGTGCAATGCAGCGTTAATTACATTGATGAAACGACTGTATAGAACATTTCTGCCTGTTACATCAAGTTTGCCGACATCGGCATCCTCTGTGTCAATGAAGGTAAGCCAATGGATTGTTTGGGCGTTTGTTACTATAGTTAATACACCCATCATTATGGAGAGGAACAGCTTCTTCATTTTCTTGTCATGTTTAAGAGTTCACTAAAATATTTGCATTCAGGGAACAACCGATTAGCCAGCCTCAATACATCTGTAGTGGGCAAGTCGTATCTTACAATCTCCTTCCCCTTTGCATCACATATATTCCACTTTCCTAGTCCGAAGTCGAAATTTGCAACACATGACTGACCCTTAGCAGCATTAAATGAGAGGCTGAAATTTGGAACATATTTGCCATATACCGTGTCGTTGCTCACATAGTTGGATGGAGCAGAAAGAATGAAGTCCAATACGTACTTGTCGTTTTTAGACACCTTGACATTGACAATAGAATCATTCTTATTGTCTTTGGTTTTCAATTTCAAAGAAGCTGATACCGTCTTTGCTTCAGTAAGAACAGTATATATGCTATCACCCAATGCCTTGCGCATTACAGAGTCCTTTGCTGTTGTTGTGTTATCACGTTTACTAGCATTATTCGTATAGGCGGAACAACTTGTTGCAACGCTACTTGACAAGACCACGAATAAAGACACCTTCATCGTCAGTCGATTAAACAATTTTGTTTTCATTTGATTTATTTCCAATTAAAAAAGGCGTGTTACCATTCTTCAGCTTGTTACTTCATTAGGTTACCGCCAAGTGACCTGCACGTACAACAAGCACAGAATGGTTCACGCCTTATAAGCGTGAACCTCCAGTCTGCTTGTTCTCGTACGTTTGAATGTTTGGCGGTATTCAATGAAGTGAGAACAAGAGCTAAAAGCTCAATAATTTATAATATGTTCTTATTAAGTAGTCAGTCTGGAAACGCCGAGTTAATATATAGAGGTATATACCTCATTGTATTCTTTCGGGGGAATGCTTAGGCAAATAATCCCGATGCGTTTCTTTGCGTCTTTTATGTCTGTTTCTTAATTCCTGATAATTTTGTTTTACCTATGTATTCTGTCTGTATTTCCCTTGCAAAGGGTTGCAGGAATGAATACGTGTTCCTGCGTAATGGATAGAACGTACAATGCATTTCTGCGATGTGGTTGTATTCAATACGCAACAAAGATACAAAAAACACCTGAAATAATTAAACAGTTTTGCAAATGAACCTTAAAACGTTTATAATTTAATCATATTTAAAGTAAGTTTAATGAATTTAAAAAGCAAATCATGCTGGAGTTATCATGAAATTGAGTAAATCCCCTTTCTCGTTACAAACCAGATTCAGCTTTAAACCAAAGAACCAGCCCATAAAACATTTTCCTCTTTGGGCGATTCCTTTGAATATTTTATGGATGTGTATCCTTTGGTTCCTGCATACTCTCAGAGGTGTGCTGTCCACGAAACTTATATCTGTACATTTTCCCCAATAGAACCTTCTTGATGAACAGCTCCAAAGTGACGGCTACTTCTTTCTCAAGTTTCACAAAACGATTGAAAGAGACTACCTTTGGGAAAAGATAACGCAGATGTTTGCATGCTTTTCCCAGATAGAAATGTTTTAGGCAACGGTAGCCGGAATCATGAACATTATCATTATCACCATGATTTCTGACTTTGACAAAGTTGATTCGCGGTGATAGTGACGTTTCCTGTATAATTTCAACGTATATTTTCCATCATGGCATAAAAAACTTACAAAAGTTATCGGTCTGCAAAATAATTCTGTAACTTTGTCCTCGGTGAGCATAACGATTATTGTATTGTAATACTTTGTAATCCAATACTATAAAGTTACAACAATTTTCTTTAATTACCAAATTTACAGATATTTATGTGAGTTCGGGATAAGTTTCTTCAAAAAAAGAGCCAGTTGTGCCGACTTTTCTACATGTACGTGCAGTGCCTCCGGTTTATTGTCGAACAAAGAATACGCCGTGAGTGCGGCACATATGTTCATGATGAAATTGTGTATCGAGCGATGTCTCGAATGTACAATTTCAACCTTGTTCTTGAGCAGGTCATTGATGCACTCTATGATGCACCTCTTGCGTAGCATGATTTTGTCCCAGATGGACATGAGCCTGTTCTTCATGTTGGCCCTCAATCCGTGTACAAGATGTATCCCCCTGTCAAAGAGGTCCTCAAAAAGTGCCTGTTTGATGTATCCCCTGTCGGCAAAGACTTTCCCATAGAGTTCCTTGGCGAATACCGTCCATACCCTTTTGTCTCTGTCATCGACATTGGCACCTGTCAGACAGAAAGTTATGATTTCCCCACTGTCATTGCACAGCAGATGCAGCTTGAATCCGTGGCACCATCCCATCGTCCCCTTTCCGTCCGTAGCCACGCCCTTGAACACCTTGTTGGCATAGCGGCGCAGGTTGTGGCACACGGGTATCATCGTGGAATCCACGAAACTGATGCCGCTGCATTTGCCAAAGGCATGTAGCTTCATGAAGAGCATCAAGTGGAAGAACACGCGGGGCATGAGTTCCACAAAACGGTTATACGAGACGGCATCGGGGAAATAGCCGGAAAGGTGCTGCCTTACATAAAAGAGATAGTAGTGCTTGAAGTTGGCGAACGAGCCGAAGTGATAGCAGACAAGGATGGTCATTATCTCACTATGGCTCAACCGTCCTTTACGGTTGCGGTGAGGGTGCTCCCTGTCCTCCAAAAGGAGGTTCTTTTCACATTCAGATGCAAATTTATTGCAAAACTCATCCATAATACAGAAAATCTCTATAACTTTGTCTTCGGTAATCATCGCTTATATTGTTTGTAAGTTATTGAATGTCACACTTAAATTTACAACATATCTGCGAGATTACCAATTTTTATAGCGACTTTCTTATCCCGAACTCACGTAGATATTTATAATTCGTCGAACTTACGTTAATTACCATGATTAGCCGTATCAGGTATGGCTCTTTATCTTATTGGAATCGCGGTGATGTGGAACCGCTATCTTGCCGTTTTGCCGCCTCCCAGCCGATGATAGCCGCTTTGCGGATTTCTCTCCAATAATAGTTGTCAATTTCTCCCGTCGCGCGGATTACGCGGTGGCATGGAATAGGAAACGCTACCGGATTCTCCAACGTATTACAAAACGCCTTCCAGCTTTAACAATGCCTGTTTGGCATCCAGTCCGCCTCCGTAACCTGTCAACGAATGGTCGCTGCCGATGACGCGGTGGCACGGTGCGAAGATTGAAATAGAATTGGCGCCATTGGCATTGGCTACTGCACGGACGGCCTTGGGCTTACCGATGCGTCGTGCCATCTCGCCGTAGGAGATTGTTTTCCCGAACGGAATTTTCAGCAATTCGTTCCACACCGTCTTCTGAAAATCAGTACCTACGAACAGCAGCGGCACATCGAATGTCCTGCGTTGTCCGGCAAAGAACCCGTCGAGCTGCCGCACGGCTTTTTCGATTACTTCCGAAGTCTCCTCCTGGAATTCGGCATTCAGCATTCTTTTCAGCCGCCTGTCCACATGGTCGCGGTGTTTCTCCACCCGCCAGTCGCACAAACAAAGTCTGTCGCCGAACGAACCAAGCATCTGCACGCCGCACGGCGATTCATAACGTTTAAATTTGATGATATTTTTCTCTTTCATGGTTTTCATACAGATTTTACACGGCCTGTAACCGTTAAGCCATTCACAGTCCACGTAAAATAGCGAGGCCGCCATAACTCTCCGGCTACGAGCATAGGCAACAAATAGTAAAACCTCAACATCCTCCGCAGATACCATACGGGTATAGCGGAGGATGTTTGGGTTATGCATTACGGCCGGAATTATCTATATGAATCCGGATAATGCCTTATCGTTAAGGATGTCATTTTTCTGTTTTAAGCCTTTCTGTCAGACGCTTCGTTTCTGCATAAAATGCTTAAACTTCACTTCTGCATGCAGTTTTATCTTATCAGGTCTACCGAGCGTTTGAGGAACTTGTCGAGGGCAGCGCCTTTCAGCATGCCGTTCTGCAGGAGAGCGAGGTCTATGAGCTGGTGGATGACGCTGTTGTCCTTTGCGAAGTTTGCCAGAATGTCATTCTTTTTATTGCGTTCTGTTTCAATAGCCTTTTCGGTATTGTTGAGGTCGTCCTTCTCTTCCTGTGTGATTTCCTCGGGCTTCTTGCCGTTCTGCTGCTGGTGCAATGCGGCAAGGCGTGCTTCCTGTCCCTTAATCTCACTGAGTATGGGCTTGAGTTGCTCTGCTGTGGCCTCCTTGCAGCTGTCAAGAACTTTCTTTATAAGTGCATGGTCGCTGTTGAGTACGAGGCTGAAGCTGTCAGGCATCTGTGCATAGAAGTTCATTCCCGGCTGGAAGCGGCTCATTTCCTTCATACGGCGCATATATTCGCTCTGTGTGATGACAACAGGTTGCGACAGTTCGCCAAGGCCCTGCACCTCAACATAGAACTCAGTCTTGTCAAGTTTCGGCATCTGGCTCTTGAAGGCGGATGACAGTTTGTCACTGTCCTCACTGTCAAGTTCGGTGTTCTTGATGTCATCTTTTACGATAAGGCGGTCGATGATGTCGCTGTCTACGCGTGTGAAGCGGCTCTTCTCAAACTTCTGTTCAAGCATTGATACCACGGGAGCGTCGAGCTGTCCGTCGAGGAGCAAAACGCTGTAGCCTTTTGCTTTTGCTGTCTCTATGTAGCTGTACTGCTCGTCCTTGTCGG
Source organism: Xylanibacter muris (assembly GCF_013166605.1). Taxonomy (GTDB): domain Bacteria; phylum Bacteroidota; class Bacteroidia; order Bacteroidales; family Bacteroidaceae; genus Prevotella; species Prevotella muris. The sequence goes on from NZ_JABKKF010000011.1 coordinate 72,726, forward strand.
TGGCATAGAGATAGATAAGCTGTCCGTCCTTGTCGGTCTGGTTGTCTTTGATGAGAGTCTTGTACTCTTCGAAAGTGAAGTATTTGCCTTCTGTGTCCTTCAGAAGGGCAAAGTCCTTGGCACGGTCGTAGAAACTCTCCTCGCTGAGCATTCCGTAGTTGATGAACAGTTTCAGGTCGTCCCATTTCTCCTCATAACCCTTGCGGTCTTCCTTGAATATGCCGGCAAGACGGTCGCTCACTTTCTTTGTGATGTATGTTGATATCTTCTTCACGTCGCGGTCGCTCTGCAGATATGAGCGGCTCACGTTGAGTGGAATGTCCGGTGAGTCGATGACACCGTGCAGCAATGTAAGGAATTCCGGCACAATGCCTTCCACCTGGTCTGTTACAAACACCTGGTTGCAATATAGCTGTATTTTGTTGCGTTGCAGGTCTATGTTTGATTTTACGCGTGGGAAATAAAGTATGCCGGTGAGATTGAACGGATAGTCTACATTGAGGTGTATCCAGAACATAGGCTCGTCCTGCATGGGATAGAGCGTGCGGTAGAAGTTTTTATAGTCTTCCTCCTTCAGGGTGCTTGGCTGCTTGGTCCACAGTGGCTCAACGTTGTTTATCACGTTATCCTCGTCTGTGTCAACCTGCTTGCCGTCTTTCCATTCTGTCTTTTTGCCGAAAGCGACAGGTACGGGCATGAATTTGCAGTATTTGTTGAGCAGTTGCTGTATTTTCTGCTTGTCAAGGTATTCTTTGCAGTCATCGTCTACATATAGGATGATGTCGCTTCCGCGGAGTTCTCGCTCCGCATCGTCAATCTCGTATGCAGGGCTTCCGTCGCAACTCCATTTCACGGCCTTTGCACCGTCCTTATAGCTGCGGGTGATTATTTCCACCTTCTTGCTCACCATGAATGAAGAATAGAATCCCAAACCGAAATGGCCGATGATATTGTTGGCATTGTCCTTATATTTCTCAAGGAAGTCGTTGACACCGGAAAAGGCAATCTGGTTGATATATTTGTCTATTTCCTCTTCTGTCATTCCAATACCGTGGTCGCTGATAGTGATTGTGCCGGCAGTCTCGTCAACAGCTACGCGTACGGTGAGATCGCCGAGCTCGCCCTTGAAGTCGCCCTTGTCTGCGAGAGTCTTGATTTTCTGAGTCGCGTCAACGGCATTTGAAATCATCTCACGCAAGAATATCTCATGGTCTGAATATAAGAACTTTTTGATGACGGGGAAGATGTTCTCGGTTGTAACCCCGATGTTTCCTTTTTGCATGATATTGTATTAAAATGTTGTTTATAATTAATGTCGTATGAATGCATGTATACATCCGAAATGGATATTGCAAATAGTATGCCAAACAAAATGAAGTTAACAAGGTTAATTTAATAGTGGTAAATTATGTTATTTTGTGGAAATGTTGTAATTTTGCAGGGATTTTTATGTCATGGAATTATGTTTGGAAAGAAAAGACGTTGGCATGTTCTCTCTGGTCAGCAGCCGTCAGAACTGGACAAGAAAGTTATGTACTGGGAGAATAAGGGCAGGCTTGTTCCTACCCGTGACCTGATAAAGACAGACGAACAGATAGAAGGCATACGTAAAAGCGGTGAGATAAACACAGGTGTGCTTGATGAGGTTGAGCGGCTTATACATCCGGGCATGAGCACTCTTGAGATAGATAAGATATGTTATGACTATTGTACATCTCACGGGGCTGTGCCGGCATGTCTCAATTATGAAGGTTTCCCGAAAAGCGTGTGCACGAGCATAAACGAGGTCGTTTGTCATGGAATACCTAAGGAGAGTGATATTCTTAAGGAAGGAGATATTGTGAATGTCGACTTTACCACAATCTATAACGGCTATTATGCGGATGCTTCAAGAATGTTCATAATAGGCGGGAAGACGACTCCTGAAAAAGAGCAGCTTGTAAGAGTGGCAAAGGAATGCCTGGAGATTGGTGCCGAGGCGGCAAAGCCGTTTTGTTTTGTTGGAGACATAGGCCATGCAATTGAAAAACATGCGAAAAAGTATGGATACGGCATAGTGCGCGACCTTTGTGGACATGGAGTGGGCCTGAAGTTTCACGAGGAGCCTGAAGTGATGCATTACGGACATAAGGGAACAGGTATGCTGATTGTGCCGGGCATGGTGTTCACTATAGAGCCGATGGTGAATATGGGTACCTGGAAAGTCTTTATAGATGCCGACGACAAATATGGTTGGGAGGTAGTCACCGGTGATGAGCTTCCGAGTGCGCAATGGGAGCATACGTTCCTTATGACAGAACATGGGGTAGAGATACTCACACGTTAAAATCATAATGTCATTGTTACGGATATGAGTGATAATAAGGATATATATATATTAGGTATAGAAAGCAGTTGCGATGATACTTCTGCGGCGGTGTTGCGTAATGGTGTATTGCTTAGCAATGTTACGGCAAGTCAGGATGTGCATAAGGCTTATGGCGGTGTGGTGCCTGAGCTTGCCTCACGTGCCCACCAGCAAAACATTGTGCCGGTTGTGGATCAGGCATTGAAGCGTGCGGGTATTGTCAAAGAGCAGCTTGCTGCGGTAGCTTTTACCCGTGGACCGGGACTTATGGGGTCGTTGCTTGTCGGTGTGAGCTTTGCAAAAGGATTCGCACGCTCGCTCGGCATACCTCTTATAGATGTGAATCATCTTCAGGGACACGTGATGGCTCATTTCATAAAGGAGACAGATGACGATACGTCCAATCCTCCGTTGCCGTTTATATGTCTTCTTGTAAGCGGAGGTAATTCGCAGATAGTAAAGGTAAATAAGTATAATGACATGGAAGTGCTCGGGCAAACCATTGACGATGCGGCCGGCGAGGCAATAGACAAATGTTCAAAGGTGATGGGGCTGGGGTATCCAGGTGGCCCGATTATTGATAAACTTGCGAGGCAGGGCAATCCTAAGGCATATAAGTTTTCCGAACCTCATATCCCGGGACTTGACTATAGTTTCAGCGGGTTGAAGACATCGTTTCTTTATAATCTGCGTGAATGGGTTGCGGAAGATCCTGATTTTATAGAGAAGAATAAAAACGACATCGCGGCAAGTCTTGAATTTACAATAGTTGATATACTGATGAAGAAACTCAAGCTTGCGGTAAAACAAACAGGAATAAAGCATGTTGCCGTGGCGGGAGGTGTAAGTGCGAATAATGGATTGAGGAATGCTTTTCATGATTATGCCAGACGTTATGGATGGACGGTGTATATTCCCAAATTCAGCTATACGACCGACAATGCCGCAATGATAGGAATTGTAGGATATCATAAGTATCTTGACGGGGATTTCTGTAGCATAGACATGCCTGCCTTTTCAAAGGTGACGTTTAATTAGAGGCGTGTATTGCTGGTAGAAAACAGATGACCGGAAAATCCGGATGGATTATCATATATAAAAACAAATAATGTGATGAATTTTGAAAACAAGGTAACAAGCAGGGAGATAAGTCAGTTGCTGTGGGAGCGTGAAGAAACAGTCGGTACAGCGGAAAGTTGTACAGGTGGACGTATTGCCGAAGCGATAATATCTGTTCCCGGAGCTTCCAAATATTTTAAAGGAGGTGTCATATCATATACTGACGATGTGAAAGCAAGTCTTCTCGGAGTGGATAAAAAACTACTGGAGGAGAAGACAGCTGTGTGTGAGGAGGTTGTTGTGGCAATGGTGAAAGGAGCGTGCAGGACACTTGACACGACTTATGCTATCGCCTCCACAGGGGTTGCGGGTCCCGGAGGAGGAACCAAGGATACACCTGTTGGAATGATATGGGTGGCCTGTGGTACTGAGGATGAGGTCGTTACATATTTGCTGACAGAAGACAACGGGCGTGATGTAAACCTGTCATTTGCCACGAATAAGGCTATGCAGATGTTTCTTGAGTATTTGCAGTCAAAAGAAGATAAGGTAAAGGAAGAGGCTGATACGAAAATGGTATGAGGTTTGGGGATGCAAAAAGACCTTGAAAATAAAATAATTCTTAAATTTATTATTTTTATAACCAAAATTTTGTTTTTTCAAAATAATAGCGTAACTTTGCATCCTGTTTGGAATAAGTTATAAAAAAGAACCCGAAAACTTAGATAGAAATGTCGAAGATTTGTCAGATTACAGGAAAGAAGGCACAGATAGGTTGTAATGTGTCTCACTCAAAGCACCGTACAAAGAGAAGCTTTGATGTAAACCTTTTCAGCAAGAAATTCTATTATGTAGAGGAGGATTGCTGGATTCGCTTGAAAATCAGTGCAGCCGGTCTGCGTATGATTAATAAGGTTGGTCTTGACGCTGCTTTGAAGCAGGCTGTGGCCAAAGGCTTTTTGGAGTGGAAAGACATTAAAGTTATAGGAGACTAATAGCAATGGCAAAGAAAGCAAAAGGCAATAGAGTTCAGGTTATTCTTGAGTGTACAGAAATAAAGAATAGCGGTATGCCAGGTACAAGCCGTTATGTAACAACCAAGAATCGTAAGAATACTCCTGACAGAATGGAACTTATGAAGTATAATCCTATTTTGAAGAAGATGACTCTTCATAAGGAAATAAAATAATAATATTAAGCACTTAAACAATGGCAAAGAAAACCGTTGCTACCCTCCATGAAGGCTCAAAGGATGGTCGCGCTTATACAAAAGTAATAAAGATGGTAAAAAGCCCCAAGACCGGTGCTTACATCTTTGACGAGCAGATGGTTCCTAACGAGGCAGTTAAGGACTTTTTTAAGAATTGATAGTTTATCATCATATTCGGGAAGGCTGCAACATTACCGTTGCGGCCTTCTTTTATGAATGATTTTTAATAAAAGTATATAGTCGCACCGGATGTTCTTAGTTTGCCCTACAAACTCATTTCTGGGTATGGATATAGCTTTGTGATGTGTCGGAGGTTATTTTTGATGAGTGTGCTTTTGTGATTATTTCAATGTATTGATTCGTGTAAATGTTAAGTGTTGTCGTTCCTGTTTATAATGTTGAGAAGACATTGAATCGCTGTGTAGAGAGTATACTTGCACAGGATATTGATGATATTGAGGTTATTCTTGTTGATGACGGTTCTTCTGACGGTTCTTCTGGAAAGTGTGACTTATGGGCGGAAACAGATTCAAGAATAAAGGTTATACACAAGGAAAACGGAGGGCTTAGTGATGCGAGAAATACAGGCATAATAAATGCAAGGGGGGAGTATATAACTTTTGTTGACTCAGATGATTTTCTTAGTGCAGGCACGTATTGCGGAGTGATGCGTGATATGTTGGACAATCCGGATTGTGATATAGTTGAGTTTCCCGTATGCCGTATTTATAAAGGAGGAAAATGCGATTCTATTCATTTCCCTAAGAAAGTCTATGATAATATAGAGGATTATTGGCTTTCCGCTAAAGCTTATTTACATACATACGCATGGAATAAAATCTATAAAAGAAGACTGTTTGACGATGTTAGGTTTCCTGTAGGAAAAATCTTTGAGGATGTGTGTACATATCCGCTTCTGTTGCGGAAAGTTTCAAAAGTACTTATGTCGGAAGCGGGACAATATAACTATTGTTATAATGAAAACGGAATAACGGCTACTGATGACGGTAGCGGACTTGAGATATTGGTTGATGAACATTGGAGGATATATAATGTTCTTTCGGTAAAGGCCGACAGAAAGAGGGATTATTATATGCATATTCTTGATATGCAGATTGCTGTATGCAGGTTTACGGGAAAGAGTCCTGTAATAGATGGTATAAAAGTAAGTCTTTGTGGATTGTCGTTACGTCATGTAATAAAAGCATTGATATTGAATGTTTTTGGTATAAGGGTCGTATGCCGTGTGTTTGTCCGGCGGTTGTTTGTTGTATGATATTGTAAAAGTAGTTTGTTTGTAGGCTTTTACGATAAATTTTGCCTGATAATTCCGTTATTTGCGGAAAAATTAGTAAGTTTGCAGTTAAAACGTATTATTATGGGAATTTTCGGATTTTTCAATAAGAATAAAAAGGAGACCCTTGACAAAGGACTGGAAAAGACAAAAACAAGTGTCTTTGATAAAATTGCGCGTGCCGTTGCCGGAAAGTCGAAGGTTGATGATGAGGTGCTGGATAACCTTGAGGAGGTTCTTATCACCAGTGATGTCGGTGTAGAGACAACACTGAAGGTAATAAAGCGCATAGAAGAGCGTGTGGCTCGTGACAAATATGTGAGCACCTTAGAGCTGAATTCTATCCTTCGAGATGAGATTGCAGGCCTGTTGTCAGAGAACAATACAGATGATAATGAAAATTGGGATCTTCCTTCCGATCATTCTCCGTATGTCATTCTTGTTGTAGGAGTAAACGGTGTCGGCAAGACCACTACGATAGGCAAGTTGGCCTATCAATTCAAGAATGCCGGTAAAAAGGTTTATCTTGGAGCGGCTGACACTTTCCGTGCCGCAGCTGTTGAGCAGCTGTGTATTTGGGGTGAAAGGGTAGGAGTGCCTGTGATTAAACAACAGATGGGAAGTGACCCTGCGTCTGTAGCATTTGATACGCTTAGCAGTGCGAAGGCAAACAATGCGGATGTTGTTATTATAGATACTGCCGGCCGTCTTCACAATAAGATTGGTCTGATGAATGAGCTTAAGAAAATAAAGGACGTGATGAAGAAGGTCTATACAACGGCTCCAGATGAGGTGTTGCTTGTTTTAGACGGAAGTACCGGACAGAATGCTTTTGAGCAGGCTAAACAATTCGCTGCCGTGACTCAGATTTCATCGCTTGCAATCACAAAACTTGATGGAACGGCAAAAGGTGGAGTGGTTATCGGTATCAGCGACCAGTTGAAGGTGCCGGTTAAGTATATTGGTCTTGGTGAGGGTATGGAAGATTTACAGCTTTTCAATAAACGCCAATTTGTAGATTCCTTGTTTAAGAAATAATTTGGTGGTTATAAACTTTTGTGCGACATGTTTTATTCTATTGGTGGCATGTGCGACATGAGTTTATTTTATTTACGTACATGATCGATGTGTGTATTATAATTCATATACTGCATCATAATGGTGATAATGGAAAATCAGGATAGGAATAACCGTGAAAAAAAAGACTGTTGATATAATAACCATGGGTTGCTCAAAGAATCTCGTTGACAGCGAAACACTTATGGGCATGTTTGAATCTATTGGCTATAATTGTACGCATGACAGCGTGAATCCGAAAGGCGATGTTGTTGTTATAAATACCTGTGGATTTATTGAAGACGCAAAGCAGGAGAGCATTGACACAATATTGGAGTTTATACAGGCGAAGGAGGAAGGCCGTATAAAGAAGTTGTTTGTGATGGGATGTTTGTCTCAGCGTTATCAGAAAGAACTGGAAGAGGAATTGCCGCAAGTAGACAGGTTTTATGGAAAGTTCAACTACAAGCAGCTTGTAAGTGATCTGGCTGTTATGTCAGGAGACAATCCTGACTTAATGTCTTGTGATAAGGCATATAGGCGTTGTATCACGACTCCCCATCATTATGCTTATATAAAGATAAGCGAAGGATGTGACCGCCATTGCGCCTATTGTGCGATACCCATTATTACAGGGCGTCATGTCAGTCGTCCGGTGGAGGAGATTCTTGAAGAAGTGAGGGGACTTGTGGCTTCAGGCACAAAGGAGTTTCAGATTATAGCCCAGGAGCTTACTTATTATGGAATAGACATTGACGGCAGACAACATATAGCAGAACTTATATCACGTATGGCAGATATTCCCGGTGTGGAATGGATAAGACTTCATTATGCCTATCCGGCACATTTTCCGTGGGAACTGCTTGATGTCATAAGAGAAAAGCCGAATGTATGCAAGTATCTTGATATCGCGTTGCAGCATATTTCAGACAGCATGCTTGTCCGTATGCAGCGTAATGTTACAAAGAACGACACTCTTCGGCTTATTGAACAGATAAGGGAGAAGGTGCCGGGTATCCACCTTCGTACGACACTTATGGTTGGATTTCCCGGTGAGACAGAAGATGATTTCCGTGAGCTTGTTGAATTCACCCGTCGTGCGAGGTTTGAGCGTATGGGGGCTTTCTCATATTCCGAAGAAGAGGGTACACCGTCTGCAGAAAAGTATGAGGATGATGTGCCGCAGGATGTGAAGCAAAGAAGGCTTGATGAGCTTATGGCCGTCCAGCAGCAGATAAGTATGGAGATAGAGGCGGAAAAAGTGGGCAAGGTCCTGAAGGTTATTATAGACCGTAAGGAAGGTGACTATTATGTAGGTCGTACTGAGTATTGTTCTCCTGAAGTAGATCCGGAAGTTCTTATTCCGGCAGATGAGAAACCGCTTGATGCAGGGTGTTTTTATGATGTTCTGATTACCGGCTCAGAGGAGTTTGACCTTTATGCCACGACAATTTATTAGTGTTAGCAATGAATAATAAGGATTTTATTTCAGATATATCTTCTGTAACCGGATATACGGTCGCGGATACCCAGAAAATGGTTAATATGGTTATTGACTATATGACAGATAATTTTCAGGATGGCAATGCTGTGACGATTCCTAATTTCGGAACGTTTGATGTGAAGAAGAAGTTGGAACGTGTGATGGTAAATCCTTCTACACAGCAAAGAATGCTTGTTCCGCCGAAGCTTGTCTTGAATTTCAAGCCGGTTGTATCATGGAAGGATAAACTAAAGAATGGAGGCGGGAGATAAGCAATGCAGAGAAAAACCGTTGAAGATATTGCCGGTGTTCTTGTTTCAAGGAGCGGTTTGTCACAGGAAGATGCAATAAGTTTTGTAAACGCGTTGTTCGACACTGTCAGACGTGGGTTGGAACGTGATAAAGTGTTGAAGATAAAGGGTTTCGGCACATTTAAGATAATAAGTGTCGAGGCAAGGAAAAGCGTGAATGTAAATACCGGTGAGGCCGTTATAATCAATGGTCATGAGAAAATAACATTCACTCCCGACAGTACGGTCAAGGATTTGGTAAACAAGCCTTTTTCTCAGTTTGAGACTGTGATTCTTAATGATGGTGTGGAGTTTGAGGATACGAATATCGGAGGAACTCTGGAAGAATCTGCATATAATGACGATAGTGTGTCTGATGAAAATGAGCCGGTGGAGTCACCTGTATTGGATAAAGGCCCCAGCTCGGAAGCAGACGGGAGACCTCTGTTTGACCTGCCTGTGGCTCAAGATTATCTGCTTGTGACGGAAAGGGGACAAGTTTCTTCAGAACACGTTCTTGGTGAAGATACAGTGTCTAAAACTGAGGTAGAGGAAATGAGGACGTTTCCCGCTGCATCTATTGATAATGTAGAGGGAAGAATGGAAGAAGATATCTGTGGAGAAACTGAAAACAAGGCCGGTTTGTATGATGGTTCGCACGGCGAATTGCAGGAAAGCGACATTGAATCCTATGGTATAAATACAGAGTCTTCTGAAAAGGAAGTCTTATTGCCTGAAACAGAAACGACTGTCAGTGAAGATAATATTGCCGGAGATTATTCGTATACCGTACAGCAGGATTTGCATGAAACGACCGACGGACAACAGACATGTGAGGATAATGGCGTATCCGAAGCCGTTGTGACAGACAGTTACGGGAAAAGTGATGGGGTTGCGGTCCAGACGGAAGCTGTATCAGATGAAGAGTCAGAAGATATTTCAGACGATAAGGACAGCAAGAAAAAATCGGATGACGAACGTTTCGGGTTATGGGTTACTTTGACTTGGATCTTTGTTACGCTGGTGCTTATGGCCGTATCTGCATTCGGAGGGTATCTGTATAGAATGTACGAAGTGGGCGGCAATATGAATATTGTAAGTGCTGATGTACGGATATCGGAGGATGAGTCGGATGCTGATATGGATAAAGAATCCCGGTCGTCAGATGCTGCACGCCGCAAGACCGGTCCAGACAGCATTAAAGCGATAAATACCGTTGTGCGCAAAGACACTTTGGCAAAGCCTGTCATCGCAGAGAAAACAACAGCCGTTGCGGATAATAATCAGACAGCAGACAAGAAGTCTGAAACGGTGGATAAGAGATCTGCTGATGCTGAGAATAAACAGGAGACAATGCCTGATTATGGAAGTATGGACATAAGAGTGCGTACAGGTGCGTATAATATTGTGGGCTTGAATCAGGTGTATACGGTAAAGAGCGGCGAGAGTATCGAATCCATCTCAAAGCGCTTTTTGGGTGAAGGCATGGAATGTTATGTGGAAGTGTATAACGGATTGAAGCCCAATACCAAACTCACTCCCGGCCAGAAGATAAACATTCCAAAGTTGAAGTGGAAGAAACGCCGTAATTAAAGGATAGGAAGAATATTTCAAATATTTAAAAGTAAATAGAATGTTCAACAGGAATGGATATAAGAAAGTCGGTGAATACGAACATTTTGAAGTAGATCACGAATGCAAGCTGCTTGATTTCCTTTTTGAGAAAGTGGGAAGGAGCCGTACAAAGATTAAGGCAACTTTGCAGGGACGCGGTATAAAGGTCAATGGCAAATGTGTCACACAGTTTGACTTTATGTTGTCGCCAGGCATGAAGGTGGCTGTAAGCAAGACAAAGAAGAATCAACAGGCATTTAAAAGCCGTTATGTGAATATCGTCTATGAAGACCGTTGGATTATAGTGATAGAGAAGAAAGTAGGGATTCTGTCGATGGCAGCCGGTCATTCGTCATTGAATGTGAAGTCTGTGCTTGATGACTACTTCAAGAAATCACGTCAGCGTTGTAATGCACATGTGGTCCACCGTCTTGACAGAGACACAAGCGGACTGATGGTTTATGCAAAGGATATAGATACGGAACAGATCTTGGAGCATAACTGGCATGATATTGTTTATGACCGCCGTTATGTTGCAGTAGTCAGCGGTGAAGTCGAGGATGAAGGCGGGACCATCGCCAACTGGCTTAAAGACAACAAGGCATACGTCACCTACTCATCACCTGTCGACAACGGGGGAAAGTATGCTGTCACGCATTTCCATGTGCTCAAACGTACTACAGAACATTCGCTTGTCGAGTTTAAGCTTGAGACAGGGCGCAAGAACCAGATAAGGGTTCATACGGCCGATATGGGACATCCCGTATGCGGTGACGTTAAATACGGAAATGGCGACGACCCTATACATCGTCTGTGTCTTCATGCCTATATGCTTTGTTTCACACATCCAATGACAAGAGAGCGCATGGAGTTTACAACTCCTGTTCCAATGGAATTCAGAAGATTATTTAAATAAACAAGATGGAAAACATATCATATTATATAGCATTGCTGCTGATGATTATCATCGGTTTCTTCCTTGTGAAGAAAGTTGCCGGATGTATGATAAAGGCCGTTGTCACAGTGGCTCTTGTAATCTTATTTTTAGCCTTGTATTATTTCTATATAGGACGATAGCAAACGGGGCAAGCTTGACATTTACATTATAGCTCATCGAAAACATTATAATAGAATATGCAAAAACCTGGCGTAATTCAAACTCAAATGATTACGCCAGGTTTTGCATTATATTCTTTCTGATAATCCCTTGTTGTCGGTTTCTACTGTAGCATCAATCCTACGCTTACGCATAAACCGTAGATGAAAATATTCCTTGCCGTGTCCGCCAGACACATATTCAATGCCTTACCTTTGTATATGCGTTTCATTTTTCTGTATGTGATGATGTGCATGACAAGATATATCGCGGGCATGGCAAATGCCGCATAACGGCCGTTGATAAGAAAGACGCTTCCCATAAAAAAAGCCGTAAGTCCTATGTAAAGATAGGCTTTGAGACTGTTTTCCGGTCCGATGCGTACCACAAGCGTGTTTTTCCCGGCATTTCTGTCAGTGTCTCTGTCTCGGAAATTATTCACTATGAGCAGTGCGTCTGTCACGAGTCCAGAAGCTATTGACATTATAAACGTTTCAAGCGTGCATGTCCTTGTCTGTATATAATAAGTGATACATACCGGTATTATGCCGAAGAAAACCACGACAAGTATATCTCCGAGTCCGATGTATGACATGTGTGTAGTGTAAAGGAAGCAGAATACTATACATATAATTCCTATCAGTATCATTTCATAGCCTCCGAAGAGCGTGAGAGGCAATCCGATGATGCATGCGGCAACAGTGATTGTTATGATTGCTTTCTTCATGGCGTCTGTTGTTATCCATCCTTGAGCACAGGCCCTTCGTGGGCCGAGCCTTTCTTCATTTTTGTCCGTTCCTTTCATATAATCGAAGAAATCGTTTATAAGATTGGCATTTATCTGCATCACGAATGCGAAGAGGAAGCATAGTATTGCGGCGACGTGATTGAAAGAATATATTTCTGTTGAATCAGTGTATGCCAGAGCCGTTCCAATCATTACAGGCACAGCCGCTCCTGTAAGTGTCTTCGGCCTTGCTGCCAGAAGCCACGCTTTCATAGAGTTTGTGCGTATGGTGTTTTGTTTCATAATCCGTTATCAAATAGGTTTTTCTTAAAACTTAATTTGCAAATTTAAGCATTAATGATTATATTTGCAAAGTTATTTCGTATTTTTATGATTAAAAACGCAGCAAGCTTGGATTTGGTTGAGTTTATAGAAACCAATATTCTTCCCCAATACTCGTCTTTTGATAAGGCTCACAGTCTTGTCCATGTCACACAGGTAATACGCAGGGCACTTGATCTTGTACGTATAACGGGTGCGGATATAAACATGGTGTATGTCATTGCAGCCTATCATGATATAGGGATGTCCGGTCCGCGTGCGGTGCATCATATCACCGGAGGCCGCATACTCGCACAGGACGCGCGCCTGAAGAAATGGTTCTCACCAGAACAGATTAAGATAATGAAAGAGGCGGTGGAAGACCACCGTGCCTCGGCCTCGCATGCCCCGCGCAGCATTTATGGCAAGATAGTGGCTGAGGCTGACCGCGATATGACCCCCGACGTGGTCTTGCGCCGTACGGTGCAGTTCGGGCTTGCCAACTATCCGCATTTGGACCGTGACCGCCAATGGGAAAGGTTTGCGGCCCACATGGACAATAAATATTCCTCCCACGGATATATACGTCTTTGGATTCCCGGCTCGGATAATGCGGAGAAACTGAATACGCTCCGTTCGCTGATATCCGATACAGCAACCTTGCGGAGAATGTTCGACAGGATATATGATGAGGAGACATCCTGTGTCGACTGACAGGAAACGGAAATGAGAATATCCGTTAATCGGGGGAGGCATTTCAATGCCTCAATCCCCTCATGGATAATGATATACGGTTACGCTTACGGTCAACTTCCACTACACGCACCCTTACATGCTGGTGAAGCTTTACAACTTGTGTCGGGTCTTCCACATATTTGTCTGCGAGCTGTGATATGTGCACAAGCCCGTCATGATGCACACCTATATCCACGAAAGCCCCGAAGTTAGTGATGTTTGTCACTATTCCTGGCAGCTCCATCCCTTCGGCAAGATTGTCTACCGATGTGATGTTTGGGTCAAACTCAAATTCTTCAATCTTTTCGCGCGGATCGCGTCCCGGTTTCTCCAGTTCTTTCATTATGTCGTTCAATGTCGGCATGCCGACAGTCGGTGTGACGTATCTTTCCAGCTTTATCCCTTTGCGCTTCTCTTTATTCTTTATCAGTTCACCTACCGTACAGCCGCAGTCCTTTGCCATTTGTTCCACGATCTTGTAGCTTTCCGGATGTACGGCACTGTTGTCCAATGGATTCCTTGCATCGGGAATGCGCAGGAATCCCGCACATTGTTCATAGGCGGCCGGTCCGAGACGCGGCACTTTTTTCAGTTGCGCGCGGCTTGTAAACGGGCCGTTCTCACGCCTGTATTCCACAATGTTTCCGGCAAGTGTCGGTCCGAGACCGCTTACGTATGTCAGAAGATGCCTGCTTGCGGTGTTCAGGTTCACGCCTACAGAGTTCACGCAACTTTCCACTGTCATGTCAAGGCTCTTTTTAAGCTTTCCCTGGTTGACATCGTGCTGATATTGTCCCACCCCGATACTCTTAGGGTCTATCTTTACCAGTTCGGCAAGCGGATCCATTAGTCTTCTTCCGATAGACACTGCGCCACGCACAGTCACGTCTTCTTCAGGAAACTCCTCCCTTGCCGTTTTTGATGCGGAATATACGGAAGCTCCGTCTTCACTGACAACAAACTGCTTCACGTCGTGGCCGAAATGCAGCGATTTCATGAATTCTGCCGTTTCGCGGCTTGCCGTGCCGTTGCCAATGGCCATGGCCTCGATATTATATTTCTCCACAAGTTTTTCAATTTGTGCGGCGGCTTGGGCGCGTTTTGACACCGGAGGGTGGGGGAATATGGCCTCATGATGCAGAAGGTTGCCTTGTGCATCGAGACACACAATCTTGCATCCTGTGCGGAATCCCGGGTCAACGCCCATCACCCTTTTCTGTCCGAGCGGTGGCGACAGCAACAGTTGCCGCAGGTTTTCCGCAAACACGTTTATGGCCTCCTCATCGGCCTTCTCCTTGCTGATGGCGGCAAACTCTGTTTCTATGGATGGCTTCAGAAGTCTTTTATACGAGTCCTCCACAGCCTCTTCCACAAGCTTTCCGCATTTTCCGCTGCTCTTCACAAAGTTGCGTTTCAGCTTGTCCATACATTCATCATCATCGGCGGATATGCTTATCTTCAGTATACCTTCGCTTTCGCCCCTGCGCATTGCCAGCAACCTGTGCGACGAGCACCGGCGGAGCGGTTCGGAAAAGTCGAAGTAATCGGAATATTTTGCCGCCTCATCGGTGTCGGCCTTCGTCTTCACCACCTTCGATATAATCATGGCCTCACGCCTGAAAGCCCCTCTCAACTGCTGTCTTGAACGCTCGTCCTCGCTCACGGTCTCGGCAATGATGTCCTGGGCTCCATTTATTGCAGCCACAGCATCCTTGATATCGCCTTTCACAAACCGCTCGGCGGCTTTTTCCGGAGACTGTTCGCGCTGCATCATGATAATCACCGACAGCGGTTCAAGTCCCTGTTCGCGTGCCATCTGCGCCTTTGTACGTCTTTTGGGTTTGTATGGCAGGTAGATATCTTCCAGCCCTGTGCTGTCCCAACAGTCATCGATTCTCCTTTTCAGTTCCGGTGTCATCTTTCCGAGTTCCGTTATGGTCTTTATGACGGTTTCCTTTCTTTTGTCCACCTCCTTCAGCTTGTCGCCCATATCGCTTATGGCTGCAATCTGCACTTCGTCAAATCCTCTGGTGCGTTCCTTTCTGTAACGGCTGATAAACGGTATGGTGCATCCCTCGTCGAGCAGTGTGATGGTGTTCTCAACGCCTTTTGCCGGCAGTTTAAGTTCTGCCGCTATAAGTTTTGTAAGTATCGTAATTTCCATTTTCTTTGTTGTTATCTGTTTTGTTCTGTGACAAATATTATACTAAGGTATATAAAAGAATTTATGTGTGGAAATATTTTCAGGAAAATTTTCTTCTGCAAGTCTCGTGTGTCTTCTTTTTTACAGCAAGAGCATGTGGATTTTTGGCGTGTGCCGTTAGTCTGGCTTTTAAAGCAGTCACGGCCAAAGATGCCTTTATTCCGCGTAATTATACTGTGATTCGGGTAAGTGAAAAAGAGGAAAAGGCTTTGGTGGAATGTTCGGGATGCTTGCCGAATATGAGTGGTAGGATATAAATGCTGTGACGGGGGCCGTCATACGGTAAACAGGGTGTTCTTAAACAGCAATAAGGTTATTTTCATACCTGTCGGCTTAAGCCGACAGGTATGTCGACTGTAGTCGACAGATGTGCCGATTGAAGTCGACGGATGAGTCGACTAAAGCCGACTGGTTTGTGATTGTGCTGTTTGCATATTGCAAACAGCATGTCTCCGCTTTGAGATCAGGCCGGTTGTCATTTCTTGCAACGGTAATATACTGTTGTGTTTCCTATTTTTTCTGATTCCAGGAAAGCGTTTGGACTTTCCGTGAGCAAGTCAATCCATTTTGCCGTTGCGTGTCTTGTAAGTCCGAATGTGCTCATCATCTCCTTTCTGGTTATTTTCCCGCGCTTTTCGAGATAGTCGTTTATGAGTTGTGTAATCTCTCCATATTCGTATATGTTTGAATGTCCCACCTTTCCTCGTCCGGTAATATTCTCGAATCCGTAGTCTTTTTCTTCCATTATAGTCAGAAAGGCCTTGTCGGGTGTGAAGCCGATGGTTTCCACGCATACGTTGTGTCCGGTAATGTCGGCCGGATTGGTGAAGTTGGGTTTCTGTTCGTTTCCCCATTCGTCGCATTGCTTTTTGAAGCCCACTTTCAGGTAGAACGTTCCGAGTCCTTCTATGTGCAGGCGTTTGTTGTCGATGAGAAATTCCACAATTTCTTCCCTAAGCACCGAGAGTGTCATTTCGATGAGCTCCGGCCGTATGGTGGTGTGGCGTTTTATGTGTTCCAGCAAGTCGGCTTTGTGTGCTGTATAATAACTTTCATGGCGCACCTGATAAGTGTCTTTTCCCTCTTCGTTCTTCAATGGATTGCGGTGTACGCTGAATTTAATAGTCTTTGCCATAATAATTTTGTTTTTTTAGGTTTTGATGAATACAAATATACGGAATTAAATATAAGGATACAAGCAAAGGTATAAGTTATTTGCATAATGTTTATATTTCTGTCGTTTATACCGGTTGTGGATTATTGTTTATGTTCATACATCGCATGTGGAAAAGTGCTGTTCGGCTGTAAAAGGAGTATGTTTGAAAGATCAGGCCTGCTGGAATCATTTATATGAAGTGCGCCCTGAAAGTTTTTCCGACTTTCAGGGCGCACTTTATAGTTTCACACAATCCATAGTGAGGACAGTTCAGTGTCCTTGTAATTTGGATGGTATCATTCTAATCCTCCATAAGCTTTCTGTAGCGAGTACGTTTTGGCTCTTCCAGGCCAAGGCGTTTTATCTTGTTGCTTTCGTATTTGGAATAGCTTCCTTCGAAGAAGAACACGTTGCCGTCGCCTTCAAAGGCAAGGATGTGTGTGCAGATGCGGTCGAGGAACCAACGGTCGTGGCTGATGACCACCGCACATCCTGCAAATTCTTCCAGACCTTCTTCCAGTGCACGGAGTGTGTTAACGTCGATATCATTGGTGGGCTCGTCGAGCAAGAGCACGTTGCCTTCCTCTTTCAATGCCATGGCAAGGTGAAGGCGGTTGCGCTCGCCACCCGACAGTACGCCGCATTTCTTTTCCTGGTCGGCTCCGGCAAAATTGAACCGGCTCAGGTAAGCACGCACATTGATGTCTCTGCTGCCCATACGCATGAGCTCGTTTCCACCGCTCATCACTTCATACACACTCTTTTCCGGTGAGATGTCCTTGTGGTTTTGGTCGACATAAGCCAGTTTTACAGTCTCGCCCACTTCGAAATCACCGTTATCCGCCTGTTCCAGTCCCATAATCAGACGGAACAGGGTCGTCTTGCCGGCTCCGTTAGGACCGATGACCCCGACAATTCCGTTAGGCGGAAGCATGAAATTGAGGTCGTTGAAAAGCACCTTTTCTCCAAACGCTTTCTTCACATGCTGCGCTTCTATCACTTTGTTGCCCAAGCGGGGGCCGTTGGGGATGAATATCTCCAGCTTCTCTTCTTTTTCTTTTTGGTCTTCGTTCAACAGTCTGTCGTAGGAGTTCAAGCGGGCCTTGCCCTTAGCCTGACGGGCTTTCGGGGCCATGTGTATCCATTCCAATTCCCTTTCCAGAGTCTTTCTGCGCTTGCTGGCTGTCTTTTCCTCCAGTTCCATGCGTTTTGTCTTCTGTTCCAGCCATGAGGAATAGTTGCCTTTCCATGGAATACCCTCACCGCGGTCGAGCTCAAGAATCCATCCTGCCACATCGTCAAGGAAGTAACGGTCGTGGGTGACAGCGATTACCGTACCCTCATATTGGTTCAGATGCTGTTCCAGCCAGTCGATGCTTTCTGCATCCAGATGATTGGTAGGCTCGTCGAGAAGCAGCACGTCGGGTTTCTGCAGCAACAGGCGGCAGAGAGCCACGCGGCGGCGTTCTCCTCCGGAAAGATTCTCCACAGGCTGGTTGGCAGGAGGACAGCGAAGGGCATCCATGGCCCGTTCCAGTTTGCTGTCAAGATTCCATGCGTCGGTGGTGTCGATAATGTCCTGCAACTCTCCCTGACGGGCGAACAGAGCGTTCATTTTATCTTCATCCTCATAGTATTCGGGCAGACCGAACTTTTGGTTTATTTCTTCATATTCCTTCAGTGCGTCCACTATATACTGGACACCTTCCATTACTACCTCCTTTACGGTTTTTGTCGGATCGAGCTGTGGCTCCTGAGGCAGATAGCCCACGCTGTAACCTGGTGAGAACACGACCTCTCCCTGTATGTCATTGTCCAGACCGGCAATGATCTTCATTAAGGTTGACTTACCGGAACCGTTGAGACCGATGATACCTATTTTTGCTCCATAGAAGAAGCTGAGGTAGATGTTTTTGAGTACTTGTTTGTTGGTCTGGCGGATTGTCTTGCTCACACCGACCATTGAAAAGATGATTTTCTTATCGTCTACTGTTGCCATATATTTTAGGTGTTTCAGATGATATTTCTTGCTGAAAGATTCACAATTAAGGTTGTCTGTCCTTTATGTAATGGTTCATATTATCGCATTCATCCGACAGGTAGGGACGTGCCTTTGGCACGTGTCATAGTTGGTTCCCCTTCTCGCCATGGCAATGTTCAAGCAAGCTCGACATTGCCCATCTGGCTTATCGAAAACGTTCGGTTTTGTAAATCATTGCAAAGATACGAAATATTCATGGCATAACACTTATTAAAAACTGAATATCATATATTTAGTATAGATTCTTGGTTTGAATAGGGTGTTTTATGGGGATATACTTATACAGGTTTGGGGCTTTCGGCATTGCTCGTTTCGACAATAGGCGTTGCAATATTCCTTATTCGTCTCTGAGAGACCTTATCTTGTTTTCTAATAACATTGTGTTACATGGTAGAATATAAGTTACTATTAAATAATAAATCGTTAAATATATTCCCAAATTCTTGTGTCTTATTATTCACAAGTGTTTTCAGAATACTTGCCTTTTCACATTGGCAACTTCAATCTGATGAAGATTGTCAATGTGAAAAATATAATACCAACGATAGCCATACAATTAAAGCTATTTGTCTAAAATTTCAACAATAGGGACGGTCTTTTCCATTTCACTACGTGTCGTGTACTTATATGTTCCGACCTGCATTACTCGTTTTCCATTATCATGACATAGGTGATTACCTTACTCGTGAACAGAAACTCAAAATGGTAAAAGACTACCGTTTCATTTCTTCGCAGAAATTGGAATGGCAGATTATCACACCTAATGAAAAGGCTGATTGGATAAACCAACGCGATGGGGTGTTTGATAATTTGATTCCATTAGCTCATGAAAAGAAATTTGCTCTGAATGCTCAAAGTGTATTTAGCACTTATGCCATTGGTGTAGCAACCAATCGTGATGCTTGGGTGTCTGGATTTTCAAAAGATAAGGTTACAAGCAATATGCGTTCTATGATTGATTTTTACAATCAGCAAATAGACGAAAATAAGTTATCAACAGATACGACAAAAATAAGTTGGACTGTGAATCTAAAAAAGGATCATGAAAGTAAAGTGAGACATAGTCTAAAAGAAAATGCTTTTGTGGAAACATTTTATAGACCATTCAATAGAATTAACTTGTATTATCATCGACCATTTATAGAACGACCGGGGATATGGAGACAATTATTTCCAACCAGCAGCAATACCAATCTTGTTATCGCTGTAAGTGGAATTGGTCAACAAAAGCCATTCGCATCATTGATTACAGATAGTATTTCTGATTTGCAGGTTGTAGATAAAGCAAACATCATCTATAATGACCATATTACCATTGAGAACATCCCACTAAAAGCATACGACTATGTCGTTAATGGTAAATCTGCAATTGAGTGGATAATGGAACGCTATGCCGTCACAATTGACAAAGCGTCCCAAATCAAAAATGATCCAAACGACTGGTCACGAGAACACAAACAACCCCGTTATATCCTCGACCTTCTTCTATCGGTTATTATGCTCTCTTGCCAAACAGTAGATATAGTAAACACTTTACCAATATTAAGATTTTAATTTTGTCGTTTTGTAAGCTAAAGGGGGCTAGAATCTGGTTTAATTGTTGGAGCATTGATTTTCAAGATGATAGGTATTGGAAAATCAACTCCAACAATTAAAACTTCACCTTCTTCCAATATAGGAAGAAAAGAGAGAATATTTGTATTTGCTGCAGATGCTGCACTTTCAATAGCCTTTTTATCTTGCTCATTAATTTCCTATGGACCCCAAAAGTTCCCATTTGGCTTAATATATATCACGAGGTATTTGGGTAGCAATACATAAGAATAAACCGTATTTACGGGCTTCTTTTTATAGGCATATCTTCTACTCTTTCTATCTATTTTCTTAAACGAAATATAATTATGTGGAAGTTCACGAAATCTTTTTAAATATCTTCATCAATTTTTGCATGAATAGCCTTCAGGTATGCATTGATATCTATCGCGGGAACAGTACCAATGAACTTTAAATAGTTTACAAGTTGAAGAAAGAATGTAAAGAGAGACACGTCCCTATCGCTAAACTTAACCTCTTTTACTTCGCGGCTTTCATACACTTGTCTTATATATTTGCGATTATCCTCGATACTGCTGGTTGGGGTTATACCTTCAGGTTTTGTTTCATTATAATCAACATAAAAACTACCTGTATCACAGAGATATCCTAAATCCAATGTCTGTAGCCCTTTCAATTTCTTTAACTGCGCTTTTACCGTATCGTTCCCGCTATATGAAGTTGTCGTAGTTAAAATACCGCCAATTATCTTAGTTAGTGGTATAGCGGCCGCAGTTTTTCCTGAGGCAACCATACCAATACTTGTTCTTTTCAGCGTACGAACGCTCTCAACTTTCTGGGCTGCATATTCTATATACCCTTTCACATCCTGTTTCACCTCAAATACGGCATACACGCTTTCTGCCGGTATATACATAAAGCCATCTTGTTTGAATATGAAAGGTGTGTAAATCGCATCATAAATGATTACGTCTATCTGTTCGCTAACATTGCCTGTCGAATCTATCACTATAGCCTTATCCACTTTATATCTGTCAGGAAGATAGGTTCGTAGAAACTCAATCCAATGTTGCTCCGTAGCTTCACCTTTGCTACCGGGATGTTCAATAAATTCCCTGTTTACATTCAGGCTAGCCAGCATCTGGTTCTGCAAGCCATGAAATAAATCCCTTAAATCTATCATTTTCTTGTATTCCAACAATTGATTATTCATATAACAATAAAAGTTATGAGCACTAAGTCCATTACTTCTAACACTGACTATCAGTAATAACGGATTCTCAATGGCCACTTCCTTCTCAATATCTATCATAGATACCAAATCTGTACTGCTATATTGTGTATTTGGATGACTATGCCATTCGCCCACATATTGCAACCCCTCCTTGGCTAATTGTTCCCATACATTTTCCAAGCCCTTGGTAATGCGCATAAACTTTGTCCTACCAGTCAATTTTTCCACAGGCACCACAACTTTTTCTATATAATATACCGTATGCCTATCTGTAGAATATCGTCCCGCAAGCATTCCTCCGTTCTCATTAGGATATTCGCCCTCAGCCTGCAACTTTATTTGGTTGAATACTAAGGTTGGTATCTCTATATACAAATCATTACTTGCCAAATAATACTTCATAACTTGTTTATCTTTAAATTCAAGTCGTCTTCTGTTATATAAAAATCACTTAATGGTTCCTGCTTGCTCAACATCTTGATAATATGTTTCACGGCGACTTGCACTTTGCATTCTATGTCATTATACGAAGCTTTAAAGTTGGATTCTAACAACCTGTAGGATTGTACATGTCGGTTCCCTCATCGTGTTTAAGTAAGCCATAAACCAACAAAACAGTCTCTGTCACATTAGGAGAAAAAGCACATATCAAATCTTGTGCGTGATTGGTTATTGAGAGATTAACCAATTGGGCTTTCGTCCCAATTTTCTATAAATGTATATATTATAAATTAATTAATAACTCTATCACCTTATGCACCTCCGAATATGCTTTCAAATCCTCTGGCGATTCTTTACAGAGTTGACACAACTTTTCTGAATTTATCATCGCCCGTTCCAAATCACCATTCTCTGTCAGATATTTATAGAGATTGGTGCGTATGAAATATCGTTTTGTCTTTTCATACCCTGGCATATACTTCTGCAATTCGGGAAGCAGTTGTTCGTAACTTTCATATCGCCGACAAACCACATTAGGCAAGAAGTGGAGCAGAAACCAAAATTCCGTGCAAGGATTCGTTTCTACAAATATCACCTTTCCGGCATATTTCTTTTTGCTATACTCTTTCTTTGCTCGTTGGTACTGTTGCATTTCAGATGGGAACTGGAATAATCTATCCATATCAAACAGGCATACAATATAATCATATTGCTTGTTCAAATAAGATTCTACCAGTTTTAGAATATGATTGATGTCGCTGTGCTGCGGAAAATCCGGAGCGACCTTGAAAGGATAACGACACGCAATCCTCAGAGAATCGAAATAGAACCATTCTGTTTCTCCCTCGCCTATGATGGCGATACTTTTTGTTACTGTCCGCCCCATATCATTAGTCGTTTAGGTTAATATACTGGCTACCCAAGAACGGCAACTTTACCAATTTCCCCTGCTTATAGGCATTATACGGAGAAAGATTCTTATGCAGTCCAAGAGAAGAAAGACGTACAATTTTAGTTTCGCCGAGTTCGTCTTTATCGGTGAACCATATTGTATCACGGCGAATGAAATCCTCATTCAGAAGATTGATGTCATGCGTTGTCAGAAGCATTTGGGACGTTCCGTCGCTATTTGCTAAAAATACCTTTATGAAATAAGACAGCAACTCGTAGTGAATGCTTGTTTCAACTTCATCAATGGGCACGAACCGATTTGTCTTTAACAGGTAATTTAGAATTACAGCCATTCCTAAGAACCTCATGGTGCCATTGGACTCGTATTCTTCCGACAAATCATATACTTTATCGCCTGCCTTATGCTTGAAGGTCAGTTCCGTATTTGTAATTTTCCCCTTTCTAAGCATTTCAGCCTTTGCATCTTTATCAATAGGAGCATTCTGAATCAGTTGTTCCAATTCAGGGGTAATCAGTTTTTCCTCTTCGTGTAATACCACATCTTCTATATTGAAATCGGACGCTTTCAGGAAATTTAAAATGAATTTCTTCAAATCTCCTGTCTCATCTTTATCCAATCGTGATTTGACATATCCCGAAAGCAGCATACCGGGAGCCAATACATCTTTTACCTGCTTGGCAAAATAATCGTACACATCATTCAGCTTGGTACGTTCCACGTTACTTTTGCCAAATGCGGCAAGCACACTGCAATTATTGATAGTGTTACCGGAAATCACATCTTGGCTTTTTTTTGTCATTTTCAGATTTACGCCAAAGTTAATGGCCGTGGAATCTGTCGCAGCATCATAACTTCGGTTATACAATTTGGTAGGGCGAATGGAGTCATAAACAATCAATGTTTCGGAATAGATATGCTTTGTGTCTAATTCAAAACTGAGGATGTACTTTGACTGGTTGATATAGAATACCATTGACATCTTTGTCTTTTCGTTCCTCGAAGTGTCATCCAACATGAAAGGGACAACCCCGGTTTTCTGAGTCCTGTCTTTAGGCATTCTCAAAACCAGCATCTTGAAAAATTCGATGGCATTTAATATATTTGTCTTGCCGGAAGCGTTGGCACCGTAGATGATGCCAACTTTCAGCAATCTTACCCCTTCCTTAACTTCATACGAATACTCATCAGACATAAAAGTATCTGCCGACGGCTCAAAACTGATTTTCTGAGTTGATTTAATGGAGAAAAAATTTTCAATGCTGAACTCTGCTATCATAATCGTTGATTTTATCTATTGTATGGTGCAAAGGTACAAATAAAATTCTATATAGTGAATTATAAATGCGATTATCGTAGAAAAATTACGTAATATAAATACAAAATAAACAAATAATTATTTATTGAAGCCGTAAATTAACTATCTGATTACCTCTGGAAAGTGTTGACAGATTTGAGGGTGGTAAACGAATGTGATTTATGCAGCCGGAGAAATTAATTATCCAATGCCATTTGCACCATCTCTTGATTTTATTTACGATGGCTAAATAGTGGTACTAAAATGGTGCTAAATTGTAAAACCATTCTTTTGTACACGCTATAAAATATAGAAAATCAGCTTATTATAGAGTTATATATCTTGTTTTCCAAGAAGGCACGTCTATCTTCTGATTATCATAGTATGATGTACCTTTGTCTGCGAGGAACAAGACAATTATTCCAAAATTGTCCATATCTTCTACTCTTGCCAATGCGCTACCATCAGGAAGCACTTGCATCACCTCGAATGAAGTTACCTTAATTTCTTGCTGTGGCTTTTCAAACATAATAATATCATTACCTAATGGCGATGAATTTCCTTGATATGTAACCATAAAAGCAAAAATAAATGTTAGAATAACTCCTGTGACAATACCTCCCACATAGGTAAGGATAAATTTTGTACGTGTTGCCATAATTGCTATTTTTTATTGTTTCTGTATCCAATTCTGTTTGACTATAAGCTTCTACAGGTGAACTGGAAGTCTATTTCTTTTTACTATAATTGCTCCTATATACATTTGGACTGACTCCTATTTTCTTTTTGAATAGTAAAGAAAAATTTGACAGTTCCTCAAAGCCTAACTCTACAGATATTTCCTTGATAGATTTATTTGTGAATACAAGTAACCTTTTTGCCTCTGAAATTATCCTGTCAATAATTATCTCTATAGGCCTTTTGTTTGTTTCTGCTCTGACAAGTCTACTCAATTCTTTATAGCTTACGTGTAAATCTTCTGCATATTGTGCGACCTTATGCCATTTCTTGAAATTTTTCTCTACTTTTGTATAGAAACTCAAAAACAAATTGGAATTTCTCTGAATGTCAATTTCATGATGTTGAGAATAATAATCAAAAAGTTTAATAAGCCAGTAGTGCAGCAGTGACTTCATTTTAATATTTAAAGTTAAGGGGTGTTCCTTACATTCGTATTCACTATGAATCATTTTAACGATATCTGCAAATTCATGATATATATGTTCGTCTTCTATTTTTATAACACTTTCATTTACAAACAAATAAAAATCAATCAGATTGACGACCTCTATATCAAGACCAATGAACGCATCATGAGAAAAGCATATACTAGATCCTTTTATTTCGCCCTCGCCATAATGATGATACTGTCCAGGAGGCATAAATACAATAGTCTTGGGATTTATTAAAATCTCTTCGAAGTTTCGATAATATAAGCATTGCCCTTTTTCGAAAAATGCAACGATGTAAAAATCATGCGCATGTTCAGCTTGTATTTCTCTGTTGTAGTGTTCTCTTAATGAAGAAAAAGAAACAACTTTTATGTCTGCATCGTTGTTCAGACTGTGGAAAACTCCTGTAGGAGTGCAAGTATCGTTTTCTTTACAATAATTAAATTAAGGTTCTTATACTCATATTATTATTTATGTCGTTTGACGATAAAAGGCCATTATTCATTTTAATGGGTATGCAAATGTACATATAAATCGCGAGATTTCTACACCGACAGAATAAAAAGGTCAAGGCCGTGACAAATTATCTGCCATTTATACCGTGCTTTATGCACATTTATTGGTAAATTTATGGTGTAAACATTAAAAACCTCTTACAATGTACAGAAACAGAATCGTAGCAGGCCTTGACGTTCACAAAGATAGTGTCTTTTTGTGTATTATGCGTCATGACGTGGCCATTATTTTTGAGAAAACGTATGGAACTCTGACAACCCACCTCCGTCAGATGCGCGAAGACATGCTCCGTCATGGAGTCACAGAGTGCGCCATGGAGAGCACCGCAGTGTATTGGATACCGGTATGGAACGAGCTGTGCGAACACATGTCCCTGCGACTTGCGAATCCTCATTTCATAAAGCAACTTCCCGGTCGCAAGAGTGATACCAAGGACGCGCAGTGGATAGCCGAGTGTCAGTTGAAGAATCTTATCAGGGAAAGCTTTGTTCCAAATCCAGTCGTACA
>NZ_JABKKF010000012.1 GCF_013166605.1 Xylanibacter muris
CTCTAACTTTGCGTCATTAAAAAAATATATTTCTTTGATAAACAAGGTCAGTTTCTTACCTTTGTTGTATGAAGGAAGAACTGACCTCCGGAGGAGGAAACTTTCGTTCCTACCTGTCTTAAAAGACAATACATTGTTTGGGTCTCCTCCGGTCATGCCGCAAAGCCATGATAGAAAGTCAGGCCTGAAGCCTATTTAGAGTATTTGGCCTATGAAACGGCAATAAGATCTTTCTCCATGGAAGATGCCACAACTGCTATGAATATTTTCAGAGAAGCAGAAGCTGAAGGAAGTGAACTGGCTGTAATATTTCAAGCAATATACTATGACGAGGCAAAAGACAAAACCGGTCAGGAAGAGTGTCTGATACGTATTGCTGAGAAATATCCGTTTTTTAATCTGATGCTTGGAGAATCGTATGTCAAGAAGTATGGTGAATGTGAGGACTTCTCCTATATTCAAAAAGCTATCGAATGTTACTACAAGGCTGATGCACATGGTATACTTATTCCCAAATATGCCAATGCACTCTGGGGAATGTATGATTACTTTGGACAGAAGGGTATGCTTGAATATGATGAGCAAGAGGTAGAGCGTCTGAAGGTATTAGCAAAAAGAACATATTAAACAGAATCACGATGAAACGACTGACTCAAATCTTTCAGGCGCTGCTCGGTGTAGCAGCCTTGGTTCTCACGGCATTGATTGCCGCAGGTCGCCTTGCTTGGCGTAAAATCCGTAATTGGTGGAAAAAACGCGCAAAATGGGTACGCCGCTCAATTGCAACAATTCTCATTCTGATTCCTGTAGGTTTTGTGGCACTTATTGCTTATGCCTATTATGATAGCGAGTATGGCAGATGGTATTGGAAAGATAATTACCTATCAAAGAATGTAGAGGTTCACGGTTTCCGGGACGATAAGGTTCGTGTATATAACTACTGTACAGGTAAATATACAACGCCGAAAGTTAATTGGGTTGCCGATAGTCCTGCCAATGACTCTTTGACAGTATATGCCATCCCAAATAAGCGCGGCTATATAAATATCAAGAATGGAGAAATCGTGATTGATGCCGAGGCTAACAACTATCTTAGCTTTTTTGCTTACAATGTATGAGGTTATAGCTTTATTATTCAGCTACTCTAAAAACAAATCATCAAGCACAACTTCGCTTTGTATAGTTCCACTATACATATTCTTTTTTAAGCCGTAGGTGGTTACGAATGTTTGATGTATAGCTTTACGTGTCTTGGTTGCTGAACGGAAAATCTCAGCACGTTCCCTCAGGCGTTCATCATACTGCTTGGTAATTTCAAACTCACATTGTGAGAACTTCATTTCACATAAGTTTATGGTTTGGTCTCTGCGGTCAATGAGCAAGTTAATTTGTGCACCATCACCTTTCCAACCACATATATCGCTTTGCACACCATTGATACCCAACTTTTGCTTTATCTGTCGAATATGATGTAAACTCAACTGCTCGAATGAATAACCACTCCATGCTCTACGAGATGGAGAGTCTATCATGTTTTGCCAATGGTTTTCATCTTGGCCACGATAGCCCTTTACATAGCGAAGGTGGAATAGTGTGAATAAATCCGTCAATTGATATATTGTGCCACGCTCACTTTTTCCGAATGCTGTGTACTGACGAATAAAGTCGCAATCACAGAGGTTACGGAGTGCTTTTGTCAGAGCTCCACCATCTTCAATTTTAGTGGCTGCCATAATTTCTGTACGAGTCAGTCCAGATGCCTTGTTTGCCAACACTTCGATAATTTGTTTATGTAATGTAGCCTCGTTGAATAGCGAACGGAACAAGAAGTTATACTCTCGCGAAAGTGGAGCATTTTGCACAAAAAAAAGATTATCCACATTTTGTGTCAGGCTCTTGTCTCGTTCAAGCATCTGAAGGTACAATGGAGTACCACCAAGTATCATATAACATTCTGCTATCTGGTAGCGATTCCAGTTTATTCCGCGTGATATAAGGTACTGCTCCGTCTCATATAATGAAAATGGAGCGAGATAGATACTTCGAGTGGTTCTATTATACAAACCACCTTTGTCCGAAAGAACATTCTCTCGCATCCAAGTGGTAGCACTACCACAAACGATAAGTTTCAAGCGACTGTTAGTAGCACCCCAAGAGTTCCAAAAGTACTCAAAGGCTTTAATGAATCGGCTCTTTTGGGTGTCCATCCAAGGCAACTCATCAAGAAATACAACAATGGGGCTATCGCCATCAATAGACTCAAGATATTCACGCAACTGAGCAAACGCATCAAACCAATCCTTTGCAACTTTCCATTTGCGACCCGAATAATGCTCTAACTGACGAGTGAACTCGCCAAGTTGTTCCTTTTTTGTACCTTGATAAATACCAGTGGAGTAAAAACTAAACGTATCATTGAAATATTGTCTTACTAAGTAAGTCTTACCGATACGGCGTCTTCCATAAATAGCAATAAGCTCTGGAGACTTTGATTCAATCCGCTGACGCAAAATTTCCTGCTCAGCCTTTCTTCCTATGATAATATCACTCATACCCCAATCATTTAAGTTTATGCAAAGGTAAGCAAAATCTTTCGATTCTTTGTCGGTAACTCTATTTTTTTTCGACTTACCGACCAAGAATCGTGTACATCTATAAAATATCGCATTTGGGAAAATAAGAAAACAACGATGAGAAGCCATTAGAGGGCTATATATGTGCTGTTTGTGAGGAATAAAATCATTGATTCTGAACACTTTTTCTTGATTTTCCTCTCTTGTTTGAAAGAAAACACATATCTTTGTTTACGAAAATATGTCACAAGTGACATATTTTCGTAAAACATGATAGTAGGTAGAAGCAGCTATATAGACCAGTTGAGCCGTGGCTCATCAAGATTATTACAGGACTGCGACGATCGGGTAAGTCGTTCCTTCTGAAGAAACTATTTCGGCAGCATCTGCTGGAGGAGGGGGTAGGTGAAGACCATATCCTCGTCCTTGACATGGAAAGTAGGAAAAACAAGGAGTTTAAGTCGTTGAAAGGCAGGGTCTTCGAACTGCAGAAAGACCTGGAACTCTTTAGGCAGTTCACAGTGATGTATAATACCATAGAGTGGAAGAATGGAGCGGATTTCGCTCCGGAATACTTGCTCTCTTTGCCTGAGGTATGAAAGGTCCGCCGGCACGCCCTGTTCTTCTGTTTGCTTTTGTGGACGGATGCCGAAGGCAGGTTTAGAGAATTACAGACCGTGAAATTGATATTTGTCAAGTCTTGTGCCTGTTTTCTGATAAAAAACGTGGTGAGGCGTTGGCAGTTACGTTTTTTGTTTGTATATTTGCAGCGCATGTCGCGGAATGTGTCCGGCATATTGGAAACATGGCGGAGCGGTGGCTTGCATTTTATTTATTGTATGTGGAGGCTATATGTCGGATTATACATCGTTTGACGGTGGTATAAACGTTTATTATGTTTAATTAACGGTTGAATGGGTAGCGGATGTGATATTTGTTGTAACTTTGCACCCGCTTTTTGATATAGATAGAAACAAAATAAAATATTTAAGTATTAATAAAAAAAGATGTGTAAAATGAAGAAAAGTTACTTTCTCGGACTTACATTGCTCTTTGGTGTAGCCTCAGGTTATGCACAGAAGAATATTGCAAGTTTAGATGATTTGAAAGAAGTAAAAGCAGGTCTCGAAAATCTTTCTGACTGGCAAAAAGAGTATGATGATAGACAGTTGGCAA
This sequence comes from Xylanibacter muris, assembly GCF_013166605.1. GTDB lineage: Bacteria > Bacteroidota > Bacteroidia > Bacteroidales > Bacteroidaceae > Prevotella > Prevotella muris. The sequence goes on from NZ_JABKKF010000012.1 coordinate 3,750, forward strand.
TACGAGATTATGAAATTGAGAAGAACAAGCTTGCACCAACTGTTGTTGGTAAAGATGAGTTGGTTGTAGTGAAGTTTGCTGAAGGTCTTAAAAGCGCATTAGTGGATTTTGATAATAGTGTGCATGCAGATGAAAATGACGGCGAGAGTGTGAAAGATAAGTATTTATGGTTTGCTGTAAAAGACGGAAAGGCATTAGTTCCTGCTTCTAAAATAGGTAATAAGGCTGTTGCACGTAAGGCTTCTCTCATTGTTCTTTATGATGAATCCCTTAAGGATATGTTGTCTAATACAGAAAAGTCTTTAACTTTTGTAAAAGTTAGGGGATATGATGTGACAGAAGAATCAAAATTGTTTGTAGGAGAGAATACGAATATATCTTCTGTACGACTTTATTATATTGATAAGAAATATAAAAGAGAAATAGATGCATCGGGTAATACTGTAGATAAAGAAATAATAGGTTATAATTCAAAACTTGACTCTAAACTTATTGAAACATCTATAAGTGTTGATTATGATTTTGTGAAGTTATTTGCGGGTAGTGTTAGTAAATTAGACTTACCAGCAGACAAAGAATCAACGGAGCCTGGAAAAGATGTGGTAAATCCTGCTATTGCAACTATGCAACTCGAAATAAATAAACTTATCAGTTTAAATGATGAGTTGAAAAAGAAAATAGATGCTGTTAAAACTTATAATCAGTTGAACGTTGTTAGCGAATTGACAATAGACGAGGCGTTTACTCTTCCAACTTTGGCTAAAGGTGCGACATTTAATGGTAATAATAATATAATTAAATGTAAAGAAGGTTTTGCTGCTGCTAATCTTATTGGTACAAATGAGGGTACAATTTCTGATGTAGTAGTAGAAGGGGTTCCACTTGTTGGTACAAATGAGGGTACAATTTCTGATGTAGTAGCCCAAAATTGTAACGTTGTAAATAGGAATAATAAAGATATTTTAGAAGTTAATGTTAAAAACGGGCGCGTTGTTATAAATAAAGGTACAGGTAGCCATATAGTTAGTAGTATGGATGTGTTGGCGCTTACAGAAAAAGAGACTAACGAAAAATACAACTCATATACTGTTTATGGTAGTGATGGTTCTTTCGCTTCTGTAATTAGTAATAAAGTTGCTACTTTCAACAATATCTATAGCAATGCAACCCTTCGTGAAGAGTTTGGTGTTAATGTTAAAGCCGGTACAGTAACAGAAGGTTCTCAAAATAAGCTTTATGAAGTTAAGCAGTATTCTGCAAAGAATAAGGATGGCGAGACTCGTCTTGCAAATATAGAATCTGATGGTTCTATATTAATAAATAGAAATTGGAGTAACGGAGAAAACATAGGTGAATTCTATTATGTTTCCAATACTGATGCTGCTACAATCTTTGATAATGCTGCAATTGGTAATGTAAAAAAGAATGTGGTTTATACTCACGATGGCAACAACTGGGAATGTAAGTTAGCTGAGGTATCGGACGGTAACAATTCTATTTATGTTCCCCGTGCATTTACGGCAGCTAATGTGAACTACAAGCGTGTATTTAATGTAGCTGCAGCAAGCGCTTCAACAATCTGTCTGCCTTTCGCTGTTAGCGAATCTGCACTTAATACAATGTTGGGTGTGAACGGAAAACTTTTGCAGTTCAATAAGATTGACGAAAACGGAAAGACATACTGGTTTAAATATGTAACAGGCGGCATGGAGGCAAACCAGCCCTATGTATTGAAGTTCGGTGAAAGTGTTTCTTCGGCTATTTTCGATGGTTTGGAAAATGTGACATTCGCCGCCACAGGTGCAGACAAGAGACTTGATGCCTTGGCACAGGCTGATGAGGCTGCCGGTGCTTCTCTCTACGGTACATTTGAGAAGAGAACAGCTTCTGAGCTTGAGAATGGCGCAAAATACAGCATCTATGGTTTCCAGAACGGTGAGTTTGTAAGAATGACCGAAGCCGTTAACTTTAAGGCTACACGTGCTTATGTAAGAAGCAACACATGGACAGACCCGAAAGCTCCTAATGCAGCAAAATCTTACAAGATGGGCATCCTTGACGAGAACGACAACGATGTTACTGGCATCAGCTCTGTAGAGAATGCGGCAGGCGAGTTTACTGTAAACGGTGGCAACGGTGCCATCAGCATCAATGCCGACAAGGCTCAGACAGTGAAGGTTTACACCGTAGGCGGTGCCCTCGTTAAGAGCGCAGACGTTGAGGCAGGTGCTACATCACTCCCCGTTTCTGCCGGTATGTATATCGTGAACGGTAATAAAGTAGTTGTAAAATAAGAATCCTTTAAAACAAAGAAATTATGAATAAGAATTATATTAAGCCGTCTATCACAGTAGTTGAGATGGAAATAGAATCTCTGTTAAACACTTTCTCACAGGAAGGTAAACCGGAAGGTGATGGTATTACTCCTGGCGGTGACCCTGTGACAGGTGGTGACGCTGATGCCAAGCACAATGGCGGCAACAGCCTTTGGGACGATACCGATTGGTAAATAAACGTCATATCGGTTTTCCGATATACGGTTCAGATATTAAAATGGGGACTTGCGGTAACGCAGGTCCCCATTTCTTTAATGAGGCCCTCCAAACCGAAGAGAGCCCCTCCGACTCCCCAAAAAGCCCCTCCGACTCCCCGAAGGGGGAGAGAAAGGGATAGTATGTGGAAGTATCATTAGGATATGTATGACAGTGTCTGGTTGATTTCGTCATCATCATTTTTCATCAGCGGCCTGAAGTCCGTGTCAAGATAGCCGTCCTCACGGAACAGTACCTGCAGGAACAGCGCATTATTGGTCTGCAATGTTTCGGGCTGTCGGTTGTATTCTTATAATCGTCAGGAATTGAAAAGGTCATCCATCGTCACCTCACTGTGGACGATGCTGTGGTGTTTGCCTTCGCCTAATCCGAATGTTGTCACAAAAGTATGAACAAGAGGTTTCCTGTTCTTTGTCCTCAAATCAAAAAGCCACATGCGGTCACGCAATTTCTTTTCATAATCCGCTGAAATGTTATATGCCTTTTGTGAGAACTTCATTTCACAGAGATGTATCAACCTGTCAGCTCTTTCGATTATCATATCTATTTGTGCTCCGGGAAGGTTTTCCTTTTCGTCGGGAGAACACCGCCAGGTGGAAACGGATGTCGCCATGCCGGAAATTCCCAATGCCTTTTTTATCTGCCTGTGATGTCTCATGCAAATCAACTCGAAGCACAAGCCCTGCCATGAACGGATGCCTGCATCGTCGAGATGATGACTCCACCATTGTTCGTCAAGTTTGTGCTTATCGGCAATAAACTTGAAATAGAACAGAGTGTAAAAATCCACGAGACGGTAAACCATATTGCTTTCCCGCCCGAAAATTTCCATTTTGTCGATAAAGTCACATTGCTCAAGATTCTCCAGAACAGTGTTCAAGACTGTGCCATTTATTTTGGTGTTCCGGGCTATCTCTTTTCGTGTCATTCCGGATTTATGCTGATATAGCAATGTCACAATATTAATATAGTTTTCAGCATGGCAGAACAGAGCCGGGTACAGTTCGTTGAACTCTTTGCGCATCGGCCCATTCTCGTCAAAGCACAACACATCTATATTCTGGGCGACGCTGAGTTTCGGGTTAAGCAGGTTCAGATAATAAGGCACTCCGCCTGTCAGCATATAGCATTGCAAGATGTCATACCTTGTCCAGTAAAAGTCCTGATTCTTAAAATACTCTTCTGTCTCTCCGAGTGTAAACGGTTCAAGATATATACGCCGTGTGATGCGGTTGTGAAGTCCTCCCTGGTTTTCTATCAGGTTGTCTGCCATCCATGATGTGGCTGATCCGGATGCAATCAGCACAATATCATAGCGGCGGTTCGCCCAACCGTTCCAGAAGTTTTCCAGTGCCTCCACAAAAGTTGACCTGCTCGTGTCAATCCAAGGCATTTCGTCTATGAATATGACCTTTTTCCGTTCTGCCGGCAAAGTTTCAAGATATTCTTCCAACGCATCAAAAGCATCATACCAATCTGAGAAACGTGCCGGCTTTTTTCCGGAGTATTGCCTGATTGCCTTGGCAAAATTACGTAGCTGGACAACGGTCTTTGCCTTGTGTACACCCACAAATGTAAAATCATATTCATTGTTGAAAAACTGGTCTATGAGAAAAGTCTTCCCGATTCTTCTTCGTCCACATACAATGACAAATTCGGAACGACTGGATTTCAGACTTTCCGCCAATTGTTCACATTCCCGTTGCCTGGCTATTAAAACTGGTTTCATACTTTATAATTTTATGTACAAAGGTACTCATTTTTTTCTCATTGAGACAATAAAAATAATCCGAAAAGTGACCTGCTCGCAGTAAGCTTTATTATTTTAGGTCACTTTTCGGGCTAAAACAGGTCTGTATTGGAGGTCTGTCAAACTCGGAATGCACCGAATTAACAGTTTCAATCCTTTTGTCATCTGCGATTTTTCGAGAAGCGCATCGAATAAGATAGCTACATGGCGAAAATTGTTCACTCGGATATGAAAGCCCTCCTTGCAGGAAAAGAGAGCCTCCATATCCTCGACGCGGAGCATAAAAACGCTCTAACTTTGCGTCATTAAAAAAATATATTTCTTTGATAAACAAGGTCAGTTTCTTACCTTTGTTGTATGAAGGAAGAACTGACCTCCGGAGGAGGAAACTTTCGTCCCTACCTGTCTTAAAAGACTGTATTTTCCTGATTTTGGTTGACTGTCATGAACCCTTCCCCATGCTTTCTATGTTAAACAGTCTTTTTCCGTTGGTTGTTAGCATAGAAAGAATGTGGAAGTCCTTCCGCCCCGAAGAGATAGATTTGATTTCTTGCATATTATAGTTTTTGGATATAAAAAACGTATTGCATGCTGTCCTGATTTTACAAGCAAATCCGTGATGATATTACCATTTATCATGCAACGTAACACGGTATAATTGTTATACCTTTATTTTATAAATTTCCTCTAAAGAAAAATGATTTCTTTATTATGCCGGTGTAAAAACTCATGCTTTTTATGTACTTTTGTGGATACAATAAACGCACCCTTTGAAGGTGCGGCATCATACCGCTTGTAACTTCTGCATGTTGCAACGATATAAACATCTTGCATTCCCTAAAGAAAAAGCGGGGTATATTTGCAGGTATCGAAAATAATATCTACTTTTGTAAAGTAATAAAAACAACATGAGGTATGCCGACAGTGTTATTTATATTTGGAATCCGTTTTTTCTTTTATCCCAATGATCATGAGCCAATACATATTCATATAGAATATCAAGGGAAATCAGCCAAGATTCAAGTAGAACCGGACGTGATTGTTGTTGAGAATAACGGGCTCAAAGCCCAAACTATAAAGAAAGCTGTTGATACTGTAGTTTTTTATAAGGAAGATATTATTGCCGCATGGCACGAAGTGTTTAACTACAAATAAGATTGATTTATGAATGGCAGTATTAAAAAATTAAGGTTTGAAGATGACCGTATCTGCATTTTGACTGACAAGGGAGAGGAATACAGCCAGCGTCTTGAAGTTTTTCCATCGTTGTTCTGTGCGACCCAATCTCAACGTGAAAAATATTATATATGGGATGACGGCAGAAGTATACGTTGGGAAGATTTGGACGAGGATATTCATATCTCCAGTTTTTTCAAACAAGAATCTGTAAATTATGACAATGAAGTAAATCGCCTTCTGTCCCGTTTTCCTTATCTTGATATGAAAAATTTTGCAGAATATCTGGGCATGCACTGGACTAAACTTGCCCGTTTCAGATATGGTGTTTGGACCCCTTCTACCGAAACAATAGAGAAAATCAAGAAAGGCATTATTGCCATAGGAAAAGAAATGTCTGCGGCTGTTTTATGAAGACTAAGAAAATCTGGTTTAGCGAAGACTATATTTATGGAATGGAGGAGGGTAACAATACTTATCGTCAGTATCTATTATGGTATACTAAATTGAGGAATGCAAGTACGGAATGAGCCCCCTCCGACTCTCTGAGGAGCCCCTCCGACTCCCCGAAGGGGAGAAAAAGGGATAGTATGTGGAAGTATCAGTAGGATATACAGAACCCTGCCCCTTTGGTCAATGATATTTTAGTAACGCTTAAAGAATAAGTTGGTACAATTTGTTCGTTTGTTTACGGTCGTCCGCCACGTGTCTTCCGTTCTTAATATATTCTAAAAATATAGCAATCTTATGTCTTCTTTCGATAATTTTTCTTATCTTTGAAAGAAACTATACATATATCGATAATGGACGAACATATATCTCTTTGGGCTAAGCAAACAGGTGTTTTGCCAGTGAATCTGCTTCACTGTCAGAATGCGGGTGTACTTAAATACGCTATGTTGGATGGTGACATCAACAATTTCTGTCTTGACTATTCCAATAGTCAGGACATGGATGCCGATGGTTACAGACAACTGGCTTGGTCGTCAAATATGCGTAATTACATACGTGTAGCAGGGGATGATGTTATGTTGTATAGTGTAGGAAAAAGCTCTCCTGAGCGTATTTCCAAAAGCCTTGTGCTAAATAACATGGAGAAATTCTATCAGTACATTTCTCCGAAGCAGGACGTACCAACTGTTGAAGGCATCGTACCCTTTGTCATGAGAGAATTTCGTGGCCTCAGGAATTGGTTGCGTGAAGAGAATAGCGCAGAGCACTCTATGACGGCATTGTTGTACCTGTTGGCTTCAATGAGAGTGAAAGGTAACTTGGATACAAATCAACTTGCAATAATGGGATTGCCTGATAATACTCTGGATATTGTCAGTGGACTTCCGTCTATGGAAGAACAGCTTCAGCACCTAAAAGAAGGTATGAATGGTTTCTTTCCAGATGTATCTTTACTTCTACGTCATGCGGCAGGTCAACTTTTTGAAGAAGCAAATTATATTGCAAAATTCAATCCGCAGTTGAGCTTGTTTACAAATTATGATATTAAGTATGCCTATGACCCTCAGAAGTTGGGGGCATTCTATACCCCAACTTATTTGGCACGCTCCATGGTTGAGAAAGTTATAAAAGAAAGTCATATTGAAGACAAGGAGGAAATATCCATCTTGGATCCAGCTTGTGGTTCTGGAGAGTTCTTGGTTGAAGCCTTGCGCCAATTGAAGACTCTCGGATTTGCGGGCAAGGTAAAAGTTTACGGATGGGACGTGTCTTCCGTGGCTATCAATATTGCTAATTTTGTACTCCAATTTGAAAAGGAAGAGTGGAATGATTGTTTGGAATTGCATATTGAGGAACATGATTCTGTAGTATGCAATTGGCCTGACGTGGACATCATCCTCATGAACCCTCCATATAGTTCTTGGGAGCAGTTGAATGAAGAACAGCGTGAGTCTGTCAAGGAATTGATGCCAAAGGGAAAGCCAAATCTGTCTGGTGTGTTCTATTTGAAAGCGGTAAATGCTTTGAAAGAAAATGGTATCATCGGATGCGTTATGCCGACCTCTTTCTTGATAAATGACTCGACTAAAGAACTCAGAAAGATTTCCAAAGAAAAAGCTATGCCGTTCTATATCGGTCGTTTGGGAAGTTTCGTTTTCCAAAGAGCATTTGTTGATGTATCTGTCGTGATGGCAAAGGTTAGAGCTGATATTGATGGAAACATAACCATGTTGTGGACAGACAATAAGGGAAAGCTTGTGCCTGATGCCTTGCGAAAGTTGCGCATGATAGATTACGGTGCAACCTTTCCATTGAACATGGAGAATGTAAGCATCTATCAGCAAGAAGCCAAAAATGTATTGAACAAAGAAGTTTGGATGCCTCTGTCTTATAAAGAGATGAAGGTAAAAAACACATTGGACGGGTTGCTCGCTTGTGGCGTGATGGAATGTGTCAAGGATGTATTTAGCGTAAAACAGGGCTGTCGCACAGGAAACAACAGTCTGTTCAAGATAAAGAAGCAAGAGTTCTTGGCAATGGAAGAGGCAGAAAGGGTTTATTTTAGACCGTCCGTTGACAGTGACAGTTTGCAAAACAACATTCTTCAAGATGAGTCATACGTGTTCTTCCCATATAATGAGAACGGGTTGAATATTCTTAGCGAAGAAGAACTCAAAGATAAAGTTCCTACGTATTATCAGAAAATAATAGGTTCAAAAGAATCCCTAGCCTCTCGTGCTGGTGGTGTTAGACAATGGTGGGCGTTGACACGTCCACGTGATTGGCAATTTACACCGGGGATAAGATTAGTGTCTGCAGAATTTGGTAACTCATCCAATTTCTCGATTGATGAGTCCGGTCGATTCGTTGTAGAAAGAGGTTTGGCATGGTTGCCCAAAGACAAGCAAATGCCAATAGATAATCTCTATGCCTATCTTGCGATATTATCATCAGGGTATTTTAACACTCTGCTTGCAATATATTCCAAACAATTGGCTGGCGGAAATTGGTTTAACTTGGAAAAGAAATTTGTCGATCAGATTCCGTTGCCAATATTTTCAGACAATGAGGACTTTACGCTACAGCTTCTGGCAGGATATGGCAAGAAGATAGCTGCAGGAGTTAGATTCGACTACTATAAATGTGAACACTTAGTAAGGGGACTCTATGGCTGCTAAACAAAACACACCACCCTTTGTTAGGGGCGTCCTCCAAAAACTAAAGGTGAAAATCGGGCAATATTGCAACTTGAATGCGAGTGAGACATACGGTAATGATTCTGTTTCCTATACATTCATGGACTACAATGCTGCTTCCGCTACATTCCAAATGGTAGGCACTCATGATAAATATGTTCCGATAATAGCTATACGAGAAGGATTTAATTTGTATGCTTCTATTGGATACACTATCAATGGAAAGCAGAAAAAGCCAGTTGTTTCGAGCGTTTCATTTCAAGTGTTTGATATGGAAAGGCTGTTGTTTAGGGCGGAATGGACAGAAAAGCCTAAAGAAGACATGCCACATCCCCAACCTCATTGGCATTTTCATCCTTACTCACAAAGTGGAGCAAAGGAAAAAAAGCAGTATAAGAGATTTGAGGATACATTGCAAAGCGGTTTCTTGAATACTTTGGATGAAGAAGAGAAAAAAGAAAGGATTGACATTACCGATATGCATCTGACAATGGACTACAATATAGCTTCTGATTCTTATGAAAAAGTATGGGATGAAACAAGAATACAGGAATGGGCTTATAAAACCATTGATACACTTTTTAAGGAACTTGACTTTGTTATAAGCAAAGGACATAAAGCATAAAAATCCCAATCTGTAAGTTGATTGGCCTACGGATTGGGATTATAAAAACATTAGTAGCAGACTCCGATAGGCATATAAACCGTATTTACTCCAACATCATAAATACCGTGAGGAACAATCATCCCTTCTGAATAAGATTGAAAATCATGGTCAAAAGACCTGGGCGTACCTTGACACAGGACTTGGCTACTACGCCTAAAATTACCAATCATTTCCTTTTTCTTGGTGTCAATACTGAGTACGTGGATTCCTTGGTCAAGGCACTGGCTTACAATCCTCTCAGTCTTACGATATTGTGCGTCTCTGTCCTTTAGGTCCTTGAACGTCTTGAACTTGACGAAAGAACGCTTTTTGAAGCCTCGCAATTCTACTATCTGGCGGACATGGTAATCTGAGACATCGACATTGTGGTCTTTGAGTTTTCCCCTGATTTGAGGAATGGTCAGATTCAGCCACCTTACGGACAAATTCTGGGGAAGTCCTGCCGTATGGTCTTTTGCAATGGCGTCAAACTCTTCAAGGTATTCTGGATGCTTTTGAAATAGTTGTCTTCTCCCGCCACCGGCATTTATCCATTCCTGAAAGGATTTCTGTTGGCTTGTGGTTGGCTATACCCAAGTGTGATTACAATAAATCAGCGGCAGGTTTTGTCGAACCCACCGCTGAGATTGATTTGACTTGAAAATTACTTTGAAATTTGAATTAAATCTTCACCAAGGACAACTGATATTTTTGCAAGTGTCCTTAAAGTAAAATTGTGCTGGCCAGATCTGACTCCCCGAAGGGGAGAGAAATGGATAGTATGTGGAAGTATCAGTAGGATAGTATGACCCGGTATTTTCCTGATTTTGGTTGACTGTCAGGAACCCTTCCCCATGTAGGGACGTGCCTTTGGATTACCAGGAAAAAAGGAAGAGGATGTGGTGGCGTCAGGTGTTTATGCGGATGATTATTATCCGGTTGGCGGTATCTATGGCCTTTTATTCTGTTTTTCTTCAGGAATCCGCCTCCCTTTTATATTTGCTCGGTGCCACCCCGTATCTGCTTTTGAAACATTTGTTGAAATATGAGGCGTCCTGTATTCCTATCCTGTAGCTTATCTCGGCCACGGTAAGCTCTCCTTCGGCAAGAAGATCGGCGGCGATTCTCATACGTTCATTCTGCAGATACTTGTTTGGCGATATTCCGAGAAGTTCTTTTGTCTTGTTGAAGAACTTTGTGCGCCCCATGTTCATCATCTGTGCGAGCATGTCGACGGTGAAGTCGGGATTGCTTATGTTCTGCGCGATGATAAGTTGCATCTTCTGTATGAAGTTCTTGTCGGCCACAGAGGTTATTATACCGTGGTTGCCGGAGTTTCCGTCTGACGGTGATTGTTTTGCACCGCTGTCTGCCGTCCGTTTCTGTGCGAGCGACTGTATCTTACGTGTGTTGCGTATCAGCTGTATGCTTCGGGCCACGAGCAGATTGAAGTTGCATGGCTTCACCATATAGTCGTCCGCTCCGGTTTTCAGTCCTTTCAGGTGATGGGTGTCATCATCGAGCGCCGTGAGCATTATCACCGGTATGAGTGCGGTGTCGTCGTTGACCTTGAGCTGTTTTACTATGTCGTAGCCGCATATATCGGGCAGCATGATATCGCATATCACGAGTGCCGGCTGCTGTCCGGCAATCCCGTCGAGCGCCGTTTTGCCGCATGTGTATCCTGTGACGTTGAAATATTTGTTGAGGCCGCCTTTTATCTGTTCCATCATGTCGGGGTCGTCCTCTATGACGGCAATGGTTATGTTGTTGAGTGCCTCCGGTTTCAGCTCGCGTATCATTTCCACTGCCTGTGCTTCATCCTGTTCTTTATCGGTGATGTTCACGGCAGTCTGCCTTTTGTATTCTTCGGGTGCATATACATCGGCATTGGCCGGCAGTGTGACGGTGAACACAGAGCCGTCTCCGTTTTCTTTTTTGCTGTATGTGAGCGACCCCTTGTGTATGCGTGCCATTGAATGTGCCACATACAGTCCTATTCCCATGCCGCCTTTCGATACATAGCCATGCATGAAAGGCTGAAAGAGAACGTCTTGCTGCTCCTTGCTTATTCCCGGGCCGCTGTCCTCTACGGTTATCATGATGTTGCCGTCTCCGGCTTTTACCCTTACGTCTACGCTGCCTTTCTCCGGTGTGTATTTTATTGCGTTGCTCAGCAGGTTGTAAACCATTGTGTCGGTCATGTGGCTGTCGAACACCATTTTATGATGTCTTTCAAACGGTGTGAATGTCAGGTTTATCCTTTTCTGTTCGGCTATGTGCCAGAAGTCGTTGCAAATCTCCTTTACGGTTTCAATTATGTCGCCTTCCTCCACTGCGAGCTTCATGTTTTCCGTGCTTATCTTCCGGAATTCCATCAATTGGTTGACGAGTTTCAACAGACGGTCCACTCCGCGTCTTATCGTTACGACGGCCGGTTTTCCTGCCGTTGCCCCTCCCTTTGTCAGTTTGTCCGCCGCTCCCTGTATTATGGCGAGAGGCGTTCTGAATTCGTGCGTAATGTTTGTGAAGAAACTCATCCTGAATTCTGTGAGCTGTTTTTCCACCGCCATCTGCTGATGTAGGCGCAGTCTCTCTCTTGCGTTGTTGCAGATGTACAGTCCTGCCGCCGTTGCGGTGCAGAGGTATATCATCCATGCCCACCATGTGTTGTACCAAGGCTGTGCGATGTGTATTGTCAGGATGCTTTCCGCTCCTTTGCGGTTGCCGCTTGCGGAACGCAGCCGGAAGCGGTATGTCCCCGGCGGCAGGTTGCGGTATTCCACATGGTTGATGTTCGTTGCCGTGCACCATTTGCTCTCCACCCCGTCCATACGGTACTGGTAGCGTGCTGACTTGGCATCGGCGAAATCGAAATTCGAAAACGATATCCATAGTGTGTTCAGGTTGTGCGGCAGACTTATCTCCTTAGTGTGACATGGCGCGAATCCTATGTCGGGGCAGTCTTTCACCGGTGTTCCGTTTATCCTCATGTCGGTGATGAACACTTCTTTTCCCGGCCTGTTGTCGGAGCCGTATTTCCTTTTGGGCTTTATCATGGTGATGCCGTAGCGTGTGGAGAACATGATGTTTCCGTTTGCGAGAGTCATCGGGCGGCAGTTCGAATAGATGTTTCTTTCGCTGTTTTTTCCGAAGACGTATGTCTTCACGGCAAGATTCTTTGGAGAGATCCGCGACAGTCCGTTTTCCGTTGCTGCCCAGATGTTGCCGTAGCGGTCTTCCGCGATAGAGCTGATGTTGTTGTCGGCAATTCCGTTTGTGCTGTTCAGCGTGACGGCCGTGATGCTTTTCAGGTCGTCGGACACGGTGCATACCACCACACCGCTTCCCCTTCCTCCTGTCCATATCCTTCCGTCTGACGCACATACGACGGTCCTTGCCTCGTTGAATGGCATCTTTCCGTCAGCGGTGTTGAATACGGTGAAGTCGTTGTCGGTCATGGGTCTGTCGCTCAGCTTTGCGACATACAGTCCGTTGTTGGATGCCACCCATATCCTGTTTTTCCTGTCAATCTCTATCATGTATGTGCGTCCCTCGTTCGTGCTTCTGTTGAGGAGCTGTCTGAAAGTGATGTTGCCTTCGGCATCGGGCTCGGCCACGATAAGTCCGTCCTCGTATGATGCGATCCAGATGCGTCCGTAGCAGTCTTCAACGATGTCCTGCAGTTTGTTTCCTGGTATGTGGAATTCTGTGCCGGCCTTGTTGTAGTGCGTATTGTCGATGTAGAGTCCGTCTCCGTATGTGGTTATCCATTTGCGTCCGTGTCTGTCTGTCAGTCCCGAGTAGGCGCATGCGTTTGTCTCGGCCACGGGATGGATGTCGAGCGTGTTGGGGTCGAGAGAGTATATCTTGTTGTCACGTGTGCTTACCATTAGTTTCCCGTCCTTGTCCTTTGCGATCATCCTGACATAGTTTGTCCAGTCGCCGCGGTGTGTCGGTGCCGGCAGTATCTGCGTTTCAAACGAATGGTCGGACGGAAAGATGCATGTCACTCCCGCAGTTTCCTGGCATACCCATATATTGTCGTTGCGGTCTATCATGATGTCAGACAGGAAGTCTGTGTCTATGACAGGTTGGGGATCCTTCGCCGTGAAGTGGCGCATCCTGCCGGTCTTCATGTCGAGTGCGAAGAGTCCGTTGCCGTAGGTGGCTATATAAAATATGCCTCTGCTGTTTCTTGCCACGGAGAAACGTCTGTTTCTTTCGGCGGTGTATCTTGTGTCGGGAATGAGGTTGAGTGTCCTCATCTTGCCTTTTGGCGGGAATATATACAGATTTCCGCTCTGGTTTGCTTCGAAGTAATATCCGTCGACGGTATCCATGAGGTATCCGTTTCTCACCTGCATGTCGTCAGGCTTTGTCACCTTTCCCGTGGCAATGTCGACACATACGGTCTCGCTTCCGAACAACAGCCATTTGCCCTGCCATACAATCTGGCTGCGTATTGTTTTCACGTTGCCCATTGATGCCGGAATCCTGACCGTGCGGTTCTGCTTTCCACCGTCACCGTATATTTCCACCCTGTTTCCCTCTGCGAGGCAGATGACGCCTCTGTCTAAGGAGCTGCCTGTTATGTATTTCCCTTCTCTCACTTTGTTTACATGTCCGTCAGGCGAGATGAATGCCAGTTCCTTGTCTGTGAGCACCCATACGTTCTTCTTTCTGTCTTCTATCAGTCTTACCACATAGTTGCTCTTGAGTTTTGAGTTACGGGTGTTGTAATCGTTGCATGTGAATTTCCCGTTGTCGCAGGTCACGCTTCTCACTCCGTTCCTGATGTCGTACATCCACAGGTGCGTTTCTGTCCGAAGTGTTTTCTGAAAGGACTTATTCTCGTCATTCCGTCCGGTATAGTCGGTGAATTTGCCTGTCTTCTGGTTGTAGCATGCGAATGTGAACGTGGATGTGTGGACCCATATCAGTCCGTTCTTGCTGTCGTTGTATATGTTTCCGATGTTAGAATCGGTGTTTCCGTTTCCGCCGTTGCCCAGGTTGTAATAGTTTACGAAGTCATAACCGTCGTAGCGGCACAGTCCCGGTGCCGCTCCCATCCATATAAATCCGCTGTTGTCCTGTATGATGTCGTAAACGGTGTTGCTTGACAGTCCGTCGGCGGTTGAGATCCTCCGGCTGTTCAATATGGTCTGTTCCATGCCTGTTGCTGTCGTTGTGATGACGGCAAGTGTAAACAGTGCAGATAATAGTAGCCTTGACATGATGATATGATTAGTTTCTATCCACAAAGATACGTATTTTTATCCATTATATGTACGAAAGTACTCGTTTTTGTACGAAAATACATATCATATTATCATAAAAAGCAGTTATTTTGCATCGTGATTGAAAACCAAACGGATAATTATATGAGGCATATATTGCTTTTTGTTTTTGTATTTGTATCGCTTTGCTCCGAGGCCGCGGCTGATTTCAATGTGAGGGACTTCGGTGCCAAGGGCGACGGTAAGACACTCGACCATAGCGCCATCAATGCGGCCATAGACTCATGTGTGAGTGCCGGTGGCGGAAGGGTAGTTCTTCCTGCCGGAGTTTATCTCTGCGGCAGCATACGCATGAAAAGCAATGTCGAGCTGCATATCTCGGCCGGTGCCACCATTCTTGCCGCTCCGGCATCGATGAAGGCATACGACGAGGCAGAGCCGTGGGAGGGACCGGCCTATCAGGACGGCGGACACACATATTTCCATAACAGCCTCATATATGCCGTAGGGCATGACAATATATCCATCACCGGTCGCGGCATGATTGACGGAAAGGGACTGACGCGCAAGGATACCGAACGTGGAGGAAATCTGCAGGGAGGAAATATAGGTACTGGCGACAAGGCCATCGCATTGAAGAACTGCCGCAATATTCTTATACGTGACGTAACGATATACCGTGGCGGACATTTTGCAATAATACTCACGGGCTGTGAGGTCGGAACAGTTGACAATGTTCTTATCGACACCAACCGTGACGGTTTTGACATCGACTGTTGCAAGTATCTCACGGTAAGCAACTGTAAGATAAACACTCCGCATGACGATGCGCTGGTGCTGAAAAGCTCATACGCGCTGAAGAAACCTGTCATAACGGAGCATATAGCCGTAACAAACTGTCTGATCACCGGATACAAGGAGGGCACATTCCTCGACGGGACATACGTGCCGGAGAAGGTCGGATGGGTTTGCGGACGTTTCAAGCTCGGCACTGAGTCGAACGGCGGCTACAGAAACATCGCCCTCAGCAACTGTACGTTCATGTATAGCAGCGGCCTCGCCTTCGAGGAGGTCGACCAGGGACTGATGGAGAATATAGTGGTGAATAATATCACAATGAACCATGTGCATCATTATCCCATTTATATAACAACGGGATGCCGCAACCGCGGCCCGAAAGAGCGCACCGGCGTTTCTTCCGGAGCGGATATAATGATAAGCAATGTGGTGGCCAATGACGTAGACTCGCTTGCCGGAATAATAGTGACGGGAATGCCCGGACATCCGTTGCGGAATATCGCGTTGAGCAATATACGCATACAGTATCGTGGAGGAGGCGGTGCGGAGCTTGCCGGACGCGAATACCGCGAGCAGGGAACGAATTATCCTGAGCCGAAGTTTGCCAAGGCCACACCGGCGTACGGGCTTTTTGCACGTCATGTCGACGGACTTGATGTGGACAACGTCACTTTCTCGACCGTCAGGCCCGATTACCGTCCTGCCGTAATGCTTGACGATGTTGTGAACTGGAATATCAGAGACCTTGACGCACCTGTGCAGAAAGGGGTGAAGAAGATTGTGACAAAGCAAAAGAAGAAATAAAGAAACAGACAATGAGGTAAATAGTATTTCTTAAAAAGGAAAGTTGTGAGATACGGTGGCAATGTGAATTGCCACCGTATTTGTTATGTCTATCCGGAAGTTAATATACACGGATTTTCATCCGATTAATCCTTTTCTCTGTCTGATGGCTTTTGGCTAAAGGATGTTGTTGCGCTCTTTCTCTTTGAAATAGCGGTATGTGCCGACTTTCAGCTCATCGCACGACGCATCGTCGCATACAATTATTCCGTGGGGGTGCATCTGCAGTGCGCTTACTGTCCACATGTGGGTGACAGGGCCTTCTATGGCCGCCTGCAGTGCATGTGTCTTGTTATGGCCGCAGCAAAGCACCATCACCTCGCGTGCGTCCATCACTGTGCCTACGCCTACTGTCAAGGCATACTGCGGCACGTTTGCCGGGTCGCCTCCGAAAAACCTGCTGTTGGCAATGCGTGTGTCGCTGGTCAGCGTCTTCATTCTTGTGCGGCTCGACAGTGATGAGCCCGGCTCGTTGAAAGCGATATGCCCGTCGGCGCCTATCCCGCCGATGAACAGGTCGATGCCGCCGTATCCGAGTATCATTTTCTCATAGTTGCGGCATTCGGCATCGAGGTCGTCCGCGTTTCCGTTCAGTATGTGTATGTTCTCTTTCGGACAGTCGATGTGGTTGAAGAAGTTCTCATACATGAAAGAGTGGTAGCTTTCGGGATGAGTTTCAGGCAGGCTGACATATTCGTCCATGTTGAAAGTCACCACATTGCGGAAAGACACAATCCCTTCTTCGTATGCCTTGATGAGGGCCTTGTACATTCCCAATGGCGAGGAGCCTGTCGGAAGGCCGATGATAAACGGTTTCTCCGCGGTGGGGGAGGCGGCGTTTATAAGTCCTATCACGTGGTTGGCTGCCCATTGCGACATGAGCTGGTATGTAGGTTCTATGATAACTCTCATTGTGTTATGAAGTTTTTATATTCGTAAAACTTAAACGCTTTGCCTGCCAGGCAAAGCGTTTAAATGATATATGTTTTTTATTTGTTGCATGACGGTGTCCACGGCTTAAGCTGCTTGAAGAAGTCGTTGCCCTTGTCGTCTACAAGTATGAATGCAGGGAAGTTCTCCACTTCAATCTTCCATACAGCCTCCATTCCGATCTCCGGGAACTCCACGCACTCGATGCTCTTGATGGAGTTCATCGACAGCACCGCCGCCGGTCCTCCGATACTTCCGAGATAGAATCCTCCGTGCTTCTTGCAGGCATCTGTGACGACCTGTGTGCGGTTGCCTTTCGCAATCATCACCATCGATCCTCCGTTGGCCTGGAACTCGTCCACATACGGGTCCATGCGGTTTGCCGTTGTCGGTCCCATGGAGCCGCAGGGCATTCCCTCTGGAGTCTTTGCCGGTCCGGCATACAGCACAGGATGGTCCTTGAAGTACTGCGGCAGTCCTTCGCCCGCATCGAGGCGCGCCTTTAGTTTTGCGTGTGCGATGTCGCGTGCCACGATTATTGTCCCGTTGAGGCTCAGACGTGTGGAAACAGGATATTTGCCGAGTATCTCGCGTATCTTGTCCATCGGCTGGTTGAGGTCTATCGTCACGGCGTTGCCTTCGCCGGCTTTGCGCAGTTCTTCGGGTATCAGTTCTCCGGGATTGTCGTCGAGTTTCTCGATCCATATACCGTCCTTGTTGATCTTTGCCTTTATGTTGCGGTCTGCGGAGCAGCTCACACCTAATCCTATCGGGCATGATGCGCCATGTCGCGGCAGTCGTATCACGCGTATGTCGTGTGCGAAGTATTTGCCTCCGAACTGTGCTCCGAGCCCGATTTTGTGTGCCTCGTCGAGCAGTTGCTTTTCAAGTTCCACATCGCGGAAAGCCCGTCCTGTTTCATCGCCTGTTGTCGGCAGGTTGTCATAGTAGTGTGTGGACGCGAGCTTCACTGTCAGAAGGTTCTTCTCCGCGCTTGTTCCGCCGATAACGAATGCGATGTGGTATGGAGGACATGCCGCGGTGCCGAGGGTCTTCATCTTTTCCACGAGGAAAGGAACGAGTGTGCCCGGGTTCTGGATACGTGCTTTTGTCTCCTGATAGAAGTAGGTCTTGTTTGCGGAGCCTCCGCCCTTTACCACGCACAGGAACTTATATTCCGCGCCTTCTGTTGCCTCGATGTCTATCTGTGCCGGCAGGTTGCAGCGTGTGTTCACCTCATCGTACATTGTCAGCGGGGCGTTCTGTGAGTACCGCAGGTTCTCTTCCGTGTATGTATTGTATACTCCGAGCGAGAGAGCCTCCTCGTCGCAGAATCCTGTCCATACGTGCTGGCCTTTCTCTCCGTGGATGATGGCCGTGCCGGTGTCCTGGCAGAAAGGCAGTTTTCCCTTGCATGCCACCTCTGCGTTGCGGAGGAATGTCAGTGCCACATATTTGTCGTTGTCTGAAGCCTCAGGGTCGCTGAGTATCTTTGCCACCTGTTCGTTGTGTGCTCGGCGCAGCAGGAAGTTTACGTCGCGGAAAGCCTGGTTGGCGAGCATGGTGAGAGCTTCCGGAGAAACTTTCAGAATCTCGTTGCCTTCAAACTCGCTCGTGGAGACGCCTTCTTTTGAAAGCAGGTAATACTCGGTGTCGTCCTTTCCCGTCTGGAACATGGGCGCATACTTGAATTCTGGTGTTGTTGCCATAATAAACAGTTGTTATTAATAGTATTTAAAGTTTTGTTTAATATCCGAATATCTCGCTTGTCGGTATTCTCCTTACCGGGGCTATTTTCTCAAGAGCCTTGATGTCGAGGTTTTCCTCGTCTCCGAGGATGAGGTAGCGCCGCGGCTGGCGTGCCATTGTCTCCTGCTCGAACCTTACCACGTCGGCAAGTTTAATCTCCGGCAGGGCTTTGTATATCTTTTCGTTGATGTCGTAGTCGAGTCCGAGACGTCTGGCCTGGAAATATGCGTTGAATATCGCGCCTTTTGTCACTCTTCTTGATGCGATACGTTTTTCAAGAGCCTGTTTGGAAAGCTCGAATGCCTTTTCCGACTGCGGAACGGTGTCGAGTATACTGTTGAAGGTGTTTATACAGTCCATCATCTTGTCGTTCTGAGATATGATGTATGTGTATGACCATTCGGGGTGGTTCTTTCGGCTTGGTGTGGAATAGTATGCCGATGCGCTGTATGCGAGTGCACGGCTTTCGCGCAGTTCCTGGAATACGACAGTGTTCATTCCGCCTCCGAAATATTCGTTGAAGAGGCTTGCCACCGGTTCCCTTTCCGGATTCCACCGGCGTCCGGAGTTGTTGAACTGAATCATGTTGATGTTCTTTGCCTTGTATGGAGCCAGCCATATCTCGTTCTTTTCTGTGAGCTGTTCGGTGTATTCCCTGTTCTCGGGTTTCGGAAGCAGCTTTTTAGGTGTCTTGTGTTCCTTGTTTATTATTGCGAGCAGCTTCTTGGCATCCGTAGGGCCGTAGTATCTTATGTCGTGCTCATATTTTGTCAGGCCTGCAATCATGTCGATAAGTTCCTGCGGGTTGCGGTTTGTGAGTGATACGCTGTCCGGCACGTTCCTCAAAGAGTTGTATGGGCCGTACATTCCATACTGCATGAGTGCCCGGAAGTTAGAGTTTTGGCTCAGTTTGCTGTCTCTGCGGCCTTTAAGCTCGGTCTGTACGTATTTGTCCCATGCCTCTTTGTCCACCTTGGCGTTTGCCAGTACGTTTTCCATGAGTCTCATTGCCTCCGGCATGTTCTCGTCGAGTCCGCTGAGGCTGATGCCCATTGTCCCTGTGCCTACATTTACACTGAAGTTGCATGCCAGGCTGTAGAACTTCTGTTTCAGCTGTTCCGGTGTGAGCTTGTCTGTGCCGAGGTAGTCGAAATACTGTGCAGCGAACGGCAGCCATTTGTCGCTTTCCTCACCGAAATCAAAGAAGTATGATAGTGTGAAGCGGCCGTTTTCCTTGTTGCGGATATAGTATACCGGTATACCTTTCTTACTCTTGTACCGGTCGAGGTCTTTGTCGAAATCAAGGAATACAGGGCGTATGGGCTCCGGCTTTGTGTTGATGATTTCCGTCACGAAGCTGCTCTGCAGATCGCGGTTTGCCGGTATGGCGGTTATTTGCGGCTTGTCTATTTTCTTTTGTGTGTGGTCCTCTCCTGTGCGTTTGTAAACGGTAACGTAGTTGTTTCTGAAGTGGCGGTTGGCAAAGTCTACAAGCTCTTTCTTTGTCATTTTCGATATGCGGTCGAGCTTTGTCACTTCCTTCTCCCATTCCACACCGTTGATGAATGCCTGTACGAACTTGTCGGCGCGGTTGTCGTTGCTTTCCATTGACGTATATTCGTCGAGCTTCATGTTGTTGACCACCGATGTCAGCAGGTTTTCGTCGAACTCGCCTCTCTTGAATTTCTCCACCTCGTCGAGCATTATTCTCTTCACTTCATCGAGTGTCTGTCCCTTGTTTGGCGTTCCGTAGAGGATAAAGCCGGTATATTCATTGAGGTCGTATGTGAAAGCGCTTGCATACTGGCATGTCATCTTCTGGTTTACATCCAGGTCGAAGAGTCCGGCCTTGCCGTTTGCCAGCATGCTTGCCACGAGTTGGAGTGTGTCGTTCTGCATTGTGCCGGCACCGTCAAGTTTCCATCCCAGTACGATGTTTTCCGCCTCCTGGCCTATTACGGTCGTGTCTGTCGGTGTGGTGCGGTCGGGCACGGGTGCGTACTGCGGATACGACAGGTTGTCCGATTTCTTCCATGAACCGAAATATTTGTCGATTATTGCAATGGCTTTGTCCGGGTCGAAATCTCCGGCCATGCATATCGCAGTGTTGTTAGGCACGTAGTAGCGATTGAAATAGTTCTTAATGTTCACTATCGACGGATTCTTCAGGTGTTCCTGTGTACCGATGGTTGTCTGTGTGCCGTACGGATGGTTGGGATACAGCTTCGAGAACATTGCCGCCCACATTTTCCGGCTGTCTTTGGTGAGGCTGATGTTGAACTCCTCGTATACGGCCTCAAGCTCGGTATGGAATCCCCTGATTACCATGTTCTGGAAGCGGTCCGACTGTATTTTTGCCCAGTTCTCCATCTCGTTTGACGGAATATTCTCTGTGTAGCATGTTACGTCGTTGCTTGTATAGGCATTGGTTCCCGACGCGCCTATAGACGACATGAGCTTGTCATATTCGTTGGGTATATTGTATTTGGCCGCGAGTTGCGAAATGCTGTCTATCTTGTGATAGCACGCCTTTCGTTCCTCCGGATCGGTCATTTTCCTATATACTTCGTATAATTCCTCTATTTGTTTCAGGTACGGGGCTTCTGCGTCATAGTTTGACGTGCCGAATTTCTTTGTGCCCTTGAACATGATGTGTTCCAGGTAGTGTGCCAGTCCGGTTGTTTCAGCCGGATCGTTCCTGCTTCCTGTGCGCACTGCGATATATGTCTGGATACGTGGCTTTTCGTTGTTTACAGACATGTAAACTTTCAAGCCGTTGTCAAGCGTATAGATGCGTGTCTGCATCATATCTCCCTTCACGCTTTCATACTTGTAGTCTTTGGCCTGTATTGTTGTTGCTGTGGCGGCAACAATACAAGCTGTAACGATTGATTTTAATTTCATTATGCTGTTTTTTGAGTTGTTTTCACATACATTATATTAATAATGTGAAGTAATGCTGCAAAGTTAATTTTTTTTTGCCGTATTGACAAGTAAAACAGTCATTTTATAATGTCTGGCATTCTTTAATTTATGCTGATATCGCGATTTTATGCAAATTGATGCCACTTGTGCTTTATATATACCGATTGATTCGTGTCCATAACTATAGGGATGTTTTCTCCCTGATGTGTTGTTTGCAGAATCTTTCCCGATTTCCTGGTGAGTGCAGGATATATAAATGTGCATGAGCAAAACAACTTGCGGACGGTGTGCGGGATTTGTTTTGAAATCTATTTACATATTGCGGTGACGTAAAATCCTTTTGCGATGAACATGCTATTCATCAAGCATGAATAGCATGTTCATCGGTCGTGAATGGCATGTTCATTGAGCGTGAATGTGCCATTCATTTTTGGTATACTTTTTGTTTGTAGTTAAAGTGGTGTGTTTCAGACAGTTGTGAGTAAAGTCGGCATGTATGCAACCGGTAATGAAAACGACCTATGAATTTTCATTACATTTTAAACTGTTTTCCTCAGCTTGTGGGGCATAGGGCAGTGGATTGTTCCCGTATGGATATGGATGAGTGAAATCATATTATAATATACCTATTTTTAATATATATATAATAATTATGGCAACAGTAAAAGTGAAATTCCGTGCTTCTTCAGTACAGACTAAGGAAGGAGTGCTTTACTATCAGGTGATTCACGGCCGTCAGGCAAGACAGGTTCATTCCGGTTGCAGGCTGTATCCCTCGGAATGGGATGCGGCTTGCTCCTGTGTTATTCTTTCATCCGTTGTTGAAGATAGGCGTAGGGGGTATCTGCTGTCAGTGAAGAATGTTTTGGCGATTGGGCTTTCCCGTTTCAAGAATATAATCGCGCGGCTTGAACATGCAGGCCAGCCTTATACCGTTGACAGGGTGGTGGAGCTATATTCTTCACCAACAGACTGTGGAGGCTTCATCTCCTTTTCAAGGGCATTAATAGAGGAACTGAAACAGTCAGGTAAAGGACGCACGGCCGAGACATATACTACCGCGCTGAACAGTTTCGTGCGCTTTCATGGGGAATGTGACCTGCTGTTCGAAGAGATGGACTCAAACCTGATGTTGAAATATGAAACCTATTTGAAAGATAAAAGTGTATGTCAGAATTCATCCTCTTTTTACATGCGCAACCTGCGAGCCATTTACAACCGTGCTGTAGAAAAGAAACTGACCGAGCAGAATGCACCGTTCAAGTATGTCTATACCGGTGTGGGCAAAACTGTTAAAAGGGCCGTTCCGCTGAAAGTTATCCGGCAGATACGGGATATGGATTTGTCGTTCTGTCCGGCAATGGATTATGCGAGAGACCTCTTTATGTTTTCCTTTTATACCCGTGGAATGTCATTTGTAGACATGGCCTATTTGAAAAAGAAAGATTTGCAGAACGGGGTTCTTTCCTATCGTCGTAAGAAAACAGGGCAACCGCTCTTTATTAAATGGGAAAAACCGATGCAGGACATAGTCGGAAAGTACGACACCTCCAAAATGCCTTACTTGTTGCCGATAATAAAAAATATTGATACGGATGCACGCAGTCAGTACAAGAATGTCGCACACCTTGTCAATGCCAAACTGAAAAAACTTGGCGGGTTGTTGGGACTTGGCGTGCCGCTGACAACATACGTAGCGCGCCACGCATGGGCCTCTATTGCCAGAAGCAAGAATATTCCGCTCTCGACCATCAGCGAGGCTATGGGGCATGATTCTGAGAATACCACGCGTATATATCTTGCATCGCTTGACACCTCATTAGTAGATAAGGCGAACAGCATTATATTGAAATCACTGTGAATAAGGATAAGATAATATTTTTCAAGCAAATGGTCTTCCCCATGTATGGACGTGCCTTTGGCACGTGTCAAGCGTAAAAATCCTCTAATGATACACCTTAATATATATGGCTGTTTTCTGAGTAGTGGCTTCTTTCGCTTTGCTATGTGCATGTGTATATAATAAATATGTGTGCGGTCGTTTTCCGCTTGACACGTGCCAAAGGCACGTCCCTACTTGTGGGTGTTTGTGACTCATGTAGGGACATCGCTTGGCGATGTGTGAATAAGGATAGGATAATATTTTCATAGATATCATATCACGCTGAGATAAACGGCCTTATGATTTTCAGAAACTATGAAATACGATGGAATCAACAGGTTTTAGGTAACTCTCTTCGCAAGAGAAGTATTATGGATACAAAATTACACATATTTTTTTAAAACAATAGCATAAAAACATAAATATTTTTATTTTTCTAAAGAATTTACCCGTTTTTTGTTGAGTAAATATAATTTCCAGAACAAAATACCCTTTGTTTTTCAACACATTAATTATCAAAGTTTGCAAAACAACTTCTCTTGCGAAGAGAAGGTTGTGGAAAATGAACGATTTATATAAAAAGAAAACAATATTAATGTATAATGAAACGAATCATTTTACTTCTTGCGGTCATCTTTGTCGGAGTCTCACATTCTGTCAGGGGGCAAAATGTAGCGGTAAAGACCAATCTGCTCTCGGATGCGGTGTTGAACCCTAATCTTGGAATTGAAGTTGGTCTGGCTCCAAAGTGGACGCTGGATGTTTCCGGACAGTTCAATGCCTGGGAACTATCGAATAACAGGCGTTGGAAGCACTGGGCTGCACAGCCTGAAATCCGTTACTGGCTATGTGACCGTTTTGGCGCGCATTTTTTTGGATTTCACCTTCATGGCGGGCAATACAACATAGGTGGTTTTGACGGCAGGCTCAACCTGTTCGGTACCGATGCCCGTAAGCTGAAAAACACCCGTTACCAAGGTTGGTTTGTCGGAGCAGGCATTGCCTACGGCTATGCGTGGATTTTGGATCGTCATTGGAATTTGGAGACGGAAATAGGTTTCGGCTATTCCTATACCCGTTATGACCGGTTCCGCTGTGCGGGATGCGGCAAGAGGGTGGAGACGGACAAGCCGCACCATTACATTGGTCCCACCAAGGCGGCCGTCAACCTGGTTTATCTATTCTAAAACGCAACGAACATGAAGAGAAAAATATATATAATGCTGGCAGCCCTGTCGGGCATAGCCTGTATGCCGGAAGTCTGCGCGCAGGAGTCAGGAGGCATCATCCCCGGTGTCTCCGTTGAGAGATTCACGATGAACCGCGAGGGCAAATTTCTGAATGTGGCGATGGATATAGATTTGAAAGACCTTGATGTGTCTTCAAACCGTGCTGTGTTGCTCACACCGCGTCTGGTCAACGGGAAGGATTCACTCGATCTTCCCTCGATGGGCATATACGGGCGCAGGCGCTACTACTATTATGTAAGGAACGGCATAGGCAAGATCTCCGGTGAAGACGAGAAGGTTTACCGTGTATCGGAGAAGCCTGACAGCGTGGCCTATAACAATCTGACAGAGTATAGTGAATGGATGGACGGTGCCACGCTCAAGTTCCACCGCAGTGACTGGGGGTGTTGCCACGATATACTGGCGGAGTACGATGGCATATTGGGTCGCCATCACGAGGCTTTCTTCCCGACGCTTCTGTTCGTACAGCCCAAGGCTGAAACAGAGAAGACCCGTTCGCTGGCCGGCTCTGCCTACATCGACTTCCCTGTGGATCAAACGGTAATCTATCCAGACTACCACAACAACACGGCGGAATTGGGCAAGATTGAGGGAACAATAGACTCCGTGCGTAACGACGCGGACGTGACCATCACTTCTGTATGGCTGAAAGGTTACGCATCACCGGAGAGTCCCTACAAGCACAATACCGACCTTGCCATCGGGCGTACCGCAGCCCTTAAGGCACATATCAGGCAGCTGTTCCATTTTGCCGACGGCATCATCGCCACCGACTACGAGCCGGAGAATTGGGAAGGGTTGCGCCAGTATGTAGAGAAGTCGAACATCGATCACCGGGAGGAGATTCTGGGTATGATAGACAGCGACATGGAGCCTGATGCCAAGGAGGCGAAAATCAAGCGCACCTATCCCAAGGAGTACCGCTTCCTGCTGCAGCACTGTTATCCGTACCTGCGCCGCACCGACTACCGCATAGAATACAACATCCGCATCTTCAACGATGTGGAGGAGATAAGGAGAATGATGGCAGAGCATCCGCAAAAGCTGAGCCAGAATGAGTTTTACTTGGTGGCGCAGGACTATGAGCCGGGCACGGCGGAGTTTACCGACGTGTTTGAGACCGCTGTGCGAATCTTCCCGAATGACAGCATTGCCAACCTGAATGCCGCCAATGCCGCCATACGGAGGGACGATTATGCCCGTGCGGAGCGATATCTGGAGAAGGCCGGTGGCACTCCCGAAGCCGTATATGCCCGTGCTGCCCTTGCCATACGCAAGGAGGATTATGAAACGGCGCGTCGATATCTTGAGACAGCGAGGGACATGGGGCTTGAACAGGCTGCTGCCACACTGAATGAATTGAATGAAAGACGAAAGAAACAATAAACTTAGTAATAACTTTTAATTTTTAACGACATGAGAATCAGATCTCTATTTTTTTCAATGTTCGCCGGTCTGGTGCTCGCCGGCTGTTCCAGCGAGGAAGACATCACTTCCGGCAACAACGGCGGTGAGTCAGGCGAGCCTCAGTTCCTGACGATAAACCTCGTGACCAACTCGACCGGCTCCCCCCTGGCAGCCAAGGCCAAGGCACCTGGTGACGACAACGCCACATTCGAGGAGGGCCTTGAGCCCGAGAACAAGGTGACAAAGGTGCGTTTCTATTTCTTCGACGCAAGCGGCAACGCCGCGCACGTGAGAAATGAGGGCGGCCAGTTCAAGAACTATCTGGAGTGGACAGACGTCTTAGAGGAGAACAATCAAATGCCCAACGTGGAAAAAATCCTCAGCGCCACTCTTATTATCCAGTCTCCCAAGGGTGATGCGGCACCGGCGCAAGTCGTAGCGGTTGTCAACCCCACAGTTAATCCAAACGAGGAACGCTCCCTTACAAGTCTGGCCACTGTGGCGTACGACTACCAGGCATACACCGAAAGCGGCAGCTTTGTGATGAGCAACTCCGCCTATGCTGATAATGGTGCGGAGAAAATGGCTGTCAGCGTAGTAGGCAAGATCCACAAGACCTCGGGTGAGGCGTTGAACGACCCTGTGGAGATTTACGTTGAGCGTACAATAGCCAAAGTACGCCTTAACAGCTCGCTCACTCCTATAGAAGGCAAGACCAACATTTTCAAGACTTCCGAAGACGGTTCTCAGAAAGTGACGGTCGGTGGGACAGAAACGGAAATCTACGTCAAGTTCCTGGGCTGGAACACCACTGCTGTTTCCAACAAGTCACGTCTCGTAAAGGATATCAATCCCTCATGGCCCGGCAATTTGTTAGGAACCACACCATGGAACTGGGCGGAGAACTTCCGTTCTTTCTGGGCTGTCAATGCGAGCGGTGTCACATACCGGTATGGCGCATTTGTTCCTGATCCGGAAAGCAAGCCTATTGACGGCAACCTGTTCCAGGCCCAGGCCAAGACGGCATTCGACAAGTCGCAATGGGTTTATGTAAACGAGAACGCCACCGATTATGCCAATGCCCAGGAAGGTGCGGCTCCCGGTACTCCGACCAAGGTCATTATCTCGGCACAGCTTGTCGACGCGGATGGCAACGCCCTCGAGTTTGCCGAGTATGGCTCGACGAGAACGACGATAGAGGGCCTGAAGGAACTGTTCGCCAACAACTGCGGCCTTTACAAGAAGGAAACATTGAATGGAGCGACAAAATTCACCAAGATCAAGCCGGAAGAGCTGACTGTCAAAACCGCTACCGCAGTCGGTGAGGCAGGTAAAGACGTGGCAGGACGTTACAAGGCATACGTACAGCTGGCGGAAGACGAAGACAAGGACGGCAAATGGTATGCTTCCAACAATGAGGACGCAGCTCCTATTACTGCTGCCACAGCCAATAAACAGTTGAAAGGTCTCGGCTCTGCCAAGGTATGGAAAGACGGTTATACCTATTACTATTTCGATATCAGTCACTTCGGTAATAAGAAAGGTGTTGTACGTAACCACATTTATGACGCTAATATCACTAATTTGACAGGTCTTGGTACACCGGTCTACGATCCGGAAGAAATCATCTATCCTGAGAAACCGAAAGACGATAACGATACTTTCATCGCGGCTCAAATCAAAATCCTCTCCTGGCGTGTGGTAAACAGCGATGTAACACTCGATTGGTAAAAAATATAAATATAAGCGTGACGTCCACGTATTCGGGCGATATACGGACTTTATTAAAACCCCAATAAAATCATCGGACGGGGAGAGAAACCCCGAAGGAATTCTCTCCCCGTCTTTAAATACTATACAGAAAAGCACTTCCGCACCGGTGTAAAGAGAGGTGTGCGACTATGGAGTCCTTTAAGGAGGCGCTCCCACTTGTTAAGGAAATTCTTTGCGGATCATATCCCGCACGACATATATAAAACAAATAGGATTAAAAACGGCATGAAAATAATAAAAACTTATATAAAGAGAAATGCATTGCATGCATTGATGACGGTGATGGCGGTACTGCCGTTGGTCGCTTTTATGTCATGTGACAGTATCGTCTATGACTACGAAGGTGACTGTTCCGTAACCTACCGCCTCAAGTTCCGCTACGACAAGAATCTGAAATGGGCGGACGCTTTCGCCAATGAGGTCTCGTCGGTTCATGTATATGCCTTTGACCAATCTGGCGTGCTGGTATGGCAGTGCGAGGAACAGATTGCCCCGGCTACCGCAGAGGACTATTCGATGTCGCTTGACTTGCCGGCCGGCGACTATCGGCTGCTTGCCTGGTGCGGCCTACGGAACGATGGCAGGCGTGAAGAGTCTTTCTCTGTGCCCGAAGCCCGCGTTGGTGAGACCCGAATGGAGGAATTGCGGTGTATGCTCAACCGCAAGCATGACGAGACAGGGGCCTACAGCAAAGATAGGCTGTACCGTCTCTTCCACGGCACTCTGGATGTGTCACTGCCCACAAACAACGACGGAGGCAGCTACGAATATACCATGTCTTTGACAAAGAACACCAATCATATCCGCGTCATCCTGCAACACTTGTCGGAACAGGATGTAAATAAGGCAGACTTCACTTTCCGTATTGATGACGAGAACGGACTTATGGCACACGACAACGAATTGATGGCAGACGAGAACATCAACTACCGCCCTTGGGATATACAGAATGTCGAGGCAGGCATTGGCAAGGACGCAAACCGTGCTGTCAGCAATGTGAAAGGACTTGTTGCCGACTTCACCGTAGGTCGCCTGATAGAAACACATAACGAGAAAATGATACTCTCAGTCACCACCAAAGAAGGCAGGACGGTGGCCAGGATCCCTGTGATAGACTACGCTTTGATGGGAAAAGAGTATTACGAGAATGAATACCATTATCCGATGGACGAACGGGAGTTCCTCGACCGTTTGGACGAATGTGTGATGACCCTCTTTCTCGACGAGAATCACGAATGGGTGAGCTCCGTTATTCAGATTCTATCATGGCGTGTGGTGCTGAGTAATGTTGAAGTCTAAATGATAAGGAAGAAGGATTGGACTGATGAAACCGAGCGTTATACATAGTATTTCTGTCTGTCTGTCGGCATTTGCACTGGCTTTTATGGTGGCGTGCGGCAGTCGGGAGGAACCCTTGTCCGATGACACTGCGGGAGCTACCCTATATTTGAATATAGAGCCTGTGGGACTGACGAGGGCAGGAACGGCAACGCTTCCCGATAATGAGAAAATGAACAACGTGCGCGTCATAATACTGCATCCTGACGGGACTGTTGAGCACAACAAGTTCTATTCTTTGGACGGGGCGCAAGCACAGAAATACATATTACTCAAAGTAAGACCCGATGAGAGGAAAAAGGTATTCCTCTTCGCCAATGAGGAAAGTGTGTCTAAAGCGGAAGGCGTGACAGTTGCGGATGGAAGCGGTACGCTGTCCGCATTTTTAGACAGTTATGGCGAGGGCTCGTCCGATTTCGAAGAAGCCGTGAACAGTCTGTATTTTGCTCCTGACTATACAGGAGGAAAGAACATCCCTATGTCCTCGGTTTACGAGATAGACATCCCTGAAAAAGGAGTCGTTGAGGAAACTGTCTACGTGGTGCGTGTCGCAACAAAGTTCACCGTGAACTTCTTTAACTGGCGCGGAGAAGAAGTGTGCGTGAGGAATTTCACTATAGCGAGCCATGCCGACAGGAACTTCCTTATGGCGCATGTCAATGACAGTGAGCAGAACCGACGGCTTTTCAACGGGAAATCATGGATAAACTGGCTGAAGGAGGTTTCCGATGCTTCATCGGAGAACGATGATTATGCCACGACGGAAGCCGCCGGTTGGTTGAAAGATTACGAACTGCCGCCGCAAGCGGATATGACAATCACCTATAC
This sequence comes from Xylanibacter muris, assembly GCF_013166605.1. Classification (GTDB taxonomy): domain Bacteria; phylum Bacteroidota; class Bacteroidia; order Bacteroidales; family Bacteroidaceae; genus Prevotella; species Prevotella muris. Next base: position 33,986 of record NZ_JABKKF010000012.1, read on the forward strand.
CCACGGGACTGTTACCGTTGGAAAACCGACAGTGGATATATATAACCCGAGTAATTCAAAACCGGGTGTGGCGAAGAACATTCCCGTTTTCTACCTGCCCGAGAGCAAGAACCCAAAGGCGGGAGCCACAGACGGTGAGCAGGAGTATACAATGACAATTGACATAAGCGGAAGAAGTGAACCTTTCGTCTGCAAACTGCCCGATTTGAAGGCTCTTTTCCGCAATACCCATGTCGTGGTGAACATAACACTGTATAATAGTATGGAAATCGAAGTGGATGTGATTCCATACAGCGAGGTCTCCCTTGATCCGATATTCGGATTGGATGTTAAAGAACAATAAACAAGAAATATATGAAGAAGAGTTTTCTACAATATATAATTGTTTCTATGATCACCTTTGCAGTTACCGGCTGCCAAGATGATTTTATGACGGAAGAAACTATAGGCGAAGGCAAGGCAAGTATATCCGCCACGTTGGACTTCAAGCCTATGTCCTCGGCTCTGACCCGTACACGGGCTGCCGGAGATGTGTTAAATGAGATCAGCAGCCTGCATGTATTGTTGTATGACTACGATACAAAGAGTTTGATAAATAGGTGGAAGATAGAGGGATATTCCGTGTCCGATGAAAAACGTGATGATGAGAATGCGGAAAACGGGCACAGTGCGGAAACAAGTACCAAACGCGCCACTTTCAAGCTGCCGGAAAGAATAGACTTTGGCAAATATTACATGTATGCCGTGGCGAATATCCCCGATTTGCTTACAGCCCCGGTGTATTCAGAAGCCATAAAGACAGTGGAAGGTCTCAAGAATATTCCCCTTGTATGGGATTCCGAGAACGTGGCAGCCAATGGCCAAATGATAGGCTGTTTAATGACGAGAGCTACAACCCTGCCGATAGACAACGAGCCTCTTGTATTGAATGAGAACAGCCCGAAACTCCACGCGTGGCTGCGCCGTGCGGCTTCCAAAGTGACTGTGGCATTTGATGGTTCGGGGTTGGCGGATGGCGTTTCTATTTATTTCAAGGCCCTGCGCATAAAGAGCATACCCGTATCATGCAAGCTCGGCACGGAAAATACCGTCGAGAGCAATGAGAATCTTATTCCGACAGGAGAAGAGGTGGTGTACAGCGAATCCGCAAATTTCGATACGAACTATCCCGCGCTGATTACAAAGAATCAGCCTTACTACCCGAGAGAACTGAAACAGGGTGAGGACGGAACCGTGTCATGGGTGATGGCTGCTGATGCCCATTCCGAAACCAATCCCAATTCACTCTTCTTTTACGAGAATATGCAAGGAGAGGGGCCAGACAAATCAGCGGCAGCCGATGAAAACAAGGACGGCCTTCTGGACACACCGTATGTTAAAGGAAAGGAGTGTGGCACTTACATTGAGGTGGATGCCTACTACGAATCGACAAATCCCCAACGGCCAGGCATCAGCAACATCACCTATCGTTTCATGCTGGGGCAGAATGTTTCAACCGATTATAACGCTAAACGCAACTGCCACTACAAACTGACATTGCATTTCAGGGGATTCGCCGATGAACCCGACTGGCGCATCGACTATGTTACGAAATTCGGAGTCTCTCAGCCCTATAATGTCAATTATCAAGGTAAATATTTCTTGCCAGATAATGTAACTGACAACCAAGGGAATAATTTTTATGAAAATAATACTATCAAAGTCTCCAGCTACCGCTATGATACCGAAGATGTCTGGGGCAAACGCGAATTGCTTGACTATACCATTGAATACAAGGATTCTGTTGACGAAGATTTCCCGAACGGAGAATTTTCCAAGAAGGTTCCGGCATGGCTTTCCGGAGAGTTGGAAGACGTTACGGATCAATATCCCAATGATAAGGCTCAAGGCTTGAGAATACTTAAGATTAACTATAAAAACGACTATAAGGAGGTAAATATCAATAGTCTTCTTAAAAGTAGGACCAACACAGGCATTACCGATTTAGCCGCCAATGGCACGGCTAATTGCTATATAGTAGATGCCAAGGGCACCTATACACTACCCCTTGTCTATGGCAACGCTGTTGGCAAGGACGGTAATATCGTCTCATCTTCCTATACAGGGTTTTCAGGAGATGATAGAGTGTTACAGACATTCAGGAACTATAAGAATGAGGATATAAAGAGCCCTTACATTTTAGACGATGTCGGTCGCACCGGAATAACCGTCGGTATTGTCTGGCAGGATTCGGAAAACCTCATCAGTAGTATTTCCTACGAAACTTCAGTTTACGGAGGAAAGGGTGGACTTAAATTCTCCATCGGTGATAATATAGCTCAGGGCAACGCCGTGATTGCCGTCAAAAAGGATGGCGTTATTATATGGAGCTGGCATATTTGGGTAACAAGCAAAGAACTCACCGACCGGATATGGACTATCAAAAACTATTGGTTTAATAAAAGATATGACGTGATGCCTGTCAATTTGGGATGGTGCTCCCTCCCTGAAGAAAACGTCAGATATTATGATCGTCATAAGTGTCATGTCAGGTTCCGACAGATATTGTCGAGAAATGCTGACGGAACTCCCAATTACGGTTCGGAACAGATTGTGACAATCCTTCAGGAACCTCACATCGCCTTGCCACGCGGCAATAACACTTACTATCAGTGGGGACGTAAAGACCCCTTGGTCGGTACGGATGCCAGCTGGGCGAATAAACCATGGTGGTGTACTAACGGCACATCGCTGGTCTACAGAACGACACAGCCTGATTTCCTGAATCCGTCGCTCTTTAAGACTATCAAAGAAAATGGCAAGGATAAAATCATTGATAATCCAGAGGGTATTAATCCTAATGACAGACTTACCTCAAAGGAATCGCTACATCGTATGATACAGAATCCTCATAAGTTGAATAACCCTCGTCGTATAGATTTCTATATCGGCGATAAACAAACGGATACAAACGGCAATGAAATACTGGTCAATGGCAAAGAAGGATTTATTAATGACGAGATTCACTCTAACCTCTGGCTGGATGACAAGAAGACCGTCTATGACCCTTGTCCTCCCGGATATAAGGTGGCTCCTTTATCGGCTTTTACTGCATTTACAGTTACCGATGGGGCTACCAAAGACAGTCATTTGCATGGATATAACGTATCTAAGGATAATATGCTTGCTGAATACAGAGATGGCAACATGGAATTCTATGTCGACGGTAAAAGAAAATTGATATCCGTTACCTTTCCGCTGTCAGGCTACCGTGACTATGATGCCGGTGAAGTTTATTATGTAGGAAAGCATTTGTATGTATGGCAAGCACATAACTATATTAATGGAGACCTGTATTACGCAAATAACAACTCAAATTTCTTTAAGGCGCATTGGGAAAACAATGGATATATCGGCGTGAATATATGGGAGTTTTTCTTTGCCACGGATGCATGTTCGGTACGCCCTATTAAGGAATAGTCCTGACAATCGATGCATACATCATGTAATAAAAGAGACCCGAGAAAACGCATGCCAACGTGCAAGCCGGAGACGGAAGCGAAATATCGCCCGGCTTTGGGACTGTACACCACAACCCGTCTCTCCTCTGTTGAGATTTGTCGGCAGTGCGGAATATCCATCAGCGGATTTTCCCGTTATATAAGTACTTATCATCGTCATCTGATGCTGGAACGCAACGGCATCAGGTGCAGTGAGGCGGAAGCCGGCAGCATCAAGATAAGCCAACGGCGCGGGCAGCGTCCCGAAACCCATGCCAAATACAAGGAGGCTATTGCGGCTTGTGACAGCATGGACTACATAGAGTACAATGTATCTCAGATTGCCCGTGAATTCGGATTGAACGGTACTAATCTCGGCAGACAGTTGCGGACGCATTATCCCGAAGTACTGGAATTACGGGAGCGGGCGAGGAAACGTTCAGGATTGGATGACGGTCTGCCACGCGGTACACGCTCCTGGTGCAAGGAACAATATGCAGAGGCTATAGAGCTTTTGCGTGCCGACCGTTATATCACGGTACAGGATGTCGCCGTGCGTTGCAATGTCTCATACTCGGGACTGGAGCAACATCTGATATTTTACCATAAGGAGCTTGTGGATAATCGTATTAAGATACGTAAGAAAGCGGTAAGACAGCGGTGTAAAGGAGAAATAACGGGACGCGGAACGCTCCATGCTCCTACCCCTGAAATAATCGGGAAATATGCGAAAGCCATACACCTATACCGTACTACACCGCTGTCCGCCCGGAAAATAGCCAAGCAGACAGGAGTATCTGTAAAAGGCTTTTACGAATACTTGCGAACCTGGCACAAGGATTTGATTTGCAGACGTAAAGGTATCCCTTACGAGGAAGGCAAGCCTGTGGACTGGTCATCCGTGAGGAGATACAATCCTTCCACAGCAGCCAAATATGCTGACGCCATAGCCCGTTTGAAAGAAGGTGGATTTACTACGGCAAAGGTCGCGGCAGAATTTGGGTTGCATCCTGAGTGTTTGAGGCGATATTTGAAAGAACATGAGCCGGAACTGCATGCCGGTTTGGCAATGAAAAAGATGGAGAATGGCAAAATGGTATCGCCTAAAAGTATGGAGAAATACAAGGAAGCCATACATCTGTATGAAACGACTTCGGAATCCCTGAAATCCATATCCCGACGTTTCGGACTGAATGACTGCTCGTTGGGGCAATTTATCAAACGGCATTTCCCCGAACTTATGGAACACCGTAAGCTAAGGGAATAATCTTTGGAATTGTTTTAAGCCCTATTCTTGAAAGGCAGAATAAGTTATGCCATGCTGTATCTTTAAAAAGCTAAAAGCCTTTAGCCTGATTCAGTAAGCGGGGGTATGGCAGAACAAAAACAAAATAGAGCCTTGTTTTGTAAATGTATGATAGCGAGCCTGCATGTTTGTATGCCAAACTATCCCTTACCGGTCATGGAGGAAAGGAATCCGTTGAGCAACTCTTCGTCAACATCACCGAGCATGGCCTCTTTTTCCGCATCGCGTGCGATGGCGGAGAGCCATGCGGCACGGGCATTCTCCGCATCGCAGGTTATTTGCCGGATATCGTCATCGGTGATGGTCTCTATACCGTAGTAGTTGAGAATAGTGCTGTAGGTCCAGTTCCACATCCATTCGGAATAATTGTCGTTCATGTCCGTAAACCTTTCCACGATGCCGGCAACAGTGCTTATATTGCCGCTCCGTATGTCGTCTTCAAGGCGTGTCAGCTCATCATGCGGTACAAGCATTCCCGCAAGGTCGGTCCATTCTCCTGTTCCGGCAGCACTGTAGGGGAGTGTGCATGGATGTGTGTTTACTGCATTCCCGAAAAACATCTTTATTGCCATGTCATAGATTCGTATGCCTTTTTCGAGCGAGCTTTTTCTTATCACACATGAGCCGTATTCGTATTCCTCCGTGTCGCAGCACTGTTCCGTGCGCAGCCGTTCGAGCACTTTTTTCCCTCTTATGGCCTTTTGTATTGTGTATGGGCTCAGCCAGTTGAAGTTTACGATGCTCTTTCTTCCTGTGTGCGGCCTCATGTCGCGTTTTGGCCATTTTGCCGTATCCCTGTATGTGCCTACTGTCGTGAGGTTGCATCCCGGAACGAGATAAGTCTTGTCTGCTGTGGCTATGATGTAGGAGAAAGGCATGTCCGCAGTGTCTGGGTGATTCTGTATCTTTCCCATACACATTGAAAACGCACCGATTGTCGCGGGCATGAGTATGTGTGCTCCGCTGGCGGTCTTTGCTCCGCGTTCAAGTGTGCCGTAGTGTATAGGCCCGAGCTTGTAGGCATGGTTGCTGTAGTTGGTTGCCGAGCCGGCGTTGTAGAAAGAGAACATCCCTCCGATTAAGAGTGTTGACTTATGGTGGCTGACGGTGAACGGACCGCAGAACGCCGCGCATGCCTCACCGTTGTCCATGTATGAGTTTGCGAAGAACACACTGCTTTCGGCCGAGAATCCTTTTCCTACATGGCATGCCTCGCCCACGAAACAGTTGTAGAGCTTTGCTCCGCCCAGGACAGACGCTCCGGCCGATACTATCGTGTTTTCGCAAATCACGTCGTTGCCTATGTATACGCTTGCATCTTCTGTGCCCGACAGTGTACTGTCGTACAGCCTTGACGCGCAGTTTATCTCTGTGTCATCGCCTATAGACGTGTTGATTATTTCCCGTGTGTTGACTATTTTCACCCTGTAGCCGACTGTGCCGGATGACGGCCTGCGTGCGGCACAGTCTTTTTTCACCATTTCCCGGATAAGTCCGTGCAGGGTCTTGTCTTGTCCGGCATTTACCATGAATGCCGCCATCTGCGATGTTATCCCGTCGTAGATAATCACATTTCCGTCACCGGCCTCGTTGAGCACTGCCACAGGAGTGCCTTCACCGAAAGTGGCTGTCTCATCACAGGTCATCCGTCCGACATTGGATATGTAGCATTCTTCACCTATGGTGTAGCCCGAGATATAATTCCCTATGTTCTCAATCAGGCAATTGTCTCCTATTGCGACATTGTGCAGCGTGGCATTGAATATCCCGGAGTGCCGCATGAAGCCTTCCTCTATCTCAATATGCTTGTCGAATACTCCGAGGCTTATCTCACCGCAAAATGAGGTGTTGCGCACGTATGCCGGATTGAAGTCATCCGACACGCTGATATTGTTCCAGTCTTCGGCTGTGCAGCCGCTCTGTTCGAGTGCTTCTATCTCGTCAAGTGTAAGGCTTCTGCAGTTGTCCATCTTTTGTAAAAACAGTAGGTTGGGTGATGTGTCTTGCCGTGTGTGGCTTGGGGTTATTCGTAATCCTGATAAAGGAAATCGTTGTACGGATATTTCTGCACATGCAGTTCGCGTACTTTTTTATATAATATGTCGCGCAGCTCGTCGATGTTTTGCTTCTCCCGTGCCGAGATGAATATGCAGTCTTCGTTCTCGTGTGCCATCCATGTGCGTTTAAGTTCATCGAGGGTGATATTTTCCTTTGTCGGAGGGGTAAGGTCGTCCGGTTCTTTTTCCGTCCATGTGTATGCGTCGATTTTGTTGAAGACGATCATCGACGGTTTATCCGCACATCCCAATTCGGCCAACGTTTTCTCCACAACCTTTATCTGATCCTCAAAGTCGGGATGAGATATGTCCACAACATGGAGAAGAAGGTCGGCCTCGCGCACCTCGTCGAGTGTCGACTTGAATGAGTCGACAAGGTCGGTCGGCAGCTTGCGTATGAATCCCACTGTGTCGGCGAGCAGGAATGGCAGATTGTCGATTACCATTTTGCGTACGGTGGTGTCGAGCGTGGCGAATAGCTTGTTTTCTGCGAACACCTCGCTTTTCGACAACAGGTTCATAAGGGTTGATTTTCCCACGTTGGTATATCCCACGAGAGCCACCCGTATGAGTCTCCCCCTGTTCTTACGTTGTGTGGTTTTCTGTCTGTCAATCTCCACGAGCCTCTGTTTCAGCAGTGTGATACGCTGGAGAATTATACGGCGGTCCATTTCGAGCTGTGTCTCACCCGGGCCGCGCAGTCCTACGCTTCCCTTTCCTCCACCGCTTCCTGAGCCTCCGCCCTGCCTCTCGAGGTGGGTCCATAGTCTTTGCAGGCGTGGCAGCATATAACGGTGCTGCGCCAGTTCCACTTGGGTCTTTGCCTCTGCTGTCTGCGCACGCATTGCAAAAATATCGAGTATGAGCGATGTGCGGTCGAGAATCTTCACGCCTAACGCCTTTTCTATGTTGCGTATTTGTTTTGCCGAAAGCTCATCGTCGAAAATTACCATTCCGACCTCACGCTCGGCATCTTCCTCGTCTTGGATATATTGTCTGATTTCTTCTAATTTTCCGCTGCCTATATATGTCACGGAACTCGGGCCTCCCAGTCTCTGCGTGAAACGTTTCACGGTGACGGCTCCTGCCGTGTCTGCAAGAAATTCCAGCTCGTCAAGATATTCTTTTGTCTTGTTCTCGTCCTGAGAAGGTGTTATCAGTCCGACCAACACTGCTGTTTCAGCTTTTGCTTCTGATATTACAAATTCTTTCATCGGCACTTTAATATATGAATAATTGGCTACAAAATTAACAAATAACGTTGATATATGCAAGCCGGCTAAACCTTTTGTTATGATTTTCGTCATACTATGGAAATAAAACAATAACTTTGCATCAGAACAACTAATCTTAATAAAAACAAATGAAAAGACTTTATTTATCCGCATTAATATTCTTGTGTACATCCGTGTGGGCACAGCCGCGCTACGACATGAAAAGAATACAGCGTGAGAATCTTGGCCGCGGAGTGGTGGCCCTGCGTAATGACGGTAAGGTGTTCGTGTCGTGGAGAACGTTATTATCTGATAAAAAGGGTCAGGCCTTCGATGTTTACCGTAACGGAACGAAGTTAAACGACGCCCCTCTTACTACGGGAGGCACATTCTTCATAGATAACGAGCCTTTGGAGGGAGACGCAGTGTATGAGGTGCGTAGCGGGAAACAATGTGCCTCTTATACCCTGAAGGCGGATTCTCCTGAAGGATACATACCCGTGAGGCTTGACAAGCCGGCTGACGGTGTGACACCCGACGGCAGAAAATATACATATTCGGCAAATGATGCCTCTGTGGGAGATGTCGACGGTGACGGAGAGTATGAGATAATACTGAAGTGGGATCCCTCAAATGCAAGGGACAATGCCCATGCAGGCTTTACCGGAAACACATATATCGACTGCTATAAAATATCAGGGGAGAGGCTTTGGCGCATTGATTTGGGGCGTAACATCCGGAGTGGTGCCCATTATGTTCCGTTCATAGTATATGATTTCGATGGTGACGGACGTGCCGAACTTATGGTAAAGACTTCCGACGGAACTGTCGACGGGCTTGGAAAAGTAATAGGAAATCCTGATGCCGACTACCGTGAGGATGCCGCTGAGGCCGCAGTATGGCTTAAGGATCATAAGGATGAGATAAAGCTTCAGGAAGAACAGGAGGCCCGTATGCGCAAGGAATGGGAAGAGATGCGCAGACAGGGGAAGCGTCCCGGTAGCGGACAGATGAATGGGCGCGGTGCCGGAAGCCGGAGGATGCCGTCCCGACGTTTCGGTTTTCAGGGTACAAACAAAACAGGACGTATTCTTTCCGGTTCGGAGTATATAACTGTTTTCAATGGTCTTACGGGGGCGGCCATGGCCACAGAGGAGTATATTCCACAGCGCGGAATGCCACAGTCGTGGGGTGACGGTCATGGTAACAGGTCAGAGCGTTATCTTGCCGGATTAGGATATTTTGACGGTAAGCGTGCAAGTGCGTTCTTCTGTCGCGGATACTATACCCGTACTGTCATTGCCGCATGGGACTGGGACGGTAGGAAACTTACAAACAGATGGACTTTTGATACAGATAATCCAAAGTGGAAGTCATACGCAGGTCAGGGAAATCATAATCTGCGTGTGGCGGATGTCGACGGTGACGGATGTGACGAGATAACATACGGCTCCATGGCCGTAGACCATGACGGAACGGGACTTTATAATACAGGAATGGGGCATGGCGATGCCTTGCATCTGACGGTTTTCGACCCTAAGTCCGACGAGCTGCAGCTTTGGGACTGCCATGAGAACCGCCGCGACGGAAGCGAGCTTAGGAATGCAAGGACCGGTGAGATTATCTTTCAGATAAAGAGCGGTATGGACGTCGGCCGTTGCATGGCTGCGGATATAGACCCGACAAACCCTGGTCTGGAAATGTGGAGCTCAGACAGCCACGGTATAAGAAATATTCACGGAGACAAGGTCGTTCCGAAACCTGAGAGTGCAAATGAGGATACGGATCCAACAGACAACGAGGACAACACCGCATTATTCGTGCGCGGCAAGAGAGTGCCGACCAATTTCGCCGTCTGGTGGGATGATGACCTGCTCAGGGAACTGCTCGACCACGAAACCGTGTATAAGTATGACTGGACCACAGGATACGTTAATGATATCATGAAGTTCGAGGGATGTAAGTTCAACAATGGGACGAAGTCAAATCCATGTCTCAGCGGTGACATTCTCGGTGACTGGCGTGAGGAGGTGGTCGTAAGGACGGAAGACAGTAGCGAGTTGCGAATATATGTGAGTCCTATATATACGGATTACAGGATAAACTGTCTGATGGAAGACATTCCATACAGGATAAGCATAGCTACGGAGAACGTAGGATATAATCAGCCTCCGGAAACCGGTTTCTATCTCGGACCGGACAAGAGCGTAGTGGACTTTTTGAAATAATTTTGGTTTTTGTGTTGTGGGGCCGGGGATTCCAGTATAAATCCCTGGCCCTGTTATATGAAAGGTAAATGTAAACATTAGGCGTATATGCGAATGACAAGATAATAATGCAATAAACCAACGTTTTCGATAAGTCAAATGGGCAATGCCAAGCATGCTTAGGCATTGTCATGGCGAGAAAAGGTTGGGTAAATCCAACTTTTTATTTAAATAAGTATCGGATTTAAATAAAATGGCGTAACTTTGCAGGGCTACTTAAAAACAATCGGGGGTCTCTGTGGGTTCTCCAGCGACTGTATCAGAAATAAATAAAAACAGATAATACAACTTTAAACAGATTGAAATATGAGCAAATCTACAAAACTATCCTTGGCTCTTCTATTAGGACTTGGATTCAACAGCGGCTTTGCACAGAACACTCCGGTAAGCCAGATGGAAAAGCTTAACCGTGGGGTCGTTTCAGTGCCGGCCAAGAGTGGTACCGGCCGTTTCGTTAGTTGGCGTATGCTTGGTACTGACGATGAGAATACAAAGTTTGAAATCCTTAGAAACGGCCTGTCTATTAAGAAAGACATCTCGGAACCGACATGCTATGTCGACAACAAAGGCTCTGTAAGCAGCGAATATAAAATAGTGACATGGCACGACGGTGTGGCCGCAGATACATCTGAGGTGGCCAAGTCGTGGAATAATATTTATCTCAGTCTTCCGCTCGACAGACCAGCCGGAGGAAAAACCAATGACGGAGAATATACTTACTCACCCAACGACTGTAGTGTGGGTGATGTCGACGGTGACGGTGAGTATGAGATAATACTGAAGTGGGATCCGTCAAACTCAAAAGACAATTCACACGAAGGATATACTGGCAACGTGATATTTGATTGCTATAAGCTTGACGGAACGAAGCTGTGGCGCATAGACTTAGGTAAGAATATCCGTGCCGGTGCGCACTATACACAGTTTATGGTATATGATTTCGACGGTGACGGCCGTGCCGAGATGATTTGCAAGACAGCCCCGGGAAGTAAGGACGGAAAAGGATATTATGTCAATCAGGCCGCTACAGACCCTGAAATAAAATCGGCAAGCAACACCATCGACTGGAGAAATACAAGTGGAAAGATTCGTGGCGGACAGGAGTATCTCACCGTTTTCAACGGGTTTACCGGTGAGGCTGTGCACACAATATTCTATAATCCCAACCGCGCCACGACGTACGGTGGCGCACCGTCGTGGACATTCAACTGGGATGACCGCAGCGGAAAGACAGACAAAGAATACGGAAACCGCGGTGAGCGCTATCTCGCAACGGTGGCTCATCTCGACGGACCCGCCAAACGTCCGAGTGCGGTGATGTGCAGGGGATACTATACCTACGCATTCCTTTGGGCTGTGGATTTCGATGGCAACCAACTTAGACAGAAATGGTTTCATTCTTCAAAGTCGAAGAAGCAATACAGTGTCACAGACATAAACGGGGAGACAAAAGAGTATACTGCTTTACCACCTACCGGAAACACATCTGGCAGCGGAACAGCATACGGCAACGGCAACCATAATATTTCCGTGGGCGATGTCAACGGTGACGGCCGCGATGAGATTATCTGGGGTTCATGTGCTATCGACCACGACGGAAAGATGCTTTATGCCACAGGCTATGGTCATGGTGACGCCATACACATGAGCGATCTTGTGCCGAGTAATCCCGGTCTGGAAGTGTTCCAGGTGCATGAAGGTGCTCCATACGGATGGGACATTCACGATGCCGCAACAGGCATGATATTGCATAGTTCTGAAGGAAGCGGTGATAACGGCCGCGGTCTTGCCGCAGACGTAATTCCAAGCACCAAGGGCTTTGAGTTCTGGTCTTCAAATCACAGGGAGATGCGCAGTTGCGAGACAGGCAGGCAGGTTTCAGACAGCAAGCCGAGCGTGAACTTCCGTATTTATTGGAACGGAACGCTGTTCGATGAAATTCTTGACGGCAACAAGATGGACGAATGGAACGGCAGCGGGTTCAGCCGTGTATATCCCGCAGGTGGAAAGAATTTCTATGAGATAGCAAGCTCGTCGACATGCAACGGAACAAAGAACACTCCCAACCTTCAGGCCGACATTCTCGGTGATTGGCGCGAGGAGCTTATACTTTGGGACGGCAGCGATGCGGCCCATCTGAATATCTTCACAACGAATGTTCCCACTGAGTTCGGTGTGCCTACGCTGATGCATGACCACGTATACCGTATGGGTGTGGCATGGCAGAATGTGGCTTATAACCAGCCTCCCCACCTTGGCTACAGCCTTCCGGACCGTTTCAAGATACAGTATCCCAAACTCACCGACGGAGAGTTTGAGCAAAGTGTCTCTCTCGGTGACACCATTGCCGACATCAAGCGCGCATGGAAATACAGTTCCGCACCATCGCTTGTGAAATACACCGCTCCGGACGGAACGTCAAATGTCGGCAAGTTTAATGAATGGGAAGGCTTCAAGTTCAAAGTGATGTCTCTCGGCACAAACAAATACTTTGAGCTGAAAGGAAAGCCGGAGAAGATGGGTACGTACGAGTTTGTTATAAGGAGCGGAAAGTCTGTGGTTGACAATACAGAGCGCACAGACACTATACGCATAAAGGTTCTTGATCCTTCTGGAATAGAGAACGTGGCCGATATGGCTGAGCCATGGGCAGTGATTGCCGGTGATGCGATAGGAGGCAGCGTAAACGTGAAGCTTAACATGAAATCCTCACAGACAGTAAGACTCGCTGTTTATGATGCTGCCGGTGCACAGGTGTTCGGCCGTACATATAAAGCTCCGGCAGGAGGCAGCATTATGGCTGGAGGACTTGACAGGCTTCCCGCAGGCATATACCTTGTGAAAGTTGTATCGTCTGAAGGAACAGTGGTGAAAAAAATCACAAAAGAATGATGGCACGGCTGTAAATCAGGACGATTATATGGCAGCGTATCCATGATACACTATATGATTAAGGTGTAAAATGGTACGAATTTATAGATAAACGGACGATATTCCCGTATACACGATGGTTTTTCATGTAAATTTGCAAAAGAAAACCATTACGGTGTATACGGGAATATTATATATGTATGTGCTGAGACTGTGTTTCCCGTATTCCGGTCTGCCTGTACCATACGGCAAAACACCCTTGGAATTCGGTGAGAACATATCAATAATAACATATCAATAATAACATTAAAATATAATGAAACTGAGACTAAAACATCTTTTTATTGCAGGTGCAGCAACAATGGCCGTTACAGCCGGTGCGCGCGATACCTACAATTTCAATTCCGGCTGGACTATAGGTAAGTCTAAAAAAACAGTCACTCTTCCACGGGCATGGAATGAGGATGAGGCGTTTAAGGTGGGGATAAAGGACTTGAGCGATAGCGTTGTGTGGTATCGCAAGACCTTTACACTTCCGAAAGAAGCCGAAGGAAAGCGTGTGTTTATCGAATTTGAGGGAGTGCGTCAGGCTGCAACGATAATCGTTAACGGCCGCGAAGTGGGACTGCATGAGAACGGAGTGATGGCTTTCGGCTTCGAACTTACACCATATATGAAAAAAGGAAAGAATAAGATAGAGGTGATGACAGATAACAGCTGGACATATCACGAGAAGTCTACACGTTCTCCTTTCCAATGGAACAACAATAATTTCAATGCAAACTATGGTGGTATACCCAAGAACGTGAAACTTCATTTTATGGATGATGTATACCAGACACTGCCTCTTTACAGCAACTTGAAGACCACCGGTGTATATGTTTATGCCAAAGACATAAACATAAAGGACCGTCAGGCTACAATATGTGTCGAGAGTGAGGTGAAGAATGAGACAGACAAGCCTGTAAAGCGCCGTCTGAAGGTAAGCGTAAACGAGACTGATGGAAAAGACGTATGTGGCTTCATAGGTGAAGAGGTGACGATTCCCGCTCACAGCTCTGCCATTTTGAAGGCTCAGGCCAGAGCATACGACCTGCATTTTTGGAGCTGGGGCTATGGCTATCTGTATAATGTGAAGACAACGCTTCTCGGATGCGACGGTGGCTGCAAAGCCGAGCCGTCTGTCGAAAAGGCTGAATGTTCAAAAGAGTCAGACCCCGTGGTGACTACCACCGGATTCAGGAAGACGGAATTCAAGAACGGTATGTTTTATCTCAACGACCGTGTAATGATGGTCCATGGCTATGCCCAGCGTACGAGCAACGAGTGGCCCGGTGTTGGAATGTCTGTCCCGGCATGGCTCAGCGACTATTCAAACGATCTTCTTGTCAAGAGCGGTGGAAACGTTGTCAGATGGATGCACGTGGCTCCGTGGAAACAGGATGTGGAGTCGTGCGACCGCGTGGGACTTATCCAGGCAATGCCGGCCGGTGATGCGGAGAAAGATGTGGAGGGACGCCGCTGGGAACACCGCGAGGAGGTGATGCGCGATGCCATAATATATAACCGCAACAATCCGAGCGTGATTTTCTATGAGTGCGGAAACCAGAAAATTTCCAAAGACCATATGATATCGATGAAGGCCATACGCGACAAGTATGATCCTAACGGCGGACGCGCCATCGGAAGCCGCGAGATGCTCGATCGTCCGGAGGCGGAGTACGGAGGAGAGATGCTTTATGTGAATAAGAGCGATACGAAACCGATGTGGATGATGGAGTATTGCCGCGACGAGGCTCTGCGTTGGTATTGGAACTCATGGAGCTATCCTTTCCATAAGGAGGGTGACGGACCGCTTTACAGAAATGCTCCGGCAGGAGCGTACAACCATAACAACGACGAGTTTGTGAAAGAGCTTGTCAACCGCTGGTATGAGTATTGGCTTGAGCGTCCGGGAAGCGGGACAAAGGTTAATTCAGGTGGTGTGAAGATTATATTCAGCGACACGCAGACCCACGGACGTTCTGCTGACAACTATCGTGTGAGCGGTGTCGTAGATCCGATGCGTGTGCCTAAAGACGCATTCTTCGCACATCAGGTTATGTGGGACGGATGGGTTGACGATCTAAAGCCGCGTACCTATATAGCAGGTCACTGGAACTATAAGAAAGGCGAGCGTATACCTACAATATATGTTGTGTCGACAAGCGAGAAGGTGGAGTTGGTACAGAACGGCCACCGCATATCTCCGTCTGAGCATAAGTTCCGTTTCCTCAGCGTGTTCAAGGATGTGGAATATACGTCAGACAAGCTTACTGCCATAGGGTATGGCGCAGACGGCAAGGAAGAGTCGCGCTATGAGCTTGAGACGTCCGGAGAACCTGCATCGATAAAGCTTACAGCTATAGAGAATCCTACGGGATGGAAAGCCGACGGTCATGATGTGGCCTTGGTACAGGTGGAGATTGTAGACGGTAAGGGTCGCCGTTGTCCGCTTGACAACCGCCTTGTGAAATTCAGTCTGAAGGGTGCGGCCGAATGGCGTGGAGGCGTGGCCAAAGGTAAGGATAATTATGTGCTGTGTGATACACTGCCTGTAGAGTGTGGTGTGAACCGCGTAATGCTCCGTTCGCTTTCTAAGCCGGGGAATGTTATATTGACGGCAAAGGCCGAAGGTATGCCTGACGCATCAATATCGTTTACTACAAAGCCTGTGACTGTGGAAGGCGGACTCACAAAGTACATGCCGTCTGACGGTCTTAAGAGTGTGCTCGACAGAGGTGAGACTCCGCAGGAACCGTCGTTCAAGCAGTGGCGCAGAGGTGTGCAGATTGTGTCGGCAAAGGCCGGAAGCGGTAATGATCCTGCCCTCAGCTTCGATACCTACGAGAACACATCATGGGACAGCAGCAGTTCGCTTGACAAGGCGTGGATAACCTACAAACTCGGAGAGAAGACACAGATTGACGATATCTGCGTGAAGCTGAAAGGCTTCCGCCAGACGTCATATCCGATTGCCGTATATGCCGGTGATGTGAAAGTATGGGAGGGATGGACTCCGAAGTCGCTGAGCTACATCCACATTCCGTTAAAGAATGCTCCTGCCGCAGACACCTATACCATAAGGTCTACAGGTTCGAGCACTACACGTGATGCCTTCGGAGCAGTGCAGGAACTTGACAAGAGCAACAATGACAAGAAAGAGAGGGCAAGCTATGCCTTGAAGATTATCGAGATAGAATTCCTTAAGAATCTCAAATAGGACTCTTAAACTTAGTCAGGCTTAAATATAAGCCAGGCTCTTTAACCCCGAACCGGTCATTGGATTATATACGTTCATAAACCAATTACCGGTTCGGGGTTTGGTTAAGAATGATGTAATAGTCTGGTTGATAAATAATATGTTGCCAGATGAAATATAAAAGAAAAAGTCCTGACTACTCATAATCAAAGTAGTCAGGATTTTAATTCTGTGCGCCTGATAGGACTCGAACCTACACGTCGCAAAACACCAGATCCTAAGTCTGGCGCGTCTACCAATTTCGCCACAGGCGCGGATAGCGGGTGCAAAGGTACTGTTTTTGTATCATATATCCAAATATTGGGATACTTTTTTATTTGTTTTCCTGTTTTTATATTTTTCAGTTGTATCAAATGTTGATAAAATGGCAAGTATACGGATAATTTGTCCTGAATATTTTGATATTTTTTTATACTTTGTAGTAACTTTGCACTTCTGAAAGTATAGTGTAATTTTTTAGTAATCTTATCAATGGGCAGTTTTACGAAGTTCTTGTCGAGCCGTAAAGGAAAGATATTGTTTAATTTAGCTTATTCATGGGGAGCGTGCCTTGTAATTATGGGTGCCGTGTTTAAGATCTCACATTTTCCTTATGATGACCTGTTTTTACTTGTAGGAATGGTGACGGAAGTTGTCGTGTTTTTCATTACAGGATTTGATGCTCCGCCTGAGGAATATAAGTGGGAGCGTGCGTTTCCAATGCTCCGCAGGGGCAAGGGAGATAAGGATTCCGCAGACAACGGAGGACTGTTGCCGGATGATATACAAACCATCGGCATAAGGAAGAAACTGGAGGAGATGGAAGAGCACATAGATGCAATGAACAAGATCTTCGAGAAGCAGGTAGGTGAGTTGAAAGCCCAGATGGATGTTGTCACGGAAATGGGCAGGGCATTCGATAAAATCAAGGCTGCAAACAACGGAACATTGGAGAACAGCGGCTACATACAGCGCGAAACAAAGGATGTCGCAGAGAAAATAGCTGCGCTCAACAGCCAGTATTCAAGAATGCTGGAGGCAATGAACATAAAATCAGGCAGTAAATAACGGTTCTGGTATATGGCTAACTATAATTTGTCTTCGAGGCAGAAGATGATAAACCTCATATACATCATACTGATGGCCATGCTTGCCATAAATGTATCCAATGATGTTATGGACGGCTATTCGGTGCTGAATAAAGACTGTGTGGTGCAGAGCAGTCATTGGATGACGGCAAACAAGGCACTGCTTGACCGCCTTAAGAAAGCCGGAGCAGATTCTTTATATGATAAGGGTTTGAAGATTGACAGTATGACTCTTCGGCTTATAGGCTTCACAAACGGTCTGAAGGAGAGAATTGCGAAACAGGCAGACAAGGAGAAATATGTCAAAGGGAAGCTTATAAAGGAGGAAGACTTGAAATCCGTACCTTATATAATGCTTGCACCGACACAGGGAAACGGCAGGAAACTGAGGGAGGATATAGACAGGATGAGGACGTTTGTCGGAGAAAACATGAAGGAAATAGTTGCAAGGAACATTGTGATGACTTATCTGAATACTGAGCCTGAGAAGAATTCTATGGGCACTTCTTTTTCGTGGGAAAGAGAATCTTTCAGCTCGCTTCCGGCAATAGGCGGCATACTTTTGATAAACAGGATTCAGGAGAGCGTCCTTCTCAGTGAGAATATGGCTCTGAGAGACCTTACCTTGCAGGCGATGTCATCAGATGGAGACCTGAAAGCCCTGAACGAGGCAAACCGTATTGCCGCAGAGCAAACCGGACAAGATGTTAGCGATATAGATGAAGGCGGAATGGAAAACACCGGAACTGTGACCGATTTGTATACAGGAATGAGCAACAAGCTTGATCTGTTTCCCGGCATACCTGCTAAAAAACTAATAATGACCACCGACAACGGTAAGGTGAGATTGAAAAATAACAGTTGGGTGATTGTTCCGGATAACAGCTCAAAAGCCAACATAACGGTTAGGAGAACGAATGGAAAACTTTTGGGAAAGTTCAGTTTTAATGTGAGAAGGATTCCGGATCCGACGCCTTATATTCAGATGGGAGACATAAAGTACATGGGAGGTGTGCCGGTGGGCAGAAACCGCCTTGGAGAGATTGGCCATGTAGGTGCTCAGTATTCTGACGGTGACATGACTGTGAACTTTGTTGTGGTTGGATTTGAGACTGTGTTTACCGGAAATGACGGAAAGATTGTTTCGCTTCATTCCGGAAGCGGCAGATTTACCGAACAGCAGTTAGAACGCATAAGGGGGCTGAAGTCCGGTGACAAAATGTATGTAACATCGATAACGGTGAAAGACAGCGGTGGAAACCATCGTGAAACCGAGTCGATAACAGTGATAGTAAACTAAACGAAATAATATAGACAGGAGATGGATGATTGTATATTCAGGCGCATAGTCGCATGTATGCTTCTTTGCATGCAGGCATACGCAGGTATGGCTCAGAAAGAGGTATGGAATAACGGAAGGTTTTGGGATAATATTTATGTCAGTGAGGGATTTGGCCTTGGACTGCGCATTTCTCCCAACGGTGCGAAAAACAGTACATGGAGTGAGCAGGGATCATTACAGTATGGTTTTGCGGCAGGTAAGAAAATCAGCAGATTTGTTGCCTTGCAGGCTTCATACCGTCATGGAAAAGTCAGGCAGTATGATTGGAAGTATAATATATTGTCAACGGAAATACTCGTTGACGTAACCTCATTACGTCATGGATATAGGGCTGACCGTAAATGGCGTTTTCTTCCGTTTATGGGTGTAGGAGGCACTTTCGGACGTATAGACGAAAAACAGGCTGTGGACTTTACATACGGTTTACAGACATTATACAGGCTTAATGGCTATCTCGATATGAAGCTGAGCCTCAGGGGTGATGTGTTCGGCAATTTTGTCTTTCCACATAATGTTCGCGGTGGTACAAATCTGTTGGGGCTTCAGATAGGGCTTAACTATAACATTGGCGGAGGAAAGTTTGAGAAGGCGGTTGTCGGTGACGATGTCCGTCGGGAGATAGACTCGCTCAATGACAAGGTTAACACAATGAGAAAGCAACTTGACATGCTTCTTGGGAACAATGCGAAAGAGCAGGCTGCCAAGGCGGAGGAAGATTCTTTGAGGAAGATATATTATACAGAGCCTAACGATAACAGACTGTATATTTATATACGTTTTTCAGAGTTCAGTTCCTATTTATCGGAGAAGGAGAGGTCGAACATACAGAATATCGCCAATTGGATGAAGGAACACCGTGATTTTTCTATAAGGATAGCGGCGTTCAGTGATAATCTTTCAGACAAGGAGTTTGATGGCAGGCTGAGGGAAAAACGGTCGGAGGCCATACGTCAGATATTGATGAGCCAGTATGGTATTGCCGCAGACCGAATCATGATTACCACTCCTGAGAAAGAGGGATATGTGAACAAGACGGACTGTAGTGCGATGATAGTCTTTATTCCGGAGAAACATTAATGTGCGTTGTCCGGACTTCAAATGGGAAGTCCGGGCAACGCACGCATCTTATTATGTGTAGAGAAAGCATTTTTATCTGCTTTTGTGAAAAAGCTTGCCGAGTCCGATTATGTCTATGCCTATGGTTATTGAAGATGTGTGTGCATTGAATCCTTCACCGGTTTTGAATGCCGGCAGCAAGTCGTAGCTCAGTCTCACGGTGAATGGGTTGAAGTTATACATCAGTTCTGCATTGAGTCCGAATGTGTTTACCACTCCATTTGTACGTTCTGTCTTTCCGCTGTGTGGTGTGAATACATATTGGCTGTGGAGTCTTATTTCCGGTGCCAGCCCCATTCCGATATTCCATTTGCTGTATCGGGAATTTGTAAGGTTGTACATTACAGGGATAGTAAGAGCGGTATATTCGATATGGTTTTTTCTTGCGTCGTTGTCTATTTCGTTAAAAGATATGTTGCCTCGGCTTATTTTGGTTATCTTCATATTGTCTTGTATGTTGAACTTCATGTATTTCAAGCCAAGTCCGACGGTAAGTCCTGAGGTAAATGTTTTGTCGAACGGTATGGCTAAGCAGTTCATGCCGAATCCTATCGAGAAAGCTCCGTTTGTATACAGGTTGTCGCTGTCTTTTTGTTTTTTGAACGGTCCGGCGTTGGCCATCGTCCATCCTGCGTCTATGTAGTAATACTTTGGAAATAATTGCACTCTTTGGAGCGATGATGTCTTGAGGAACGGTGAGCCAACATACACTTGTTCTATTTCTTTCCCATCGACAAATTCCAGTTCGCGTGTCTTCACGAGCTCGTTACCCTGATTGTTGTATACCTTTACAGTTGTCTTTTCCTTATCGGAGTTTATACTGACGGTCTTATCGCTGACGTTTACAGTCAAAATGCTGTCTTTCTGGGCGTTGGCTGTGATTGTTGCTGCGAGCAGCAGCATAAATGTAATTTTTTTCATACTATGTTATTATATTGTAAATCCTATTCCTGTTGCAAAAGTATAGCATTCGGGTGCGTTGCTTTTTTTTAGCAATGGGGTTATGCCGGCCCGTCCGTAGATAACGAATGCTCCTACTCCGATATATGCTTCCATATTGATGCCGAGCGGTGCTATGTTTATGTCTCTGGATGATGTATATTTCTTTTTCCCGATGAAATATCTTGCGTAGTCGTTGGTGCGGTATTCGAGCGATGCTCCAATGCCTGCGAACAGTCTGTATCTCTGCCATTCGAATATTATCGGCACCCTTATCGTGGTGTAGCTGATGTAGCTTTTCTTTACCTCTCCGTCCTCGATTTCTCTCATGAAAGTTTTTCCGTCTTCGGTTGCAAGAACGTAATTTCCTTGAAAATGGTTGTGTACCTGTCCTATGTTCATTGACAGGTTGACAGATGTGTTGCTTCCCGTGTTGAATGCCATCTGTGCCACGGTGAGGGCCCATTCCCAAGATTTGGAGTCGCGTGAGTGCATGGCTGTGCTTCCTCCTGGCGACATTATGTTTCCTCCGAGCATGTTGGTACCAAAGAGAAGGGTAGGATAATGGGTGTACGTCCGTGGATTTCTCTTTTTCTTTATGAATGATTCGGGGAAGAACGGTGAGGTCACGTATATGCGCTTCACTTCCTGGTTGTCGATATATTCTGTCTCGTATGTTCTTGTCAGTTTTTCTCCGTTGCAGGTGTTTATTCTGACTTTTGTCTTTCCTGCCGAGTCGCTGACGATTATTTGTTTGTTGCCGAGGACAAACGTTGTGTCGGACGATTCTGTTCCTGCAAATGCCGCCATAGGCATTGCCGCAATTAGGGTTATTATGATTCTTTTCATATAAGTTGGATTTAATCTACCTTTTCTCGCCATGACAATATTCAAAAAGTTTGATATTGTTCGTCTGGCTTATTGAAAACGTTTGGTTTTTCTGTTATTTTTATTTATGTGTAATCTTTGTACTGTTTGATTTGACGGCGAATTAGGTGTTTTCAGAAAGCAGAGTAGCACAGTTTCATGATGTCGTCGGGTGAGATCGGTCCTTCGATGTATATCACGGCTCCTTCGTGTTCGTATACTTTGCTGAAGAGGATATATCTGTTTTTCCCCTCTTCCTTTGGTTTCATCATATAGTAGCCGCTGACGGTTTTTCCGTTGTCCACCACCTCGCGTATCTTTATGGCATTCTTCCTGTCTGCGTTCAGGTAAGTGTCTGTGTCTATCTTCCTTTTTTTGTATACCAACGCCTTGTATACATCAAGCCTGTATTTTTTCAGACGCGTGTTGTGCATTACCACCAGTTTGCATCCCTTTTCGTGTCCGTAGCGCTCGAATATCCTGTTTATGTTCAGGTCTTCCTGCGCACCGGCTGTCGTGATGCCTGCCAGCATTATCACTGAGGCTGTTATGAGCCTTAGTATCATAATGTATCTTTTTGTTTTTTCCATGATTTTTATTTTTATTATGTCATGTCTTACATAATCATCATCTTCAGCGCGCTGAAGTCGTCTTCGTTTCCGGTGTTTATGAGTTTCAGTGCTTCTTCTGCCTCTTCTGTAACGTTGCCCTTGCTGGTCGTGATAATCTTTCCGTCTGCCACTACATAGTTTTCCGGCATACGGCTTGTATGTGATACAGCGATGATTATGGTTAGTGAGGCAGCAGCCGTTGCTGCCCATATCCATCTCATTACCGTCTTACGCTGCTGCTTTGCTGTTGCTGCATCAGTTTTTCCTTCGTCTGCTTCTGCCAGTTTGGCTTTTTCCTGTGTTTCAAAGGTGAACAGTGCCTGATATACCCTCCATTCTTCCGGTATGGGAGTATCCTTTCCTGTGAAGAATTCGCGGAGGCTGTTTTCTTCGGCTTCTGAAGTTTCGCCTTCGAGGTATTTATTGATGAGTGATTTTATGTCTTCCATGTTCATCTGCTTTGTAGTCTGATAAATTCTGCCCTTATTTTCTTTCTTGCCCTCGACAGGTTCTGTCTGAGGCTCTCGTCCGTGCATCCGGTTATTTTTATTATCTCTTCTTTTGTATATCCCTCTATTTCTTTCATTCTGAAGATTTTTGACTGCAGGGGTGGAAGTTTCTCTATTATCATTCTTATTAGTTGCATGTCGTCTCCGTCTTCCGGATTTGTTGCAACTGTCGTTTCCTGGTATTTCCCGGATGTGGAGATGTTTTCAATCTGCAGGTGTCTCCAGTGGTCTCTTTCTATGTTTTTCAGGGTTGTGAAAGCCAGTGCCCTGATGTTTGGATGAGCGTCCAGTCTGTCGCGCATACTCCACAGACGGAGCATCACTTCCTGTACGGCGTCTTCCGCGTAGTCGTGAGCCTCTGTCCATGTCCGCGCCATGTCGAGCAGTGACTTGCGGAGGGGCACTATCTTATGATTGAATTCTTCTAATTCCATCTTGTTTTCATATACTAAACGGATAAGTTATGGGTTTGTGACATGGGATGAAGTTTTTTTTATATATATTTTTTTATCTATATGAAAAAGCAGTGGAGACAAACGTTATATTTTGTGTTTGTCTCCACTGCTTTCTCATACATTCATTGCCAATAAGTCTTATACACGTCGCAAGGCGGTGTCTTTCTCGTCATCTTCATACAGATAAAACATACGGTTCATTAGTTGCCATTTTTCTCCGGAAGCGGCATTGGCCGCACATTTCTGGAATTGTGACACGAAGGCCTCCCATTCTTCCTGGCGGGGCAGTTTTGCAAGTTGTGCCATTGCTTCCTGCCAATTGAAGTTCAAAGGTGTCTCAACAATCATGAAGAGGTGGTTGTCATGTATGTATATCTCCATTTCGAGTATTCCCACTGAGCGTATTCCTTCACGTATATCACTCCACGAGTGCTTTCTGTCATGAGCTGTCACATATTGTGCTATGAGTGCTGCATCCTCCTTTAGCTCAAGTGTCTGGCAATAGCGTTTGACGGGTTGGGAATAGTCTTGAATGATATATCCTGTTTCTTTTGTATTCATGATATATTACTTTTTTCTTTGTTTGCCATATAATCGCTATACCATGCGCATACAGCGAAGCATATCGTAGGAATGAGATAAGCCGACAGGCAATTATATAGACAGTGAGCGGTATGTTTTCATACGTAATAAATTACTATTCTAAAACTTGACGAGAATGCGGAACACCTTGCCTGGATTGTCCGCCCACTGTTTCATGGCCTCAGGCGTTGTCTCAGGCGTCACTTCCGCACTGATCAGTTCTTCTATTGGACAGGTGCCACGCTCCATATAGTGTATGACAGCACGGAAGTCTGACGGCATGGCATTGCGTGAACCGCGTATGTCGAGTTCTTTCTGCACGAAATACTTTGTCTGGAATGACACGTCTGTCTTTGCATATCCTATGCATATAACCCTGCCTGTGAAAGCCACTTCGTCAACAGCTGTCTGATATGTGGATGCACTGCCTACCGCCTCAATCACCACGTCCGGACCAAAGCCGGATGTCATCTCTAAAAGCCGGGTGTGTACATTTTCCGTTTTGGTGTTGATGGTGTAGGAGGCACCCATGCGGCGGGCCAGTGCAAGTTTTTCGTCATCGATGTCTGCTGCAATAACTGTGGAGCCACGCATTGCGGAGCGTACCACAGCACCCATTCCCACCATTCCACATCCTATCACCAATACCACGTCGACATCTGTCACCTGAGCCCGTGACACGGCATGGAAACCGACACTCATGGGTTCTACAAGAGCACAAGAGCGTGGGGTCAGCAGCCCTGCCGGTATCACTTTCTCCCATGGCATCACGAGAAATTCACGCATGGCTCCGTTACGCTGCACACCAAGTGTCTGGTTGTCTTTACATGCATTGGGGCGTCCGTTGCGGCATGAGGCGCATTTGTTGCAGTTTGTATATGGATTTACAGTCACCGTCATTCCCGGCTTCAGACCTTCTGGTACATCACTACCCGTGCTTACTATTGTCGCGCCTACTTCATGACCCGGTATTACGGGCATTTTCACCATTGGATTGCGTCCGAGATATGTGTTGAGGTCTGAACCGCAGAAACCTACATAGTTTACTTTCAAAAGAACCTCTTCCGGTTTTATTTCCTTGTCACCGTTGATATCTGTTAGTACAATCTGTCGTTCGTCTGTGATTTTTATTGCTTTCATTCTGACATGTTTTTAATATATGGTAAATCTGTTTTGGTCTTCAGACTGTAAAAATCTTTTGCGTTTCCTCCGAGAAAAGCCGCTTTTTCATCGTCTGTCATCTCTTCGGATTTTAGGATGAAGTCGTATGACATGCGGTAGGTGATGGCTGTTATGGTGCGGGGGTAGTCGCTTCCCCACATCAGACGGTCTATGCCGACAGTGTCTGCGGCACGGCGTATGCTCCGTACTGCGGAGTTGAACGGATAGAACTCGCTGTTGTAAAGCCATGTTATTCCACCAGACTCTATCATTATATTGTCTCCCTTGAGAGCCAGACGTATTTGTTGTTCGAATGACTGTGTGGTGGGCATGCCGAAATGTCCTATCGCAACTTTCAGCCGTGGGCATTCCTCTATTGCCTCTCCCATTTCTCCTATTTGACGCATGTCGTCATCGAGGCATATTGACAGAACCATCCCATTCTGTTCCATATACTTGAACATAGGCATGAGCTCTGCCGTTGGAATCTTTAAACGGTGGTTGGGAACTGCAATGCCGCGTAGCCCGGTCTTAAGTGCCGCGCATGCCTCATCCGCCGTTGTCGCGATTGCCATGCAGAAAAAACGTTCCGGCCATTGGTGCTGTACTTGTGTGAGATAGTTGTTCTGGTTGCCGTCTATCACTTCCTGCACTACCACAGCCGCGGACACTTGTGCGTAGTCCATATTTGAAAGGAATATCTCTGCCGTGTTGCGTCCGTCAATCATAAACGGTGGCAGCATCTGCCGTTCCTCCCCGAAGAATTGTGAGCGTGAGCCGTTGCCTTCCATAGTGCGTATCCTCTGTCCGTCGACAACGGTATCCTGCCGTAGCCACAGATGGCTGTGTGCATCGATAATCAGCTGTTTTTCCATCTTACACGTATTTGATTGCCTATTATGGCTTTCACTTCCTCTATCAGTTGCATGTCTGCCGGCTCGTTGACATATTCAATGTTTTTTATCACGTTTTGCGGATTGGCACTGCTGAACAGCGTTGTCGCAATGTGGTCGTTGAGGCCGGTTGAATATTGTATTGCGAGCTTGTCGATAGGATATCCTTTTTTCTCGCAATGGCGTGCTGCCATGGCGCAGGCGTCTTTCAATGGCTGCGGAGCCGGATGCCATTCAGGGGCACCGCGCATGGATAGAAGTCCCATCGAGAAAGGAGAGGCGTTTATGACACCTATTCCGCGTTCTTCGAAGAAGTCGAAATACTCTGTGAGAAGGTCATCGTTGAGACAGTAATGACAGAAGTTGAGCACACTTTCCACGCTCCCTTCCTCGCTGTGCTCGATAACCCATTTCAGATTCTCCGGCTGAAGATCCGTTATGCCTACATGGCTTACAACACCCTCTTTCCGAAGCTCGACCAATGCGGGCAGTGTTTCTTCCGCTACCTGATGAAGGTCGGCAAACTCGACGTCGTGAACGTTGATGAGGTCGATGTGGTCAATGTTCAGCCGTTCCATGCTTTCGTAGACGCTTTCCTTGGCGCGGCGTGCGGAATAGTCCCACAGGTTTTTGCCGTCCTTTCCGTAGCGTCCGACTTTTGTGGACAGGTAATAGCGGTCACGTCTGATTTCTTTCAAAGCCTTGCCTAACACGTTTTCCGCTTTCAGGTGGCCGTAGTAGGGTGACACGTCAATGAAGTTGATGCCTCCGTCTACAGCTGCATGAACAGCTTCAATGGCTTCACTTTCAAGAATACCGTGGAACACTCCTCCTAATGACGATGCTCCGAATCCAAGGTTGGAAACACGCATTCCTGTTTTTCCGATTTCGTTGTATCTCATAATTACTATGTTTTTCCTTAATTGTTTGTATTGGGTAACGTAATAGCAAAGTTATCAATTTTATAAGCAATGAAGTATTGTCTTCGGAATGCACTTTTGGAAAAAATCGACTTCTTGTTGTGTAAAAACAAATATTGTTCTGGCTTTATAGTAAAAAAGCGATATATAATAAAAGAAAGTCAATTTTAAACCGTATTTTTGTATAAAACTTACCTTATTAAAGAAAATGAATTTCCCTATTGACGAACTGCATCTATTTACATTAAACGTAGGCTTTGCCCGTCACGACAGCGACTGGAACTGGAAAAATGTGCAAAGCCCGTTCGCCCGTCTGTATCTTGTTGTCGGTGGTTCTGCGCAGATACATCTTCCGGATGGAATTCACGATCTCACCCCCGGTCATCTGTATTTTATTCCTCCGTTCATTACCCATAGTTATTTATGTAATTCCTCTTTTTCTCATTATTATCTTCATATATATGAAAAATGTGATGGCGGGGTGAGTATCATCGATGAATGGGATTATCCTGTAGAGGTGAATGCTGCATCTTACGATATAGAGCTTATGAAGCGGCTTTTGTATATTAATCCTTTTCTGAAGTTACCGGCGTCAAATCCGAAAGTCTATGACAATAATGCCATGCTTGTAAATAATATTGAAATGAATATCCGCAGGCCGTTCTGTGATAAGATGGAATCCCGTGGCATCGTTTTCGTGCTGTTGTCACGGTTTATGAAATATGCCAGGCCAAAGATAGAAATTCAGGATTGCCGGATACGCCAATCTCTGGCCTATATACGTAAGAATCTTAATCAGGCTATAAGTCTTGATATTTTGGCTGATATGGCATGCATGTCGAAAGACCATTTCATACGTATGTTCAGAAGTAAGACAGGCAAGACACCGAAAACGTACATCATCAAGCAGAAGATGGAAAGGGCAGAGTTGCTTCTCGTAACGACAGATAATCCGATAAAGAATGTTGCTATGCAGGTAGGTTATGATGACTGTTCTCATTTTAATAAAACTTTCAAAGCCTTTTCGGGTATGACACCGACAGAGTACCGTGAGCGTCATCAATAATCATGCAATAAATCCAATGTTTTTGTCATGCCGGATGAACAATGTGGCATGGCATATCTTACACTGTGTAGGGACATGCCTTTGGCATGTGTCATGCGTGAACGCCTCCATATCCCTATTCATTAAACACGTCTGACACATCGCAAAGCGATGTCCCTACTCGTGGAAGGAATCCCTCCGGTTCCCAAAAAGAAAGGGAAGATGCCACTCTGACTCCCCTAAAGGGGGAGATAAAGGAAGAGTATGTGGAAGCATCAGGTGTATATGCAGATGAAAATGTTCATCCACAATGTAGGGACATCGCTTTGCGATGTGTTCGATGTATACTACAAACAGAGTTTATTTGTTGGAGGGATGTTCCTGTCTGACACGTGCCAAAGGCACGTCCCTACATGGAGGATGAATGCGATAATATGAACGTTTTCGTTAAACCAGATGAGCAATGCCAAGCTTGCTTGAATATTGCCATGGCGAGAAAAGGTGCATAAATATGAACGTTTTCGTTGAGCCGGATGAGTAATGTCAAACTATTTTTCTTTCAACAGTTTCCTTGCGTATTCGATTATAGTATCTTTTCCTTTCCTGAAATCGCTGTCGGTGATGTCCACCTTATGATGTGGGGCGATGCCGAACTCGGTGGAATTGCCTTTGTTGTCATACATTGGGCATGCCGAGAAACGTACTGCCCATCCGTTGGGCAGCGAACTGTTGAACGGCAATCCGGCTCCGCCTCCGGTATTGTCTCCTACAATTCTGACGTTGGCGAAGCATTTCATATACTTTACAAACTCGTTTGCCGCGCTGTATACGTGGCGGTTGGTGAGTACGCATGCGTTTTTGTGCCATCTTATGTTAGATGAAGGATAGAGCCGTTGCTCCTCCGGTTTCGAGAAGCAGTCGTGCCCCTTGCCCGTCTTGTGGCTTATATATCCCACAAGTGTGGATTCTTGTGCAAATCTTGCGGCAAGTCTCTCCGCGTATGTGAGCAAGCCTCCGGAGTTGTTGCGTATGTCGATGATGATGCCGCGGCAGAGCATCAGCCTGTTCAAAACCTCATCGATGTTGCCTTCTCCGACCCCGCTTGCAAAGCTTCCGTAATATATGTATCCTATATTGTCGTCGAGAATCTTGTATTTCATTCCCGCTGCAATCTTATAGTCGGTTCCGAGATATATGCGCTGAAGGGTGTCGCTGAAGTTGGCCGGATAATTCTCATGCCATTTCCAATAGCGTGCGAAGTCGGCCGAGCGCGACAGGTTGACATGTCCGTCGCGGAGTTCGGCGAGCATGTCGGCCATTACCTCAAACAGTTGGTCGGAAGTCATGTCATTGCTCACCCGCACCTTATATTTATTATATACCTCATTCCAGTCAAGCCCGTATGCTTGATGTTTGTATTCGAAGAAACAGTAATGCTCGTCGATGATTTTCCATAGGGCATCGAAGTTCCCGTGTGGGCTGTTATCAAACTCCTCCTCCTCGATGCATGATGTGATGCAGACCGGGAAAATCATCATTATGGTCAATGTGACGATGGTGTTCCTTATTAGCGACATAATGTAAAAGGTGGCTTTCATGGGCGGTATCCTGTTATTCTGAAGCGTTTTATGAATCCTATCATAAAGCGGTGTGAATAGATGTGCTGTTTCAGGCTGTTCACGTGCGACTGTTGATAGTCACCGAGATATCCGGCCCTCAGACTTAGCTTTCTGCCTACGTTTATGTCTACGGTCAGCTGCTGCCGGAAGTAAGGCATGCTCACCGCTGTTGTCGGAACAATGTTGCGGTCGTAGTCTCCCCGTGAGAATATCTCGTAATAGGACTGTCCGTAGTTCGGGCTGAACATCAGTCCGGCCAAAGCCATGTCGAAACTGTATCCGGCCGTTATGCGGCACCGGCCTATGTCGAACCTGTAGGCGGCGGACGCTGCCGGTCTAACGTCTATATGGAATCTTGCCTGTGCGGGATTGTTTCCTCCGCTGATGTTGTATATGAATCCAATGCCGGTGTTTCCCGTTGCTCCGGCTTGCAGCCTCAGGTGGCTGTCGCACAGATACCAGTTGCGCATGCGTCCCCAGAAGAAGTTGTATGAGCCTTCCAACTCATCGAAGTTGTCTGCACGGTCGTGTGTGGCGGAGAGGTTGGCCTGATGCTGTACTGTTGTCGACCATTTCCGTCCGGGTCTGATTCTGTCTGACGTGGCAAGGAAAGTTATTCCCGTGCCGCTGAAATGTTCCTGCGACAAATAGGTGTCGAGGATTTCTGTGGTCCCGATACCAATGGAGTATGATGTGGTTATTATTTTTCCTGAGCTTTCGCAATGGGAAAGCTCAGGAATATCGTGTGTGCGGCAATGCTGTGCTCCGGCCACTGTGCATAATGCTGCGGCCAGTGTCGTTGCCGTTTTGCGTAATGCGGTTCTCACGTATCTTTTACGTATTTGTGTCATTATCGTCAAACAGGCTTAACTGTCCTGTTATCTCGTCTATTATCTGGCGTTCGGATTTTCCCGCGTCCGGGTCGAGGTCCTGTGTCTGCGGATTCTTCTCATCGTTGCCGTCTTCCGTTTCTTCTTCTCCTGAGGTTTCCGGCCATCTTACCGGTTCAAGCTCCTCTATGCTTTCCACATTCCATGTGGTGATGCGCTTGCCTTTTGCCTTGAAGCCCTTTACGGCTATGAACTGTTCGATGTCTATTTCCAATGGAGGACGTGTGGCGTCCGCTCCTCCGAAGGTCACTTTTGCGCGCGGATAGAATTGGTCGGTGAGGAATATCAGGCGGCTGGCAGGGTTTTCGCCTATGAAACTCTGATGACGCTTCGAAGGTTCCATGAGGAATCTCTTTATATATGGATATCCGTCGTTGTCTGCATCGAAGAGCACAGCTGTCCATACCTTGCCGGCATCGAATTTCTCTATTCGGCTGATATTGTCTTCATAGTGGTTGTTCACGTTGAAGTCGGTTTGGTAGTATTCTCCGTTCTTCAGTATGACGAGAATCGTATCCTCATCGTAGAACTCGCCGAGCAGTGTTCCGTGGTCGTCATAATTGAGGCGGTTTACATCAGGGTCGAACCATACCTTTCTGCCTCCGAGCGTTGAGTGGCCGTGGCTTTTCAGTCCTATGCGGTTTATGGTTTTCTTCGACAGGAGATTACCCTTGCTGGCGCGTCCCTTAATGAGGATTTTCGAGAAATCCTTTTCCATGAATATGTTCATGCGCTTTATCTTGTCGACGGGGTCGAGGGTAATCTTTATAATCTCAGCCTCACCGTTTGGATTGGCGGTAAAATAGACCACTTTAGAGCCGGGGGTACCCATTGTGAGGTCATACTCGCGGTTTCGGGTTATGGCCGTCACATTGAACCTCTTTATATAATAGGCTCCCTGTTTGCCGTCGCGGTATACAGCGTTGTATGTAGTGCGTCTGTCGTTTTTCTTGAATACGTTTATGTGCAGGATGTTTTTTCCTACGAATATCTTGTCGGCCACGCGTATTACCTTAAACTTTCCGTCCTTGTAGAATATGATAATGTCGTCGATGTCCGAACAGTTGCACACATACTCGTCCTTCTTCAGCGATGTGCCTATGAAGCCTTCGTGACGGTTGATGTACAGTTTCTCGTTGGCTTCCACCACCGTAGTGCTCTCGATGGTGTCGAAATTGCGTATCTCGGTCAGTCTCGGATGGTCCTTGCCGTATTTGTCTTTGAGGAATGTGAACCAGTTTGCCGTTACTTCCACAAGGTTGCTGAGGTCGCGGTCTATGCGTTCGATTTCCTCCTTTATGCGCGCCATAAGCTCGTCAGCCTTGTCTTTATTAAATTTCAATATGCGCTGCATCTTTATTTCGAGAAGCTTCAGTATGTCTTCTTTCGTGACTTCGCGCACCATCTGCGGGTAGTATGGCGTGAGTCTGTCGTCGATATGCGCGCATACGGTATCGGTATCCGGTGCCTGTTCGAACTTCTTGTCCTTGTATATGCGTTCCTCTATGAATATCTTTTCAAGCGAGCAGAAATGAAGTTGCTCCATCAGTTCTCCCTTGCGTATCTCAAGTTCTTTGCGTATAAGCTCTTTTGTGTTCTCAACGGAATGTTTCAGTACTTCGCTTACAGTAAGGAACTTAGGTTTGTTGTTTTCAATCACGCAGCAGTTCGCCGATATGTTAACCTCGCAGTCGGAGAAGGCATACAGCGCGTCAAGGGTCTTGTCTGACGATATGCCGGGAGCAAGATGCACTTGTATCTCAACATTTGCTGCCGTGTTGTCGTCCACTTTTCTTGCCTTTATCTTTCCTTTCTCGATCGCCTTGAGGATTGACTCGATGAGTGTGGATGTGGTTTTACCGTAAGGTATCTCCCTGATGACGAGTGTCTTGTTGTCCTGTTTTTCAATCTTTGCCCTTACTTTGAGCGTACCGCCGCGTTGTCCGTCGTTGTATTTGCTCACATCTATGCTTCCTCCGGTAGGAAAATCGGGATAGAGGTGGAACTCCTGCCCGTGCAGGTAGCTGACAGCGGCGTCACACAGTTCGGTGAAATTGTGCGGAAGAATTTTCGATGACAGTCCCACTGCAATGCCCTCTGCGCCCTGTGCAAGCAGCAACGGGAACTTTACCGGTAGAGAAACCGGCTCCTTGTTTCTGCCGTCGTAGCTCAGCTGCCACTCTGTGGTTTTAGGATTGAAAACTGTGTCGAGGGCAAACTTTGAAAGTCTTGCTTCTATGTATCGCGGTGCTGCTGCACGGTCGCCCGTGAGAATGTTTCCCCAGTTTCCCTGTGTATCCACAAGCAGGTCTTTTTGTCCGAGCTGTACAAGTGCATCGCCTATTGAGGCGTCACCGTGGGGATGAAACTGCATAGTGTGTCCCACGATGTTTGCCACCTTGTTGTATCTGCCGTCGTCCATGCGCTTCATGGAATGCAGGATTCTTCTTTGTACAGGCTTAAGTCCGTCCTCGATATTGGGTACGGCACGTTCCAGGATTACGTATGACGCGTAATCCAGAAACCAGTTTTGATACATGCCGCTCAGGTGATGTACGGCGGAAGCGTCAAATCTGTCGGGAACATAGTCGGAATGTGTTTCGGGAATATCGATTTCTGATACAATTCCGTCTTCGTTGTCGTTTGTTTCGTTGTCTCTTATTATTTCGTCTTTAGGTTCGTTGTCTCTTGTCTCGTCGCTCATAGGTGGTTTATTTTTCAGCTTCAAAATTACTATTTTTTTTGCCAACAGACGGATGTTTCATAACATTTAACGAATTAATGGAAAGGAAATAGCTAAAAAAGAACTAACTTTGCGCCTTATTAGTAGTTAATAAAGAATAAAAACATAAACAAAATAAAATAAAAAAATGGCACAGGAAGATGTTTTCAAGAAGATAGTGTCCCATTGTAAGGAATATGGTTTCGTATTCCCCAGCAGCGATATCTATGATGGGTTGGGAGCCGTTTATGATTACGGACAGAACGGTGTGGAGCTGAAAAACAACATTAAGGAGTATTGGTGGAAGAGCATGGTATTGCTGCACGAGAATATCGTCGGAATAGACTCTGCCATCTTCATGCATCCTACGATATGGAAGGCCAGCGGTCATGTAGACGCGTTCAACGACCCGTTGATAGACAACCGCGACTCGAAAAAACGCTACCGTGCTGACGTTCTCATCGAAGACCAGATGGCAAAGTATGATGAGAAGATTGAAAAGGAAGTGGCTAAGGCCCGAAAGCGTTTCGGTGAATCATTTGACGAGGCACAGTATATGGCTACAAGTCCGCGTGTACTGGAGATCAAGCAAAAGCGCGACGCGCTTCATACACGCTATGCCGATGCTATGCAGGGGCCGGATCTTGATGCCCTCAAGCAGATAATAATAGACGAAGAGATTGTCGACCCCATTTCCGGAACAAAGAACTGGACCGACGTGCGTCAGTTCAACCTTATGTTCTCTACCGAGATGGGAGCGTCTGCCGACAGCTCAAGCAAGATATACCTGCGTCCGGAGACGGCACAGGGAATTTTCGTAAACTATCTGAATGTCCAGAAGACGGGACGTATGAAAGTGCCGTTCGGTATTGCTCAGATAGGAAAGGCATTCCGCAATGAGATTGTAGCCCGTCAGTTTATTTTCCGTATGCGTGAGTTTGAACAGATGGAGATGCAGTTTTTTGTAAAGCCGGGAACGGAGCTTGACTGGTTCCCCAAGTGGAAGGCTACGCGAATGGCATGGCACCAGGCTCTTGGATTCGGTGAGGAGAACTACCGTTTCCACGATCATGACAAGCTGGCTCATTATGCCAATGCCGCCACGGACATCGAATTCCGCATGCCCTTCGGATTCAAGGAAGTGGAGGGCATCCACAGCCGTACAAATTTTGATCTCAGCCAGCATGAGAAATTCTCAGGCCGCTCGATAAAATACTTCGACCCGCAGACAAACGAGAGCTATACTCCTTATGTGATAGAGACATCAATAGGTGTCGACCGTATGTTCCTTTCCATCATGTGTCATTCATACGAGGAAGAGAAGCTTGAAAACGGTGAGACACGTACTGTGCTCAGGTTGCCCGCAGCCCTTGCGCCTGTTAAGCTTGCGGTGATGCCTTTGGTGAAGAAAGACGGACTGCCGGAGAAGGCACGCGAGATTATCGACAGCCTGAAGTTCCATTTCAACTGCCAGTACGATGAGAAGGATACAATAGGTAAGCGCTACCGTCGTCAGGATGCGATAGGTACGCCATACTGTGTGACCGTTGACTATGATTCACTGAAAGACAATACCGTGACGCTGCGTTTCCGCGATACCATGGAACAGGAGCGTGTAAGCATCAGCGAGCTTAACAATATCATAGAAGACAAGGTGAGCATTGCAAGCCTTCTTAAGAAGCTGCAGAAATAAAGTATTGGAGAAAAAACTCCGTAAACTTCATTGAATGATGATCAGAAAAAAAATATTATTCCTTACCATGATACTGTTCTCTGCTTTGGGAATGGTATCATGCAGTGAGGAAGACAATACGGTGGACGAGTTTGCCAATTGGCAAACGGTGAACGAAGGTTTCTTTTATAGCCTGAGCGACTCTGTGAAGTCTGTCATTGCCGCAAATCCTCTTGAAACGGAATGGAAACGTATAAAGACATGGAACAAGTCAGACAGTGTGGCCGGTGTCGACACGGATTATATTCTTGTCAAGGTGTTGCAGGCCGCTCCTGCCACAGAGACGGAAATGCCGCTCTATCTCGATACTGTCACTGTCCACTATAAGGGATGTCTGCTGCCTTCGCTTTCGTATAGGGACGGATACGTGTTTGACATTTCCTATACCGAACCTTTCGACGAAGATATTGCCATCCCGTCGAAGATGGCAGTGGCAAATGTCGTCAACGGCTTCTCGACAGCCATACAGAATATGCGGCGTGGAGACCATTGGCTCGTATATATTCCATATCAGCTTGGATATGGCGCAGCGGGAAGTTCTCCGGTCATACCGGGATACAGCACACTTGTATTTGATATAAAGATGGTGGATTTCTGGTCCGTAGATTTTGAAGAGAACAGGCGGTGATGTTTTTAAGTCTGTAAGGATAAAAAACGGATTATGTTTGATAAAGGTAACAGGGGCAATACAATGCATGGCATATTGTTGATTGCCCTTTTTTCGTTTGCTGCATTCTATCTGTCTGAGATTCCGTTTGTCAGAAGCCTGTCGTTCAGTCCTCTGATTGTCGGAATATTGCTGGGAATGCTCTATGCCAACAGTCTTCGCAACCGTTTGCCGGAAACATGGGTGCCAGGTATAAAGTTCTGTACGAAACAGGTGTTGCGTGCCGGTATAGTGCTTTACGGATTCAGGCTGACCCTTACAGAGGTGGCTGCTGTGGGTGTGCCTGCCGTGGTCATCGACTTTATAATCGTGGCCGGTACGATATTTCTCGGCGTATGGCTTGGAAAACTGTTGAAGATGGACGGTGATACTGCTCTTATGACAGCCACAGGAAGCTCAATCTGCGGTGCGGCGGCTGTGCTTGGTGCAGAGCCTGTCGTGAAATGTGAGGGGCATAAGACAGCGATAGCCGTTTCAACGGTAGTCATATTCGGTACCTTGTCAATGTTTCTGTATCCAATCATGTATCGTGCAGGCTTGCTCGGAGGGTTGAGCGATATGGAAGTGGCCGTGTATACCGGAAGCACACTTCATGAAGTGGCACATGTGGCAGGTGCGGGAAACGCCATGGATCCTACAGATGAACTTGGCATAGCCGGCACGGCCACAATAACAAAGATGATACGTGTAATGATGCTGGCTCCTGTGCTTGTGATTATGAGTTTTGCCATTGCCCGCCGTAAGCGTGGTGTTCAGGAAGCGGTATCCGGAAAACGCGGTATTGCCATTCCTTGGTTTGCATTCGGATTTATAGGAGTGATATGTCTGAACTCATTGCTTCAGTATGTCTTTGGGGTGGAAAGTGTGAAAGACATACCTCTTAATGGAGCTATAGAGTATATAGACACCTTTATGCTGACCATGGCCATGACGGCATTAGGCACCGACACGAGCATAGACAAGTTCCGTCAGGCCGGTGCAAAGCCATTCGTCCTTGCAGGTTTTCTTTATATATGGCTTGTCGGAGGCGGCTACCTGCTTGTAAAGTATCTTACTCCGTTTTGTCAATAGACAAATAAAGGATATCTTCTTCAGGATTTTTTAGACGCGGCATCGTTAATTGATCAAAAAAACACGTCCGATGTAAAAAATTGAAATCTATTTACATTTTTGATAGATGTAAAATTCTCTTCCGATGAATGGCCTGTTCATGCTCAATGAATAGCATGTTCATCGGCCGTGAATGGCCTATTCATCAAGCATGAACAGGCCATTCATTTTTGGCATACTTTTTGGTGATGGTTAATATGTTGTATATCAATCTGTTACGTGTTTTGTAAAAATGGAAATTACGAAATAAAAACGGGTTGTGAATTTTTATTACATATATTGTGTGAATACTTATGTCGGATTCATTATAGCCGTATTGTTTTTATAGTTTCGCCTTAATATATTGTTTATTTCGGATATGCCGAAAGCGATTTGAAAGTATGGGAGTATCCTGACATCCGCGTATTGGAGACCACTGGTATCACAGCATGAAAAATAGCATATATACAGTTTGGGATTAAAATATGCAGGAATGTCCCTTTTATTATATCCCTTACGGACTTTATTTCATTGTATATTATTTAATCTTTGTACATTTGCATAAAGTTTCAACATAATTTTGCAGCAAAAAGACTATGATAAAAGAAGTGAATCCCCGTGAGACGTCGCGTTCATACGCTTATGAAATGTGGATGAAGGCCCCCATGCCCATGGTAACGTTTTTCAAGACGCTTGATGTGTCCCGTCTTGTATTGTTTGGCCGTTGGCGTAAATTGAAGTTCAATATGCTGATGTGCTGGTGTATCGGGAAGGCGGCAAGCCACGTAAAGGAGTTCTACACGCTTCCCGTCGGTGACAGGCTTATTCAGTATGACAATATTGCAGTCAATACCATTGTAGCGAATAGGGAAGGGGAAGTGTGTTCCTGCGATATCCCTTTCTCGGAAGACCTGCATGCTTTTAATTCCGACTATCTGCGCCTTACCCGTCAGGTTGCAGAGTCGTGTGAGAGCCACGACCTGTCGTACGGCAGTATGGTCATCGGCACTTCCGCATTGGCGCAGTATGACATCGACGGTGCGGTGGGTATGTACAGCGGCATCTTCAACAATCCTTTCATGATATGGGGCAGATATCGCAGAAAGTGGTTGAGGACAACTCTTACCGTATCTTTTCAGTTTCACCATACTCAGATGGACGGTGCCCATGCGTCCCGTTTTCTTGACCTGTTGCAGAAAGAGGTGGATGCTTTCGGTCTTTTCTGATTTATATATAGAAATCCCCCGCAGAAAATATATTCTGCAGGGGATTTAAACTTATTGGAACTTCAGGTCGGATACCTATTGCTTTTTTACCAGTCTTATGAAATATACGCCTCCGGCGGTGGTGTTCTGTTCGGACTGGAATTTTATCCTGACGGAACTTTTTCCTTTCAGCATATCTGCAGGTATGTCGTAACATTCGTCCATGAATGCTTTTTTATTCCATTTGCCGGACAGATTCTCGTTGGCAAGCAGTTTGTCGTCAACGTATATTCCGAAACTGCGGCCGGCCGGCTCATCGCCCCAGTATGTCACGCGCAGTGTCAGCGAAGTTTCGCCTCCGGTGATGAGGTTATAGCTGAAATATCCTCCGTTGGATGCATCGCGTACACTTCTGTCTTTCCAATAGCTCTTTTTAGAGTTTTCCGACTGCATGGCATGGTCGACCTCAGGTTGTTGTTCTCCCGGTTTCACCTTATCCATCGTGAGTTTGTCGAGCTGAAGCATTTCCGCCTCCTGTCTTTGCTGCTCTGCGATGACGGTGTTGTATTCATCTGCAGTCATTGTCGGCCAATATATCATATATCGGCAGTCGTGTATTTCAGCGAAAGGCTTGAATACAATGTTTGCGAACTCTTTCTGGCTGAACAGTTCCGGGCATGTGAAATGCATAGGTTGTCCGTTTACGGGACGCATGTTTGCAAGCTTGTTCTTTATTTCATCTGTTGTGCCGATGATATGAGGCGCCGATGATATGGGTTCGAGAGGACCGTGTGCGATGTGTGCCCATCGTCCTTCATCGGCAAGCAAACCGTAGAGGTTTGCGGTTCCGGTCTCAGCCCCGAGAAGTATCGGACCGCACATCACTGCCACGAAATCAGGCACATTTGGCATTTTTTCCACTGTTATTCTCTTAGGCAGTGATATTTCAACCACGTCACCATTTTTCCATTTGCGGCTTACCGGCAGGTATGACGACGGCTCGGATGCCGATACGTCTACAGGTTCTCCGTTGACAGTCACCTTGTAGTCTCCCTTTGCAATCCATCCCGGATGACGGAGCATGATGGTGAATTTTGACGCTTTCTTCATACTCATCGTAAGACGTGTGGATTCAGAGTATGGGAATGATGTTTCCTGGGTGAGTTGCAGGCCGTGTTCCTTCCAGTCAAGCTTTGACGCCACAAACAGATTTACGTACAGCTTGTCGTCGGCCTTCTTCACACCACTTGTATGGGTATATATAAACTCGCCATACTTGCTGTGGTTCTCCATTCCTGTTCCCACGCAACACCACATGGCTTGGTTGGGTTGTGAATAAACGCGGTAGTGCCGTGGACGGGCAGGGGTGAAGTAAACATATCCTCCGTGTTCCGGATTCTGGGTGGAAAGTATGTGGTTGAACATTGCGCGCTCATAGAAGTCTGCATATACCGCATCGGGACTCATTCGGAACAACCCTTCTGTCAGTTTCAGCATGTT
Source organism: Xylanibacter muris (assembly GCF_013166605.1). Classification (GTDB taxonomy): domain Bacteria; phylum Bacteroidota; class Bacteroidia; order Bacteroidales; family Bacteroidaceae; genus Prevotella; species Prevotella muris. Next base: position 73,412 of record NZ_JABKKF010000012.1, read on the forward strand.
GTATGTATTGCATGATTCAGGTCCCTCACGGTCTTCGGTATATTCCGTGCATGCCTTGGCTGTGGGGAAGTGCTCTCTGCGGCTGTTGCCTCCAAAGGCCAGTGAGCGGTTGTCGACAACTGTCTGCCAGAAAAATCGTGCCGCAGTGGCAAAATCCGCGTCTCCGGTCAGTTCGGCCACGCGCTGATATCCCACAGCCTTGGGCACCTGAGTGTTTGCATGTTTGTTGTCAAGATTGTCTTTCCTCTGTTTCATGCTGTCGAAAAGCATCTTGTGGCTGAAACGTTTGGCCGCTTCGAGATATTTTTTCTCGCCTGTGAGCTTATAGGCATCGGCAAACGATTCGTTCATGCCGCCGAATTCAATGTCGAGCATTCTCTCCATTTGTGTGTCATCAAGCGTACTCGTGATGTTTATTCCCCAGTCGCACAGTTTTATGAACATTTCCCTTGCTTTCTCATTATGTCCGTATACGTATGCGTCGTGTAGTCCTGCAAAAACCTTGTGAACGTTATACCATGGCACCCATGCCTTGCCGAATGTTCTGATGTCGCCTTTGGCGAGCGAATTCCAGACAGAGTATGGCACGCCTCCTACATATCCGTCACCGTTTTTATCCTGAGCTTTTTTAAGCTCGTCCACCATATAGTCCATTCTTCTCTTGCACTCTTCGTTTCCTGTGGCTGAGTATGCTAGTGCCAGTGCGCTTAGATAGTGGCCTCCGACATGTCCGTCGAGTCCTATCCAGTTTTCGAAGCTTTCTCCTTTGGCCGGCAGTCCGGCGGTTTTAAGGAATGGCGCTAAAAGTCTGTCCGTATCATATTTCAGCAATACGGTGATGTTGAGGTCGCATGCGTGTTTGAATTTCCCGTCAAGAAGCTGTATGTTTTCGAGAGGAAAATTCTGCGTACGGTTGTCTTTTTCAGCAGCCATGGCCGATACTCCCAAGAGCATGACCATTGCGGCAGTAACGATTTTCTTTCTTTCCATGTGTTATTTTTTATATCGGTTTGTGTACAAAGGTAGTTATTTATTTTGATAAATAAAAATGAAAATATCAAATATTTGCAGTGTAAAATCAAATAACAATGTTTTTTGAAACATATAGAAAAGTAAATAACAGATATTTCTGATAGAAAGATACTCTGAGGATGTGTCATGAGACAGGATGAAATCAGGTGTTTCTGCCGAATCCTGCTCCATGTAGGGACATCGCTTTGCGATGTGTACGATGTATACTATACTGAACTTATTCTTTTGTTGATGTTTTTATGCGGTATTGTCTTTGTTTTATGTGGAAAATGTTGTACTTTTGTTTTGGTAATGTCATCTTAACCAATAAGAAGTATATATATGGATGTAAAGAGATTATTATTTGTATTTCAAATCGGATTTTTGATTCCTTTGTTTATTGAAGCACAGACTTTTACCTGGGTGCAGAGCAGTAAGGATAAAGAGTGGCGGACAGGCAGGATAAGTGCGGTGGCGAAAGTCGCGGAGCATGATGTTGTTGTGCCTGGAGAGCCCGTTGTCACATTCAACCGTTGGGGGACGTGTTTCAACGAGTTGGGATGGGATGCGATAAACATGCTGCCTGAGGCCGGGCGTGAAGAGATAATGAGAAATCTTTTCTCTCCATCCGGTGACCTCAGGTTTACTATGGGGCGCATTCCTATGAATGCGAATGATTACGCCCGTGGGTGGTATAGTTGTGACGAGGTGGCGGGAGATTTCGGATTGAAGTATTTTAATATAGACAGAGACAAGACAACTCTTATACCATATATACATAAGGCGCAAAGCTACAATCCGGACCTTACGTTTTGGGCATCACCGTGGTCGCCTCCAAGCTGGATGAAAATAAACGGAGATTATCCGGTGCGCAGCAGTGAGCATAATACAATGGATGTGCGCAAGGACTATATCCTGTTTGAGGGACCGGACGGCAACCGTGACGACTATAAGGCTCCCAAGGGAATATTTCCTCCGAAACTGTCGCTCACCGACTATTTTATTATGGATGACCGCTATCTGGCCACATACGCCCGATACTTCAGCCGATTTATATCAGCATACGCGGAACAGGGAATAGACATCGGGGCAGTGATGTATCAGAACGAGGCCTGGAGCTATACTCCGTATCCCGGATGCGCATGGACGCCTGAAGGCATTGTGAGGTTTAATGTCGAATATCTTGCTCCGCTCATGAAGAAGGAACACCCGGGCGTGGATGTTTATTTCGGCACGATAAACACCAACCGTTATGATGTGATAGACAAGGTGTTGACTGACGGCCGTATGGCGGATGCCGTGAAGGGCATAGGCCTGCAATGGGAAGGCGGACAGATTCTGCAGCGTCTGCGCGAGAATTATCCTGGATACAAGTATGTGCAGACTGAAGGTGAATGCGGATGGGGTTCGTTTGACTGGAAGGCTGCCGAGCACACCTTTGAACGGATCAGCCATTATCTTGGAAACGGATGTGAGGACTATACTTTTTGGAATGCTGTGCTTGCCGGTGACGGAATGAGTACATGGGGATGGAAGCAAAATGCTTTGATACGCGTTGATGCCGCGTCATCCACGTTTAAATATACACATGAATATTATGCTGTGAAACATTACAGCCATTATGTGGAAAAGGGTGACAAGGTGGTGGCACATGTCGGGGCCGGTGAGGCAAATGTGCCGGTATTGGTATTGCTTACACCGGAGAACAAGTATCTTGTGATGGCAGGTAATTTCAATGATGAAGAAAGGAAGATGACGGTAAAGGTAGGAAAGAAATACCTGAGCGCAGTTTTGAAACCGCATTCTCTTAACACGTTTGTACAGAAATGATATTAGATGGACATCTTCGATAAGCCAGATGAGCAATGTGGCATATCATATCTTACACTGTGTAGGGACATCGCTTTGCGATGTGTCTGATGTATAATTTTATAATACTTATTACAAAATACGGATGAAAAGAAAAATAAAGATAGTGTGTTTTTCACCTACGGGCACATCGGCCAAAGTGGCAGAGGCTGTTGCTTTGGGCATAAGCGATTCTGACGGTTCGAATATAGAGGTGCTTGACGCGACTCACCATCAGATACCTTTCATTACATTCGGTAAGGATGATGTCGTGGTCATTGCAGCACCGGTGTACGGTGGTCGTCTGCCGAAGATTGCCGCAGCGCGTATGGACATGCTGAGAGCGGACGGCACGCCTGCCGTTCTTATTGCCGTATATGGAAACAGGGCTTTTGAAAAGTCATTGTCGGACATGGAAAACTTTGCTGTGAGCCATGGCTTTGTGCCTGTTGCCGTAGCAGCGTTTGTAGGTGAGCATTCATACAGCACGGAGACAACTCCTATTGCCGTGGGCCGTCCGGACAGGGAAGACATTGACATTGCATATAAGTTTGGCGTGGCGGCAGGAGAGAAGGTCGGTAGAGGAGATTTTACGGCAGTTGACGCTTCTGCATTGCATGACCGTCCGGCAGATGCGGCATCGCTTGCCAATTTCATGGTATTTGTACAAGAATACCGGCAGCAACAGACCGAAAAACCGCGCAAATTAATACCTGTAACTGATGTGGCATCGTGTGTGCATTGCGGCAAGTGTGTGGCATTGTGTCCTGTAGAGGCGATAGAGGTTGGAGTTGAGGAGAATACAGATGCGGTACGCTGCATAAAATGTTGTGCTTGCGTGAAAGGATGCCCGCAGGGAGCACGTGTGTTGCAGTCACCGTTCGCGCCGGTGCTGGCAGAGAATTTCAGTGTAAGGAAACAGCCGGTATTTCTATTATGATAAAGGTAAATACGGACGTTTATGAATAAAAGAGAATATATTCAGGTCAATAAACACTGGCTGGAAAAGAAATCCCTGGAGGAGGGCGTCAGGGCTTTGTCAGGAGGCATATTCTATAAGGTGCTGGCAGAGGGATGTGACAATGGCAGACATCCGGCACCGCGGAGCATTGTCACGGTGCATTATACCGGATGGACGGTATGTGCCGGTGAGTTGTCTTCTCCATCGCTGTCTGTAGCCGGCAAGACCGCAGATGAACTTGCAGGAGATGCACTGTTGAGGCAGTTCGACAGCAGTAGAGGAGGCGCTCCGGCTGCATTTCGCCTGGACGGGCTTATAGATGGATGGATTGTGGCAATTCAAGAGATGTGCGTGGGCGACAAGTGGGAGGTATACATTCCGGCCGAAATGGGATATGGAAAGGTTTCACAGCCGGGAATACCCGGAGGCTCGGTGCTGGTGTTTGAGATAGAATTGTTGGGAATAGCATAAAATAAACTGCAAGTCGTATACTGAAGTAAGATTTATTTTGATTATGCTGAGGCGATGCGTTTATTCAAAACGAAGTTTAAAACAATAATAAATTGTTATGGTAAAGATTTATGTAATGAATACGTGCAAGGATTGCACATATATTTATGAACAGGTAAGGGGAAACAGCCAATATGAACTTATTGATATTGGAGAGCATGTAAGAAACCTTAAGGCTTTTCTTAAGCTCCGCGACCGCGAACCGCAGTTTGATGTAATGAAACGCTTGGGAACAATAGGCATTCCGTGTTTTGTGCTTGAAGACGGCACTGTGACTTTCAGACCGGAAGAGGCAGGACTGAAACCGCGTTCAGGATCCGACGGCTCTTCATGCAGCATTGACGGTTCTGGATGCTGATTGGTGCATGTTATTTCAAGTATGACATAAAGCGTATGATGTATCGGGCAGTCTGTGGCTAATCCGGTTACGGCATGAATTTTGTTGAATATAATAAAAAGGGAAAACTGATGAAAAGTTTCGGACCAAAGGCGTGGCTGTTGCCTCAGCCTGTACTGATTTTAGGTACTTACGACAAAGAGGGCCGTCCTAATGCAATGAATGCGGCATGGGGCGGACAGTGGGACATGCACGAGATAATGATTTCAATGGGCAACCATGCCACAACTGAGAATTTGGATATAAACTGCGAGTTCACAGTGGCGTTTGCAACGGCAGACACCCTTGTGGCTTCTGACTACGTGGGGATTGTGAGTGCGAGAAACACACCCGATAAGATGGAGAAAACCGGATGGACGGTTGTAAAATCGGAAAATGTGAACGCACCCGTATTCACGGATTTTCCGATGACGCTCGAATGCCGCATCAAGCAGAAGATAGACGAGTCGGAAACCGGATACTTTATCATTGCTGAGATAATATCCGTCTTATGCGATGAAGCTTTCTTGGCTGAAGACGGTAAGCCGGATGTTGAGCGTATGAACCTCATAACGTTTGATCCTGTCCATAATTCATACATACAGTTGGGCCGGAAGGTGGGCAATGCCTTCAGCGACGGCAGGAAATTGAAATAGAAGGCATGCGGATAAATCACTTGTTTGTGCGGAAAAATGTATGGTGTATATAAATATTCGTGCAAAAAAGTGTTGTTGTTGTGCTGGTATTCGTGCAGAAAAATGTATATTTGCACTTAGTATTCGTGCAAAAAAATGCAAGCAATGAAAAGGAACGTATTGAAAAACCTGATAGAATGGAAAAACTCTCCTAATCGTAAACCACTTATACTGAATGGTGCCCGCCAGGTAGGTAAGACATACATTCTACAAAAGTTTGGAATGGAAAATTATAAAAATGTGGCTTATGTGAATTGTGACAGGAATATACTTGTGGATAAAATATTTGAGCAAGATTATGATATATCCCGTATAGTCCGTTCTTTATCGGCATTGCTTCATATCCATATAGTGCCTGAGGATACGCTTATTGTTTTGGATGAGGTACAGGAAAATCCTGTGATATTGAATTCCTTGAAATATTTCTGCGAGAATGCACCTGAATACCATATTGCCGTGGCCGGTTCGCTTTTGGGAGTATCGCTGCATGACAATATCTCTTTTCCTGTGGGTAAAGTGGATATGATACGTATGTATCCCATGACATTCGATGAGTTTCTTTATGCAATAGGAGAGGAACCGTTGGTTGAGTTGTTGCGTTCCGGTGATTATCCTGTTATTGATTCTCTTTCTGTGAAACTGATAGATTGTTTGCGCCAGTATTATTTTGTAGGGGGAATGCCTGCTGCGGTCAAGGAATATTCTGATTCAGGCAATCTTCAGGCAGTACGTGATATTCAGAAACAGCTGTTATTTGATTATCGCCGTGATTTCTTAAAACATGCTCCATCATCAGAAGTTCCTCGTATCAATATGGTTTGGGATTCAATTCCTTCACAGTTGGCAAAAGAGAATAAAAAGTTTATTTATGGTGCGGTAAAAAAAGGTGCGCGTGCTTCAGAGTTTGAGATGGCAATACAATGGCTGATAGATGCCGGTTTGGTTTATCGCGTTCATAGGGCTACTACTCCAGTTCTACCGTTGAAGTTTTATGAAGAGCTTTCTGTTTTTAAACTTTTTTCTCTTGATGTAGGATTAATGGGAGCAATGGTTGATGCTCCTGCGGAAAGCGTGATTATAGGAGAGAACATTTTCCGTGAATATAAAGGTGCGTTTACCGAACAGTTTGTTTATAGCCAGATTGTTCCTTCGTCTCTTCCCATATATTATTACAGTTCTAATGATTCGCGTGTAGAGATAGATTTTCTGATACAAAACGGTGCAGAGATAATGCCTCTTGAAGTGAAAGCAGAAGAGAATGTGAAGTCAAAATCCTTGAAGACATATATTGGGAAGTACCCGAATCTGAAAGGTATGCGTCTTTCAATGTTGCCTTATTCCAATCAGGGTTGGATGATTAATGTGCCGCTTTATGCAGTGAATTTCTGCATGAAAGTTGGGTATTAACAGTATACTTCTATTATCTGTCCTTATACATAGCGTCATAGTATTTCCGATAATCTCCTGATGTTACATTATCCATCCACTCTTTGTTATCAAGATACCATCTTACTGTCTTCTCTATGCCTTCCTCAAATTGCAGGCTTGGCTCCCAACCCAGTTCTTTTTGGAGTTTTCGTGAATCAATGGCATAGCGCATATCATGCCCTTTCCGGTCTGTAACGTATGTGATGAGATCGAGGTCTTCGCCTTCTTTCCGGCCGAGTAAACGGTCTACAGTCTTGATGACAACCTTTATGATGTCGATGTTCTTCCATTCGTTGAAGCCACCGATGTTGTAAGTCTCCGCCACTTTCCCTTTGTGGAAAATAATGTCAATGGCTCTTGCATGGTCTTCCACATACAACCAGTCACGTACATTTTCACCCTTACCGTATACAGGCAAAGACTTGCGATGGATAATATTGTTGATGAAAAGCGGAATCAATTTTTCCGGGAACTGATAAGGACCGTAGTTGTTCGAACAATTCGTCACTATTGTAGGCATGCCGTAGGTGTCGTGAAAGGCACGGACGAAATGGTCAGAACTTGCCTTTGATGCCGAGTATGGAGAATGAGGACTATACTTGGTGGTCTCCAGAAAGAAGTCTTCCCCATAAGCCTCATGGTTGCTGTCACTCGATGCCTTGGTGGTAAAAGGTGCGGAAATTCCATCCGGATGTGTCATACGCAGTGCTCCATATACCTCATCGGTAGATATATGATAGAAAAGCTTGCCCTCGTATCCTTCGGAAAGGCCCTCCCAATAAGTCCTGGCAGCCTGGAGCAATGACAGGGTACCCATCACATTAGTACGTGCAAAAGTAAACGGATCTCTTATGCTCCGATCAACATGTGATTCCGCAGCCAAGTGAATGATGCTGTCAATATGCTCGTCCTGCATCAGCCGGAAGAACGCCTCAAAGTCGCATATATCCATCCTCACAAACTTGTAGTTAGGCCTGTCCTCGATATCTTTTAGATTGGCCAGATTGCCTGCGTAAGTCAGCTTGTCAAGGTTAATGATCTTGTACTCCGGATATTTGTTCACGAAAAGACGGACTACGTGTGAGCCTATGAAGCCGGCTCCTCCGGTGATTACTATATTTTTCTTTGTCATAAAGTCTATATTTTGATTTATTTTCACTGTTGCCTGAGATTTGCAATGCACTTTTTCAAAGAGTCAACCCAGTATGGAACCTTCACCCCGAATGTTTCCTTGATAGTGCGCTTATCAAGTACCGAATATGCGGGACGTGTCACTGGAGAGGGATATTCCGAACTGTAACAAGGCTGGATATCACAGGCCGTATTGCCGGCAATCCTTACTATCATCTGTGTAAAGTCATACCAAGAACATACGCCTTCGTTTGAATAGTGATATATTCCCTCATACGCATCCCTGCCGGTTGCATTCTTCACCTTATCCAATATAGTCACAATAGCATTCGCAAGGTCAAGGGCATAAGTAGGAGTCCCACATTGGTCTAACACCACTTTCAGCTGAGGCTTGGTAGCTGTAAGGTCGAGCATCGTCTTGCAGAAGTTCTTGCCAAATTCGGAATACAGCCATGCAGTACGGATAATGACATACTTGCAGCCCGTAGCAATTACATTCAGCTCGCCACGAAGCTTTGTAGCGCCATATACCCCTGTAGGCGTACCCTTCTGGTCCGGACTGCACGGCACATTATAAGGCTCCTTGCCGAATACATAGTCTGTAGATATTTGGATCAGCACGCCGTCAACTTCCTTCATTGCCATGGCAAGGTTCTCTGGAGCCACGGCATTCAGTCTTTCTGCAACTGCTGCCAGCTTCTCATCCGTCTCACAGGCATCCACATTAGTCCATGCAGCACAGTTTATGATGACGTTCACACCATATTCCCTCACCGCTCCTCGGACAGCATCCATGTCGGTAATGTCAAGATATGTTGTCTCGACCCCTTCTGCCTGACTGACATCCGTGAAGATATAACGGTCTGCAGTATGCTTGCTGACGATACGCATTTCGTTGCCAAGCTGGCCGTTAGCACCTGTTACCAGTATATTCATATTTCTGATTATTTATATAGATTAACGTTTATGTCAAAAGGGCTGACAAAATCCTCCAGTTTATCATGCATGGTGTCTTTCTCGGAAAGAATGGCATGTTCCATAGGTATTTTCCAGTCAATGCCAAGGCTGTCATCTGTAATGGAAATTCCTCCGTCTGCCTCAGGATGATAGAAATTGTCACATTTGTATTGGAATACTGCCGTCTCGCTTAGTACGGCAAACCCATGTGCAAATCCACGTGGGATAAAAAACTGATGATGATTATCCTCCGTCAGCTCCACGGCAACATGCCTGCCGTATGTGGATGAACCTTTGCGTATGTCTACAGCCACATCAAGCACCGCACCCTTCACACAGCGCACCAACTTACTTTGAGTGAAAGGCGGACGCTGGAAATGTAGCCCGCGCATTACCCCATAGCAACTCATGCTTTCATTATCCTGACAGAAGTTCACCTTATACCCCAGGACAGGAGCTGCTTTCTCTTCAAATTCTCTCTCTGAAAAACTCTCGAAAAAATACCCACGGGCATCCTTAAAGATACGGGGGACAACAATCAGCACCCCATTAATATCTGTCTTTATTACTTCCATTATACATCCCTTTTTATTAATATTCCAGATTTCTTTTCAAAGTATCTATACCCTCGTCAAGGATAGAAATAAGATATCTGCCATAATCATTTTTCATCATTGGCATAGCCGCTTCACGAAGTTCCTCCGCAGTAATCCATCCCTGGCGATAAGCAATACCTTCCAGACAGGCTACCTTCAGTCCCTGACGCTTCTCCAGTACCTCAATAAAGGTAGAGGCCTCAGAAAGCGAGTCGTGCGTACCTGTATCGAGCCAGGCAAATCCACGGGCCATGGTCTGCACCCTCAGTTCCCTGCACTTCAAAAACTCCTGGTTGACTGTTGTTATTTCCAGTTCACCACGGGCAGATGGTTTGATATTCTTCGCTATTTCCACTACCTTATTAGGATAAAAATATAAACCCACAACAGCATAGCTGCTCCTCGGACGCTCAGGCTTTTCCTCGATACTCAAGCAGTTTCCCTTACTATCAAACTCTGCCACCCCATATCTCTCAGGATCACTCACACGGTAGCCGAACACCGTAGCCTTATGATTTTTCTCGGCATCTTCCACAGCCTTTGAAAGCATCTGATTCAGGCCAGCACCATAGAAGATATTATCACCCAGTACGAGGCAGGCGCATTCGTCACCGATGAACTTTTCACCTATGATAAAAGCCTGCGCCAAACCATCCGGTGACGGTTGTTCTGCGTATTCAAAACTGACACCGAACCGGCTTCCATCACCAAGTAAACGCTCGAATCCTGGGAGATCTGCCGGTGTAGATATTATCAGTATCTCACGTATACCAGCAAGCATTAGCACCGAAATAGGGTAATAAATCATCGGCTTATCGAAAACAGGTATCAGTTGCTTACTGATACCCTTGGTGATAGGATACAAACGAGTACCGCTACCACCAGCCAATACAATTCCTTTCATTGATATTAAACTGTTATTTTATTGATACTCTATATAAAAGTAGGAAGAGACGGGAGTTTTTATTGGAAAACATAAAATCTGCAATATAATACTATGAAGAACATTCTATTCAATAAATGTGGATTTGCAGTCCTTTCAAAATACAGTCTTGTGAACATTGGTTTTCACGTTATTATATATATGTAGGAAGTAACCTTGCCATGTGTATCCTTGTACCATTTGTTGAATATGTTATAAGGTACTTTGTTACGTGAGCAAAACTGCTCTACGGAGATGCCGTTCGGCATTGCCTCAGTCTGGTACTGGAAATAGAATCTTTATATAAGTTTTCTGTGCTCAGCAATTTGAAAGCAAGCTTTCATTACGTTCGCTTATCGAAAATTTTCCAAATCTTCGCTACTGTACATAAATCTGATATTTTTGTTCAGCAGCGAAAGTATACCTTTCTAATTTAAGTCATAATTTGAGTACTTACAATCTTTATTATGATACAGCCTCATCCTATAGTAAAGACATTCCACAGAAACTTCACGTTGCCTATGATATATCTCCGCCACATGCGTTGTGGCTCCTTTATCAGACGGTAAAGCCATTCAAGCCCGTTCTTTTGCCACCATGCCGGAGCCCGTTCTACTGTTCCTGCAAAGAAGTCAAACACAGCACCGACAGTACCCACATGGCAATGAATCTTTAGGTCATGCCAATGCGAATATGTCCACTTTTCTTGCTTTGGAGCCGTCATGCCAATCCATAACAAATCAGGGTTGGCATCGTTTATAGCCCTGATTATAGCATCATTGTCCTCCACCGAGAACTCTGGTTTATATGGAGGTGAATAAGTGGCGACATCAAGATGAGGATACTCAACGGTCATGCGCTTTTCTATCAGACCGAGTACCTTCTGTGAGCTTCCCATGAACATCACTTTCAGCCTTGAAGCATCCTTGTCCTTCTCTATCAGCTCCGCACTTCTTTTTTCAAGCCTGTCCATCTCGAAAGCAAAGAGATCCCATCCGGCAACACGCTCCACGGGCTGCGACTTCGCCTTTATCCACTGACATGCCTTCACAATGCTCACCCCGTCAGGAATGAGCACATCGCCATTCATCAGTGCCTCGGCAAACAGACGGTCATTCTGCGCAGTGTTGTAAGAATGTGCATTGATTGTATTTATCAGCAATTTACCATCCGGCAGCCGCTTCAACATTGCATGGCTTTTCAGTATGGTCAAATTCTTTAACCGTAACATGTTATAATGATTTTATTAAAATTATAATCTATATTTATTTCGTTTGACAATAGCGAAAACGATGTATAAACTATTTCGATATTCCCAACCATGTAAAAACAGGATATACGATAGTGTCTATAATCCAATCTATCATGATAAAAACTCCTTATATAAAAGAACTATCGGAAATTATTTTCCTTGTTTTGGAATATAAACGGCAATGACAGTATTACTATCCGTAAACAAAAGACTATGACAGTATTTTTTGAATGATGTCAACTAATCTTATTTCAAATTCGGACAGAGAAAACTCTTTCTCAAACTTTTCTCTTCCATATTTACCCATAGAACGGGATTTGTCTGCATTGCACAACATACAATATAATCGTTCCGCCAACTCTTCTGCCGACTGTCTGTTTACCAACCATCCTGTATTGCCATTTTCTACTATACAGGAAATACCACCCTCTTTTGTTGAGACGCATGGTAAACTATACTGCATTGCCTCCAATAAAACCAATGGGAAACACTCGTTCGAATAAAAAGTCGGGAAAACAAAGATATCCGCATTTTTGAAAAACGCTTCCTTATCTTTTCCGTATTTCCTGCCATTATAAACAGCCACTTCATCCAAGCAACGGTTATGCACCTCTTCTTCAAAACGTGTTTTATCTATTTCTGCTGTTTCTCCACCAACAAAATCACAAACAAACGAGAAACCTCTATCCTTCAATATCTTTAAGGCATCAAGCAAAACAAACACTCCTTTACTTTCAATCAAATTGGAAAGAAACAATAAATGCGGTATATCATTATGTCGCTCTATTCTTTTATCTCCTTCAATATCAGGAATGCCATTCGGACAAATGTAAACATTATCATGCTTTACATATTTCTTCACATCTTGATATAATGCTTCAGCAAGTAAAATTACTTTGATGTTTTTGAAAAACATACGGTACAACAAATCATCAATTTTCTTTTCCTGCCGAGTTGCCACTCCTTTGTTATGATAATGCATCACAACTTTACATCCTAAGCTTTTGACAAGTTGAACAATAATGAAGTCTTTGTAAAAAGCGATTCCACAAGCACTGGGCGTGATATAGACCAATGTCGGCTTGAATCTCAATATTCCAGTTATAACATGATATAGAAGCTTTATAAACTTCCATAGTTTTCGCCAACTGCCTTTACCAATGTCTTGTAAATCTTTTGCAGTAGTAAGATTAATATACTCACAAATATACTTATTGTTCACAAGTTCACTGTCATGAATGTATTTCCCTACCATAGCAGCCCCATGAACAGGGGGAGGCATGTGCAGGACAAATAATATCTTCGTTTTCATTGCTATTCATTTTATTACTATTCATCTACAATGATATATAACTCTTGAAAAAGATACATGAAGTCCCATCTTTATGGGAGAAATTATCCAATACTTTCAATATGTCTTTAAAATCTTCATAGATATAAAGATTATATTTTACAAATTATAGGCCATAGCCATTTTTTTCTTCCCATCCATCGCATACCGCATTTTATTATAACCTTTACAATCTCTTTAAATCCTACATTAGGAACAACAAGAGGTTGATCGTATTTTGGATTTTTCTTGCCTAAAAGACTACGAAGTTTGAAAGAAGCAGTTACGCCAGAACCCTTTTTTTGACGTATAGCATAATCTTGCGAATCTTTTACTATTGTGTAAGAAATTTCATTAAGATGTAAATAGCCATCCTTTACTGCATTCATTAATATACAAGTCCAGTCTGAAGAACGAGAAATTAAGGAATTAATTCCTATATGGTCATTAATATATTCTCCAATATGAATATCGCCAAAACAAACATCTGCCAATTCACCAAAATGATCTATACAGGTTGAGCAACGAGGTACATTAAAAAAACCTCTCATGCCAATCCAATAATTTTGATAAGGAATAGATTTCAAAATTTTTCTATTTTTATCCTCAAAAACCAATTCTCCAAGACATCCATTATCACGGTAGGCAAAACGAGCAACATTCTTTCTGTTAACTCCATATTTATATAGTAAAAAGTCCTGTGAGCGCATAGTACGATTGCTTGAACAATAAATAGCAAAGTAACCAATTATTTGCTCACCAACTTTTTTAAATGTATGGACAAATTTACGCAAAGATTGTATATGACAAGGTAAACCTACAATCACATATTTTCCACCATCTTGCTTTATTTGACTTAAAATGCCTTCATAGCTTGTAACACAATATTTAGAACTTCTTCCATCCAATACATCTTCCCTTGTGCGCGCGATATAAGTACGAGGTGTCATAGGCTGATTTTTTTTATACCCTACTACAACGGCACCGTCAACATACCCTTTATCTAAAAGATAAATCAGAAATTGACTCAGGCAACCGCCTGATGCTGAATGAAAACGAATGTCATAATTGTTACTATAGCCAGAAAAACATTTGTCATAGTATCCAATATATTTCTCTTTGCCCGCAGCTTTCTCCTCAAAAAGTTTGCGACTATAATCGTCAATGTCAATACCCTTTCCTGCACAAACTTTCAGACACAAACCACATTCATTACAATTGCTTTCATCCACAACAGGATGATTCACATCGTTGCCATGATGAATTTTAATACATTTCTTTGCACAAGCATCTTGACACACCCCACATCCCATGCAAAGACCTGCATCAACCACTTTACCAACGTTATTCTTCATTAGCCAAGTTTAATTACAGTGTTCTTGCAAAAATCATATTGATTCAAACTGTCATTAATCATATCGTTTATGACCTTTATATTATATTGAGCGAATAAATCATCCTTTTTCTTCGTGAAAACCTTCATACGCAATTCATCAAAAGAGATGTTTTCAGGAAGAATAGCCCATTCACCTCCAATAGACTTCAAAAAACTCTTGGTCTTACCTGGCCCGCGATAGCTGACAAATGGTGTTTTCACAGTCAATCCCATCAAACCAACATGAAGCATAGACGTCATTATTATATCACAAGATGCTAACACACCTAATAATTGATTAGGACTTTTATAGGCATCTAAAAAAATATTTTTTGATGTTTTATTTGGCATATATTGATAAGTCAAACCGATTTTTAGCATGTGTGTAGTAATGAAGTGGAATTCCATATCATCATGTTCCTCTGCATATCTGTGGATATCAGCCAATAATTGTTTGTCCAAATAACGGCCTTTCTTTAGTTGAAGACAGACTCTGATTTTATTAGTGGGAGGCAATGGTTTAGGTTCGAAGAAATCTGGAGTACGGAAAAGCATATCTGCATGGTAAATAAAGTTTTTTCCAAACGCCTGTTTCATCTGTACTACATCACCAACCAAACGAACTGTTCCATCTACAAAAGCAGGAGATCTAAAGAATTTTATACGCCAACGAGAAAACCAGGTCTCAGGTTTTTTTACCTGACCGTCGCCTCCCATTGAAATAGCGCAAAATTTTACATTAGGATATTTATTAGTAGCAAGAAATAGATTTTTGAAATCAGTTTCATATTCACGTGCTGCCTTATTCAAAATGCGTTTATACCATTTGAAAGGAGTCAACAAAGCCCCACCTGCAATCACAACTAAGTTGACATCTTTACATAATTCATTAACTGTAGAAACGGATTCCAACTGATATAACTTAGCCAGTTCTTCGTCTAACTGAAATAATTTTACTTCATATCCTTGTTTCTGGATATGTTTTGCAAAAGCAATCGCTTGCATATCATCACCCACATTAGCATATCTAAGTGGTGCCCAAATACCTATTTTATTCACTTCTTGTCTTCAAAATTGATTAAACAATCATACCTTTGTGCTATATCAATACTCCCTTTCATAAGCTTAAAGGCTTTTGATTCTACAGCAAAGGCAATCAAATATGGTTTCCAATTGGAAATTCCACAACTTATAAAATATCTTTCGATATATTGTCTATGGTTTTCTATCGCTTCAAGCAAATTCACATTAGGGTTAATTAAGTTTGTTACTTGTGCAATATAAGTAAACAAATCAAACCCTAAAGGTCTGTCTTTTGCTTGTTCCCAATCAATCAATCTAATCCTATCACCTTCTTCTAACATATTCCATGGGCAGAAATCTCCATGACTTAGAGACAATTTCAAATTGTCCTTTGAATATTTTTCTTTTCCTATACGAAATTCTTTTAATTTTATGCATAACTTAAAAATTTCTTCATTGAAAAATGTCTGAGGAGGTCGATGACCATTCAAGAACTCCGCTTTCAGAAAAGCAAAATTCTTATCAAGTTTACTATCAAGTAAGACTGGTACCAAACCGCTATTTTCCAATAACTTATAAATCTGTATTTCATTTTTTGTCAATTCTATAGCCTTGGGTTTTTGACTATATTTAGCAAAGAATTTATTTCCTGAAAAACATTCATATCCGATTATTGAAATCTTTTGCAATGGTCCTGGACTGCCCATATTAAATGACATAATACAATCTTTACCTATTAGTTTGCAAATATCTTTATATGGGAAAGAAAGTTTGTTTACATCAACAACATTCAGCCATCTTACAAATGCGATATTTTTAAATAAAAGCCAATAAACCCGAGAGAGTTTCCCTCCGTAGGTTGAATATAAACCGTATAGCCATTCTTCTTCTTTTTTTATTTTAGGAAAGTAATAACTTGTGGTGAAAGTCTTAAATTTGTACAATGTCATTTTTTTATTTCAAAAAGCCTATTTATTATTTCTTTATAAGTATTGGAAATTGTTTCTTTCCATAGCATTTTCTTTGCGCGGTCTATACATTTATTTCCAACATTAATAGCGAAATCATTATTTGTAGTCAACTTCTCCATTTTAGAAACAATGTCATCTATAATATTTTTGTAATTTTTCCCTTTTGTTTGCACAGTTAATTCTACAAGTTCCTCGCCAAGTATACTTGACGGACCGCCACAATCTAAACAAATTACAGGCATTCCGAAAGATAAGGCTTCCAATACAACATTACCACTGCTGTCATGCATACTTGGAAACAGCATGGCACTACTTGAAGTATAATATTTTTTTAGTTCTGATTGTTCTATCCAAGGGATAATCTTTATCTGTTTTTCTAAATTATTATTACTTGCAAAACTCTTAATATCGTCTGTATTCCCTCTTCCTATCATTGTAAAAGTTGAACAGGGATGCTTTTCTGCATACTGTTGGAAAGCCATCAGTGCTAATTTATAACCTTTCCAATAGGTAAAACGGCCAACATAAAGAAAAGAATTTGTTTTTTTTCTAAATAACTCATCCGAAACATTATTTATACCAATCTCTAATCTAACAAGTATTTTATCATTCCATTTTCTTAAAATACGCTTTGTTTCTTTAGTTTTTGAAAGAATGAGTGAAGCTTTGTTGAAGTTTTTGTGTAAAAGTGGGCTTGTCAATGAGAGACTGTTTGCCAAGCTTCTTACAGCCTCTTTTAATCGTTCTTTAAGAGTGAGCAAAGGTAATAGACTTATAGGAGTTGTTTCTCCTCCTCCTACAGGTCCTATTATGTATGGGATATGCAACTTATATAAAGCACATGCATCACGAAACACTCCAAATGTAATATGATGAGCCATATCAAAATGAAATTGTTGATGCAGTTTCTGTGCAAATCTACTACTACCTTGCAACCATAAGGCATAATAGATATTTATAGGCATCCCATACTTCTTTGCCCATAGTATTCCTTTAGATAAGTCATAATAAAAGAAGTGTAAATTTTCTGGACAAATA
Source organism: Xylanibacter muris (assembly GCF_013166605.1). Classification (GTDB taxonomy): domain Bacteria; phylum Bacteroidota; class Bacteroidia; order Bacteroidales; family Bacteroidaceae; genus Prevotella; species Prevotella muris. The sequence continues at coordinate 90,836 of NZ_JABKKF010000012.1, forward strand.
TTATCCTTCCAATAATCTTCTATTTTTGATTTGTTATTAGTTCTGGTAATGACAAAAATTTCTTTATCTTTATCTTCTGACAAATAAAGCGGCCATTTCCAACCAACTCCCAACTCAGAACCTCGATTCGGTTCACACGCATAAGCTAAAAAAAGAATTTTCATTATTTATATCTTTTAATAGATCTTTCATTAAGAGACTTACAAATAAACAAACATAGTTCGTAAGATATTTCTTTGACATCTCTATTTGTATTCAGTACAATGCAATTTTTCTTTGATTTTGCTAAAGATAGATAAGCTTGGCGTTGGCGTTCTGTTTCAGCGGGTGTAACTTCAGCTTTGCGAGCTTGAATAACCTCTGTTGGACAATCCAATATAACCCAAAGTTCAGGCTTTGGAATAAAACATCTTATGAACCTAACAATCCAACAAGGCGTATCATTTCTATATCGTATAGGATCCACTAAAATATCATCGTAATACCTGTCAAAAATAGTTAAGGTACTTTTTATTTTCATAGGTAGAACATATCTTAGATGTCCTCCGATATAAATATAAAGTAAGTAAATAAGTTTTAACAGCGAGAGTATGAGATTTCGTTTTTTCTGTCCATGTGGATCTTCTACAACTTTAGTTGCTCCCTTATGTGGTTTTGGGAAAAGATGAAATTGTTGCAAACGTCGGAAAGCTGGTTTAATATCTTTTTTGAACTGTTCCATAACTGTTGTTTTACCGCTTCCGTCTGGTCCTAGAACTGTTATTATATAACCAGTAGGATTCAATATACGTTTGATTTTTAGTGCAATATTCTTCAGAATATCTGTTGTCTTTCTACTATGTGAAGAATGTATTCCTTGCTGCAATTTTCTCAAATTATTATGTAGCAAAAGGAAGTTATTTTCATCCATTGATTTTTGAATAACCAATAGATTCTCACCTTTCCAAAACTCTTTTGCTTCCAATAGAGCTTTATCCTTATTAATCAAATATGATGTCCGAATATGCTCATATTGTTCCTCTGAAAGATTTCTCTTATCAACCTTTTTCAGAAGATAATATATAAATTCTTTTTCAGGAGTCAAGACGTGAAAGCCACCTTGCACTGCATCCTTTCTCCCTTCCAAGAGATAATCAGCACTTAATAATTTTCTGCCTTTCCTATAATAATCCGTACAGACATCAGGCTGTATACTGACAATGTCCCCATTGTCAAAATGAAACAGTACATAATAAAATGCCACTATTTCATGCTGAAGCATCTGAACTATTTTTGTTTGGTTATCCTCTATCTGCCAAATTACTTGTTTGAAGGTCTTAATCTCACTTCGTGGTATAATAATATCAATATCACTTCCAATGTTTTCAGGATAACATTCTGTTCTGCCAACCAAAGCATAAGGAATATTGTTTTTATCGATTATCTTAATAAGCTTCTTAAATAATTCTTTTTTATTCATTTTCTTATGAATTTAAAAAATTAAAGTCCTCCTTACTTAACGCTCTTTGATTTTTCACCTTTTTATTATTTTGATTATTATAACCTGCCAAGTATTTGAACCAAAAGGAAAATCTTGCGAAATATACTATAATGATTAAATAAGTTTTTTTTAGTGAAAATGTTCCATCGTAAAATTCATGGGCAATTGCTGTGTTACGGGAATTTCCAGAAAACTCAAATGGACAATACACATTGTGTGTCTTTGAACAAATCCAAACTTCTGATAAATTTCTACAATCTTTGGCTACATAAAGTTTTGCTAACTTTCCTCTAAAAAGTCAAGATTTCCCAAAATCTCTTCCAAGTTAAAGGGCTGATTACCAGAGTAAAATATTTGGTGACATTTCCTTAAGAGGTATAACATTCTAAGCCACGGCGATGCTATGGCTTTCTGATTAAAGATTATTACTTTCCTCTACAGGCTCTTCGGCACTATGTCGGTGTCCAATTCCCACCGGAAGCGTCAGCA
>NZ_JABKKF010000013.1 GCF_013166605.1 Xylanibacter muris
TTTCAGGGCTGCTTTAAGAGGGGTGACAGACATTAAGTTCTTTCTTTTCAGACTTACAAGGCTATATGCTTAATCCCCATGGTTTGTCGGGTGAGCCATAAAGTCCGTAACTATCTGATACTCAAAAGAAAAAGAGACACCTTTTGGTATCTCTTTCTGTGATCCCGGTGGGATTCAAACCCACGACCTTCAGAACCGGAATCTGACGCTCTATTCAGCTAAGCTACGGAACCTAAAAACATGGGTGCAAAGGTAATAAAAAAAACACAGAATCACCTATTTTTTTAAAAAAATCTTTTAAAAGCAATAAGAGTATGAACCGTATGAATGCAAAAACACCAGTAAAAAAATATAATATCATTGAAATAATTAGCATTCTTGCATTATCTTTGCATAAGATAAGTGGCACCTCAGCAATTTAAAGCAAGCTTCATTGCGTTCGGTTTGCATTATCTTTGCATAAGATAAGCGGCACCTCAGCAATTTAAAGCAAGCTTCATTGCATTCGGTTTGCATTATCTTTGCATATAAAAAACAGAAACATGACAACAGAAAAACTCTTCAAAAGTATATTGATTGCAGCATCAATAGCCAGTGCAGTGACATCATGCAGCGACACAGGAAACAACATACGACATGACAACACGGCCATTGACGTTCACCAAAACGAAAAGGGAGACTCTACCCTATACGGACTGGCCTGTGACGGATGTACGGATACAGTAGCCGTAATACTTCCTAACAGCGGAGGAGACCCCGACACGATAAACATTATGTCCGCACGGAAAAACAACTCTGTATTCGGAAAGCCGAAAATAGGCGACCGCATAGCAATATACTTAAATCCAAACGATAAAAAAACGGCATTAAGTCTGATCAATCTTGATGACCTGACCGGATCATGGTGCTATCAGGTAATGCCACACATGCGCGACATCGCATCACTGCCACAGAAAACGCAACAAAAGATACTCGCAAACCTTCCCGACACAATGAAGGAAACATTGCTCGTGCCAAAGGAAATGGGAATACGCTTCAGACGGGATAACCTCATGAACACTATAGGAGACATAAAGACAGCAAGCACAAAAGAAGACCTGAGTCCCGTGGAATATCCCAGACAGAAAATATATAAGGAATGGCGTATATTCAATGGAAAACTGCTGCTCACTTATTCACAAACCGCATACGGAAACGACACCATAGAATCAAGACAAGCAAATGACACTGTGGAAATAAAACAGCTTACACAAGACACACTTGTACTGAAATTCAAGGAACAGACAAAAGGATATTACAGAAAATAACAGAATCTTCATGAAACAATAGACTATGTCTGAAATGCACCCCAAACGTTTTCTATCCAACTTTTGGGGTGCACTTCATTTATGACGGCCTCATCAGATAATACCGTGCTGCATCATACGCTCTTCAGCGAGCAACTCATACTTTGTGCCGGGACGACCGTAATTGGCAAACGGATAAATACTTATTCCGCCACGTGGTGTAAACAACCCAACCACCTCTATATACTTGGGATTCATCAGCTTCACCAGATCCTTCATTATTATATTCACACAATCCTCGTGAAAGTCACCATGATTACGGAAACTGAAAAGATAAAGCTTAAGGCTCTTACTTTCCACCATCCTCTCATCCGGAAGATACATTATCTTTATTTCAGCAAAATCCGGTTGTCCGGTAATCGGACAAAGTGAGGTAAACTCAGGGCAGTTGAACTGAACCCAATAGTCATTTTCCTGATGTTTATTAATGAATGTCTCCAACACCTCCGGAGCATAGTCCATAGAATAACGTGTGTTTGAACCCAAAGCATTAAGCCCTTCTTCTTTTCTTGTATCCATAGCAATAATATTTATTGTTTCTTTATACTACATAACGTCATTATACAATCAGCCCGTATACTTCAGACTACTTATTCATCCTCAAACCGAAAATACTATAATCAATGCCGTCGTCATAGACATCCTCTTTCTCATAATCCTTGATAAACCTTACAACACGTATAGTCACTGGCAGGGCTATAATCTCATACATTGTTTTAAGTATCACCTGTGATATGACAAGAACCGGCAGAACCTCAAACGGAACCACGCCTCCAAGGGCAAGAGGAAAGAATATCACAGAATCGGCAAGCTCCCCGAACACCGTGCTGACAACGGCACGAAGCGAGAAATGTCTCCCTTTAGACGATATTTTCATCCTGCTCATTACGTATGCGTTTATAAACGAACCTACGATAAACGCGACGAATGATGCCGCCGCAACACGGGGAGCAAGACCGAACACAGCGTGGAATCCCTCGTCATTATGCCAGTAAGGAGCTCCCGGAATGGCATCCGTCAGTGCTCCGAACATCACAAAAATGAAATTCAATGCAAAACCTGTCCAGATAAGAAATCTTGCACGGCTATAGCCCCAAACCTCGCATACACAATCATTGATGATATAGGAAACGGGAAAGACCAGCAATCCGCCTGTAATACTGATTGGGCCAAAGGCCATTTGCTTTGTCTCCAAAACATTTGCCATTATAAGGCAAACGCTGAAAAGCATACCCAAAAGCATAAAAAGTACGCTTACATGTTCTTTTTCTTTTTTCATTTTCTTGTTTTTTTATTGTCCGGAATACGCGGAAACACACCTAATAAGCGCATTACCGGCATTCCTGAACGAAGGGAGGTTAGACAAGCACTCCCTATGAATATTAAATGTTATAAATCAGCCAACCAAGGTAAACAAAGAAACTTACCGTAAGCACGGCTCCCTCCCACCTCGCAAGTGTATACTTGGTGAATGAGAAAAACCAGACAAACAATATACTAAACAGCAAAACCGACATATCTATCATCGTTATGCCGTTTATCTGCATCGGACAAATGACAGCCGTAGCGCCAAGTATGCCGAAAAGATTAAACACATTACTGCCAATGACATTTCCTATAGCTATGGCAGACCGGCCTTTACGTGCCGCCACGACACTGGTGGCAAGCTCAGGCAATGAGGTGCCGCCAGCAACAACAGTAAGTCCGATAACCCCATCGCTTATTCCTAATGACGAGGCAAGCTCCGTGGCGGAACCGACAAACACATCACTTCCGAATACCAGACAGGCCAGCCCGATACACAGAAACGCTATGGCTTTCCAAACCTTCTCATCTTTTGAGACATTCGGAGTTTCCTGTGATTTTGATATTTTTGCCGTTTTCAGGGTATATCCCATAAATACCGCAAAACCCGAAAGAAGAATCAGTCCGTCAATACGGCTTATCCGGTTACCGGAAAGACCGATTGAGCTAAAATCATCCATACAAAGTATAAAAAGGACAAACGATGCACAAACGGCAAAAGGAATATCCTTAATTACCGTGGTCTTGGCAATTGACATCGGGGCGACCATCGCCGACACTCCAACTATCAGCATTGTATTGAATATGTTGCTTCCCAAAACATTGCCTACGGCAAGATCTGGAGTGCCCTTTAAAGCGGAAACTAAACTGACGAAAAACTCAGGAGCCGATGTTCCGGCAGCCACAATCGTAAGGCCTATCACTATTTCCGGAACCCTCATTCTCCTTGCCAGGGAAGACGCTCCCTCTGTCAGTATGTCTGCACCCCAAAGGACCAAAGCCACACCCGCTATTATATATATTATATTCAGTATCATCCGAGTATTGTTTTTTCTATTACATCCGGAAAATATTTCTTTTCAAGCAAATGAACACTATCCTCTATTTCTTCGGGAGTGGCCGTCAAGGCAACCGGAGTCTTTGCCTGAAAAATAATGTCGCCACCGTCACACACATTGCTTACATAATGAACTGTTATTCCGGTTTCCGTATCGTTGGCGGCACGGACAGCCTCATGAACATTACGCCCGTACATCCCCTTCCCACCGTACTTAGGAAGCAACGAAGGATGGATATTGATTATTCTTCGGTCATAACGCTTCACAAGATAAGGGGGAACCATAAGCAGGAAACCGGCAAGAACAATATAATCTACGGCATATTCAGAAAGTAACGGAACAAACTCTGACTCATCGGCAAGCTGTGACTTCGTAACAACAACCGTTGCAACACCCAAACGTCTTGCACGCACAAGAGCAAAGGCATCCGCATTATTGCTCACCACCACAGTCACTCTTACTTTATCGTTATTTTCAAAATGACGGATAATGTTCTCGCAGTTTGTTCCGTTACCGGATGCGAATATTGCTATATTCTCCATAAACAGCTTTTATATGCAGCTTTTCCAAGAAAACGTACTCAATACGTAAAAGTATAAGTTATCTTCTTACCCTGCTTGTCTGTCACGGTCATTGCCTTGACACTTTTATCACCGTTCAGTTCGGTTTCAACCGTATAGTTTCCATTCGCTGACTTTGCCACAGCAAACACGTTTGAACATCTTGCCGAACGGAACAGGGCCACAAGGGCGTACGGATTGCAATGCTCGACGCCAAACAGCAGCTGATTAGCATCCACAGACTGATGACGGTTGCTGTTCACGCTCATTTCAATCTTCAGTTTCTCCAAGAATGTACCGTCTGTTCCGCGATGCTGGTATTTCAAACTGTCAAACTTGATTTCACTGTCGGGAGTTTCGGGATATTCTTTCAGCAAGATGGCAGCCCTTTGTATCTCCCCGCCTTTTTTGTGATATTCAAGATTATATGCAAATCCAAGCCCCGCACCATTGCTTTCATAACCTACAGTATCATTATCGGAAACCAACATGGACGGCTGATATCCTGTATTCACACGGCCTCGGAGAATGCTTCCTTCCGAATGTGCGGTCATTGTCGTATCAGTTGGATAACGGAACACTATGTCATGCAAGACGTTATTATCTTTCGTTATCTTTACGTATGTAGGACGCTTATAGTCGTCATAGCCCATATTCACTACACTGCCATCCGAACCTTCAATCTTTGTAGCGAGAGGTGCATTCCCAAAACTGCCGTCACCGCGTGTGGCATACTGGGATACGCTAAACTCCATATAAGCTTTCTTTTCCGCAACATCCTGGACATGAAAAGATACAAAGCGCCTGGAACCTGTAAGATTCTCCTTAAACACTACGGGGACGGTATTCAGCACATATCCGCTACCGGAAGTCTTTCTCAACTCGGCAAACTCGTTTCCTGAAATAATATTCATATTCCAGTTGCCCATACTGTAAAACATATACTCTGAAGAATGTGTATTCGCAAATACATCACTTCCAATAACATGAGAAAATCCGGCATTTCCACTACCGTCATTATCCACACACGATGTCAGCATTGGAACTGCCATAACACTGAAGACAAACGCCTTACATAATTCTTTTACTCTTTTCATCGCTTATAAATTCTTTAAAGGATTAATTAACCATAAGTTTCAATCATCATAATCATCCCATTCATCCAACCCTCCGAGTGAAGGACCGATAAACGCATCAAGTGATCTGCGCTCTTTCTTTGTGGGGCGCCCTGTACCCCTGGCCCTGTCTATAAATCCGCTTATACGCGTCATCTCCAGCAACTCATACTGCTCCGGAGGAGTAACGTTCTCGTAGATTTGGGGAATGAGTTTTGCACCTACTCTCTGTTCTATAGTCTGAAGGATTCTGAACGAATAAGTCACCGGTGACTTTTTTACACTCACCGTCTCTCCTTCTTTCACCATGCGCGACGGCTTTGCGTTTGCACCGTCCACAGTCACCCTGCCATTCTTACATGCGTCAGCAGCAATGGAACGGGTCTTGAATATTCTTGCAGCCCAAAGCCACTTGTCCAGTCTCGCCTCATTTGCCATATATAAAACTACTTTTTCTTATTAAAGGTATTCATTGTGATATCCACACCGCAAAGAACAAAACTCTTTATTATTTCGCAAGCCGCCTCAATCTTTGGCTCCAAAATATTCAAATCATCCGCATCATATTTGCCAAGCACCCATTCTATCTGCATACCGCGCGGGAAATCATTACCTATTCCTACACGCAAACGGCAATAACGATCTGTGCCAAGTACCGATTGGATGTTTCCAAGTCCGTTATGACCGGCATTGCTCCCTCCGGGCTTAAGCCTCAACGCACCCAGTGGAAGCGCAAGATCATCTACAACAACAAGAAGCCTCGACAAATCGACATTCTCCTTATTCATCCAATACCTTACGGCATTTCCACTCAAATTCATATAAGTAGACGGCTTAAGCAGAAAAACCTTACGGCCTTTAATGCTGGTTTCTCCGACAAACCCATAACGCTTGTCTTCAAAAACAATATTGGACGCCTTTGCAAAAGCGTCCAATACCATGAATCCTGTATTGTGGCGGGTCCTGTCGTATTCGTCACCGACATTCCCCAAGCCAACAATTAAAAATTTATCCATTAGTAACTTTCAATCTCTAAAACATTACCGGCCCCTTATAAACAAGGATGCCCGTATTTGCCGGATTATTTTTCAGCAGCCGCAGCAGCAGACCTTGAAGCACGAGTAGCCTTAACCGAGCAAACAACAACCTCAGCAGGAGTTGCAAGTTCAAGACCTTCGAAACTCAATTCACCAACCTTAATACTCTTGCCGAGCATCAGGTTTGTAACATCTATATCAAGACGTTCAGGAATTACCTGGTAAGGAGCCGTCACATATATCTTACGAATAGACAAACTTATACGTCCACCGTCACGTACACCCTGTGCAAGACCGTTAAGCTTAACAGGTATGCCGATTGTAATAGGCTTGTCTTCTGTAACTTCATAGAAGTCAACATGAAGAAGAGCATCTGTTACAGGATGGAACTGCAACTCTTTCATAACAGCCTTACGTTTCTCACCGTCAATATCAAGGTTTACCACATATACATGAGGAGTATAAACAACCTTGCGAAGCTCTGTCATTGGAGCAACGAAAGAGAAAGCAACGATATTGCCGTTCTCATCTTTCTTGTTACCATAAATGTTGCAAGGAACCAGTCCTTCCTTACGTAGAAGCTTTGAGGCTTTCTTGCCAAGGTCAACACGCTTCTTACCTGAAACTTCAATTTCTTTCATTTTTTAATGTGTTACTCTAAATTAAGTATTTAATTTTTATTGCCTAATTCACCATCACACGAACTTCTTTTTATCCTATGTGCCTGAAAAAAAGCGGTGCAAAGGTAGTCTTTTTAATTCACCCATGCAAGTATTGTCTAAAAAAAACTCAATTAATAGTTGTTTTTCTTGCATTATTACGCTTTTTTACCTAATTTTGCAAACGACAATTAAAGAAAAACGGACAGAAGCTTACATAAAAAATTTATGATAAACCGAGAAATAATAAGGATAAAGATAGTCCAGTTAACCTATGCGTACTATCAAAACGGCAACAAGAACATTGATACGGCAGAAAAAGAACTGTATTTCAGTCTGTCAAAAGCTTATGACCTTTACAACTTTATGCTGTCGATTATCATAGCATTGACCAAAGAAGGAAAACGACATGTGGAAGTTGCCCAGTCAAAAGCTATGAGAGAAGGCACTGAACAGCCGTCAACAAAATTCATATACAACCGTTTTGCATTGCAGCTTGAAGAAAACAAGATGCTTAATGATTTCATTGCAAAACAAAAGAAAACGTGGGACGACGAACCGGAGTTCATTAAAAAGCTTTATACGCAAATAACGGAAAGCAACATCTATAAAGAGTATATGGATAAAGCTGAGGATGACTACACGGCCGACCGCGAATTTTGGCGTAAGATATACAGGACATTCATCCAGGATAACGAATCAATTGATTCTATCCTTGAAGACATGAGCCTGTATTGGAATGACGACAAAGAGATCATCGACACGTTCGTCCTTAAAACAATAAAAAGATTTGAGGAAAAGAACAAGGCCACCCAAGAGTTGCTTTCCGAATACGACAGCGAGGAGGAAAAAGACTTCGCAAGAAAACTGTTCCGTGCTGCAATCCTGAATGCAAACGAGTATCAGCGCTACATGAGTGACGCATCACGCAATTGGGATTTCTCACGGTTGGCATACATGGATGTAATTATAATGCAGATAGCAATTGCCGAGATGGTTACATTTCCTAATATACCGATCAGCGTTACAATAAACGAATTCGTTGACCTTGCAAAACTATACAGTACACCAAGAAGCGGAAGCTATATAAATGGTATGCTCGACACAATAGCCCGTCATCTTGTGCACAGCGGAAAACTTATGAAACATATTGAACCAAGAAAAAAAGCAAATGACAATAATGAGAAGCAATAAAGCTCTCAAGCAATATCAATTCAGAACAAAAAGAAAAATAATTTATGACGACATTAGTATTAGCGGCACAGCAAAGCGCACAAGGGGGTGGAATGAGTATGATTATCATGATGGTTGCCCTGTTTGCAATCATGTATTTCTTTATGATACGCCCGCAACAGAAGAAACAGAAAGAGATTCAGAAATTCCAGAATGCCCTTCAGGAAGGAATGCAGGTTGTGACCGGAGGAGGTATATACGGTATTGTTAAAAAGATTGACCTCGTAAACGGTATTGTCGAAATAGAAATAGCCAGGGGCGTTGTAATCCGCGTTGACAAAGGCTACGTTTTTAAAGATTCTACAAGCAACGTTCAGACAAAATAAATAAATGAACGGCAAACAAGGCATATACAATGCTATCAGGAATTTCTTGTTCAGTTCTGCGAACAAGGAATTTCTGATTTTTTTGTTCTTTCTCTCACTGTCTGGTATATTCTGGCTTATGATGACCTTGAACGAGACATACGAGAAAGAATTCAAATTGCCAGTGCGCATTATAAACATACCCAACAACGTGGTACTTACATCCGATGCCACAGATACAGTGAAACTCACACTGCACGACAAAGGACTCGCACTAATAAGATATATGTATGGCAAAGAATTGCGCACTTTAAAAATAAACTTCAAGCCGTATTCACGTAATAACGGTGTAGTACAGCTTACTGCCGCAGACATCCAGCGTATAGTATATCAGCAACTGCCGGCAAGTACAAGAATAACAGCTATAAAGCCGGACAAACTTGATTTTTACTATAATTACGGATTATGCAAACGTGTGCCGCTAAGATGGAGTGGAAGGGTGATACCAGAACACCTTTATTTTATTTCACATATAAAATATTGGCCGGACAGCATAAGCGTATATGCACCAAAAGAAAAACTTGACAGTATAAACTATGTATATACGGAACCGCTCAACTATGCAAATTTCCGTGACACCCTTATTGTAAACTGTAACCTGCAAAAGCAGAAAGGTGTCAAGATGGTTCCAGACAGAGTGAAAATAGGTTTTTATACCGATGTCCTCACTGAAGAAAGCATAAGCGACATACCTATAGTAGGAATAAACATGCCGGAAGGAAAGACGTTACGTACATTCCCGTCAAAAGTAACAGTCAGCTTTGTCACAGGAGTTAGCCAGTTCAGAAAACTGCGGCCGTCGGATTTCAGAGTTGTGGTAGATTACCGTGACATTGCCCGACATCCGTCTGAAAAATGTACAATACATTTAAAAAACGTTCCTCATGGAATATCACGTGCAAAACTGAATTTGCAACAAGTTGACTATCTCATTGAAGAAGGAACACCTTAAACGATGAATATCTGATATAGGAGTTATATGAAAATAGCAATAACAGGAGGAATTGGAAGCGGAAAAAGCTATATATGCAACATAATCGGAAAACACGGCATAAGTATTTATGACTGTGACAGTGCAGCCAAGAGAATAATAAAAGAATCTCCGGAAATACGACGCCAGCTGACCGAGCTAATCGGAAACAATGCATATACAGACAACGGTAAAATAAACAAAACCGTGATGACTTCATTCTTGCTAAAGTCGGAAACAAATACAAATGCTATAAACAGCATCGTACATCCTGCCGTAGCTGACGATTTCATACAGAGCGGATACAAATGGATGGAATGCGCCATCCTATATGAATCAGGTTTTGATAAACTTGTGGACAAAGTAATAGCAGTTACCGCACCTCTCGACATACGTATTGAACGTATAATGAAAAGAGACGGAATAACACGTAGTAAAGCTCTTGAATGGATAAAAAAACAAATACCGCAGGAAGATATTGTCGAAAGAGCCGACTATGTAATTATAAACGACGGAAACAAAGATTTAAGTAAACAAATAAATAATATTATCAAACTTTTATTAGTTTTATAAGACACATGTTACAAACAATTTTAGCAATCTCCGGCAAGCCCGGACTCTACAAACTGGTATCAAGAACCAAAAACAGCCTCATTGTTGAGGCACTTGACAAGACACATCGCCGTATACCGGCATTTGCCACAGACAGAATAACATCACTGGCAGATATAGCAATGTTCACAGAGACAGATGATGTGCCCTTGCATAAAGTTCTGACCAATCTAAAGAACCTCGAGGAAGGCAAGATCTCATCGCTTAATTACAAAAAAGCAAGCAACACCGAACTGACAGAATACTTTGCAAAGGTATTACCTGACTTCGACCGTGAACGGGTACACAACAGTGACATAAAAAAACTATTGCAATGGTACAATATTCTTATTGAAAACGGCATTAGCGATTTTGATAATGAAATGACACCTACAGAAGGCGATAATATTGACAACCGTCAGGAAGCATGATATTATAAAATGTCCCAAGGAATTAATCCCTGGGACTTTTTATTATCCTAAAAAAACTTATTACCAAAAAGACTTAGATTAAGACTTTTACTTTACCTATTGAGGCGTGTCGGCACGCTTGCCATTGACACTATTAACCTAAATCACTATGATGTTAATATTATGAGAAAATTTCTATCCTTAAAATCAGCATGTCAGTCAGCCAAATTGCTTATTCAGCAACTTCCGCACTTTTCTGCATACTAATATTATCTTCTGTCATAGTTCGTCTTTCAGAACCAGATGCCCTATTCTTTCTTCGAACAGCATTGTTCCCATTATTTTGTCTGAAACCTCCTCTGCGCTGAGACATCCTGCTGTTTCTGTCCTCGGAATATTTTTTATACTGCTCATCAGTCATAATTCCTTTGAGTTCCGCATTATAGGCCTCCATCTGCTTTGCGCGCTCTTCACGCTTACCATCCTGCATACGTACAGGCCGCATTGTATCCTTATACTTATTATTCAACTCTGCAAGCTTCTTCTCCTGTTCAGAATTAAGACCGTATCTCTTTACTATCATCTGTGTACGTCTGTTCATCATCTCAGAAGGTGAAACTCTCTCCATCTGCCTGGAAGACCTGGCATCCCTGTTTCTTTCCTTATTATCCTGAGCCACTGCAGAAGCACCTATTATAGAGACCGCAACCATAGCCAAAAATATTTTCTTCATATCTTTTCTTTTTAATTTAAAATATTCAACTATCTTGTTAGTTGCAACTGTCTTTATGACGAATTACAAAATAAAAAGTTTAACCTGTCCATTTAAAAAACAGACAATTTAATTTTATTAACTTTTTACATAAAGAATAACAAAATACTCATACCTCCAAATACTTTATTCAGGATTATCCATACCTTTGTAAAAAAAACGATTTGTAACATTTATAATGAATGAAAACAACAACCTGAAACCACAAACGGAATCAGAAACTGGCATAAAATAAAATATATGAAAATACTCAATTACATTATTATATATATATTTATAACCGGAACATTAATACCAATAGCATGCTCTGATAAAAAAGATGACGGCAAAAGCACACACGTATCGGAAACAGACACATTGCCAATGCTTATAATGCAGATACAGAAATGCTCACGGCTATACACAACGGAATATAATATCCATAAGATTATCACGCATGACGATGTAATAAGGATGCAAGGAAAGGTATTGAATAAAGACTTCAATATCAAATTGCCCGTCGGTGACAGGAAAATTGCGATTCCGATGACCGCCACATTAAAGGCTTACATTGACTTTAGCGACTTTTCGGATAAAAACGTGGAGCGTGATGGCAAAAATATAACAATAATCCTGCCTGACCCTCAAATAGTAATGACAAGCAGCCGCATAAACCAAAAGGAAATAAAAGAATATGTATCGATTACACGCAGCTATTTCACAGATGCGGAAATAACAGAATTTGAAAAACAAGGAAAAGAAGCAATAATAGCAAGAATCAATGATACAAATATTATTGAGACAGCACGCGACAACGCGGCAAGAGTATTAATCCCCATGATTGAACAAATGGGCTATGACGAAAAAAACATCACAATAAAGTTCAGGAAGGATATAAAAAAGTTAAATGTCAATGTTGAAAAGTAAAACTATCATATATGCAAAAATCATCGGCTTTGCTCTTGCCGCAATAGCCGTCGTGACAGCGGTAATAATGATTGGAAACGAAGTCAGGAAAACAGACATTTCAATCGTAACCGATAAAAAGATTGGCATGACACCAGAAGTGATTCAGTCCATAAAAGCCATCGGAGAATGGGAATTCCTTACCGTCACCGATGAGGAAATGGTGGATACGGCACGCAAAGGCATCTTCGGTCATGATTATCTGGCCAAAATATATTACGGCACATTACGCTTGGGTATAAACATGCACAAGGTGGAACCCGGATGGATTACATCTCAAAACGACACTGTCAGGATTATTCTTCCTGCAATAGAACTTCTTGACAACGACTTCATTGATGAAGCAAGCACAAGAGTCTTTCATGAGACAGGACGCTGGACACATACAGACCGCGAGACAATGTACAACAAAGCATACGCAAAAATGAAAGCAAACGGCCTTACTAAGGCCAACATCAAAAACGCAGAAAACAATGCGGAAAACCAATTCAGAAATATGATGAAAGCAATGGGATTCAAGCATGTGGAAATAAGCTTTTCAAAATGACACAGGATTGACAGAATCCATTCCGAATCAATACAAAACAAAAGACATATCCCTTAATCCGGAATAAGCCGGTATAATTCAAAGTGGCAAAAACAAAACGACTTGTCTTTTGCCAAGCTGAAACTCATATATCGATCATTTTATACTGATTTAAAATGCCATATACAAAAAATAAGGACTGTCTCACGACAGTCCTTATTCATGTTTTCTAACTAACTTATTATCAACTATTCATTACTCTTCTGAATTCGTACTGCAAAGGTAATTATAAAATTGCTATCCTGTATACACTTAACACTAAAAAATCAACGTAAACGTTTGCGAATTAGACATAAAATATCTAACTTTGCATAAACCATACTGAAAAGTATTCCGTCTAAAAAAACAAAATACCTAAAAAATAATCTTATCACTCTGTTCATGAACAAAAAACACCGTACGTCATTGAAAGACTTGGCAAAGGAACTTGGAGTAAGCATTGCCACTGTCAGCCGGGCCTTGCGCAACAGTCCCGAGATAGGTAAAGACATGCAGGATAAAGTCAAGGCACTTGCCGTAAAACTCAACTACCGTCCGAATCCATTTGCACGAAGCCTGAGACGGGAGGCTCCCAAAATGATTGGAGTAATCGTGCCAAACCTTGTAACCCACTATTATGCGGCCGTGCTCGACGGTATTGAAGACGAGGCAAGAAAAGCCGGATATTCGATAATAAGCGCAAACAGCCATGAAGACTGTATAACAGAAGCACGTATAACGGACAACTTCATCAACTTACATGTAGAAGGAATCATTGCATGTCTTGCACAAAACACCACTGACTATAAACATTTCAACGAGGTTGCAGACATTGGCATACCACTGGTATTTTTCGGCCGCACATGTATGACCGACCGCTTCTCTACAGTGACAGCCAATGGAGACGAGGCAGCCCAACAGGCAACGCAACATCTCATAGACACAGGCAGCCGCAGAATTGCATTCATAGGGGGGCCCAACCATTTGGACATGGTAAAAAGACGCAAGCATGGCTATCTTGAGGCCTTACGGGATAACAACATACCCATAGAGAGGGAACTGGTATTCTGCAATAAAATTGACTATGATGTTGCACTAAGCGCATGCACGGAAATGCTCACGCGCGAAAATCGCCCTGACGCAATTCTGGCATTCAACGACATCATAACGTTTGCAGCATTCAATGCAATAAAAAAACAACACTTGAGAATACCGGACGATGTGGCATTGATTGGATTCACTGATGACGTACATGCGGAATACGTTACACCGAGAATGTCGGCAATAGCAGATCAAAGTCATCTTCTTGGAGAAACAGCCTGCCGCCTTCTGTTGAAAAACATAGAAGGCGACAAGAACGTATATAAAGAAATCGTACCGCAGAAACTTATAATAAGAGAAACCTCCGCAAAGACAATGAAGACGTGATTGTATCACGTCTTCATTGTCTTTGCGGAGGTAAGATTTAAGTCAGAATCCAAACAACTCGTCGCCTTCAGTATCGCAATATTTAAAGCCCATCCCACGTGCCTTATCCTGAGGAAATGTGAAATAAACAGCCTCGCCTTCACAGCAAGTCTCACCTTTTGAGTTCTGTATCTCAACATGGATAAAAGCAACATTACGACGAAGTTCTTTAAGACGAGCACGCACGGTTATCTGAGGTTCGGTAGTCATTATAGGCTTCTTGTATTTGACTTCCAGCCTGATTGTAACACCACTCGTCTGCAATTTTCTGAAAACCACCCACGAAGCACACTCATCTATAAGCGTAGCCTGTATACCTCCATGTAAAGTGTCTATCCAACCCTGATAATGTGTCTGCGGTTTCCAGAAACTCACGATGTCATCACCATCCTCATAGAATTCCATCTTCACACCTAAAGGATTATCCGGACTGCAACCAAAGCAGTCATACCCTTCTTTATTTAGCCATTGATTCTTCAATTTACGCATAATATTATTACATTATATATTTCCCTAACCGGCCATTAGACCATGATACGTATGAAATCAACATTTAATCAGTTTTTCTCAAGTCAGTGACCGATTGTGATTAAAGTTTCTTTCATAACCTTTTACTATCATTAAGAATCACATTCTTTACAGTACAGTTCTGTATATATGATGTGTCGAAATCACCATCCGGGTCCTTTGCCTTGATATTCTCGAAAACGACATCACTCACATCATAATCATCCGAACGGCGCACATCATAGAATCTCTTGCTGCACTCTATATCAACATTACGTAAGGTCACATTCTTCACACCTGAGCGCGGCTTGTCCTCACGCTCCTGGGGATTATGAAACTGCCGCCATGCAGCGGCACGTATTCCGTTTTTCGTACGTCCGGAAACATTTTCCACCAAAACATTACGATAACTTTGAGGAGTATCCGGCCGCATCTTAAACAAAACAAGATTGCCCGTACCGTCAAACCTGCAGTCACGCAATATCACATTGCTGCAGTCCCATGCCTCGCTTCCGAATGTGACCCCCGCACCGGCAATGCCGTAACTGCAGTTCTCTATGATAATGTTACAACACGGAGCATTTGTGGTATCCTTGTCCACAAACGTCCCCTTACCTCCTTTAAGGCAGACACCATCGTCATTCACATTAATATAACAGCCACGTACAAGCACATCATGGCATCCGTCAAGATCGAGAGCATCCGTACTCGGACCCTTAGGATAACCTGATGTCGGAGCATATATATAACAATCAAGATATTTCACATTTCCGCACTTATAGAGATGATTTGTCCAGAAACCACTGTTTACAAGACGCACATCCTGAACAGTGACATTCGTTGAGTTTGAAATATAAACCATTCTCGGGCGCAACGCCTCAAGATTTGTACATTTTGGATTCACTTTTCTGCGTAGCCAGAACTCATCATAGAACTTACGTCCGTTACCGTCTATTGTTCCTTTTCCGGTGATAGTAAAACCATCCACCTCGTCTGCGTTTATAAGGGCTGCAAAATAATTCAGGGTCTGTCCCTCAAGACGCGTCTTCACAATCTCATAATGAGTAATCGCATCGCTGCCTTTCAGCCGACCGCCATCAGCCAGATGCAAGTGAGTTCCCTGACGGAAAAACAGAGACCCGGTAAGGAAAGTTCCTTTTGGAATAACTATTACCCCACCACCGTCTTTAAATGCACGGTCAATCACCCCTTGTATGGCTGCAGTCTGCACCACAGCGGTGTCATCAACCACACCGTAATCTGTTATAACATATTTCCGCCCAAGTTTGTCGACATCCACTTTTGCAGTGTCAGAAAACCATTCCGGCACCGGAGTACCGTCCGGAAACGTCTGCTGATGTTTTTTTCTTGCCGATGTCATCGTTGCCGCCATCAGCAACACCACAGTAAAAATTCCAATCTTATTCATAATAAAAAAATATTTTGATTTGTTTATTCCACACATACATAAATACCGGCAGTCAATGCTGATGCAATCAGGCTGCTACAAAAGAGATCTCAAGTTACGGTAAGAAAAATCATCCGAACACCAATAGCCATCTGCCGGAAATCAGGTTGTCGAGTGCAAAGATAATGTAAAAAGACAAGAAGACAAAAAAAATATCATATACGTTGTATGCATCATAAATTATTTTCCCTATCTTTGCAATATATTTATTATCGACTGACTGTCCGGATATTGGGCATGATACTGCAGAAAATATCTTAATGATATGCAATACATTTCTGCAAGGTTTTCAGAACAGTAAACGGGAAGTTATACAAAAAGTAGTAAAGCTATGAAAAAGAAAATTCAGTTCAGTCTCGTTTATCGGGATATGTGGCAGAGTTCAGGAAAATTCCAGCCACGTAAGGACCAGTTGGAGAGAATAGCTCCTGTTATTATCGAAATGGGGTGTTTCTCACGTGTGGAGACAAACGGCGGGGCATTCGAGCAAGTAAACCTTCTTGCCGGTGAAAATCCAAACGATGCTGTACGTGCATTCTGCAAGCCGTTCAATGAGGTTGGAATAAAAACCCACATGCTTGACCGCGGTCTTAACGCATTAAGAATGTATCCCGTACCTGATGATGTGCGTGAATTGATGTACAAGGTCAAGCATGCACAGGGAGTTGATATCACACGCATATTCTGCGGCCTTAACGATGTCAGGAATATTATTCCGGGCATAAAATGGGCGGCCGCAGCCGGCATGACACCACAGGGCACTCTCTGCATAACAAACTCACCGGTACACACTGTTGAATATTACAGCAACATAGCCGACAAGCTTATTGAGGCAGGAGCACAGGAAATATGCCTTAAAGATATGGCAGGAATAGGACAGCCGGCAATGCTCGGGGCACTGACTAAAGAAATAAAGACCAAGCATCCGGACATACTCATACAATATCACGGCCATTCCGGACCGGGTCTCTCAATGGCCTCTATCCTTGAAGTATGCAACAACGGAGCCGATGTCATAGATACGGCAATAGAACCGCTGAGCTGGGGCAAGGTGCATCCGGACATCATATCCGTACAGAGCATGCTCAAGAATGAAGGCTTCGACGTGCCGGAAATAAATATGAACGCATACATGAAAGCACGCACGCTGACACAGGAGTTCATCGACGACTGGCTCGGATACTTCATCAACCCTGCAAACAAACACATGTCATCGTTGCTTCTCGGTTGCGGACTTCCCGGAGGCATGATGGGTTCTATGATGGCCGACCTTGACGGCATCAGGAAGGTTATCAACGGCACACTTAAGAGCAAGGGCGAGAAAGAGCTTTCCATAGACGACATGCTTGTAAAACTCTTCGATGAAGTGGCATACGTATGGCCGCGCGTAGGATATCCTCCATTGGTAACCCCATTCTCGCAATATGTAAAGAATATCGCATTGATGAACCTGCTGACAATGACACAGGGCAAGGGAAGGTTCGTAATGATGGACGATGCCATGTGGGGAATGATACTCGGCAAGAGCGGAAAAGTGCCGGGCAACCTGGATCCGGAATTCATTGCACTTGCAGAAAAACAAGGACGCAAGTTCACCGATGAAGATCCGCATACGCTCATCAACAACGCTCTCGAGGACTTCAAGAAAGAAATGGATGAGAACGGATGGGATTACGGACAGGACAACGAAGAACTCTTCGAACTTGCAATGCATCCAGAACAATACCGCAACTACAAGAGCGGTATGGCAAAGAAGAATTTCCTTGCCGACCTGCAAAAGGCCAAAGACGCAAAAATGGGCTCAAAACTGTCACCCGAACAACTTGCTGCATTCAAGCATGCAAAGGCAGACGCTGTCATAGCACCTATAGACGGACAGTTGTTCTACGAATTCAATGGTGACGGTGAATGTGCACCATGTCTCGAACCGTTTATCGGCCAGAAATACAAAGAGGGCGACAACTTCTGCTACATACAGGCCAAATGGGGCGAGATAGTGCCTATCCCTGCAGCCATAGGAGGAAAACTTGTGGAAGTTGCGGCAAAGCAAGGCGCAAAGGTAAGGCGCGGCACCACTTTAGCATGGTTGGAAAGACCACAGGATTAGACATCAGAACATTCCGTATTTTAATATCTGAATAAAAACAATCATCCGCGCCAATAACCACTCAAAGGATATCTGACGCGGATGATTATTTATTGTATATATACCACATATATGGACTATAATAAAATAATTCTCAAATATTATCCCGAAGACAACTTCCTGAGAAAACTGCTGATAAGACACAGCCGCGACGTTGCCGGCCTTGCCTTGAAAATAGCCGCCCGTCATCCCGAACTGGACATAGACATCCGCTTTGTGGAAGAAGGGGCGATGCTTCACGACATCGGCATCTTCACCACAAATGCTCCGGGCATTTTTTGCAACGGCCAGGACCCTTACATACTGCACGGATACAACGGGGCAAAACTGCTCCGCAGCCTCGGCTACGACCGCCACGCACGCGTATGCGAAAGACACACAGGCACAGGAATCACTGCACGTCAGATACAGCAGCGCAACCTGCCCCTACCCGTCCTCGACTTTCTGCCCGAAACAACAGAGGAGATTCTTATCTGCTATGCAGACAAGTTCTTCTCAAAATCACATCCCGACAAGATGAAAACCACCGAGGAAGCAATAAAAAGCCTTGAAAAGTTCGGAAACGAGGGAATCATAAAGTTCAAGGAATGGATCGACATGTTCGGGTGAATTACGGAACAGAACCGATTGTATATATAATTTCAGTTATAAAACGCCCTATAATTCCTTCAATATTCTCACATTTGCATCGTCTATCTGGTCTGTTTGTATCGAGTCAAGATATATCCTGGTCGTTTCCTCATTATCGTGCCCCATTCCAAGACTTATGACGCTAAGCGACACATCCATTGATTTCGCCACGCTTGCCCATGAATGACGGGCAACATACATGCTAAGAGGAATCTGTATGCCGGCCATTCCGGCAATTATCTTAAGTTTTCTGTTTACCAAAAGCATTTTATTAAGATATTGCTTACGCTCAGTCCCGTCCTGCCTCTCTATGACCGGAAGCAAATATTCACTTCCGGAAAGTGTATATTTCATGATAATATCCAATATGGGCTTCTCAAGCCTTACGACAATCTGCTGTCCCGTCTTTCTTCTGTTATATGTGATGAAACCGTTTGACATGTCCTTTTTCCTTAAATATGCAATGTCTATGAATGACATTCCGCGCATATAGAATGAAAAAAGGAATATATCACGCGCAAACTCCAAAACAGGATTCCTTAATAACCGCAATGCCTTTATATTCCGTATATCATTAATTGTGACAGCACGCTTCGGAGTCTTATCCACACCTGTATAGACATGCCTGAAAGGCTGGCGCTGAACCGTAATCCCCTCTTCCACCGCACGGTTATATACACACCGCAAGATTCTCATATAGAAAGAAGAGGTATTGCGGCAGAGATGATTCACTCTCATGAATATCTCATACTGCTCCATCATATCCGTGTCAATCATGTCAAAATACAGATCCATTCCTTTTCTATATTTTACAAGACTGTTTAGCATCTGTCCGTAAGTCTCGGCCGTCCTTTCCTTTCCAAGTCTTTGAAGCCGTGCAATCTGTATCCTTATGTATTCAAAAACAGAAACCGTGCCACAAGACGCCTCTCTATAACGCCTCACTACATCCGCAACCTTATACAAGCCGTCACCGTTTTCATAATATTCGACAATTCTGTTCATACGTTCCTTCTCTAACAGTATTTTCCCTCTTATGATATCCAGATACTTCGCGCGCTTACCTGATTCAGGATAGCCTTTCACGATACTGCCATTTTCATAATCCCATTCTTCCTTATGGATATGAAGACCCGTATTCACTTGTGCGACTTCCCGTCCATGGATTACCTGAATATACAATGTTCCCTCCTTACCGGAAACAGAAGACTCCTTGAATTTCAACTTTACTGACGTCATATTACCATTAATATATTACTACAAAATGAAAAATCAAATAAGGCATAAGCCACAATAAGCTTTACTTAACAAAAGGAAACATCGGATTTCATCCTACCTTTTCTGGTCATGCAATGCTTAAGTAAGCTTGACATAGCTCATTTGAGCTAACGGAAACGTTAAATTATTCAAAGCCGCATATTATTCGGTGATTTATAAGTAATTTTGCAGCCGTGAGAATTAAAATACTGATATTTTTTGTCATTTCCGCTTTCATGATTGTGTTTGCGGCGGTACCTGCAACACTCTCTTTAAATAAAAAAAAGAGTGTGACACCTGCCGATTCCATAACTTTAAGACAAGACCCCGTACCTGCAGATACAATTCCTGACAGTATTCTTTCAAACAATACCCATTCAAATAACATAACATCTGCCGACAGCCTGTCCGTGCCGATATACAACGGCCCCGACACCACGAGAATGGATTCCCTGCAACTCGCCATCTATCACCACAACAAGGCGATAGACGATTCTTTGGCTCTCGACAGCATAAACAGGAGAAAGAAAAACGGAATAGATTCCCCCGTACATTATACCGCTGACGACTCACTGACATTTGACGCAAATTCCGGATATGTATATCTTTACGGCAATGCAAACGTGAAATATCAGGACATGAATCTTCAGAGCGACAGGATATACATGAACCTCGACAGCAGTCTTGTCCACGCGACAGGAGCCGAGGACTCGTTGGGAAATATTGTAGGCACCCCTGTATTCAATATGGGAAGCGACTCATATCAGAACGACACAATAGCCTTTAACTTCAAGACAAAGAAGGGACTTATCAGCGAGGTATATACAGAGCAACAGGACGGTTTCCTGACAAGCAAGCTGGCAAAGCGCAATTCAAAAGGCGAACTGTTTCTGCAGCACGGACGCTATACGACCTGCGACGAACCTCACCCCGACTTCTACATAGCTCTTTCACGCGCCAAAGTGCGTCCCGGCAAAGACGTGGTGTTCGGTCCGGCATATCTTGTTGTGGCCGATGTTCCACTGCCACTGGCAATACCATACGGATTCTTTCCTTTTTCCAAAAGCTATTCCAGCGGTTTCATCATGCCTACATACGGTGATGAGACAGAAAGGGGATTTTATCTGAGAGACGGAGGATATTATTTCGCTATCAGCGACAAGATGGACCTTAAACTTATCGGTGAGATTTACACCAAGGGCTCATGGGGTCTGTCTGCCGCCTCAAACTACCGCAAGCGATACAAATTCAGCGGAAGTTTCTTCGCAAGCTACCAAAACACCGTCAATGGTGAGAAAAACATGCCCGACTATTCAAAACAGACAAGTTTCAAGATACAGTGGAGCCACCGTCAGGACGCCAAAGCCAATCCCTTCCGCTCTTTGTCGGCAAGCGTAAACTTTGCCACAAGCAGCTATGAGCGCAACAACCTTACCAGCATGTACAATCCTCAAAGCTACACACAAAGTACACGCACATCATCAGTGAGCATGAGCAACACATTCTCAAACATAGGCCTCACGCTCAGCACCACCATGAACCTTAACCAGAACATGCGTAACTCCACGATATCCATGACTCTGCCCGACCTGAACATTTCACTCAGCAGGGTGTATCCGTTCAAGAGGAAAAAAATGGTGGGGAAAGAGAAATGGTATGAGAAAATATCACTCAGCTATACAGGACACCTGTCAAACTCCATAACCACAAAGGAAGACAAGCTACTGCACTCAAGCCTGTCACGCGACTGGCGCAACGGCATGCAGCACAACATCCCTATAAGCGGAAACTTCACCCTGTTCAAATACCTGAACATCAACCCGTCGCTGAACTTTACCGACCGCATGTATACCAATAAAATCATGCGCTCATGGGACGAGACGTCACAGAGAGAAGTGACCGATACCATAGACGGTTTCTACAACATATACGACTGGAGGATGAGTGTAAGCGCATCTACAAAGATATATGGCATGTTTGTGCCTTGGAGGAAACTTTTCGGAGACAAGATTGTTGCAATACGCCACGTGTTCACTCCACAGGTAAGTTTCAACTATGCCCCCGACTTCAGCACAAGCCGGTACGGATACTACGACAGCTATCAGCGCACCGATGCCAACGGCAACGTGTCGCTGGTTGAATACTCTCCTTATTCAAACGGGCTTTACGGTGTGCCGGGAAGAGGCAAGACCGGAAGTATCTCAATGGATATATCCAACAACCTTGAGATGAAAGTACGCACCCGCAACGACTCTATAAAAAAAATAAGCCTCATTGACGAACTCGGAGCATCAATGTCATACAATATGGCAACTGACATACGTCCATGGAGCGACCTTAACACACGTCTTCGCCTGAAGCTTACCAAAAGCTATACGTTCAACATGAACGCCACGTTCGCCACATACGCATACGAACTGGATGAAAACGGCAAGCCAAGGGTAAGCAACCATACCACACGATACAGTCAGGGTAAGTTCGGACGCTTCCAGGGTATGTCGCAGAACATTTCTTATACGCTCGACAACAGAAAGGTCGGCAACTTCCTGAAATGGCTGAGAGGCGAACGTTCGACAAAGAACAACGACACAGACAACAGTACAGACGACGAGGAAGAGGGATATAACCGTGAGACCAACGAAGACGACACCATGCAGAAAGGCCAGCGCGGCGCAAGAAAGGAAAGCGCAGGCAAGGCCGAGACTGACGAGGACGGCTACATGGCATACTCCATGCCATGGTCGCTCACTTTCGGATACGGAATCTCTATGCGCGAAGACACCGGAGGCGACTTCAACTACAAGAGCATGCGCTATCCGTATACCTTCATGCAGACGCTGAACTTCAGCGGCAACGTGCGCATCAGCGACGGATGGAACATCAGCTTCTCGTCGGGATATGACTTCGAACACAAGAAAATTTCAATGACAACCGCATCACTGAGCCGCGACCTGCATTGCTTCAACATGTCATGTTCCGTGGTGCTGGCCCCATACACAAGCTACAACTTCTCATTCCGCTGCAACGCAGCAACACTCACCGACGCCCTGAAATACGACAAGCGCAGCAGCTACAGCAATGCCGTACAATGGTATTGATTAAAAGAAAACATCGCAATGAAAGGGTCAAAGGAGAAAAATAAAAGAACATTCAACTGAGAAAATGGCCGAATTACCAGAATTAATCAAAGACCTTGCCCTTATACTTGTCGTGGCAGGTTCCGTGACGTTACTTTTCAAAAAACTACGCCAGCCACTTGTATTGGGATACATCGTGGCAGGGTTTCTTGTAAGTCCGCAAATGCCTTACACAATGTCTGTAGTAGACCGTGCCGATGTTCAGACATGGGCCGACATAGGCGTGGTGTTTCTTCTGTTCTCGTTAGGATTAGACTTCTCTTTCAAGAAAATACTGAAAATGGGGGCCGCCCCCGCCATAGCCGCATGCACAATAATATTCTGTATGATGGCATCAGGCATTTCCGTAGGAAAACTGTTCGGCTGGAGCCAGCCCGACTGTGTATTCCTTGGAGGTATGCTTGCCATGAGCTCCACTACCATCATTTACAAGGCTTTCGACGATATGGGGCTTCGTCAGCAACGCTTTGCAGGTCTTGTAATGAGTGTGCTCATACTTGAAGACATCCTCGCCATCGTCATGATGGTGATGCTGTCAGCCGTGGCAAGCGGCACAAATCCCGACGGCGGACAGATGCTGAACAGTATCCTGCGTATCGGATTTTTCCTTATCCTGTGGTTTGTGGTGGGCATTTCGCTTATTCCGTTCCTCCTTCGCCGTGCCCGTTCCATCATCAACGACGAGACACTGCTGATCGTATCTCTCGGACTGTGCTGTCTCATGGCCGTCATATCCACACAGGTGGGCTTCAGCAGTGCCTTCGGTGCTTTCGTCATGGGAAGCATTCTGGCCGAAACAATAGAGGCCGAACGCATAATAAAGATTGTGGAACCTGTAAAAAACCTTTTCGGGGCCATTTTCTTCGTGTCTGTAGGAATGCTTGTCGAGCCAAAGGTGCTTGCCGAATATGCCTTTCCTATAATAATGCTTGTGCTTACCATTCTCATAGGCCAGGCTGTATTCGGTTCATTCGGCTATCTCATAAGCGGCCAGTCACTGAAGACGGCTATGAAATGCGGATTCTCAATGGCACAGATTGGAGAGTTCGCCTTTATCATCGCCTCGCTCGGCCTGTCGCTCGGTGTCATAAGCAAATTCCTTTATCCGGTTGTGGTGGCAGTATCGGTGATAACGACATTCCTCACCCCATATATGATACGCTTTTCCAACCCATGTTACAGAGTAATGGAAAAACATCTTCCTCACAAGATTATAACCGTACTCAACAAGATAACCCTAAGCCATCCGTCAACAGCTTCGGCAAAAAACAAATGGAAAAGCCTTATCACGCAGATGAGCGTGAACACGGTCATATACTTCATTCTCTCAGTAGCCGTAATATTTATCATGCTCACGTTCTTCCTGCCTTTCATACGCCACCTGCTGACCGGATGGCACTGGACGGCGAATTTCATCTGCGGCCTGATTACCGTTATCGGCATATCACCGTTTCTGCGCGCCATGGTGATGAAGAAAAACCACAGCGAAGAGTTCAAGGAACTGTGGGCCGAAAGCCGACTCAACCATTTTCCGCTCATATTCACAATAATAGTAAGGATGGTTATCGCATGCTCACTGATTTTCTATGTGTTCAACTACCTGAGCAGATTCGCCAATGCACTGATATATACATTTGCCGTTGCAATCATAATAGTGATGATTCTGTCACGAAGCATAAAGCACAGTTCAATACGCCTTGAGAGACTGTTTATACAGAACCTGCGCTCACGCGACATACAGGCACAGGTGCACGGACACCGACGTCCGCTCTACGAGGGGCATCTTCTCGACAGAGACATACACATGGCCGACGTGGAAGTGCCGGCAGGATCGACATGGGCCGGAATGCGTCTGCGCGAGCTGAAGCTACGCAACAGATTCGGAATACATGTGAGCTGCATACTCAGGGCAAACCGACGAATAAACATACCGTCCGGAGAAGATGTTGTCTTTCCGGGCGACAAACTTCAGGTCATAGGAAGCGACGAACAGCTGTCTTCATTGGCATCGGCACTGAAAACAGAAATATACAGCGATGATTCCGACATAGAAAACCGCGAGATGAAACTGCATCAGATGGTCATAACGGGAAACAGTCCGTTTGTCGACAAGACTCTTAGCGAAAGCGGTATCCGCGATATATACAACTGCATGGTAGTGGGACTTGAGGAAGGCAAGGAGAATCTGTCGCAAATAGACCCGTCATACCGTTTTCGCAAAGGCGACATCATTTGGGTGGTAGGTGAGAATAATTCAGTAATCCAGCTAAGCAAAGCCTGAATTAAGAAAGCAAAGTGTTTTTTGAAATCTATTTACATATCGACATATATGTAAAATCCTCTTCCGATGAATAGGCTATTCATGCTCAATGAATGGCCTATTCATTGCAAGAGAACAGACTATTCATCAACCGTGAATGGCATGTTCATTTTCGGCATATTTTTGTCAGCTGCTAACGCTTTGTATATCAACATATTACACCTACAATAAAATTCACAGAAAACAATGCTTGAATACATTGTGAATTTTTATTACACATAACAGTATTTTCATTCCTGCTGAGACACATACCGACTCTATATGCTTGCAATTTCCGAATATAGAAAAAGAGGATTATTCACCTTCGGCAAACAATACAGTCAACTTCCTGTTCCATCTGAAGCGTAGCCTGTTATATTCCGGAGTCTGTAATGCTGTTCCTTTTGTCGTTAATAACCGGTTTTAAAATACTAAAAACCTGTCAATATTCCCACTTTTCTGTAACTTTCATATAACTTCAATCTAAAGAAAAGAATCATTTCTTTATCCTGCCGATGTGGAAATCTCAATATTTTCATGTAAATTTGCATCAGATTGGAAGCACTCATTTCCAATGATATAGTAGAAAAACAAGAACATTAATCATGAGCAACGAAATTCTATATATCCTCCTGCCGGATTATGCGGCACATGAGGTGGTGTATCTTTCACAGGCTATCGCCTCTGATGAATATGCCTTAAAGGAAAAACCGAAGTATGTCAACAAGGTTGTGGCTCCGACATTGGAACCTGTCAAATCCATCGGTGGCTTTCGCACACTGCCAGACTATTCGTTTGAAACACTGCCCGACGATTATGCGGCATTGGTGCTGATCGGCGGTTTCGGATGGAGCACTCCTATGGCAGAACAAGTTGTGCCCATTGTCAAGAAAGCCATTGAAAAAGGCAAGATTATCGGTGCAATCTGCAATGGGGCTTCGTTCATGGCAAAACATGGATTCCTAAATGCGG
Source organism: Xylanibacter muris (assembly GCF_013166605.1). Taxonomy (GTDB): domain Bacteria; phylum Bacteroidota; class Bacteroidia; order Bacteroidales; family Bacteroidaceae; genus Prevotella; species Prevotella muris. Next base: position 26,815 of record NZ_JABKKF010000013.1, read on the forward strand.
CCAGACATACAGGCAACGGTCTGGAACAACTGAAATTATGGGGCAGTGACAATTACACTAATTCCGACGGATATGTCCACACCCAAGCAGTAAGCGACAAAGGCATAGTGACAGCAAACGGTTCGGCAACGCTTGAATTTGCAAAAGAACTTCTCCTGTTGATTGAAAACGACACACCGGAACGCATCAGCATGTACTATCAGTTCAACAAGCAGGGCTTCTGCAATTTGTTCCCCGATTTATGATTGAAACAGAACGTCTGATCCTGCGCCATTGGAGAACCGATGACGCGGAGGCTCTATACAAATATGCGTCCGACAGAAGAGTAAGCGACCTTGCCTTGTGGCCATGCCATGACTCTATAGGCATGAGCCGTGAAGTGATCAAGAATATCTTTGCACCCAACCCATATTCATTCGCCATGGTCCTCAAAGATACCAATGAACCTATAGGATGCATCGGACTTGTGCCCTACGGAAATGAACATCATCCCCTGACTGCCGCAGAACGGGAGGTGGGCTATTGGATTGGTCATCCTTATTGGGGTTGCGGTCTGACAACCGAGGCTCTTAAAGGATTGATTGGGTTTTGTCGCGATAATATGACGTGCAGGTCGCTGCTGATCACTACCGATGTCCGGAACACTGCCTCACAGCGCGTGGCAGAGAAATGCGGGTTCAGGTTTCTTGAAGATTATAAGTATGAAGGAATGTATGGCAAGGCATACCGGTTAAACCTTCGCACAGGCTGAAAATCCGCTCTTCGCCCATCGTAGCCAAACGGTTTTTATTGTATGGCGGTTCAAATAAGAAAGCCCTTAATATAAAAGTGGTTCCATAAAAGCATTTTCTAACTTTTATGGAACCACTTCATAAACATCCGACCTCTATCCTAAAGCGTTTTCTTTGCGGTAAGCTCACATATCTTTATTATCACCTCCATGGCTTTCCGCATTACCTGAATGCTCACAAACTCGTACGGGCCGTGAAAATTCACTCCTCCGGCAAAGATGTTAGGGCATGGAAGTCCCTTGAAACTTAGCTGTGCGCCATCGGTTCCGCCGCGTATAGGCTGTACCTTGGCCGGCACGTCGCATTCAGCCATAGCCTCGGTTACGATGTCTATCACGTGCATATTCGGCTCAATCATCTCCTTCATGTTATAGTACTGGTCGCGGATGTCTGCCGAGAATGTGCCCTCACCATACTTGGCATTCATGCTATCCACCAGTCCGGCAATGAATGCCTTACGGTTCTCAAACTTCCGGCGGTCATGATCCCTTATAATATATGACAGCGTAGCCTTTTCCGTCTCACTCTTTATGCCTATAAGATGATAGAAGCCTTCGTAGCCTGTTGTTGCCTCCGGAGTCTCACCGGCAGGCATTGCCGTGGCAAACTCTGCGGCAAGACGGCTTGCGTTCACCATCTTTCCTTTGGCATATCCCGGATGTACGCTCACTCCCCTTATATTTATCTTTGCCGATGCGGCATTGAAGTTCTCATATTCAAGCTCACCGATGTCGCCTCCGTCGATGGTGTATCCCCAACGGCATCCGAATTTTTCGACATCAAAATGATGCGCCCCCATTCCGATCTCCTCATCAGGATTGAAGGCCACCCTTACATCACCGTGCTCTATCTCCGGATGATCCCTCAGATAACATACAGCCTGCATAATCTCGGCTATTCCCGCCTTATCGTCTGCACCTAAAAGAGTGTGCCCGTCTGTAACGATAAGGTCCTCTCCAACATGATGAAGAAGTTCGGGAAATTTCTTCGGTGAGGACACGATGCCCTCTGAAAGCTGGATGTCACCTCCATCATAATTCCTCACAATACGGGGATTGACGCCCTCACCGCTTGCATCCGGACTTGTGTCATAATGGCTTATAAAGCCTATCGTGGGCACATCCTTTGCCGTATTGCCTTTAAGAGTGGCATAGATATATCCCTTCCCGTCAAGCTCGACATCGGCAAGTCCTTCGTTTTCAAGCTCTTTCTTCAGATATTCCGCAAACTTCAGCTGCTTGGAGGTACTCGGTACGCTTTGGCTTTCTTCTGAAGACTGGGTATCAAACTTCGTGTAGTTTAAAAATCTTTCTGTAAGTTCCATAATCTTATTATATTTTTCATTAAAGGCTATATTTGTATACCGGCCGCCTACAATTAAAACACAGTCTGCGTCATGCAAACCACAATACATATCCGCATTCCACTTCTTACAGCCGTATTTATGCAAAGATAAAATAAAAAAATGAGAATAAGACAAATGTGGCAAAAGAACATCAATAAAGATGACATTTTTTATACCCACGGCACAATATATATAGAATGAGCATACAGGATGACATAAAAACTGTCATGCCATGTATGCCCATCCAAAATTTTATCTTACGTCCGATTCGCTATTCCCGCTCGATATTCCCATGAGGAATATAGAAAAAAGCCTTGGACACATCTCATGCGGCATTCAAACAAACTACCGCCCAGAAGTTGCATAAAGACCTATACATGCTCCAATGAATCCTGATGAACGGCTCGTGCTGAGATTGACCGCATCAACACCACGGGCAAGAAGCTGCCAGTCTTTTCCCTGCTCGGCATAATAGAAGTCGTAATAACGCCCGCGGCCTTCTATCTTCAGGCGTAAGGGAGCATCAGATGTAAGGAATGCCGAACCAACAACGACACGGCCTTTCTCTGCACGGGTAAGAACCACGGCCTTGCGGCCACCAAGCAAGGTCTTGCCAAAAGTGAAATTATAGTCTTCATTCTGCAAGAGAGTGAAACCGGCAAGATCTTTTTCTGTTGCAGGACTGAAATCAACCTGTGTCTCTGCGGCAAAATCGGTATGCTGCTGACGGCAGAAAATAGCGGAAGGCGACTTGCGTTCCGAAATGTCAACAGGCTTAGGTGTAATCACAAGACCATTGTCAATGCGGTAGAAATCCGAGGGATTGCGCAGGAACATCCACCGTATATCAAGCTTTGGAGTGTCAAAACGGTCTGTATAGGAAAAATTGCCTGTATTCATGGTTTGGTCGTCTACAGGAATAATATCCGCCTTCTCATTCACTGTCGGTATTGCGGTATTCTTTTCCAATATCACCGGCCATCCGTCTTTCCATGTCACCGGCAACAGATATGTGTCACGCCCTGTATTGTAGAAGTCGTCCTCGTATGGACGGCATCCGAGGAACACTGCCCACCAATCCCCTTTTTTTGTCTGCACAATGTCTGCGTGTCCGGCACTTGTCACAATATCAGGCCTGTCTGGATTAAGGCCCGTACGCTGTGTCAGTATAGGATTACCGTTGAACTCCTCCCAAGGTCCCATGGGGTTTTTAGCACGAAGGATAACTTCGCTGTGCCATGCGCCAGTACCTCCTTCAGCACACATCAGATAGTAGTATTTTCCGACACGGAACAGATGCGGACCTTCTATCCATATAGGATTCTTCTCCACATGAGTGCCTCCACGCAAAATCTCCTTCTGTTCACCCACGACCTTGTCGGTTTTTGCATCGAACTCGTGGATGAATATCGAGCGCTGTCCTTCATAATCGTGACCGCCCACAGGTTCATCGTTGTTCACGATATACCCCTTTCCATCCTTGTCGAAGAAAAATGAAGGATCGATGCCGCCCACCTCCTTGAGATAAACAGGCTCACCCCACCCCTTTGCCGGGTCCTGGGTCTTCACAAAGAAATTGCCGCGTCCGACATTCGTGGTTATCATATAGAATGTCTTGTTCTTAGGATTATAGGTAATGGCAGGTGCAAAAATACCTCCAGATACATTCTGGTTGCCAAGCGGAAGCTGGCTCTCTCGGTCGAGAACATGTCCGAGTTGTTTCCAGTTTACAAGGTCTTTGCTCGTAAAAATAGGCACACCCGGAAAAAACGAGAATGATGAGTTCACAAGATAATACGTGTCGCCTACACGGCACATCGACGGATCAGGATAGAATCCTGCAAGAATCGGATTAAGATATTGGCTTGCCGGATCATACTTCTTGTCGAAACGGACATCCTTTCCGTCATACTTGAAATATTTGAATGTGGCGGTCTGAGCCTGTAAGACGAAAACGGCCAAAAGCATGGCTACCGATAAAAACAGTTTTTTCATTGCTTTGCTATAATTATTAAAACCACTATATGTTATATTTTAAAACACATTTATATATCTCTATTTCCTGAAATGCGGTGACTCCTCACCGAACAGATATCCGGGACTGTAACCTCCGAAATTCACCACCAGCTTCTCAAGCACTATGGCCGGATCTTTTGGAGCAAACGTTATGGTATGCTCACCATCACCAAGTTTGCCTATCGACACCTTGCTCTCCACTACACGGCGTGCAACAGTGGGATAATATATTGAATAGATATTGTCGGGATGCTCGTTAAGCCGTGAATTGAAGTTCACGGTCTGCGGTTTGCCACCGTCTATGGAAACAGTATATAAAAGTCCGCCCTTGTTGAGATAATCAAGCGTAGACTTAACTACAACATGCAGCACGGCATCATCATCAACAGCTTTATCAAGACGGAACCTATATGTGAGAGAGGCTCCTTCTGCCGGTTTGTCATAAGGCATCAGCGACATTGCTCCAAGTGTACGGCCCATATCCGGTATGAAAACCCATTCTGTGCCGTCAGAAGCCTTACTGCTGAAATAATGCCCAGCCTCAATGGCCACATATCCGTTCTTGGACTCGAATACAAAACCTCCGCATGCCGGCTCTATCCGATAAACCTCAGGCAGAATGTCTGCTCTGAAATTATCGTCCCAAGACTTGTATCCGATATGCTTCTGAATCATCATTCCGCGCCATTTGCCACCAGCAATATCATTATTATAAGCGGCACACAACATAGAATCGCGACGGAAAGCCGCCACAGTACGGTCTGCCCACAAGTTTGCTTCCGGGTCGTTATTCTTATAAAGACTGTTGTTCATAGCCTGGGCATAATACATCTGATGAAGGTTTGCCATGGCCTGAACAGGGAAAAGGATCAGTTCATTGTATGCGTCACGATAGCGGCTGTCAAGTGTGATATATTGACGCAGAGCCTCTGCCTCCAGACGCATGTAGTCATCGGCCACACGCTTCCATTCTCCCGAAGCAAGATTATATGTAGTAGCATCAAGCATTTCCGCTGTCGAACGTCCGTTATACTTGCAGCAAAGATTCAGGATACGTGCAGCTTCATCTGCCTGTAACTCACCGAACTGACGGCGACAAAACTCACGTGTATGCGCCGCTACATCAGCCACAGTCTCCCCAGCATAAGACACAGTCTTTATCACATCCGGATTCCATGCCATATCCATAAAAAGCGTTATTGGATATTCCATTGGCTTTAGATCACCGACATTAAGTATCCATAAACGGTCGAGACCGTTCTGATGTGCAAGTGAAAGTTGCTCCCACATATTCTGCGTAGGAGTGGCGTTTATCCACTTGGAATTTCTTGGCGCACCTACATAGTCGACATGATAATAGAGTCCCCATCCTCCCTTATGCTTTCTTTCATTGGCATTAGGCACACGGCGCACATTTCCCCAATTGTCGTCACATAGAAGCATTATAACATCATCCGGCACACGCATGCCCTTGTCATAATAATCCAACACCTCTTTATATAAAGCCCACACTTGTGGAGTTTTGGACGCCGGCTTTCCCGTGACCTTGCTTATAATCTTTCGCTGGTTCTCAACGATACGTTCCAACAATTTGGTATCGGCTTCCTCACTCATAGCCTCATCACCGTCACCGCGCATGCCTATGGTCACTATATCATCCGTATTCTTTATCCTCTCGATACCTTCTGTAAAAAATTGGTCCAATACCTTCTGGTTCGTCTGATAGTTCCATGCGCCATACTGCCTGCGCTTGCGGGCCCACTCCTGATGGTTGCGTCCCATAGGCTCATGGTGTGAAGTTCCGATGATTATGCCCATATCATCCGCCAGCCTCGAGTTCTCCGGATCGTCTGCATAAAACGCCCATCCCCACATTGCAGGCCAAAGGAAGTTACCCTTCAGCCGGAGAATGAGTTCATAAACTTTCTCATAGAAACGATGATCACCGTAATTGGTGCCGAAAGTGTTCTTCACCCATGATGTAAGGCATGGAGCCTCATCATTAAGAAACAGACCGCGATAACGCACAGCCGGTTCACCATCGGTATATTCACCTTTAATCACATAAAGGTCCGCATGTCTCTCCACAGGCACATCTGCCCAGTAATACCATGGCGACACACCTATCTGCTGAGACAACTCATATATTCCGTATACCGTTCCGCGCTTGTCGCTGCCGGCAATGACAAGCTGGCCGTCGATTGTCTTTATTATATATTTCTCGTTTTTTCCTTTCAAGTCGGCAAGTTTGCCTTGCTTAACCCACTTGTCTATTTGGCTGTTAACCCCGACAGTGCCAATAAGTACAGTAGGCATGCCGGACGTTGAAGACGGGCGCACCCCGGTGACTTTCTCCATATCGCCAAGAAGATTCTCCATAGCCATACGTACGCTCTTATGCTCACCGGCATCACAGCCGACGGTTGCACCATTCAAAGACAATACATCTCCGTCAGACGAAGAAAAAGAAATGAACCGTCCGGCGGCAAAACCAAATATAATATTCGTCAAAAGGAAAATAAAAACAGTCAGTCGTTTCATAAATTACAATTGTTTTAGTTTATTATTTCTACCTGGAACACTGTTCCATTTTTACGGTCAGGGGTTGCGCCGGCATTATCAGCCGAATACGGTTCTCCGGTAGTAGGCGAACAACCGATGAAACGACGGGTATGCATAGACATAAGCATACACTGTCCTCTCAGCATATCCTGCCACATGAGCAGGCTTCCTTCCGTTTCTTTCTTCATAAGCCTCACATCAGCGGAAAGTCCTTCGCCAACCACCGTAACAAAACCGGCACCGTTCATGGCCTCAAGCACCACACGGCCATTGCCTCTGTCATGTACAAGGAAGCGCACGGCTTCACTGTCATATTCACGTGATCCGAGACCGGCATTATGGACTATTCCATGTTTCATGGCCAGCATCCTGTCACCGTTACCAAGATTCGTAAAAGTGACAACCTTTCCAAGAGGCAAGTTACCGCTTCTGTCTGCAAGCGGTTCTTCTATATTGAAGTTGTCAAACTCGGCATATCCTCCATTCTTTCCTTTCCTGTTATAGGCAAAAAGAGAATATCGTGTGCCCTGAAAAGTCTTCAACTGATAAGGCATAAGCACTTCTGCGCCTATATTTATATAGTTGCGGCCATCAATACTATAGCTGAAATGAGCAATATCATTATCAAAATCACCTGTCACACGAAGATACAGCACAGACTTGGGGGATACTGCAACACCATCTGTCACCCTATCTCCATTCTGGTCCTTCATCCTCAACAAGAAACTATTCCCGTTGCGCTCCACAGCAAGCCATGCGTACGGCATATTGAGAAGACCTATGCCGGCAATGTCACCATCCTTAAGATGAGAGAACTCTAATTCCACGGTTGCAGCGGAAACAGGACCAATACCGCGCTGGGTAAGGGTATTGCGGGCCCACAGATAGTCCTTTGCAGGCATAGTGTTCAAACGCAGTTTTCCTCCGGCAAGTTTCCATTTCCCGGCGACAGGCTCATGATTCCATTGCCAGACATCACGCAAACTCTTTCCGTTGAAATCGTCACTGCGCATATATGGCGCATGCGGAACCTCATCCTTACCAACAGAGGGCTTAATCCACGTACGGGGAACACGCCCCAAATTGCCGTCAAGGCCAAAGTAAGGCCATCCGTTCTTCCATGTCACCGGTGACAGAGCCACTGTCCGCCCGACAGATGTAAAGTCAAGCATGGATATCCCCCACCAATCCCCGTTCGGAAGATCCACTATTCCACCCTGATGTACCGTGGCACATCCGAGACGGTTGCCGCCCTGGCCGCCTATATTGAACTTAAATCCTTCACCAGGAACAGGACGTCCGAGACCAACATTATGAACCAAATGACCTATAGGGGTACCGAAAGACTCTCGCTGACATATAGTAACCGTCTCGTATGGTCCCTCTATTCTGTCGGCACGCGCACACTGCATACGCCCCATAGGGGAGTAGTCCGCACTTATGATATAATACTTTCCACGTATTTTATATATATGATGTCCTTCACCCATGGCGTTTCCTTCTGGAATTATTTCACGGGTGCTTCCCTCGACAATACCGCTCAGATCGGGCTTAAGCTCCGTAAGCTGCACCGAACCATACTTATGCACGGCATATACTCTTCCATCATCATCGAACAGGACACTAAGATCATAGATATTTCCTCCCATGTTCTTATGTGTCCACGGACCGTTGGGGCTGTCGGAAATAAACACCTGCATCCCTAATCCGTTGATATTTGAAAATACGTAGAACTTTCCGTCATGATAACGGATACAAGGCGCCCATATCCCCTGCCCATAGGCTTCCTTGCCATTGACAAGCCTGAACTGGTCGCCTAAATTGAAGTTTTCCATACAGTAGCTTGCAAGCTCCCAATTCACAAGATCCTTCGAATGCAAGACTATCAGTCCTGGCAGACAATGCATCGTTGTTCCTGCAAGGTAAAAGTCCTCACCCACACGTATTATATCCGGGTCGGAAAACTCATCATAAAACAGCGGGTTTGTATATGTACCGTTTCCGTTGTCAGCTGTCCACGACTGTGCCATGCCAGATACAGGCATGAGCAACAGCGTGAAAAGCGTAAATATTATTTCTCTAATTATCATTGTTCATGTTTAGTAATAATACCATAAAGGCATGTCTCAATCAGTTATTACAACACCACCGTTGTCAGGAATGACAACACTCACTGTCTTTTTCTTAGAAACTTTCACATTGGAAAGCTTGTCATTCATATACATATTAACCGTTTTTCCGGCATCAAACATAGGCAATGCAAGTGTTTTTTTAAGCGGCTCACCCGTCGCATTTATTCCTGCAACATACCACTTGTCGCCAGAACGGCGTGCCATGATAACATAACGTCCGGGATAACCATCAACAAATCTAACCTCATCCCATGTTGTGGGCACCTGCTTCATAAAATCTATCGCCCATGTCGGAGCATCGTCGAGATTGTTCGGGGCAAGTGCGAAATGCTGCACAGGACTTTGGAAAAGCACTGCTGTGGCAAGCGCATACACGTCTGTGGTCACACGCCGGCTTCCGGTTTTATTATTGGCATTATAGAACTTATTCAGCGCAGAGCCTCCGAAATCCATCGAACCGACAGTGTTTCGGATAAACGGATGTATAGTTCCGCAATGAGCCTCGGTATCGCAAGATCCTTGTGAGAAATGGAGATTCTCGCTTGCAAGCACAGCCTCACTGGCAGCATAATTGGGATACATGCGCTCCCATCCGCGCGGCAATGTGCAACCGTGGAAAATTACAAGCAGGTTGTTGTCATTGGCATCGGTAAGTATCTGTTCATAGAGCTGCATCATCATTTGTTTGTCGCCACCAAAGAAGTCGACCTTTATACCAAGTATCCCGGCCTTTTTCATCCAGCGCATTTCTTCCTTACGTTTTATCGGGTCATTCATTATGCCGCGCGGTGACTGCGGTGCATGATTCCAGGAACCGTTTGAGTTATACCAAAGATAAAGCCCAACACCCTTTTGTCTGCCATATTCGGCAAGCTGCTCTATACGGTCATAACCGATCTGAACATCCCAAAGCGCATCAATGAGAACGGAACGATAACCCATTGCAGCGGCAAAATCTATATAACGGCGCTGCTCGTCAAAATTACAACTTGAGTCCATGCCGATAATCCATGACCAGGTACCCTTACCGTACTCATATTTATGGCCGGTAGTATACTTGGGCTTTACAAGATCCCATGCTACAGTCGTTTCAACAATATTTGCCAACGTAGCACCTAAGGTTATTGTCCGCCACGGAGTCTCACCAGGCAATGCCATCTGTACTGTAGTGTCTCCCCAGCCATTGCATTCCTCCGCCATTGGGAACCCCACTCTGTAATTACCGTCCGATTCTCCAAGAAGTCTGCATCCGCAATAGTTTCCGTCCGTACCGGTCTCGGAAAGAAGCACCCACCCGTTATCACCGTTACGGAAAAGACACGGGAATGTATATCCAAAACTCCATCCGTTCTTTCCTATAGGCCCGTCACATGTATATCTTGTCTCATAACTCGGGGCTGTACCGGCAAAACCTGTCATCGGCTTTGATTGCGGACAAAGGAAAGTGGTTGTGCCTACTGGCATTCTGAAAGAGGTCTTCTCTTCCTTTACTACACAGCAGAACTTTCCCTTCGGGGCATTGACAACATAGCGGAAAGCCACATCACGATTGCTGACACGAAACACCACAGCCATAACCCGGCTACCGTCTTTTTCAAAACTGCAAACCATTTCATTGGCAGAATAATCAACATGACTGCACTTTATATTGCGAAGCTCATAGCTTTCGCTTATGCTTTTCCTGTCAACGTTGCTTAAGATAAGGTCGCGGCTGAAATCACCTATATTTGTCACGAGTCCGAGTTCCGACTTTCCTATAAACACCTTATCATCATACTTTACCTCATACATCGCACGTCCTCCGTCATCGGAAACAGTGACAGCAATACGTCCGTCAGGACTATTCACCAGATATTCTGCTGCGAAGCCCAACAGAGGACAGACAGCAGACAACGACATAAAAAACAGTTTCTTCATATTTATTACATTATATGTTTTTATTCAAATATGTTTTTATTCAAATTTCCACCAGTCAAAATTAAACAGCTTACACCCTTTATATCCCTTATATACAAAATAGATATCATGCTTACCGTCAACGACACTTTTTACCGGAACCTCAAACTCTTTCCATTCTTCCCATCCTCCAGTGGAAGGTATCTCAACAGTTGCAATTAATGTTCCGCCTATACTGTCAGCCCTGACTTCTATCTTTCCTCCCTGCAATGCGGATGCCGCACACACTTTGAACTTTGCATACTGCCTGTTGCCAAAATCCACCTCACGCACTTTAGTCCAGTCTCCATTGTTTATTTCCGACACATACACTCCTGTACGATCGTTATTCTCGGTCTCAACTCCTTTTGAGAATGCCATTGTCTCTGCTTCTGTCCTTATGAAAGGATTTAATGTGCCTACCGGCTTCACACCCTCATCCGTGGGATTGATAATAGGGAATGTGCCGTCAGGATTATATTTGAACTCCTCAACAGCCGCACTGCGTCCGAATCCTCCGCCACCGGGAAGTTTTCCGGTATGATAAAAGAAATAACTATGTCCCTTGAAGTCCGCCACACCGCAATGATTTGTAAACGAGCCTGTCTTACTTAACGGCATAATCTCACCACGATATTTCCACGGGCCTGTAGGTTTCTTGGCTGTAGAATAAGCTATATGCTCGGGCACACCTCCTGCCGCATAAAGAAGATAATAAAGCTTATCACGCTTCATCAACCACGGACCTTCTGTATAACAGTCCTTATATTTCACATCTTTTTTTCTCAGTTTCATATCCGGAGCTCCAAAACCTTCTACGGTCTGTTCCACCTTCTCCACTTTTCCGCTGTATGAAATCATATCGCGGTTGAGACGGATATAATATATATTCGGATTACCCCAAAACACCCATGCCTGACTGTCATCATCTATCATCACAGTCGGGTCTATATTATCCCAGGTGCCGTTATCCACAAGAGGTTTTCCTATAGCATCGCGGAAAGGACCTGTAGGACTGTCTCCAACAGCAACACCTATAGCCATTGCATTAGTAAGTTTTGAATGGGCACATATATACCAGTAATACTTTCCGTCACGCTCTATACACTGCGCTGCCCATGCCCGATCATCAGCCCATGAAAATGTATCCAGGCTCAACGGCATGCCATGGTCTGTCCAGTTTACCATATCTGACGTTGAATACAAACGCCAGTTATACATCCAGAAGAAATCCGCTCCTGCCTCATCATGACTTGTATAAAGATACAGCCTGTCACCCGAAACCATAGGAGCAGGATCAGCCGTATATCTTGTTTGGACAATAGGATTCTGTGCACCGGCAACTGTCGTCGCCATAGCCAAAGCTGATATTAATAATGATTTTTTCATATCGTGTTATTTAAATAATAATTGTGCGAATTTCCACAGGCTCTCCCTCCATACAGGCCATGTATGACCTCCGGGATATTCATAATAGGTATAATGTATACCCATATCATCCATACGTTCAAGCATAGCCTTGCAGTTATCGTATGCGATGTCTTCCTTTCCTCCCATAGAGAACCAAAACTGCCGGAACTGACTGTTATAATATTCAGGACGCTTGGAGAGCATTTTATAATAAGGCTCACCGGAAGCATCAGCCATAAAAGACTGGGATGTGCGGAACCATCCGGAACTGAAAACCCCGACGTACGCAAATTTATCAGGATACCTCACGACGGTTGACAATGTCTGGATTCCACCCATTGACAATCCGGCCAAGGCACGATTATCACGGCCGTCCATTATTCTGAATCTTTTCTCAGCCAAAGGCATGACACACTTTAGCAGTTCCGAAGTAAAATCCTTCGTATTGCCGTCAGCCATGACCACAATCATCGGTACAGCCTTCTTCTCTGAAATCAGATTGTCAAGTATTATGTCGCAAAGCCCTTGATTGCTCCATCCACGTTCATCCTCTCCTCCTCCATGCTGCAAATAGAGTACAGGATAGCGGGAGTCGTTGTCTTCATATCCGGCCGGAGTGTAAACATATAAAAACCTCCATGCCTTTTCCACATCGGAATAATATCGTATCCTATGCACATCACCGTGCGGCACATCCTTCCATTCAAACTTATCCACATCCTCTGCGTATGGAATCTCCATACCGCTCGCCATCTGGCTACATCCGAAAAATGTCTCAGTATTAGGATCGGCAACACGCAATCCGTCAGCTACAAGAAAATAATAATGAAAACCTTCGCTCTGCGGATCCGTGACACAGGTCCAATACCCTTCTGAGTCTTTTGACATCTCATAACGGCGGCCAAGGTCTACAACCAGATGTTTCGCTTCCGGAGCCTTCATGCGAAAAACGACTCTGTGGTCTTTTGTCACACGCGGATATTCCGCCCTGCGGACATTCCATGCCGACGGCTTTGAATCGCCTCCTACAACTTTCAATGTACGGCGCAGAGCTTTCCGCCAATAATTCCAATCATGACTGCCCGAACCTGTTCTCCAGTCGTATACTATTCCTCTCTCTTTCAATGCCTCCACAAAATCTCTGTTTGCATCAAACGTGAAATCGCCATTACCGCAATCAACAAACCAGCTGACAGTTTTCCATCTGTCAACATCATTCTTTGAACCTTCAATTACAGTACGAATAGGATTATTACGCTCCACTGCCTGCTGACGCCATTCACCTAACGGATCATTCTTGAGAAAATCAAGATGTTGCCTGCGAAGATATCCTGTCATATTATAGACAACACGGAACAACTCCGGATGATGTAATCCGTAAACAACAGCTCCGCCACCGCCCATTGAAAAACCACCGATAGAGCGTGAATATTTGTCGGCACGCACACGGTATGTCTTCTCTATATATGGCATAAACTCCATGAAAAAGAAATCTTCATAAGTCCATAACTTATCATTCATCCAGCTCATGCGATGCTTGTTGGCTTCAGGACATACTATTATCATTTCCTCCATATCACCATCATTCACCAATTCATCAACCAAAGCCGTCAGTCCACCATGCTCTTCCCACTGCGTGTGAGGACATCCTCCACCATGGAGCAGATAAAGAACCGGATACCTCCTATCCTTGTTCTTATCATAACTGTCCGGCAGACATACTGAATAATCCCATTCTGTAAATCCGTTCAGCAAACGGCATGGCAGCTTGCATTCTTCCATACGGCAGCCTGCACTTACACATAAGGAAAAAAACAATCCCCAAAAAGAAATACAGCAAATCTTTTTCATATTACATCATATAAATCATTTCATGGAATATGCCGTATACGTATGTCCGGCCTTGGTATCTATATCATATTCATATACTTTACGAACCGGCAGGCACCTGAAATCCTTCAACTCTCCCGACTTCAACGGCTTCTTTATACCGGCCTTACACAACAAAGGATTGGCACAGTCTCCATTTGCTTCGCGAAGCCCTTTCATCTTCAACGGTACATAAGAACGTAAACGTAATGTGCCGCCAATCTTTGAACGCACGACAGCCTTGTCCAGCTTTCCTTCCGACCATTTAACATCAACCTCAAAACCTCCACGTGTCAACAGTCCTTTCACCTCACCGTTTTTCCATTCATCAGGCAAGGCCGGCAGAAGATGAACAGCACCGTCATGACTCTGCACAAGCATCTCGCATATACCTGCCGCACAGCCGAAATTGCCATCTATCTGGAAAGGCGGATGAGCATCAAACAAATTCGGATAAGTACGGCCGTCGGGATACTCTTTGACCTTACTGTCGTCCGGCAGAATATGAAGCATATTCCTTATTATACGGAAAGCATGATTACCGTCAAGCATACGTGCCCAGAAATTTATCTTCCATCCGAGACTCCATCCTGTGGCCATGTCTCCACGCTGCTTCAACGTATTTGCCGCAGCAGTAAACAATTCCGGATTAGTGTAAGGCGATATCTGATTGGAAGGATACAGACCATACAAATGAGATATATGACGGTGTTCATCCTTAGGATTGTCTGCATCCTGCAACCATTCCTGCAACTGTCCGTGACGTCCGATTTGCATCGGAGGCAGCTGACTTATGGCATTACGCAACCTGTCCTCATAATCACGGTCTTCTTTTCCAAGAACATCCATCGCACAAAGCACATTATTAAGAACGTCAAATACAATCTGATTATCCATCGTAGCGCCCGATGTCACCGTTGTACCCTTACCCTCCGGTCCGTGTTCAGGAGATACTGTCGGCACTGTTACAAGCCATCCATATTTAGGATGACGCTGCAAATAATCAACAAGAAAGTCTGCAGCACCTTTCATCACCTCATAATTTTCGGCAAGAAACCTTTTGTCGCCAGTAAACAGATAATGCTGCCATATATGTGTAGACAACCAGGCTCCGCCAGTAGGAAACATCCCCCATGTCGTACCGTCTACCACCCCGGATACACGCCACAGGTCTGTATTATGATGAGCCATCCATCCACCGCACCCATACATTCCGCGCGCAGTCTCCACACCTGTCTTGCTAAGGTCCTTCAACATTGAGAACAACGGTTCCGCAGTCTCTCCGATATTACCTATGTCTGCAATCCAATAGTTCATCTCTGTATTGATGTTGATTGTATACTTGGAATCCCAAGGAGCGTTCATCTTATTATTCCACACTCCTTGAAGATTTGCTGGCTGTCCGCCATACTGCGAAGATGATATAAGCAGATAACGTCCATATTGCATCATAAGGGAAACAAAATCCATATCCGTACCATCGGAAAAAGCGGCAAGACGTCTGTCTGTAGCAAACGATGAACTTGCAGACTTATCCAAAGTCAACGACACGCGGTCATACTGATTACGATATTTACCGACATGCCTTGACAGCAATTGCCTGTATGACTTTCCCTTTACCGCCTCCAACACTTTTTGGTTCCTTAAAGAAGGATTTCCTGTTATATCCTTATAATTAACAAAATTGGTTGCGGCAACGATATAAAGCGTCGCTACGGTTCCTGACTTGACATCAATACAGTCATTACCAGCAGCAACAGTTCCATCACTTTCTACAACGACCTTAAGTTCGGCTGTAAGTCCCCCCGAAATACCCTCCTGTTCTACATTATCTATTATAGCAGTCAGTTCATTATCCTCTACAGAAACCTTATTTTTCAACGGACAAGCATGAGAAAGCCGGAAATTAAGCCGTCCCTTACCACCGGCATTCAGTCTGACAATTATCACATCATCCGAAAGAGAGGCAAATACCGTTCTCTCATACTTCACACCGTCACACAGATAACGTACCGTAGATGTGGCATCACCCAAATTCAAATCACGATAATAATCACTGACATTATTATGTCCCATTGCCAGCTTCAGACTTCCCAATGAAAGATAGCGCATTCCATGCGGCCCTTTCACGAAATACTTGTCTATGAGCCTATGCGCCTCTCTCTCATTACCTTCAAATATGAGATTCCTGACTTCCTGTAAATGTTCCTTTGCGTCTATACTGTTGTTATTATAAGGAGAGCCAGACCAGAATGTCTCTTCATTCAACTGGATTTCCTCCACATCCGTCCCACCATAAACCATAGCTCCAAGATGTGAATTGCCCACCGGCAATGCCTCAAGCCAATGTGCAGCAGGGACACCATACCACAACTTATGCTCCTGGGCATGTCCGCAGCAGAATGCCGCTACAAGAAACGTAAATAGAAATATTACTTTTTTCATCTTCTTCATTCTTAATGATTATTTTACCGAAGGACCTATATACGACTGTTTTAATCCTCCCCAGTCTATAATCACACGCTGAATCATCTGTCCGGAATCACCGGCAAAGAATGACAAGGTATGACTGAAGCGGTCTTTATCCACAGCAAATCTCATCCGGCACTCAGCACCATTCCGCATCACCTGATCTTTCCATCCGCGTGAATACTCTGCGAACTTATTATCAAAAATCTGCTTCTCACCTCCATCAACAGACACACTTATGGCATTGCCGCGACCGGCATGCAGAGGCCAGAACGGAACTGTATAAATTATAACGTCGACAGAATCACGGTCAACCTTCGGGAATGTGTATTCCGCAGCAAACAAATGCTCACTTTTTTTATTTCCTGATGTCTTACAAGGCTCGCCAAGCTGCAGAACCTGCCAGTCATATCCTATGCCTTTTATTATCCTCACATCGTCCATAGCCTTGGAATAACGGGACAGGTCTACAACATGACAGTCTCTCAGTTCCATTTTCTCATTACAAATCTTAAACAAGTCGCCCGGATATATCTCACCCGCACCATCAGTGTAAACGACATCCGGTTTTTTATGATAAAGCGCAGTATATCCCGGAGGAACCGCCATCATCCCCTTCCATTTGCCTCCAAGCATTGTATTATATCTCAAATTCAACGCCTTTATGCTGTCATAGGCCTGTTCCATCGCTCGCGCGGCCCAATTGGCTTCCGCCAAATTACCTGCCGAATGCTGCTCATGATTAAGTTGAGCCATTATGAATTTGCGGTTCATCTGATATGCAGCCTGCACAGGATACTGTAAAAATTGGAAAAAAGACTCTCTGACAGAAGTGTTGCCATCAGGCAGAGAACGGGCTATGACCTCCACACGATCTGACAGGCTTTCATAGTCCGCCAACCGTTTCTGGGCATCGTTATAATTTACAAAAGAGAACTCTGTATCACGCAATCCTGTATGGGCGGCATCATCCCATTCGTATTCGAATCCCATATATTCAGGCTTACGGATCCATGCCAGCCTGTAATATCCGTCAAGTATTTCCTGAAACTCTTCCTTATATCTGCCACCGAATATTCCGGCAAGCATTTCCGCCTGATGATTATTTACATTATCAATATTGAATGAGGAAAAATCCCATGCCATGTCAAAGAATGTCTGCATACCCATTTCCATCGGCTTAATATCTCCGACATTCAGAAGCCAGTATCTGTCGGCACCAGTATCGTATGATTTCTTCAGTTCCTCATACATAAGCACCGGTGCTGTTGTGTTCAGCCACAAATAGTCATGAGGCGCACCAAGATACGACAGATGATAATACACACCGGCACGCCCGCTTCTTTTTCTTTCATTTTCATCAGACACACGCTTCATATATCCATAATTATCATCAACCCATACAAGCGTGACATCATCTGGAACACGTAATCCGTTCTCATAAATGTCCATTGTCTCCTTATACGGAACAAATATCTGCGGAACATCAAGAATACTCTTACCCGTATGCCTTCCTATCATCTCACGCTGGTCGCTTATCACTTGCTGAATAAGAGGCACGCGCTCATTCATAGGCAGGTTTCCACGCATTCCCTCATCATGTACTCCACGCATGGCAAGGGTATATATGTTTTCAAACTGCGAAGCTTCCCCAAGCCTGGCTTCCCACTTGCCCACAATAGCATCCTTGTTTGTCTTATAATTCCATTCTCCGTCACGTTTGGAATCCCATTCACTCTTTGCCGCATTATTGAGAAGAAGCGGTTCGCAATGGGAAGTGGTTATGATTATTCCGAATGAATCGGCCACCAACTTGCTCTCCGGATGCGAATAGAAAGCACCCGTACATGAATGCATTGCCGGAGCAAGCATATTCCCCTTAAGACGCAGAAGCAGCTCACACACTCTGGCATAAGTACGCGGACCGATATCGCCAAGCTCTTTTTCATAGTTGGCGGCAGCCCACGGCTTCATCCCCCAGTCCTCATCATTGATAAATATCCCCCGATACTTCACCGAAGGCTCAGTGGAAGCATAATAATCAAAGTCTACCGTTGCCGTATTTTTATGAGGCACAGGCACATCTGCCCACCAATACCATGGCGACACTCCTATCTGTCTGGAAATCTCATATATCCCATAAGCTGTTCCGCGCCTGTCGCTTCCGGCTATCACAAGGCATGGATTCTTTTCATCGGTAACCGTAATGACATAACTTTCCCATCTACCTTTCAGGTCTTTCTCTTTCAACACTCCAGACTTAACCAATGAGGCAATCTGCCTGCTCACACCATAAGTGCCGACAACAACCCGCAGCCCCTTGCACTTGCCGGTAGTAATCTCCGGTCTCGCTCCTGTCACTCTCCAGACATCATCCTGAAGACCGCTAATAGCCTTTAATACAGCCACCGGCTCATTCTTGTCATGACATATAACAGCGTTATCTATACGGAATGTCCGGCCAATAACCGTGCACACAGGCAGCAACACCGCAAATAAAAACAGTTTTACTCTCATTTTATCCTGTTTTTTTATTACTTCTGCTTCTTAAATATATTTGGAATAAACCTGTTCAGACAACGGCGCCATGTAAGCCATTCGTGGTGAGTACCCTGAGAAGTATAGCTGTCAACTTTTATGCCGGCATCCTTCAATGTCTTTACAAGAGACATGGTTCCCATATTCTCCTCGCTGCCACAACCAAGGAACAGATAATGTATCTTCTCATTAAACTCTTCCGGACGGGACAACAAGCCATCATAATTCTTCTTTATATCCAATCCGAATATAGCTCCGCTGAATCCTCCCATCCATGCAAACTTATCTATATTGGAAAGCACAATGTCAAATGTCTGATGACCACCCCATGACAAACCGGCCATGGCACGGTGTTCCCTGTCGGCAACAGTACGGAAATGCGAATCGATATAAGGTATAAGGTCTTGCGTCATCACTCCATAGAACGATGCCCCGTAACGGCTGCGTTCCTGAGTGTTAGGCCCTCCGTTTTTGAAATCAAAAGGCTGCTCTACATCTCCGCTTTCCATTACAACAATCATCGGTACTGCCTCACCTTTTGCAATGGCATTATCCAAGATATTCTGCATCAGACCTTGCTTCGACCATCCGGTCTCATCCTCACCCATACCATGCTGAAGATAAAGCACCGGATATTTCTTCTTTCCTTTCTCATATTCTGCTGGTGTATAAACCATAGCCCTACGCCATTCCTTCTTCGCTTCCGACCAATACTGAACCAAACGCACCTGCCCTTGTGGCACGCCCGCTTGCGGACGGTAATAGTCACCTTCCGGCCCCTCCGGAACTTCTATGCCTCCTGCCTGCCGGCAACATCCATAGAAAGTGTCGGTAGCAGGATCTATCACAGACACACCGTCTACCAAAAGGAAATAATAATGGAATCCCACGACAAGGGGATCTGTCACACCAAACCATGTGCCTGAGGCATCACGCTGCATATCATACTTCTTGCCGGCAATATCCACCTGTACTCTGTTTGCCTGAGGCGCATGCAGACGGAACCATCCGCGACGTTCACTGTCTATTCTTGGAAATTTATTCCCTCCGACATTCGTTATTGCCGCATCTGTACATTCCATAAGTTTTTCAGATACAGCCTTTGAATCAAAATTCGGCTCACGATCATACACAAACTCGTCTATATCGACATATCCGCCTGCCTTCTTTGTAGCATAATTGAATATTGCGAAACGGGTGCCCATGAACAGCCGCCTGTAGTCGAATCTCATCTTATATGGCTTTCCTATTGTTTTCCATTCTCCTCCGACAGTCTTGTAATGGAATGTGGCGATATCCTTACCAAGAGTAAAGTCGGCATCAATTCGAAGGTCTATCAACGGCTTGTCTATCTCAACCTTTTCAATTATCTCTTCATCAACACCCTTCACTTTCTTTTCCTTATTGGACAAATTGACAACCGCCGAGGACATTGTAAGATACCAGCCCTTACCCTCTTTGCAGACTGTCAGAATACCGGAATGTCCGTTAAAGGCCGCCAGTCCGCAACGGTCGCCATCCTGCATGTGTGATATATCCATCTTAACAATACCCGAACAACGAGGACCCTCCATTCTCTGGGAAACAGTGTTTAGGGCTTCATAAATGTTCTTGACAGTACGGTTTGTCTTAAGTCTGAGAAATCCCGGACGCTCAGTCAGCGACCATGCTTCCATAACCGGATTATGATTCCATTGCCAACAATACTTAAGCTTTGATTCTGTAAAATCATCAGACTCTACAAGTGACGAAGGCTCACCGCTGACAACCATAGGCACTTTTCCTTTCTCGTCACCAAGCATAGGCCAGTCGTCAATCCAGCGACAAGGCATTACGGTAAGCACACGTCCTACTCCGCCACGATCCTGGAATATTATACCGTTCCAGTTCCCGTCCTTTCCATCTACTATTGTTCCTTGTCCTACGTATGGAAAACCGGCAAAATTATCAAGCAAGATCACTTTCTTCTCGTATGGACCGGTTATACGGTCTGCCCTATAGCATACCTGCCTGCGCTTGCCACCGTTAGGCCATGAAATCATCAGCAAATAATATTTTCCATTATGCTTTATCACACGTGAACCTTCAAGCAGTCCTGTTTCCTCCGCGTCACGCTTGAAAAGTGTTGTGTTCACTCCGTCCGGCTTGACATCGCTGAGGTCAGGAAGCAGTTCCTGGAGCTGTCCCGTGCCATAGAACACGTATACACGTCCGTCGTCATCAAAGAATAGCGAAGCATCGTGGAAGTGTCGCATACGTGATACAAGCTTCCATGGCCCGGCGGCATCATAAGCCGAAAGAATATAAGTCTCTCCACCGGGATTATCGTTAGGTGCAAACAGGGCATAGAACTTTCCGTTATGGTATTTCAGTGAAGTGGCCCACTGTCCCCTGCCATATACCGTACCCTCACGCATGTCATATTTGGGTGAGTCTTCAAGACGGTCAAACAAGTATCCGACAGTCTCCCAATTGGTAAGATCTTTAGAACGCATTATCGGCCCGCCTGGCATAAGATGCATGGTGGTGGTCACCATATAATAATAATCACCGACCCTTATAACATCGGGATCAGGCACGTCTGCCCATAACATAGGATTTTGAACAATGCAAAATGACGGAACTGTTGCAAGCGTCAAATATGCAATAATAGATACTAAAATACGCTTCATGTTATTGATAAGTTATTGTTTCTTTTACAAAGGTATCTCTTTTCCATTTAAATCTCTCTTCCATTTGTCTCTTTTCTGTTTCTATTCGTATCAAAAGCCCAGCATATCAACCTTGCATAAAAAAATACCGGCGAACAAGCATTGCCTGTCCGCCGGTACATTAATCAAAAACAAAACTCAATTACTTTACAATCACTTTTTCTGTGCGTACAGAGCCGTCGCTCATATACTTCTTAACAATGTTGATGCCTTTATTAGCAGTAATGATGCGGCGTCCGTTCAGGTCATAAAGTTCAACCTTGCGAACCTCTGCATTGTTTGCACCTACACCGTCTATGCCATCAAGAATCTCCTCGTAAGCAGCAGCATAGTCGAAGCCCTCTGCACTGTTCTTCATGAACAACTGGATGTTGTTGAAGAATACATGAGAACCACCGGATGCAACAGCACCGAGAGTAAGCTTACCATCAGTGATAACAACATTGGTAAATGCAAGGTTGCTGTATGGGAATGTCTGTCCTATAACCGGAGTCTTAACCTTTTGGTCTTCCTCATCGGCAGATGTCTTGATAAAGAAGTAGCTGTCCTCCGCCTCAGCAGAAGCTTCGCGCTCACCAAAACCTCCCATAATTGTATATATACCGGCAGGAAGATCTGTAATGGTCTGCTCAGCACGGAAGCCTCTTGCCCAGTTCTGAATCATACCGTCTACGTATGGGTTGTCTTCACCAAGTGTCCAACTCCAACCTGTAGAAACCGTCACCTCATATCCTTCACCTACAGAAATTCTCCATCCAGGAACAGTTACATCGTCACCGTCAGTTACACGATGATTAGCATCAAGCTTGTTGTCGTTAATCAGATACAGGTTCGGGTTCTTCACAAATACTGTCATATCGAATGAGTCTGTATACTCTTCCAATGTAACATCGTCAACCTTAGTGTCGAACAGGCCGTTATCGGCATTCTTCAGCTTGCCGTAAAGTTCTGTCTTCACAACTTTCTTCACTGCATTAGCAACATCGTCATCGTCTGTGATAACTTTTGCTGCCTCCACAAGAGTTTCATTATCTTCTGCCGCACCAAGCTTCTTTGCCACAGCAATACCTGTACGTATGCGTTCTGTAAGAGCTGCCACACCTGTTGTACCTGTCTGAGAACCGATACCCTTATCGTTTACATTAGCCTCAGTAAACATGTTCTTGCAAATATTGATAACCTTTGTCAACTCAGCAATGGCTGTCTCAAGCTCAGCATCATCTGTAAGGAGACGTCCTGTATATTTGTTGTTTGCCTCAACAAGATTCAGATAATAGTCTGTTCCATTGAACTTAGATTCAGCATACTTGTCAACCAAAGCCTGTGCACTGTTGTCACCGGAAATCAGTCCGTCATAAGTATTGATAAGAGACACGTGCTTATTCAATGTATTTACAGCCTCCTGTAGTTCGGCAACAGCTATCTCATAAGCTGAAGGAGCTGTGAAACGCTGACCGTCATATTTCTTGATAAGCTCATCAAGAGCTGTCCATGCCTCACCAAGATAACGCTCACCGCTATTATTGTCACGGCAAACCTTCGCTGCATCAACGGCATTCTTCAGCATACCGTCATAACGTGATGCGGGAGAAGCTGGCACGTAATCAAGACGGATGTTTGCAATCATAATCTCCAGCCAAGCAGCGGAAGAGCCGTCTTCCTTGGCACATGGAACCCATTTAATCTTATAGTTACCTGTCTCCGGAGCCTTGAATTCCATAGAAACCTTTGTAGATTTCATAGTAGACGAACCGGTATTTCCGTTAAGATTCGGCAGACATTCGTTGATGCTCTGTATCACAATTTCTCCGTTAGGAGCTATAACATAGCACCTAACCCAAGGAGTGCCTTTCCATGCAGCTGCATTAAATGACAGCTGATATTTGTCACCTTCATCCAAAGTAATAAGATATTCTTCTGTCTGGCCATACTGTGCATAACCTTGGTCTTCAGCCTCACCATTTGCATTATTTCCAGTACGTACATACAATGCGAAATCGAAATCACCGCCACCGTTAAAATTGAAGATACGCGGACCGGAACCGGCACCACCCGTTGCAGCAACCGTACCGTCATTACATACTTCCCATCCTTCTGGAATGTAGTTAGCGCCTTTTTCCTTGAAATTGTCCTTGTATACCACACGTGCAGTGTCATTAGGATCAGCTTCAACCTGACCTATATACATTGTTATTGTCTCTTCTCCGAAGATATCCTCGCCAAGCATTCTCTCCGGGAAAATCTTAGTTACATGCAGAGTATATTCGCCTGTAGGAAGATCACCTGTGGCGGCACGCTTGAACACCACTTCCTTAGAAAGACCTTCTGCCGGTGTAGCGGCAAGCTTCTCCGAACTTCCGTTATCACCTGTAAGGGTTGCCTCAATCTGTGAGCAGTCTGCATCTTTGTTGAATGTGAGCGCAAACTCAGAAATATTGTTGGGGAGATTGAACGCACCGTTTTCAGGAACAGCCTTAGCGAGTTTCGGAGTTTCATAAGCGTATGAAAATACATCAGGTATGTCTCCCTCGTAGTCATAACGGCCTACTTCATTGTTGAAAGCACGCACTACAACATCACCTTCAAATACACGAGGATGCTTGTTGCCCTTATACTGGATCTGATTTGCACCCTCCGGATTTCTGAAGCTTACAACAACCTTGTCGTCTTCGCCACTCGGATAAACATCACCGCAGAAGATATAGAGGAAACCGTCATCGAGCAATTCGACTGACAATACGTCTACTATTTCATCATTGATGCTGAGAGTAATACAGTCATTCGGCAATATCACGCGTCCGTCATTCGCTTTAACAAGATCCTTTATGTTGGTATCATATCCGAAACTAACCTGAATCTTATCATCAATGAACCTCACTCCTGCAATTTCAGACTCCTCAACAAGCACATTGTCTATATAATAGTCACCCGGAGTATACATATTCAAGGTCAGGAAGAACTTTTGTGCAAGTTCTGTCAACTCACCAGGATGCTTTGCATAATACTCTTGCTGAACGGCATTGTTGGCATAATAAAACATCATTGTATACTTACGGAATCCCTTATCGTCCTTTTCCTGGAAATAAGAAATATCGTATGTATACATCTCATCATTTTTGCCAAGGAACGCCAGGTCACCATTTTCCTGTCCCTGCATAAGAGCTACACGGGCCGTTCCTTTTTTCATTGTCTCACCGTCTATCGTATACTCATTTGTACCACAAAGGTCGAAAGATACACGATAAGAGGTTTGTTCCTTAATAGGAAGGTTTCTGAACTTGATTGCACGTTGCCAGTTGGAAGCGTCTATCAACGTGTTGTAAAAGTGCATTGCACCATCCTCGATAGTACGCTCGTCACCATCCTGATTGTTGATGAACTCATACCATCCCACTTCTGTCTCACCTTTGGTCTGTTCTGAGTCAAAGCCTTCGAACATCACCTGGGGAGCTTGTGCCCAGGCAAACGAAGCCGAAAAGAACATACCAAGACTAAGTAAAAGGTTCTTTTTCATAATAATTGGTTTTTTTAGTTATAATAAAAATTTTAAACGGATTGTTTTTATTTTCATGCCGCAAAGATAAAAACCATTCTGAGATATGGTTTTCTCGTTTGTCTCATATATTTTTTTATTTGTATTTTATGGTTATTTCACAACGATTTTCATTTATACACCTCTTGAATGATTACCACACGCCTTCCATTCACATAAGGCTGTATTAAGCTCCATTACGTTCTTATTATGAGATGCAGAAGGCGAGACATTGATATGAATGACAGACACCATATTATCGACACTCACCGGCCGACGCACTGAATCAGCATTCTCAGCCAAAAGAGACAAAGATAAAACACATATCAATAATATTAATATACGGATAAACTTAAATTTCATGAATAGGTTTATTTTATAATTAGTTACGACCACAAAAATAGCCCAACTTTACGAGTCGGGCTATTCTATACGTCTCACAAACTTATATATATGTTTCTTTTAATAAATTGTATGGAACAATACCGTTTATTTCTGCTTGCTGTCTGTATATTCCGTTGGAGGAACCCCGAAATACTTGCGGAATAACGTGGAGAAATGTGCAAGATTCGAGAATCCCACAGTATATGCAACCTGTGTGATATTCAACTTCTGCTCACGCAACAGGCGGGCAGCCTGCTCAAGTCTGATGTTGCGTATGAACTCTCCTGCGGAAACCCCTGCCAGTTCCTTCATTTTGCGATGCAGCTGCGCACGGCTTATACCGACTTCCTTTGTCATCATGTCAACACCGAAATCACTGTCACCGATATGCTCATTCACAACTTTCATGATACGCTCCATAAGCAGTTCGTCATTTCCCTTCACTTCTTTTGTCTCGATATTGGCCATCTGTTTCTGCACACCGGAGAACTTGCTCTTCAGCCTCATCATATTGTTGATGACATTCTCGATATTCATGTGAAGTTCCTCCATATCAAACGGTTTGGCAAGAAAAGCGTCGGCTCCGCGCTCCAACCCTTCAAGTCTGTTGCCCACATCCGACTTCGATGTCAACATTATCACCGGAATATGACTGAGATTTATGTTTGTCTTTATCATACGCAACATGGTAAAACCGTCCATCTCCGGCATCATCACATCGCTCACCACAACATCATACGCATTTGTAAGAAGTTCCTTGAGACCTTCCTTTCCGTTTGAACATACACCGAACTTATAATAGCATCCGAGTTCTGTACTTATGTAACGGCCAATCTCCAGGTCGTCATCCACCACAAGCACCCTGTATTTTGTCTGCGGACGGGTTTTGACCGCATTATCGGCAACAGTTTTCTCACGGCTTATCTCTTCTGAAGAGAAATGAGAATTGCCAAGAGGTATACGTACAGTAAAGATACTGCCCTTGGCATCAGTCCTGTTTTCGGCAACAACCGTTCCATGGTGCATGTCAACAATCATCTTACACAGGTTCAGCCCTATTCCTGTTCCGGGTATATGCAGCCTGCTTGAATTGCCGCCCTGATAGAATCTGTCGAAAATATGTTTCAGGCTCTCATTCTTCAGTCCCACACCGCTGTCTATGACCTGTATTACAAAATGTGTATTATCTGATGTAAGCCTTATTTCGATATTACCGTTATCGTATGTATACTTGAAGGCATTCGACAGCAGGTTTGTAATCACCTTGTCAAACTGATTCCTGTCTATCCATACATCGAGAGACTCATCAAAATGGGTAAATACAAACTTTATGTTACGCTCTTGTGCGCTGTATTCGAACATTTTATATATACCGTTTATGAATGCCACGATATCAGTACGGCGGCAATGCAGGTGCATTTGCTGCTTGTCAATCTTTCTCACGTCAAGAATCTGGCTCACAAGATCGAGTATCCTCTTGGAATTATGTTCTATTGTTGCTATATCACGCATTGAATCGGGGAAGGTCTCTCCCACTCTCCGCTTCAGATTTGCCAAAGGACTCATTATGAGAGTAAGCGGAGAACGTATGTCGTGAGTGGCGTTGATAAGGAATTTCATCTTTTCCTCATACAGCTGCTCGCGCTTTTTACGATTATACTGATAAATAAGGTAAGCAACCATAACTGCGAACATTATTATATAAAAAAGGTATGCTGCCGTAGACTTGTACCAAGGCGGAGTTACAGCCACAGTTATTTTCTTTGTTTTGGAATAAGCACCATCAATCAGAGCACGCACCTCAACATTATATTCTCCCGGCTGCAGATGACTCAGAGTAATGGTATTATATCCTTCTCCGTTATTTTTCCAATCATCATTATTCACGCGGTATTCGTATATTATATTGCCAGGAGCGACATAATCGAACAAGGAAAACTCAAGAGAGAACGTATTGTCAAGATATGATACGGTGAAATGGTCAGACGTCATAAGAGGGCCGCTTACAACACGATGCCCGTTTGACTCGGTATTTGTATTTACAGATTTTCCGGCAATAAGGAAATCCGACAGACATATATCCGGTATCTTTCCTGTATTCTCCTTTATGTCACTCGGCTTGAACACCGTAAGCCCGTCATTATTTCCAAAATAAACAATATCGTCATCAGTATGCAGGCCGACTGAATTTACGTATTCCTTCATGGTAAGGCCATTGCCGTTAACATGCCCGATAAACTTTTTCTTACGCTTGTTATACTGCCATATACCCATTGATGTAGAACACCATATATCACCGTTATTCGCTTCAACAATATATCCTACCGTCTTATCTTTAAGCACTTCCCCACCGGGCATTCCCACAACCTTATTGTCATTGTGATTATATACATACAGACCCTCATCCGTACCTATAAGAATACGTCCGTCTTGAGTCTCACAAAGAGAATGACACGCAATTCCGTCAAGCAACGAATACCATCCGAGAGATTTGAAATTCTCATCGGCAGGACTAAAACATGAAACTCCCGATGCCGTACCAAGCCATACACGCCCTTTACGGTCGGGCATCATACACATAACCCAGTTGTTGCACAGACTGCCTTTGCCGTCTGTTGCTCCCTGAACATAGTTTTTCAACTTGCGAGACTTTGGGTTATACACACAGAAACCACGGGAAAATGTTGATATATATATATTCTTCCCGTCATCGGTCATATCATTAAACTTGTTGCACTCAAAACTGACCCTTATTTCGGATTTTCCTGTTTCAGGATCATAAACATAGAATCCGTTATCCGTTCCCAACCAATACTGACGTCTGCTGTCACGGAATATAAACTCTGTGGAAGACGGGGATACGGGACGGGCGACTATTTTCCCGTTGTTGTCGAAACCGAATACACCGTTTCCCTGCACCGTACACCATATTATTCCATTGTCTCCCTCACATACTGACGTTATCGTGGAACTGAGATTAACTTTTTGCGCAGAAAAGCTCCAGTTACGGAACCATGGCAGCCTGTTGGGAATAACGAACAGTCCTTTCGACTGGCATCCGACCCATGTATTACCGTCACGGTCTTGTGTGATCGCCCATATCTTTGCCGTGTTTATATCCATTCCCTCAACACGCTCTATCTTACGGCTATTATTAGGCAGAACGAACAAACCGTTACCGCGGGTGCCTATATATATATCTTCATCCTTGTCTTTATATACAGTAACGATAGGTATCTTTTTACCGGATATAGCAGACATGTCTATATCTGTTTCTTTTACATTACCCCCCCCTATGGGAAATGACAAAAATCCACGCATACATGCAATAAGCACCTCTCCATTACGCTCTACAAAGCCAATTGGAGAACCTACGGAAGATACGTATTCCTTTATCTTCCCGTTTTTTTCTTTTACAGTAAAGACATTCCCCGAACCGCTCTTCCACACTCTTCCGCGGATGTCTTCATACATACGGCTGAAAAAAGCATTTTCATTACGTACAGTATAATCATCGGACACATCTGTCAAACGGCCGTCTTTTTCCACGACATGCAGGCCATATCCTGCGGTACCGACTATCAGACGGCCGTTACGCAAGCGGCTGATAACATTTATACGCGGTTTTAAATTATTATTAAAACGACAATGATAAAAAACATTGCTCTCATAGTCAAAACGGTCCAATCCTTTCACTGTGCCGACCCAAAGACTGCCGTCATCGTCACAATAAATCTTTGAAACCGCATTGCAGCAAAGAGACGTTGTATCATCGGGCTGATGGAGATATGTTGTGAAATGATAACCGTCAAAACGGTTGAGACCGTATTCCGTGGCTATCCATATATATCCGTACCGATCCTGACAAATGTCAGTAATCTGACTGTTTGAAAAACGGTTGGAAGGTATAAACCATCCTGTATGGCCATAAACACCTGTTAGAAATGTAATAATAAGATAAGTTAATACAATATGCCTTTTCATTATTGTGGTAAAAATCGAAAGTTGTTTCAATATGCAGGGATAATGCAAACCGAACGCAATAAAGCTTGCTTTAAATTGCTGAGGTAAAGCTTATCATAATGCAAAGATAATAAATAAAAAATATCTTAAGAAATTTCTACAGTTAAAAACTTTCCGCCGCAGTTCTTTTTATCCGCATCGTCCGGAGGCCTATACAGAACAGGCTGAGTTTCCGGAGACATACCTCCCCCGACTGTCATGGATACAGAGGCCGGACAATGTAAGCGAATTATGATTTCATTTACATAAACAGATATAATATATGATTAGCCGTGTTTGACCGGTAAACCAAGTCAAACACGGCTAATCATATATCTGTCAGGTTATGACTGATAACTTTTGAAAATGTAATATACTATCTCACAAATACTTTCCTTACTTTCTTTCCCTCCGTCATATCTCCTTCTACAATTATCTTCAGACCGGAAGATGAAGGAGACACGCTTTTACCTGAAACATCATAAACACTGCGTTCTCCGGAAGCGCATCCGGAAGAAATACCGGATATATCAGACGTATTCTTCAAAAGGTTGAAAATGCTGTGGGCCGAACCTGTACGCCCCTTATCGTCTGTTGCAACGACACGCACTATACGTTGTCCGCGCCCCACTCCAAACCACCAGCATTCGTAAGGAGGCTCTGTAAGCTCTTTTATAAGAGTGCTGCCACCATAAAATGCGACTTTAACAATATCTCCATAATCACTCCATACATCAGCGGCAAGATGTATGGAGTCTGCCTTTGAACCCTCATTGTCATAGTATACATCAGTGCCTGATACAGGCTCGGTAACATTCACTTTCGGATTGCGGTCCACAAGAGAATAGCGGCTGCAGAAATTCCATATCTCCTCACCGGTCTTCACAACATCATTGGACACCCAGTGACCCTTTCCCGCAAATTCGAGAAGCACGACCTCCACACCGTTCGTACCGCCACTCCACCTACGGTATGTGGCATGTCCTGCACCTTTATAATTTGGTGTTACGGAAGGCGTGGTGTTACACTTGTTGAATTTTATCCATACGTCAAGAACCCCCTGGACCTTATCGAAAGTACATACATCATCACCTGTTCCATGGGTATGTATCAAGGGCACCGGACGTGACGCGTTGGCCGAAGCTCCCCACATAGGATATCCGCTGATAGGAGCAAATGCCGCAATGCGGTCGGCGATATTGTTCATACAGTGATAAGTGAACATTCCGCCCATGGAGAACCCTGACAAATAAACGCGGTCGCGGTCTATCTTATGCAAGGCAACCATCTCGTCTATCAACTTCAGAATAAAGTTAATGTCGCTCTGTCCGGATATGTCCCATGCCCTGTTTATGCCGTTTGGAAACACCACGGCAAACCTCTCCTTGTCTGCCAACGGCTCTATGGCCATCTGACCTTTCTGATAATTGGCATCCTGATTCATTCCGTGGCATGAAATCAGCAGAGGCCTGTTTTCCGGCAAATTCGCAGGTACATATTTCAGATAGTTCCGCGACTTTCCGTCTACGGTTATATTATCGGCTTTGACACCGGTATTTCCGAAGAAAACAAACGCTGCCAACAGAGTAGCCAAAAAGAAAAAACGATTTGTCATCATATAGAAAACATTCAATTACTGATAAATACTAATAAACTATTTTCTTTCCGTTATGTATGTATATACCGTGACGCTGCAAGGCATCTTCGTTCACCTTACGGCCATACATATCATAGAAGGCATCGTCCTGAGGTTTTTCTTCATCATACGGCAGGTCTGTTATTCCGTCGGCAGTCCTGTCTATGGTGAATATATACGTATTGATGCTGCGTGCGGGCAGCGGCACACTGATCTCTTTTACCGGCCCGTCCACATCTATCGCAGTTTTGTTATAGACATTGCCTTCTGTAGAGCTTATCCACTCGCATGCTTTCACTTTGTACGGCAGACGCACCTTCATCGTATGGACATTTGCAGTTGTGTCGATACCCATCACTATGATAGAGTCTCCCTTGATGAAAGCCGACGCCTGGAACGCACTGTTGGTGCCTATATATATATTGGTGTTTAAGTCTATGCGTGTCGAGCCGGTCAGGTTCTTTGAGAAGTGTGACATTATATAGCCGCGACGCAACAGTTTGCCATATTCGTTACCGGGCTGTATTGTCTTATCTCCACTGCCGACAAACGACCAGTGGGCCAACATATACCAATATACGTATGCGTTTCCACCTGCAAGAAGACATTCGTTGACCTCTTCTGCAAAGAGTATCTCCTCATGCCATGTCGGCAGGTCTATGACAGAGTTGTCCGCATCACCGCGCGGATTCACGCTGTGCTCTGTCATCCACACCTCCTTGCCCATGGCCAGGGCCTTCTTTGCAGCCTTGGCCATATTGCCGAGCGGAACATGACCGTATATATGACCGGCAATGATATCTATATGCTTTGCCGTCTCCGGATCATCAAGCATTATATCAGAATACTCCGGATTGAATCCTAAAGGCTCGGCATTCATAAGACGCACACCGTAGGTCTTGCGGTCAAGCCTGGAAGCATAACTCTTCACCAGGTCGTGAAGTTGCTGCGGAGTATACAGGCAACCGGAATAGTTTACCCACCAGTCGGGTTCGTTCTGCAACGATACTATATCCACCGCCGCGTCATTCTTCTTCATGTAAGCCAGGAAAGAGTTAAGCCACGGGAAGAACTTCGAATATGCCGAAGGCTTGAGCTCACCGCGCTGATATCCCTGCTCCTCACTGTTGCCTCCACCGGCAATACCGTTGGTCTTATAATCGCCTGGGGGCGACCATGGAGTGCCGAATATGATTGCACCGCGCTTCTTGGCCTCCTTTATCACAGGCAGATAGCCGTGCCAGTCGTATGGAGTGTCCCACGGAGTGGTGACATTGCCTATCATATTCGGAGAAATCTCCATACGGACTATATTCAGACCTACAGGAGAATCTTCTCCATAGAGCAGTTTAATTACATTCACATCCTGAATAGGTGCCATCGCCCCCCAACAGGCTGCCGCTCCGAAACCGGTTATATACTGATGACGTGTGTCATTTACGGTAACAGTTATAACAGCAGCACCGGTCTGCAATAATGCGGCCGATGCTGTCAATAGTGATATTAATAATCTTTTCATTTCAAAGGAAGGTACCAGTTTTTTGTATCCATCAATAATGTGTAAAGTGCATCGTCACGCACACCGTTGCGCTCCGATACCGGTGCAGCAAGATAGCCGGGGTCGTTTCTTCGCAATGCGACACGCATAAGGTCATAATAACGATTTCCTTCAAAACTTCCCTCAAGGGCCATTTCGTTTATTATCATATCCTCTACAAGAGGAATCTGATATGCCACGGTATCGGCATAGCTGGCCAAGGATTCAGACGGCATAGGTAACGTATAATGAGCGTTTGCGGCACTCTCACCGCTACCTATTGAATGTACACCCATCGTAAGCTCTTCCGTAAACACCAGCGGGTCGAATGATATGAGACTACCCGCAGCCTTTATCTCAACACTGTCTACGTGTTCTCCGATATTGTCGGGATTGAGACCGTATTTCAAAACCGCAAACGCCGACTGTGGATATCCCGCACGGTTTAGTGCCTCGGCATAACGCAGATAAGCGATGGAAAGACGGTATGTGGTTATTCTGCTTTCTGCTGAGAATTTAAATATCTTCTGATAATCAGAACTGAATTCGGAGTATTCGTCAGTATTCAAACGGTTATAGGTATAATAGGTACACAGACGCAAGTCTCCCGCATAGATATCAGAAAGAAGCCCTTTCTTCGGAGCATAGATAGTGTCTGCCGTTGTACCGGTCTTGTTAACAAAGCAATAGGTCTGTGCGGCAGACAGGGCACGCAAGCTCTTCGACGGCTCCAACTGGAAATAATAATAGTTCTCAATATCGGAATTGAATATAGGGCCCAATTCACTCACAATACCGGAATATCTGTTTATTTCCATAGGAATATATGACAAATAACTGTGTGAAAAAGCCCTGTTAGGCGACTTAAACTCCGCATCAGGCCAGCTTGAAGCAATAAACGACGGAACATGGGGGGCGTCCTTGTGTGCAAGATAATCATGATAAAATCTTGCCGCCTCCTGATATCTGCCTGTCCACAGACACATGTCTCCGAGCAAAAGACGCACCGGAATAAAGAAATTCTTTGAATCATGCCCGCCTATTGCGCCATATTCAGGGAACTTAACATCCACATACGGAGCAAGGTCTGAGATAAAATAGTCACATATACCGTCCACAGACAAACGCGGCTGCTTAAGTGCCTTATCGGCTTCAGCCTCTGTCATTATAGGCTCGAGCAGCAAAGGCACACTGCCGTATGCCATGACAAGCTGCATATATGTCCACGCACGGAAAGTCTTTACAGCGGCAAACTCTTTCTCAAAAACTTTCTTGCCGCGACGGGAAAGCAGTGTGTCGGCATTGGCAATAAAGTAATTGCAGTTATTGATGACTGCATAATAGTCTGCCGGAACATTATACTTGTTGTCTTCACTAAGTTGGAATGAGGCCAGACGCTTCAAATCGCTTGAGGCGGCATCGGTCACAG
Source organism: Xylanibacter muris (assembly GCF_013166605.1). Taxonomy (GTDB): domain Bacteria; phylum Bacteroidota; class Bacteroidia; order Bacteroidales; family Bacteroidaceae; genus Prevotella; species Prevotella muris. The sequence goes on from NZ_JABKKF010000013.1 coordinate 61,113, forward strand.
ACACAAGATCGCCACGTACCTCACCCAAAAGCACCGTCCTGTCGGCTATTACCTGCATTTTATGGATAATTCCCAAAACACTGTAAACCGTATCTGAAGGCGAATCAAGGTTATGGTCTTTCTCAAACTCCACAAGTTCCGAGTCGATGTCCATCATGTCGGCACATGACACAGAGCCGAATATTACGCACAAGGCGCAAAGTATTTTTGATAACTTTTTCATAATGTCAAATGATTACAGATTGATATTTACACCTAAAGAGAATGTACGTCCGGCGGAAAGGAGTCCGCGGTCGATGCCATGTGTAAGCACACCACCGGTCATTCCACAGTCAGGATCACCGCCAAGATAGCGTGTTATTGTAAACAGATTAGATGCATTTCCCCATATCGTAATACCCTGCAGATATTCACTCTGTACAGGAAGATAATAACTCAGTGTAACGGAAGCGAGCTTCAGGTAGCTGCCGTCCTCTATCCAGCGGTCGCTGAAACGACTGTTGCCAAGTGGGTCCTTATATCTTACACGTGGGATGTCGGTAACCTGTCCTTCTGTGGTCCAGCGGTTTGCTGTAGCCGTTGTCTGATTGAGGAAATAGCTTCCGCCTTCAAGAAGAGAACGCTGGTAGTTGAATATGTCATTGCCCAAAGAGTAATTGAACACCGCGTTAAGCGTAAGGTTCTTCCATGTGAATGTTGTGAAGATGTTTCCATAGGCATCCGGATTAGGATCACCAATCACGAAACGGTCATTATCGTCTATCACACCATTGTTGTCGCGGTCTACGAAACACATATCACCGCCCTTGAAATACTCGCGGTTGCCATTGCCTTTCACGATATACTTGCCGTCGGCATCGGCGTCTGCCGTAGTGGCATACACCCCGTTGGTCTTCCATCCGTAGAACACTCCTACAGGTTCACCGACCTTTGTCAGCACCGTAGCTCCGTAGATGTCGGTCTCAAAAGGCTTGTTGTTGTCAGGCAATGATGTAATCTCATTCTTGTAATGTCCTACAGACGCTCCTATCTCCCACTTGAAATCCTTCAGGTTAAGGGCCTTCACGTTTACAGAAACATCAAAACCGCTGTTCTCAAGTTTTCCGTCATTGCTCCAGTTCTTTGTAAGACCGCTTGTCCATGCAAGACTGTGGAGTGTAAGAAGATTTGAGGTCCAGCTCTTGAACACATTGAAACGCACGTTCAGACGGTTGTCGATAAAGCTACCATCAAAACCGGCCGTAAAACGCCTGGTTGTTTCCCATTGCAGTTCCGTATTGCCGATATTTCCTATAGAAATGCCATCGGCGCTCGGGGCTGAAGAGGTACCAAGCATCGTGTTTGCGACGAAATAGGTCTTTGACGCCGTATAGTCGATATCGTCATTACCTGTAACATCAAAACCGACGTTCAGTTTCAGATAGTTGATTCCAGACAATCCTGCCATCCATTTCTCGTTAGTCATCACCCATGATGCCTCAACACTCGGGAACAATCCCCAAGGCACGTCAAACAGACGCAGGTTGCCGGCATCCTCGCCAAAGCGTGAAGAGGTCTGTGCGGAAAGTCCGGCACTGAGATAATACTTACCTGCAAAACTATAATCGGCAAGACCGTACCATGTTATCTCACGTACACTGTTATCCACTCCACCCGTACGCTGGAATCTCAGCGAGTTGCTCATCTGCGGTGTCTTGTCGTTACCAGTGTCGAAACCGCTCTGCTTGGTGAGCTTGTATTCTGAAGATAGGAATCTCATACCTCCGGAAACAGATACTGTATGCGCACCGTAACGGTTGTTCCAGTTGACACGCGTATCACTCTGTATGCCTGTCTGGCGTGAGGCCAAACTCTGGGCAATGTTATGAAGCGCGGCGTTTTCATCATATTCATCCTTGCTGAAAGTTGGCACACCCTGCATCGGCAGATAATAGTTCTCGTTGGTGTTGACAAGAGACAGTGTGAAATGCTCCATCAGTGAAAGATGATTGTTTATCCTGAACTTTGGCATGACAGAGAACATGATAAGGCGGTTGCCGAAAGTGTTTCTGTTCTTACCTTCTCCATGCTTAAGGATGCTGAGCGGATTTGCCAAAGAATTGTCACCGCCAATATAATCGTCAGCCTCTGAAAGATAATGACTCAGATTGCCTTTCTTGTCATAAGCATAAGGAGAAAGGAACGGAGCCTTTGCCAATCCAAGGAATCCTGGAGCCGTCACGATATTGTCAAGCGGATTAACGATTGCACCGTCATCACGCAAATTGCGGTCGACATCGCTATAGAACGCATCGAAACGCACATTGAAGTTCTTAAATACTTCGATATCACTGTTAAGACGCATGTTAAAACGCTTATAGTCGTTGTTTTCCAGTGTACTGTTGCCTATGGAATATCCTACGGAAAGATTGTATGTGGCAACGTTGTCGCCTCCCTGTACGTTGATTCCGTAATTCTGTGAGAAAGCATTGTCGTATACCAGGTCTGCCCAGTCCGTCTGGTTGTGATACTTCTTATAGTAATAATAGTTCGGATCGGAGTTGAGAAAGTCATACGACCCTACATGACTTGTCATTTTAGACAGGAGCTGTGTTGCATACAGACGGTACCCTTCGGCATCAAGCATATTGGGCAGGCGCGGTGTAAGCTCATAGCTGCCGTTGACGGTCACATCAATCTTTGTCGCCATGCTCTTGCTGCGCTTTGTCTTTATTACGATGACACCGTTGGCTCCCTTTGCTCCATAAAGGGCAGTTCCGTTCTTTACCACATTGACACTCTCAATATCGTTTACATTGATATTGGAAAGTATATTGTTGAAATAACCGTCGTGAAGCATCGCCTTGTCATACTGCATATCCATTATCACATCATCTATGACAATGAGCGGATAGGCATTTATCTGCAAAGAGTTGAGACCTGCGATCGTCATTATGTTTCCGAGTCCCACATTACCTCCGCGTGACACAGAGCGCACATGCGCGCCGAGACGCTGTTGTATCAGCGGGTCTATGCTCACCTCCGATGTGTTGTCGAATCCTGATGCCGTCACGGTTACTGCAGCCTTTGTCTCCGGACTGTAACCGGCAGTGAATGTTGAAACGTAAAGACGCCCGTCGGCCTTGCCGTCGGATATGGCCGTCTGCTGATAGTTATAGCCGTCCACTTTCATTCCTACGGATGACGTGTATACCGGCACTTTAAACTCATAGTGTCCTTTCTCATCCGTCATGGCGGTATAACGGGCATCGCCGTAAGCCTCAACAATGACACCGGCTATCGGCTTTCCTGAAGCAGCATCGGTCACACATCCGCTCACTGTCTTCATGTTTTCCTGCGCTGTCGCCGCGATAGAGGCAAACAGCATTGCTGACATAACATATTTTTTCATTATTCTTCAGATTTAGAGGTTCGTGGCCTGAGATAAATACAATCGAGATACATTTCGCGGTTGTACTGTGAATTTTCACGGGCAAGAATAGAACAGGTAAGCTGGACGCTTATCTTTATATCCTGCTGGTCATAGTTACAGGCTGGGAACTCGAAGTTTTCCGCAAGCACAATGGTATCAACCTTGAGAGGATCGGATATGAACTGTTTGTTGCCGCAGTTGAATGTCTTCTTGTTGCCAAGCGTATCAACATAATTTATTGTAGCCTTGAACTTGCACGGACGCAAATCGGGTTTCACATTGTCTGCCACTGATTTCGGAAGCAGTATCGCGCAGATATCATATTTCGCACTCAATGTGTTGTTTACACGATATGTCATTGTCCAGTTTGAAGTTGTCTTCAATGCTACGATATCAATATATCCGCCTTCGGAAATACTGTCTGCCGAGAGCCTGCGGTTTGTATAGTTACAGTCTTTATTTGCCGTGATAAGAGACTGGTTCTCACCTTCGCTTCTCAGTTCGGTAAAGAATGTTTCCTCCGGAGTGAAAGGCCATTCGGTTGTCTTATAAAGAATACCATTGCTACACTCTTCCGGAACGGCGGAGCTGAGAATGCCTCCCGGCTCAAACGGTTTGTAGAATACATGATATTCCGGCTCGTCCTTGATATACTGCACGGATTTCAGCGAATCGTTCACAGACTCATTGGTTGTCATACTGAAAATAGCATCGTCAAGCAACGCACGGTTCGTCCAGTAGCGCTGTATGGAATCGGCCTTGAGCACTTTCTTGTCATAGCGGTAGTACTTGCTCGCATTGTTCCATGCCTTGTCCCATCCTTCTGAAGAAGGCACCACCATCCAATATGTAGAGTCTTCCTCATTGATTCGGCCTATTCTGTCCAACATCTTGTTGCGCTTGTAAACAACCGAATCCACATACACCGGCACACCGTCTACGATTCCGCCCGACACTGACGCGTCGGCATCGAAATAGTCTTCATCGTAAGAACGTAGGAAAGCCCCTATACCGCTGAACCCTTCAATATCGCATACATACTCATACAAATTGCGAACAAAAGGCAACGGCCGCTTGCTTACATGCAATATACCGTTCTTCGCATGGATATTGCTTTCATAAAGACCGACACCAGCTATTCCGTCCGATTCGATACTGACATGCTTTGAATTGAGCAGCCTCATCCTCGACTCAGCAGGCATTACGCTGGAAAGCGACCTGGACACATGGTTCATCACAAAGGTATTCTCCACGAGAGAGTCACCGGTATTTGTCTGCGTAAGATTTATCAGGGAATCCTTGTTGAAAGTGTTGTTTACAGGAGCGACAACGGTAAAGGCCTGTCCTCCGTCAAGCAACTCCGCATAGCTCACCGGAGTCTTCTTGTGCTGGCGGAACACCTTGGTATTCTCAAGCACTTCACAAAAATCCGTCAGCCTGCCGTCGGCCTTCATCTGAGACCACAACGACTTTCCCGTTCCGGCTTCGCTTTCGGCTCCCTCGTAATGGTCGTCCCAGTCAGAACATCCGGCGAGGGCTAACGGACAAGCAATCAAGGCGAGTCCCGTCAACTGATATATTATATTGTTTATCTTCATAAAAATTATATTCTTGAATAATGATTATAATTAATTGACATTAATGAGTGTCCTCGCCTTCCGGACTTCCGTATACGCTCTTCGGACAAAGCTCTATATAGTCGAACGACCAATAAGCGTTGGGGTCCTTCAACACCTGGCGGAAGCGCAAGTAGTTCGGTTTGTCCGCCTGAAGATACTGTGTGGCAAGAACACGGCGCAAGGTCCAGCTAAGATCACGCAAAGTCTGGTCGGAATCCCACGGACGGTAACAGTCAGGAGACTTCATATAACCGCGGTTGTGCATGGCCTTGTCGTTAGCAACATTCTCTTCTTCATCATCCGTATCCGCAACCCACCCAATTACCGGATCCGGACCGTATACACGGAGGTCGACAGGTATACCGCAAGGCTCATTGTTCAGATAAACCTGTACTACTCCACGCTCGGCATTGGCAGTATATCCAAGACGGATTTCGTAGGTTCCGTCCGGTACCGGCGGCAGCTTTATCGTAAGGTCGAACACACCGCTCACACAGACAGCATTGCCTTCGTATGAGTTCCAATATCCTACATCACTGTGAACACCGACGTATGTACCTTCACGCGCCTCCCAATCTGTGATATATCCGTTCTTGAAACCGGTAAGAAGGTCTTCACCGTAACGTCCGCGGCCGTTGCAGTTCATAAAATCGGGGCTGAGAGCCGTGGCGTCAATGCGGATGCGGCAGTTGAGCACCTTATCGCGCACTTCAGGAGTATAGGCAAGTATTCTGTCGACATAATGATACACGCCGTTGAGGGCATTTTGGTCTATTGTTCCCGACTCTGACGGTGACAGCACCTTCACGCCACGCACTGATACATTGTTCTGCAATCCTTTCCTGTTGATGAACAAACCTGCAGACGGGCCGCAGAAACGCATGATTGTTCCCGGACACATTGTCTCATAGAACTCCTCCGGGTCGCTTACGGATGTAAGCCAGCAGTGCTCGCGCATCTCACCTGAGCATACCCAGCTGTTGTACTGTCCTATACGCGGCAGAAGATGGTAGCTCACGAAACGGTTGAGAGGATTCTTGCGGTGTGTGAAGTCATCATCATACAATCCGGCATCCTGAGGATATGTCTGGTCGTAAACCTGTTTCGCGTATTCTATAAGTCCGTGTATGTCGGTTATTCCGGCTTTCGCGTATACCTCATCCGGCTCGACAAAGGCGGTATACTTGAAATAACGCTTTTCCGGCCAGAACGAGCGGGTCATCAGCGCGGAACCGCTCGTACACCGTACCATAACGCCCTCATGTACCGAGTCTTCGCCGCATGAATATGTCTCGTCAATATACTTGGTAAGGGAATCGGCCATACCGGTAAGCTTCAATGCCTCGGAGAATATGGTAAGCGTGGAATCATCGGCTATCTTGTCGGCCAACAGGAGGTTGGTTGCAGATATCACATTGTCGAGACTGTGTACCACACCGTTGGTCACAGAGTCGTCACGCGCAACCATTCTCGATGTCTTGTTCACATAATAAATGAGTGCATTGTTGTTCATCACGTCCGAATCGGAAGACAACACGATATAGGCATCGTCCATATTAAGCTGTGGCAGTGTGCCCTCGCTTATATCCGTTGTGAAGAACGCACCTTTCTTTATGATATGTGTGCGTGCGATGGTATCGCATGTCTCTGTGGGAATATTGTCCACAGAGCCGTAGCCGGAACGTTCCAGATAACGCCTTATACCGTCGTTGTTCGGAGCAAACACAGTGAAATCACCGTATGTACCCAACATTGAAAAATAAGGCGTACGCTTCAGTATCTTGTTAAACTCACTGAACTGCTCGCTGTTTTCCTCAAGGAAACCTGCTGCGGTCACCTTCGTAGATGAATAATAATTCATAGGAATGTCATCATCGTTACAGCTCACAAGAGCCGCAATGAGACAAAGACACGAGCAAAGAATTATTTTATTTAATTTCATTGTCATAACTGGAAAAATTATAAATATCTCTGTTGTTTTACTTGGTCAACTCAGAATCTTCTCCTGTCATATAAGCCGGATTCTGCTTAAGGAACGGATTGGCCTTAAGCTCGCTCTTTGCGTATGGGAAATATATGATGTTCGGATTGGCCAGCTTTATCTTTATGGCGTTCACGTTCTCCAAATATTTACGTGAGGCAAGAGTCACAAGACGATCATTGTTGCCGTCACGACGTGCAAACCTTACCAGATCAAACCAACGTTTACCCTCAAACAAGAACTCACGGTGGCGCTCTGCGAGCAACAGTTCCTCCATTGTCTCCTTTGAAGACACATAGTCGGCCATCTTCAACGTATCGGAACGTGACGTAGTGGTCACGTCATTGGCACGCTTGTTCAGGACATTGATAAGGTTGAAAGCTCTCTCATAGCCGTCCTCACCGCCTTTTTCGATCTCGGCCTCCGCCTTCATAAGTATCACATCAGACATTCTGTAGAATATCCAGTTTGACTTTTCAGGACTTCTCGTGTATGTCAGGACAAGTCCAAGGTCTTTCTCAGATGTGATATTCTGATTCTTGAAATCGACTCTCGAATATACATACTTGCCTATCATATAACGTGTGCCGTCACCCATTACGCTTGAATAGGCACGGGCGTCTGTTTTCTTGAAAATAGTATGGTTTCCCAATGCCACATCCTTACGCAGGAAGTCAGGAGCGCTCAGATGCCCAATCGACAGATTCTCGTTGCTATAGAACTTTCCTGTCCACGTGTTCTGCCGAGAGTTATTTGTAATGAAATAAAGTTCAAAGAGACTTTCAAACGAATTGCCCTCACCGAATATCTCATAATACGAGTTTCCGCAAGTCGTGCTGCCCACAGGCTTGTCAAGTATCATCGGAATATCACCGAAAAGGGCAATATTGTTCGGCTTGCCGTAACGTAGCACAAGGTCGTTGTACTGCTCGCGTTTAAAGTCGAGCACAAGGTCGCAATAGCGTATGCAGTTATCATAGTCGCCTTTCCAGAGATACATATCGGCCAGCAACGCATATATTGCCGGACGTGTTATGCGGCTTGAGTTCTTATATGCGTTGTTGCTGTCGTCGGCATAGTAGCGGCGTACGGCATAATCCTTCACTCTCTCCAAGTCTGTGATGCATGAATCAAGCACAGCATCAAATGAAGATGCCGGAATCTTGAAATTCTGTGTATCGTCTATACTCGGCTGTGTGGAATACGGAACATCGCGGAAAGTACGTATAAGATAGAAATAGCATAACGAGCGCAGCGCTGACGCCTGGGCTATGTCGGACCTCATCTCGTCCTCGGTATAGTTAGGGTCGATGGCATGCACTCCCGGAGCATAATGACATACCGTGTTGCAACGGTTTATAGCCGTATATACCGATGACCAGTTGCAATAAGGGTTCGATGAAAGAATGTTCTCCTTAAGAATCTCATTCACCTCATTAGGAACATTCGTACCAATACGCATGTTCTCAGAACGAATCTCTCCCCAAAGTCCGAGACGGTTGATACAGTCGCTTATTTCAAGTGCCTCGTAGCACCCGTTCACCGTACTGGTGACATCGCTTTTCTCCGTCCAGAAATTCTCGAGCACCACATCATTAAGAGGCAGGATATCGAGGAAGTCGGAACAGCCTGTCAATCCAAATGACGCACTAAGTGCTATTATTATATTATTTATCTTCTTCATATCCTAATCATTTAAAATTGTACAGTAAGACCGAATGTGAATGATTTGGCACGCGGTGTCTTGGCATTATCTGTCACAAGTCCAAGCGAACCGTAAGAAACCTCAGGATCGGCACCCGAATACTTTGTAAGACAGAACAAGTTGTTTGCAGACAAATATACATTAAGCATGCTCAAACCTATTTTCTTTATAAACTTAGGCTCAAATGAATAAGACAGCTGTGTATAGTTCAGACGTACAAACGAACCGTTCTCCACAAACCTGTCGGAGCCAAGCCAGTTGTAACCTGTCTGACGTAGCGCACGGGGTATCTCAGTGATATCACCTTCCACGCGCCAACGCCAGTTCACCGCACGGCTCTGGTTGTTGTTTGTATACATATTCTCGGCATTCATGCGGGCCGCATTAATGATCTTGTTGCCGAAACGGAAGTTGAACTGGTTGTTCCATGTAAGACGTCCCCAAGACAACTTGAAACCGAAACCTCCGGTAACCTTCGGCAAGGAAGAACCGAGGTATACGATATCGAGTTCGTTTATCTGTCCGTCATGGTTAACATCCTCATAGATGGCATCACCGCCCTTGAATTCGTATTCGGCAGACGTACCGTAGCAGAATGTCATGGGCTTGGTCCTGTTATTCTCGTCAAGGAACACCTTTCCGTTCTCGTCGCGTACTACAGGAGCATTCGGACCGCTTACGCCCGGTACTTCCGTCTCGGAATATTCAGAATACTGATAAACGCCTTTATAGCGGAAACCGTATATACTTCCCAATGCACGGTTCAACTCTACACGTGAGAGGTATGAGCCGTTGCCGCGGTTAAACTCTGTGTTGAGCGTGGAAAGACACGTTTCCTCCATCTCGGTAATCTGGTTTTTGTTGTTTGCAAAAGTGATGTTGAAGTCGAGACCGAACTTTCCTGCCTTCACAATACGGTTACCGTTGATATTGAACTCCCAACCGATGTTCTTCATCTTACCTACATTCTGATAGGCGAGGTTCGGGAAACCGGAAGACGTAGGAATACCCCTGTTGGCCATCAACAGGTCGGTGGTATATTTTGCATAGACTTCCACATTACCCGTAAGACGCTCGTCAAAGAATCCGAAATCGACACCGAGGTTGTATGTCTCAACCTGCTCCCATTTGAGATTCTTAAGCTGTATGTTCTGCGGATGTATACTACCCTCGCTCATATATCCTCCACCGTTGGCATACTTGCTGAAATACAGATACTCCGCGTTGGGCTGCTTACCTACGATACCCCATCCCGGACGCACTGAAAGCATCGATACCCAGGGAAGCGCTTTCTGGAACCATGGCTCCCTGCTTATGTTCCATCGCAAAGACACGGCCGGGAAATTACCCCAACGCTGGTCCGGACCGAACTTCGTGCTTCCGTCACGACGTACCGAGAAGTCGAATGCATAACGCTTTTTATATGAATAGTGCATGGAATACGTAAAGTATATGCTGCGCCACTGTCCGCTTCCGGTGTTCATCTCCGCTATAAGCGATGGCGCTCCCGGACTTGTGATGCTTCCCGAAGGCAGTCCCCATGTGACGGTGTGCTGTGAATTTGAATTACCGTCTGTAAGCTGACCGCGCAACATCATTGACAAAGAGTGGTCCTCATTATTGAAATGAGGGAAGAACATAAGGGTATGCGTTGTGGTCACACCAAGACTCTTGGACGAGTTTGCCGTTGTACGGTTGCTCTGCTTGTTCTGTGTGTCATTCCATCCGCGTGTATTAAGCGAAGACGGCATGAACATATCCTCATATTTGTTGAAGATATTGAACACGATCTTTCCCTCGTATGTGAGCTTTGTCTTATCGTCGGTCAGTCCGAGCAGATTATATTTCAGCTTGAATTCCGGCACGATATTATAACTCGTCTCGTCATTCTTCGCAAGATGGGCCACCGCCACCGGATTCATGTGGTCGAGCTGGTCACGCAACGCCCCGGATATCGACGGAAGCATGTTGTAATACTCTCCGAGATCATTACCGTTTCTGTCCTGCTCGTATATAGATACGTTAGGCATGCGCACGTATGCCGTGGCCAGAAGGTCGGAGGCGTTTTTCTTGTTCTTGGTGTAAGTAAGCGCGATGTTCGTCTCTATCGCTATACGGTCGCTCACGCTATAGTCGAGGTTCACACGTGAGGTGAAACGGTCGAGCTGCTGCTTGATGATAGAACCTGTCTCATGGTCATATCCCGCAGCAATACGGAACTTCGCCTTCTCGCCTCCACCGGTAAGGGCAAGCGAATGGTTCTGTCGCCATCCGGTCTGCTTTACGGCTTTCAGCCAGTCGGTATTGTTATTATACATCTCATACTCAGAGAACGACGGGTCGTAATTAAGTTCCGGGATATCACTCGTGGCGTTGCTGAGCCGCGGATTGAAATATTCCTCCTTAAGCAACATGGTATACTCATCACCGTTGAGCATCTTATATCCTTCAGGCTGATATGTACCTGTCAGACGGAAAGAGTACGCAACCCTTGTACGGCCACGCACACCGCGCTTTGTCTTTATCTCTATCACACCGTTTGCGCCCTGTGAACCCCAAATGGCCGTTGCCGCGGCATCCTTTAACACGGAAATGCTCTCGATATCGTCAGGATTCACATTAAGCAGTTCGGCAAACTTCTCGTCGTTGGCAGACTGGAAGTCAAAGTCGTTTGCATTTGTCTCCCACACGTTGCCGTCGACAACAATAAGCGGTTCGCTCGAGCCGTTGATGCTCGAAACACCGCGCAGACGCATTGATGTTCCGGAACCGAGGTTTCCTGAGTTTGCCACAATATCAAGTCCGGCGATACGTCCCTGGAGAGCCTCATCGACAGTGGTTATGGCCAGTCCTTCAAACTCTGCCATATCTATACTCTGACGTGAGGTTGATATTTCATCCATAGGCACGGCAAGTCCGGAGCCCTGTGCCCTGCGGCGTGATGTCACCGTCACTTCTTTTATCTGTGTGGCGTCTGAAAGCCTTATCGAAAACTTTGTCTTGTTTATAGGCAATGTCGTTGTCTTATATCCCACGAAAGATACACGCAGGCGGTTTTTCGGACTCTTCAGCTTGAACGAGAAGTTTCCGTTCATGTCTGTTACAGCAGATGCCACAATACGGTTCGCCGCATCAAGCTCAACCACATTCGCCATCATTACCGGCCCAAAAGCATCAGTCACTGTTCCGCTGACAATGTCACCGGCCTTCTGTGCCATGGCACCCTGACAGAAGCACAGCCCCATACAGGAGTACAACAGTACTTTTTTTATCTTGGTATCCATAATTATTCTTTAACTCTTAGTTCTTTATTAATAACGGCTGGTCAATGAGATGTACCACTGCCGATGACGTTGTCTCTATACGGCCTGCCTGTGTCTTGTCTATGCCATCATACTGATACTCACGGGCCATACGGTTGTAAAGCCGTTCATTTGAAATGAGCACGTGACGTGTGTTTCCCGCTTCGTCGCGTATAACGATGCCGTTTTCATCCAACTTTGATGTAAGACGGTGGAAACGTCCTGTCTCCGGATTTATCAGCGCAGTCTCATAATCGCCGCTCTCAGCGGTCGCCCCGATAAAGAGGGCATTATCCTGCAAATGATATTTCACGAAGTCTACTATCGCAAGAGAGTCGCGGGTCTTCTCTGCTGTAAGACCGGCCTCCTCCCATGCCTCGACCTGCTCCCATGTGGGAAGCTTGCCTTGCTGCTGCAGTGCCCTTATACTCTCATTGGTAGGCACATACACAGTATAGTGATAGGTGTTGAATGTCGATATATTGTCACCTCCGCATGCGTTGCGGTTAAGGTGTATCTGTTCGATGAGTCCTGTTCCGTCAAGAAGATCAAGGAAAGCGGAATACTCTTCCTGGCTCGCAAGAACGTCACGCACAGTATGTCTTGTACCCATGATAGGCGCTCCGTCGAGTATATATGTCTTGCCGTTACCTTTTTCTGTCTGGTCATATATATCCGCAACCACGAGCGGACGCCCCTCGTTTATCTGATAGCTGCCCTCAACGGTCATGCCTCCGACACCTGCCGCAACGTTGTTGACACGGATTTCCGTGCCGCCTTTCGTACGGTAGTATGTCTTGCCGTCCTCAACATTACCTATTACTATATGTGTGTTGAGAATGTCGTTAAGCCTGTTCTTTACCTGATCGGTAGACGCACGGCCTATGGAATCGAGCACCTCGCCTGTCTCTATGTCATAATTGAATATGCCAGCCCAAACCCTGTCGCTCTCCGGTTTGGTCGGGTCATAATGGAAACGGTAGAGCTGGGTCTTGTTCTTTCCGTACGAACACGGATCTATGTATTCAAGCATAGCATGGTTCGTAGGCAGGAAGAAGCTATAGTAAGAGTTAAGTGAATTCAGATATACATTATATTGCAACTGCTCGATACCCCAGTTCAGGATATTCATGGTCTCGTTGATAAGCGCCGGGAAGCTCACGCTCACGTATGCCGTAGGGGAATATACGCAGTCGGTAAGATAAACGGCACCGTTGCATCCGAGCCATACGGAATCCACTGACTCAACCGTGACACCCATCGGGTCGTTGGCATCGTTGAGGATGTCCTCGAACTTTGAAGGCACCGAAGAGATAAAGGATGTAAGCATGTTGTTGTTTATAAGCTTTGCAACAACATTGTCCGGAACATTGTCCCATGAGCCGTAGTAGTCTTTTAACACACGGCCTGCGCCTGTGTTCCAATATTCGTCCATTGCCTTGTTGCTCGGAACCATCATCACAGCCATGTCTCTTTCCATCGCGACATTGCCTCCGAGATCATTGTTTCCGGCATAATAGGCGTTCCATTCGGGATCGAACAGCAACTGTCCGCTTACAGGCGTATTGGCAGGGGTAAGATTAAGATTCTCTCCTTTCTGTGATTTCTGGGAGAAGAAACGCTTCTGGAACAGTGAGTCGCTTGTTCCATACATATCATTATATCTAACGTTCATCTCCTCACCCACCCAATAAGGAGCGCAGAAACGCTCCAGCAATGAGTTGAACTGGCTGACGTTTTCCTTGCGGGCAATAATCTCCGCCATATTCGGCAGGGGCGTGACCACCTCGGCCATCCTATGGATGAATCCGTTCGAACATTTGATGTTCGGCTGCTCAACCTGCACACCGTTGACACTGGCATCACCCGGCTTGCGGTCAGTGGTATGATTGTAGAGGAAATTGTAGTCATCGTTGGTGATACGCTTCATCTCAAGCATCTTCTCGACGAAATGTATCAAAGGCACCGTCGAGTTGTCACCCATACATACAATCTTACCCGCTTCCCTGTATGGTTTCCAATAACGGTTATCTGGCATGTGCTCAGAATCAAGCACCATAATGGAGTCGTAAGGCGAATTTGATGCAAAACGGCGCATACATTCGCCCTCGATAGGTCCCTCGACACTTGAAAGGCTGTTGAGCTGCATAGAGTTGTCAAGCATGTTGCCAAAAAGCAACATCTTTTTCTGCGACTCTGTCAAATCCTTGTAACTCCTCACGCCCCACGTGTTGTTGGCATAGAAGCGTCCGAAAGCGGCATCGTCCGCAACAAACAGAGTCTTTGAACCTGTCTTGCCCAACACATTCGTGTAATTCAGATCTCGGATAATCTGCACAGTATTGGTGTAATCGCCTTGATCATCGAGCCAACTGTAAATGGAAGCCCCCCATCCTGCGGGTGTCTCCTCATCCAAGTCATACTCCGAACAAGACGTCGGCCCAACTGTGCCTGCCATCAGCACGACACCGGCCAACAGCCAATGTCGGCTTCTTCTCATGAATTGTTTTTCGGTTTTCATGTTTCTTATTTGATTGTTAGTTTCTATTTTCTCAAAATATCAAAGTCAGTCAGAATCCTCACTAAGATTATTAAAGAAAGATTGTTATTTCTGCAAAGTTATAAAACATCAGTATTTAAAACATTTTAATATGTCTACATCATTTTTCTAATAATCCCAACATTTTAAAATATGTCTCATTTACTTTCAAATATGTTTCATCAACGGTTCTCAGGGCCTTTTCCGCAAAATAACCTAAAAATAATCCTATAATTATTAATAACAGACAATGAGTATAAAAACAGTATATGACTGCCTCAAATAATAAAAGAAAGAATCCCCCTACAACTCTGATTACTCTTCAATCATAGGCATAGGGGGAAATACATTTTAAATCACGATAGCTCAATATTGATTACTTCGTATAGAGAGATACGATAGTCTCATACTTCTCCTGCTTGCCGCTGGTGAGCTTCGGCTCCTCAACCTTCTTGCCGTACTCGTAAATCTGCTCCAGGCTAAGACGGCCATCCTCAAAGTCCTTGCCGATACCGCTGTCAAAGCTTGAATAACGCTCCTTAAGCATTGCGGGAAGCTCGCTCTCCTCGAGTATCGCCGCTGCGTTGAGAAAGGCACGGGCCATAGCGTCCATACCGCTGATGTGGGCGATGAAGACATCCTCGGCATCTGTAGAGTTGCGACGGAGCTTGGCGTCGAAGTTGGAACCGCCGTTGCCAAGACCACCGTTGCGGATAACCTGCATCATGGCCTGGGTCAGCTCGTAGTTGTCGATGGGGAACTGGTCTGTGTCCCAGCCGTTCTGCGCGTCACCGCGGTTGGCATCGATAGAACCAAGCATGCCGTTGTCTACTGCCACGGCAAGCTCGTGCTCGAAAGTATGGCCGGCAAGAGTGGCATGGTTAACCTCGATGTTCACCTTGAAATCCTTGTCAAGACCATTTGCACGAAGGAAACCGATCACAGTCTCTGTGTCCACGTCATACTGGTGCTTGGTGGGCTCCATGGGCTT
>NZ_JABKKF010000014.1 GCF_013166605.1 Xylanibacter muris
GCTTTCAGGGCTGCTTTAAGAGGGGTGACAGACATTAAGTTCTTTCTTTTCAGACTTACAAGGCTATATGCTTAATCCCCATGGTTTGTCGGGTGAGCCATTGTAGGCTCACGACTCAGGTTTACGGCTCACCCGCCAACCAGGGGGCGATAGAAAATCATGAGGTATTTTTTTGCATTCTATATTTGTAGAATTTCCATATAATCATCCTTACTTTCCAATCTTTTGGCGGAGAGGCTTTCACATTGCAAGGCGATGTTCCTATTATGTGGATGACAGACAGTTCTAAGATTTCTATATGTGTATGGAGGGTGACACATGCTTGTAGGCAAAGAACGTTTTTTGTTAAGTCAAATAAGCGATATCAAACATTGCGAGATGCATAATAGATACTTCTATATAGTATTGTATTTGTTGCAACAAATTTTGGATATTGCTTGTTTATTAAGATAATAGTTGTACCTTTGCGATATTTAATTATAAAATCGTTGAAAATCAAAAAAATAGAAACTTCTTTATGAATGGCATTGAAGTAAATACAAGGAATATTGCAGCTTGTGGACTTTATTGCGGGGCTTGCCGTAAATTCTTGTCCGGAAGATGTTCCGGATGTTCCTTTAGTGATAAAGTATCATGGTGTAAGATTCGTAAGTGTGTGATTAATAACGGATACCATACTTGTGCCGGATGTAGTAAGGATGTAGCTGATTGTAAGATATATTCAAACATTATAGGTAAGTTGTTCTCTCTTATTTTTAATTCAGATCGTCCGGCCTGTATACGTTATATCAAGAGAAATGGTGAACAGGCTTTTGCTGAGGAAATGGCCGGGCATAAGAGAATGACGATGAAAAGGAAATAGAACAGGTAATGAATATTCCAAATATACGTTTGCTAAACCAACAGCTTGTAGCCCCTTTGTTTTCGGATGCTCATGACTTGGTTGGATGGATGGGTATGGTGCAGGCTCAGGAGTATAGGATGATGCGTTGGGCCGTGGCTTTGCGGTTGAAAAGTCCGAAAATGGAGGCTTTTCGAAAAGCTTATGATTCCGGACGTATTGTCCGTACGCATTTGTTTCGCTGTACTTGGCAATTGGTGACGGCTGAAGACTTGCGTTGGATGTCGCGTCTCTGTGCTGAGAAAAATAAGCGTGCGATCAACGGTTATTTAAAAACTTATGGGCTGGATATCAGTGAGAGGCAATACGAGAGATTCAATGATTTGGTAAGTCAAGTGCTGTCCGGAACAGATTCTATGCTTAAAGACGATTTGGTTTCATCGTTGAAGGAAATGGGATTCTGCGTTGATTCTCATACATTTTCCATATATCTTCGTCGTGCGGAATTTGATGGTGTTATATGCAGTGGGCGTCTTGATGCCAGGCAGAACACATACGCATTGGTGGAAAAACGTATTCCTCGATTTGATGAGCTTTCACATGAGGAGTCGTTGATGATGCTGGCACGAAAATATTTCCGAAGCCATTCTCCGGCCACAATGCAGGATTTTATATGGTGGACGGGGCTTGCCGCAAGAGATTGTCAAAAGGCGGTTTGTTTTGTCGGTAAAGAGTTGTCTGAATATATTCACGATGGAGAAACTTACTATATTTACCGTGATTGCCGTATCAGGGGATGTCGTGGAAAGACATTGCTCCTGCCGTCTTATGACGAGTACCTTATAGGCTATAAAAGCCGTTTTCATGTTATTGAAAATGATTTTCGCAGCTATGCATTCAGTAATAACGGGCTTTTTTATCCCGTGATTGTGTCAGACGGGCGTATTGTAGGCAACTGGCATCCACAGAAGAAAAATACTTGTTTTTTCAGGGAAGAATACCGGACGGATATTGAAGGTGCCTTCGGTGAATATTTGCGTTTTGTGTCATCGTAGTATTTACTTTATTATGTTTTATGGATGATAAATATCCCCACTGATTTTCTACTGAGCCCCGGTTTGTCTGGTGAGCCGATAAAAGAAATATTTGAAATCTTTGAAGTGAGAAAGAAAAAACCGTCCCGAAACAATAGTTCGGAACGGTCTGTGTAGTGGATAGGGGAATCGAACCCCTATGCCAAGATTGAGAATCTTGTATCCTAACCGTTAGATGAATCCACCAATTAAAATCGCATTAAAAAAAGTTCCAGTAGAACTGAAACTTTTAAAGTAGTGGATAGGGGAATCGAACCCCTATGCCAAGATTGAGAATCTTGTATCCTAACCGTTAGATGAATCCACCGACTTTTATAAATCTGCGGAAGCTGGGGGATTCGAACCCCCGGTACGTTTACACGCACGGCAGTTTAGCAAACTGCTGGTTTCAGCCACTCACCCAAACTTCCTTTACAGATTTCAATTTGTTGTTTCAGCGTTTTCTCTTAAACGCGGTGCAAAGGTACTGCTTTTATTTTAAACTTGCAAACTTTTTTTGAAAAAACTTCAGAAAAAGATTAATCCTTATCCTTTTTATAGTACTTGAATGCCAAGACGCTTGAAATATTCGGAGTGATATAGAATGTTGCCGAATATTCTTCCGAGTTCAGTCTGTAGTCTGCTCTGAGATACATTATGTTTTTTCCTTCTGCTCTTTTGCCGTATGTAATGTCTTTTTTGTATTTGTTTTCCTGTTTTACAATATCATGCATTGCAGTAATGGCTGAATCCGTGAGTGCTGCAGTGGAGTCAAGCTTTGAGAAACTTATTTTGCTTAGTTCCGATGGAGTATTCAGATTGTTTTTAAGGAAACTCTCGACAATCTTTTCCGCATCATGCTGTTGCCCGCAAGATGTGAGCAACAGCATGAATGTGGATATAGTTAGAAAGTTATGGAATACGGTATGTCTCATTTTCTGTCGGCTTCCATTTATTTCTCCGGTATGTTTTTGAGTATCTCCATTATGTGGTCCCATACCATTTGTACTGTCGGGATATGCAGTCGTTCTTCCGGTGTATGCACATCGCGTAGTGTCGGACCGAATGACACCATGTCCAGATTAGGATAACGCTCAGAGAACAGTCCGCATTCCAGTCCGGCGTGTATACCTTTTACTATAGGCTCCTTTCCGAATAGTTTTTTGTATGTATCGGAAACGATTTTTGTGAGAGCACTGTTTGCGTTCATTTTCCATGCCGGGTATCCGTCGTTTTGTATAACTGTTGCTCCGGCAAGTTCAAATACTGCCTTTACAGTGTTACATTGGTTTTCGAGGTTGCTCATCACATTACTTCTTTGTGAGGCAACGGCTGTTATTGTGTCCTCTGTTGTTATTATGCTTGCCAGGTTGCTTGAAGTTTCAACCATCCATGCCAATGCCTCATCCTGGCACATTGCAAACACCCCGTTGTCGCAGGCCTGTATTGCGCGTATGAATCTGTCGGCAATGTCTTTCTTTATCACTGCAAGCGGTTCTGTGCTTTCCATGGCGAACACCATTTCTGTGTCGCTGACATGGAATTCCTCTTCAATCTCAGCTGTGAATATATTCCAGTCAATCCTGATGTTTTCCTTTTCGGTGTTTTTAACTGCGATTACAAATTTGCCGTCACGCGGTATGGCATTATGCATTTTTCCCGAATTGAATGAGGCAAGGCGTATGTCGTACTTGTTCATTTCCTTATATAGGAAGCGTGCGAGTATCTTTATTGCATTTGCCCTTTTCTTTTCAATGTCATCTCCAGAGTGTCCGCCCTTAAGTCCTTTTATAGAGCCTTGTATATAAAAATAAGTGTCGTCAAGTGTTTCATATTCAGCTTTGAATGTGGCTGTCGTTGTGCGTCCCCCTGCACATGATACGAAAATCTGTCCTTCGTCCTCGCTGTCAAGGTTGATGAGCATGTCACCGCTCATGAATCCGGCTTCCATTCCCATTGCCCCCGTGAGCTGTGTTTCCTCGTCACGTGTGAATACGCATTCGATAGGTCCGTGACAAATATCGTCAGATTCAAGGATGGCAAGCTCGATGGCGACTCCGATACCGTCATCTGCTCCAAGGGTCGTTCCTTTGGCTTTAAGCCATTCACCGTCTATGTAAGTCTGTATGGCATCCTTGTCGAAATCGAATTCTACGTCTACAAGTTTGTCGCATACCATGTCCATGTGGCTTTGCAGGATAACGGTTTTTCGGTTCTCATATCCCGGTGTGGCCGGTTTTCTTATGATGACGTTTCCTGTTTCATCGACATTTGTCTCAAGATTGCGGGATATACCCCAGTTCTTGAGGTATTCTATCATTTTCTCCTCACGTTTCGACGGACGGGGGATTTCATTGATACGTGCAAATTGTTCAAATACACATAAAGGGGTTAAATTACTTTTAGTCATTATTCACTCTTTTTTTTGACATTATATTACTGTAATTAATTAAATTGCATTATCTTTGCATCCGCAAAATTACACAATATGATTGAGATTTTCCTATTGAGCACGTTAATTATTGCTATTGGCATGGTATTTTTGTGCGTGAAACTGTTTTTCATTAAAGATGGGAGTTTCGCATCCCAGCACATTCATGACAGTGCTGCCATGAAAGCACGTGGCATTCATTGTGTAATGGAACAGGACAGGGAATCCCGTCGGAAAAGCAAGTCTGCCGTTAGTGAGACGACAATATCATAGAATAACTTTATATATAACAATAGAAATGAAAAAAAATCATTTATTTGCATCGTTATCGTTCGTTGCTGTTTCTGCCTTAGGAATGATGTCGTGCAACAATTCCAGTCCAAAGATGGATGAGAAGCCGTCACAGGATAATGTTTCTGCCGGTTCTGCAGCGGGTATGAAAATTGCATACGTGGAGGTGGATTCGTTAATGTCTCAGTATCAATTCTGCAAGGACTATACTCTTGTTCTCCAGAAGAAGAGCAATAATGCAAGAAATACACTTACTCAGAAAGGAAAGCAGTTGCAGGCTGCTGCAAATAATTTCCAGCAGAAGTTGCAGAATAACGGCTTTACGAGCCGCGAGCAGGCGGCAAGTGCGCAGGCGGCAATACAAAAGAGCGAGCAGGATCTGCAGAATCTTCAAAACCGTTTGGGCTCCGAGCTTGATGCGGAGACTACAAAATATAATATGGCCCTGCGCGATTCTCTTCAGAACTTCCTTAGAGATTACAATAAGGACAAAAAGTATGACCTCATCCTCTCAAAGGCGGGAGACAATATACTTTATGCGGCAAAGAAGCATGATATCACAAACGAGGTTATAGCAGGGTTGAACAAGAGATATAAGCCGGCGTCTAAGGCGAAGGCTGATAAATAATATAATACCGGCTTTTAAGTAGTGTCAGGAAGACTGTTTCCCGGCACATGAAGATATACATCAAACATTTACGGAGAGGACATAAGCGTCATATAGTATGATGCCTGATGTCCTCTCCGTAAATGTTTTGATGTGTAATGCGTGTGTGTGTTTAGAGTCCGTAATCCGGTCAGGATTCTGGTTGCCGTATGATAAGACATGTATGGGATATTTTTCGTATCCGGTGTTTTCGGACTTTGATATGTAATAAAAATTTGAAAACTTTTTGTTGCTGTTCTTTCCTGAATCTGTAATACTTGTAAGATGTTGGTATACAGCTTGTTATAAGCATTAAAAAGTATGCCAAAAATGAACAGCCTATTCTTGCGTGATGAATAGGCTGTTCTCTTTCAATGAATGGCATGTTCATCGAGCATGAATAGGCCATTCACTGAAAGAGAATTTTACATATACCTGAAGATGTAAATAGATTTCAAAAAATACGCTATACTCCGTTTTTCTGATAAGTTGGCAAATGGAGTATAGCGTATTTTTAAATGAATTCACGTTTATTCTTTATCGATGCTTATAAGCTCGTATTTTTTGCTGCCCATTCCTATTTTCTCCGCATGGTCTATTGTAAGAGTTCCGTGCCGTGTCTTTATTCGTTCTATTAGCGGGGCGTTATTGTTGTTGTCTTCCGGCTTCATGTTGAAGATGATGTCTATGCATGCCTGGTCGAGGGCCACAGGGTCGAGTGAGGCAAGAATACCGTAGTCTTTCAGTTTCACGGCCTCAGGCCTTGACACGCAGTCGCAGTCTACGCTCATATTGTTCATTACGCTGATATATATGATTTTATCTTCATAGTAGTCGGCCACCGCCTGTGCCGCTGCGGCCATTGACATGAGGAAGCCGTCCTGGTTTCCTGTATGTTTCCACATCGTCTTCAGGTCGGATGTGATACCGGCCGTGTGTATGTTTGCTTTTCCTCTTGCCGATGCCACTCCGATGCTCTGGTTCTTCAGCACACCGCCGAACCCTCCCATGGGATGTCCTTTGAAATGCGCGAGGTTTATCATGAAGTCGTAGTTTCTTATGTTTTTGCCCACGATATCATACTTTATATGTGATGTGTCGCGCACGGGGATGTTTATTTCCCCTTCGGCATCCATGATGTCCACTTTTGCTATTTTTGTGTATCCATGTTCCTCGGCCACTCTCAGATGCTCTTCCGTTGTGCTCCTTTTCCCTCCGTATGCGGTGTTGCATTCCACTATCGTTCCGTTCACCTTCTTTACGAGTCCGCCTATCAGTTCCGGCTTCAGGTAGTTTGGGTTTCCTGCTTCCCCTGTGCTTATCTTTACTGCCACCCTTCCCTCAGCCTTACGTCCGAGAGCCTCATATATCTTTATGAGTGCATCTGGGTTTATGTCTCTTGTTACATAGACTTTGGACTGTGCCATTCCAAATACCGATACTGCCATGAATAGTGCGGCAGCTGCAATTCTTTTTGTGTTCATAGATTTGTATTTATTGTGATGTTGTATTTTGTCCTTTGATAGGGCATGAAATGTATTTCACATTGCACAGATAATGCAAACCGAATGCAATAATGCTTGCTTTAAATTGCGAGGTGCGCTTTATCTTATGCAAAAATAGTAAAAATCCACTTATTATCATATATCTTTGTTACGGATTAAGCAAACTAAATTACAGAAAGTACCTGCTATTAAAAGAAGGCCAAGTCACCGAAAGAGAGTGGCATATTTATAGATGGCTATTTAAGTACGCTACCATTTGATTAGAGGAACAACGATAATATTGTCCGGGCATAATATTAAAAGATATTAATTAGGTTACAGAATAAAATAAAACAACTATCTTTGTAACCTAAATATTTGCAATGTATAAAATGGAAAACCTGAATTTTTTGAAAATAAAGATTGCACGTAAGTCTCAGCGGCTGTCAATGGATGATTTAGTAAGCAGAATGGGGGACAGAGCCATAAGTAAAAATTCTATATCCAAGATAGAACGAGGCTTGTTGCGTCCTTCGGTTCAGACACTTAGTGCGATAGCCGATGCTTGCAATGTTCCTTTGTCGTATTTCTATGATGATGATATGCGTATAGGTAAACTTGATTTTCGTTTTACTAAGGACATACCGACTAAAAAGGCAGAGCAGATTAAGTGTCTGGTTATTTCCGAAATACAGAAATATCTTCTTGCAGAAAATATTGTCTGTTCAGAAAGTGATAATTTAAAGTTATCCAGAAGAAAACTTATAAGAACCTATGATGATGCGGAAAATGTCACTATAGACTTGCGTAAGAAACTTGAAATAGGCTATCAGCCGATATTTTCTGTTTATGAACTGTTTATGAATTGTGGTATTCATATAATAGAAGTTGATATTGAAGACTATGATATATTGGGGCTTTCTACTTTTGTTTGTGATTCTATTCCGGTTATAATAATAAACAGAAATACAAATAAGACGACAGAACGCAAACGGTTTACTGCGCTTCATGAGCTGGCACATCTTATATTGAATATCAGGCTTTTATCAGATAACGACGATTGTGCAGAAATGGACAAATACAAAAAACTGCCATATAAAGTAACAGTTAAAAAGGCTACTTCAGAAAGGATATGTCATCATTTTGCGGCAGCCATGTTAATTCCTCAAAACTGTCTGTTTAAACGTGTCGGGCATATACGTACAAAGTTGTCATTAGAGGAACTTGTCAGTATACGCAACATGTATGGAATAAGTATAGCCGCAATAATACACAGATGTCATGACCTTGCCATAATAGATGACAAGGAATATAACAATTTGTTTGATAATCTTATCAATAAAAACATTATGGAAACAGGGTGGGGAGGATATCCTATAATGGAAAAAGCAGACCGGTTGAAGTTGCTTGAGGAAAGGATAAAATTGGAATGTATTAATTTAAATAGAATATAGAAATGAATGTGTTTGAACGATTTACCGGATTGTACCCTTTGAGTAAGACACTGAGATTTGAACTCAGACCGATAGGAAAAACTTTGGAGCATATTGAGCGGAAAGGATTAATCGCCCAGGATGAACGAAGGGCAGATGAATATGAGAAAGTAAAAGATATTATAGACCGTTATCATAAATGGTTTGTGCGTATGTGTCTTGACAAGTTGAAACTAAAACTGAAATCAGACGGAGGCAACGACTCTCTGGAAGACTATGTTGGACTGGCATCTAAAACCAGCCGGGATGCTGATGAAGACGAGCTCTTAGGCAAAGTAAAGGCAAATCTGCGTAAGCAGATTGTGAACGCTTTTAATAAGGAAGAGGATTATAAGGAATTGTTTAAGAAGGAACTGATAACAAAGCATCTTGTACATATAGCCGAGTCGGAAGAAGAAAAGCGTATGATAGACAACTTCGGTAAGTTTACAACATACTTTACCGGTTTCCATGAGAACCGCAAGAATATGTATTCAGCTGAGGAAAAGTCTACAGCCATTGCATATCGCCTGATAAACGAGAATCTGCCGATATTCTACGACAATATGCAGTCTTTCATGAAGATTGCAGAGAGCGGAGTGGCTTCCGGCTTTGTTGATATCGAGACATCCTATCAGGAATATCTTAATGTGGAGCATATCAGCGAAATGTTCGGTTTGGGTTATTTCACAGATGTGCTTACACAAGAGCAGATAGAGGTATACAACAGCATCATAGGCGGACGTGTGGAGAATGATGTGAAGTTGCAGGGCATCAACGAATATGTCAACTTGTATAACCAACAGCAGACCGATAAGAAGAAGCGTCTGCCATTGTTGAAACCGCTATATAAGATGATTCTTAGCGACAGGGTGGCCATATCGTGGTTGCCTGAAAAATTCAGTAGCGACGAAGAGGTGATAAAGGCTATTAATGAGACTGTCGACGCCTTGCATACGGTTTTGGAAGGTAATGGTTCGCTTAAGCACTTGTTGCAGCACATCGGTGACTATGATTTGTCTAAGATATACATTTCCAACGGTTCGGAACTTACAGAAATCTCGCAACGCATGTTCGGACAGTATGACGTATTTGCGAAAGGGATAAAGAAAGATATTTGCAATAGTGCCACTCCTACAAAGAAAGAGAAAGCCGATCCGGAACTGTATGATGAAAGGATAAACAAGCTTTTCAAGTTGGGAAAGAGTTTCAGTATAGATTATCTTGACTCTGTTGGTGAGGCTTTTGGAGATTCGGCCGGTGAGCCAGTGAAAAGGGTGGAGGAGTATTTCGCACAACTCGGTGCTTACGACAGGAATGACGGGCAGCGTATCAACCTGTTCACACAAATAGAGATGGCGCGTGTGACGGCGGCAGATGTGCTTGCCGGAAAGCATACAGATTTGAACCAGTCGGAAAACGATATAAAGCTCATCAGGGACCTGCTTGATGCTTTCAAGGCTTTGCAGCATTTCATCAAGCCTTTGCTTGGCAATGGAGATGAAGCAGACAAGGACAATGAGTTTTATGCAAAACTGTGTGAAGCATGGGGTGAACTGGATATGGTTACTCCTTTATATAAAAGGTGCGCGACTGGTTGACACGTAAACCATATAAAACGGAAAAGATAAAGCTGAACTTTGAAAATTCCCAGTTGCTTGGCGGATGGGATGTGAATAAGGAACCGGACTGTACATCGGTATTGTTGCGTAAGGATGGAATGTACTATCTTGGCATTATGGACAAAAAGGCCAATAAGTCTTTCTACTGTGATTGTTTGCCTTCGGAAGGAAGTTCTTATGAGAAGGTTGATTACAAGCTATTGCCCGGCGCAAATAAAATGTTGCCAAAGGTTTTCTTTTCAAAATCCCGTAAATCCGAGTTTGCTCCGTCAGAAGTTATCACAAAAGCTTATGAAAATGGAACTCATAAGAAGGGAGCGAATTTTAGTTTGTCGGACTGTCATCGTCTGATAGATTTTTTCAAAGCTTCCATAAACAAGCATGAGGATTGGAGCAGGTTCGGATTCATATTTTCGGAAACGAACACTTACGAGGATATGGTAGGGTTCTATAGGGAAGTGGAACAGCAAGGCTATATGCTTGGTTTCCGTAATGTGTCAGAAGAGTATATTGACAGGCTTGTAGATGATGGAAAACTTTATCTGTTCCAGATATGGAACAAAGACTTTTCCGAGCACAGCAAGGGAACACCTAATTTACATACCATATATTGGAAGATGCTCTTTGATGAGAGAAATTTGGAAAATATAGTATATAAGCTCAACGGGCAGGCAGAACTGTTTTACCGCAAAAAGAGTCTTGACCTTTGCAAAACAACTGTCCATAAGGCACATCAGTCCGTCGCCAACAAGAATCCGCAGAACGATAAACGAGAAAGCATATTTGAATATGATATAATAAAGAACCGGCGTTATACGGTCGACAAGTTTCAATTCCATGTGCCAATTACCATAAACTTCAAGGCAACGGGCGATGATAGATTGAATTCTGCCACGTTGGAAGCCATACGTGATGGGGGAATCGAGCATATTATCGGTATAGACCGCGGAGAGCGTCATCTTCTGTATCTGTCGTTGATAGACCTGAAAGGAAACATTGTGAAGCAGTTTACACTGAATGAGATTGCCAGCGAATACAATGGTGCTCCATGTCCTCCTACTAACTATAAGGATTTGCTTGTCGCTCGTGAAGGTGACCGCAATGAGGCGCGACGCAACTGGCAGAAGATAGAGAATATAAAGGAAATAAAAGAAGGATATCTTAGTCAGGTCGTTCACATCATAGCAAAGATGATGGTGGAGTATAAGGCAATTGTGGTATTAGAGGATTTGAATATGGGCTTTATGCGTGGACGCCAGAAGATAGAGAGGCAGGTCTATGAGAAGTTTGAAAAGATGCTTATAGACAAATTGAACTGCTATGTTGACAAGCAGAAAGAGGCAACAGATATAGGCGGTGTGCTTCATCCACTCCAGCTTACAAGTAGGTTTGAGAGTTTCCGTAAACTCGGCAAGCAGAGCGGTTGGCTGTTTTACATTCCGGCATGGAACACGAGTAAGATAGACCCGGTTACCGGATTCGTCAATATGCTTGACACACGGTATGAGAATGTAGACAAGACACGCTGTTTCTTCTCTAAGTTTGATGTTATACGTTATAATGGTGATAAAGACCTGTTTGAGTTTACTTTTGACTATGATAAGTTTACAGACAAGGCAAAAGGCACCCGGACAAAATGGACATTGTGTACATACGGTTCGCGCATAAAGACATTCCGCAATCCGAAGAAAAACAATCAGTGGGACAATGAGGAGATTGTGCTTACAGATGAGTTTAAAAAAGCCTTTGCCGATGCCGGTATCGACATAGAGGGGAATTTGAAGGATGCCATCTGTTCCCTTACAGAAAAGAAGCATCTCGAACCTTTGATGAATCTTATGAAACTGTTGTTGCAGATGCGTAACAGCAAGACAGGAACAGAGATAGACTACCTGTTGTCACCGGTTGCCGATGCTGACGGAAACTTCTACGACAGTCGCAACGAAATCAGCACCTTGCCTAAGGATGCCGATGCAAACGGTGCATACAACATAGCCAGAAAGGGATTGTGGGCCATACGTAAGATACAGTCTGCCCCAAGTGGCGAGAAACCGAATCTTGCCATTTCAAATAAGGAATGGTTGCAGTTTGCCCAGCAAAAACCTTATCTTGATGATTGACTATATTGCAATTTCAACATTGAATGATTTCATCTTCTGCCCGTACTCCATATACTTCCACAATGTGTATATGGATACGGACGAGACGATGTATCACGCCACGCCACAGACACGCGGACGGTCTGCGCATGAGACAGTGGACAAGAAGACGGCCAGCAACCGTGCCGACGACATTCTTTCGTTGCCTGTATACTCTGAAGAATACGGTCTTATGGGCAAAATTGATGTATATAAGCGTAAGGAACGAAAACTCATTGAGCGCAAATACCAGCTGAAGCAGATATATCAGGGGCAGATATACCAATTATGGGCGCAGATGCTCTGTCTGGAAGAAATGGGATATGCAGTGGAAGAGCTGGCTTTCTATGAAATATCGGCCAATAAGATGATTCCGATAAAAAAGCCCGATAATGAAGAGCTTCGTATGTTCCGGAGTTTTATTGAAAGATTCCGCAATTATAATCCGGAAGAGACACCATTTACGGTTAATCCTAACAAATGCCGCCATTGTATCTATTGTAGCCTGTGTGACAAAACAACCGAAAACAATGTTTACCAATAAAGACATAGAATACCGTACGGTTTTCGTTATAAACTGTATCCATGAACGGAGCATACGTGTAAGTAACGGCGAACTCCTGCTTGAAGAGCAGATTGAGAACAGTGACAAGATGAAGACACTCACCAAACTGCCATTTCAGAAAATCCTGGCACTTTTTGTCGTCGGACACATACGAATCACAACGCCGCTTATTGAAAAGTGCCGTAAGTTTGGTGTCGCTCTTGTAGTGATGAAGCCTTCGTTGCGCCCGGTTTTCTTTTGGGCAGATTCTGCGGAGGCAAATTTCCTGTTGCGCAAGCGGCAGTATGAGTTTCAAAAAGATGATATCAGCATTGCCAAAATAATTGTAGACAATAAGATACGGAATCAGATAAAGGCATTGGCTGACACACGGCGTAAAGATGAGCGTACGGAACAGGCACGTGCTGTGTTGCAGGGATGCGTGGATACGATAAATGATGTGGGTGATTACAATGCCTTGATGGGTTTGGAAGGCGTGGCAGCCAAATCTTTTTTTGCGGCGTTTTATCAGGACTTTGACTGGCATCAGCGACGGCCGCGTACAAAGTGTGATGCGCTGAATGCAACCCTCGACATCGGCTATACAATTCTGTTTAACTATATGGAATGCTTCCTGAGGATGTTCGGCTTTGACCTTTATGTGGGCGTTTATCATCGCATGTGGTTCAAGCGTAAGTCACTCGTGTGTGATGTAATGGAACCTTTTCGTCCGATTATAGATAAAGCGGCACGTACGGCGTGGAACCGCAAGCAATTTTCGGAAAAGGATTTTCAAATACAAAAGGGTGAATATCGTTTGCGTCACGACAATAATGCCGTATATTGCCGTGTGTTCTTTGATGCCCTAATACCATACAAGAGCGATGTTTTTAAATATATACAGTCGTATTATCGTTGCTTTATGGGGCGAAAATCAGTGAAAGAGTATCCAATGTTTATGTTATGATATGTTAGTTATAAGTTATGACATAAGCGATGATCGGCTCCGCGCAAAATTCTCAAAGATGCTGACGAAATACGGTGCTGTCAGACTTCAGTATTCTGTATACGAGGTAAACAATACTGATCGGGTTATCAACAATCTTGTTGTTAAGATAGAAGAGACTTTTGCCAAGAAGTTTGACGGTGGTGACAGCGTCATTATTTTCGATGTGGCAGGTGTGAAATTAAGAAAATATGGTAATGCTATTCATCGTGATAAAGATATCGTATATTTTTAGTTTATTATAATAATTGCAGATGTCGGTCTCTACAAATATGTGGATTGTTCTTATATGTATTGATAAACAGACATTTACGTATAAACAGATATTGTGATTTTATAGTACCCCTTATAAATTTATTTTTTGTTTTTTATTTTAAGTCTTTGGTATTTAAAGAAGTAATTTGTACTTTTGCAAAATAAAGGCTATAAGCCTTATATAATTTCTACTATTGTAGATGTGATAGTCTGCTATCAGTTCGCCTCCCTGGCTATAAGCCTTATATAATTTCTACTATTGTAGATGGGTGAACCTATGGTGGTATGATTTTTGGCTATAAGCCTTATATAATTTCTACTATTGTAGATTTGATGATATGACGCATGATGATATAAGGCTATAAGCCTTATATAATTTCTACTATTGTAGATTTTGCCTTGTCGAGCTTCTTTCGCCCAGAGGCTATAAGCCTTATATAATTTCTACTATTGTAGATACAGTATCGTTTCTCGTTATATACAGTGGCTATAAGCATTATATAATTTCTACTATTGTAGATTTTCTTTGACATATTCACTGAATCTTGAGTCTATAATCTTATATATTGCAGACATGTCTAAAGTGCATCTTGTTCGGTTTGTGATATCTACGTTGCCGTTCTTTACATATATTGCTTTGTTTTTATGAAAAACCGAAAAAAAAGTGTTAACTTTGCATTTCTTCATGTAAAAACCATAAAACATAAATGAAAAGGCTGATAGTCATAATAATGATGATTCTCGTTGCGGCAACGGATATAAATGCCGTGTTGAAAGAAAAGAATCTTGAGAGTACGCTTTCTGTGCTGCGTATTGAGCTGACAAACTACAGGCGTGAGCTTTCTTCGCAATCCATGCAGAATAAACATAAAGGAGAGGTCGTGCACCGTCAGTTGATATCCACGTTACAGAAAAGCAACCAGAACGCCCTGATGCTTTATTCCCAGAATCCCGACTATGTGTTTGACATGGCATACGCCTGTCATGAAGCTACGGAACAGTATCTGAACTTCCAGAAATCCCAGTTGCCTTTCAGGAATTATCTGTTGAAAAACAGGCAGGATATTGCCGGCTATGACAGTCTTGCAAAGAGTCTGCGCACGATGTCTGTAGACATGCTCAGCGATAAGGCAAAGACAGACAGGAATGTATGTCTGACTCTTGCCACAAACATCTGCAACACACTTAAGGAAAACAATGATGGAATAGAAGAGTTTATCCGTATATACGACACCACCGAGCTTCATCTTAAGGAAATAAACGATTATGCCAATAAAAGGTATAACGATATTCAGACGAGTATATTCAATAATGGTGGAGACGACTATTTTACGATTTTGAAGAATGTGAGACAGAAGTTGAGTAGCACACGGCAGACGGTAATACAGAAGTATGTCAGCAATTCAAATACAAAGTCGCAATGGAGCAGCAGGTTCATCTTCGGACTGTTCGGTATGATTGCCATATACGGTATTGTGGCTTCTTTTCTCAATGTCATGATTCTGAGAGTACTGATGCCTAAGAAATTCCGTACGGAGAAGTTCATGGAGAAGCGCACATATATAATAATGGCGACGACAACAGTTACTTTTGCCCTTATTCTCGGAATAGTGAGAGCCACCACAGCCCAGAATTTCATCATCATGGCAAGCGACTTGCTCGTGGAGTATGCCTGGTTGCTTGGTGTGGTGCTTATATCGTTGCTGCTCAGGCTTAAGGCTGTGCAGATGCATAGCGGTTTCAGAATTTATTCTCCATTGATAATAATGGGGTTCCTTGTCATTTCGTTTCGTATAATCCTCATACCCAATGAGCTTGTAAACCTGATCTTCCCACCGATATTGCTGATTTGCGCCCTATGGCAATGGGGTGTCATACGCAGTCATAATAAAAATATACCGCAGAGCGATATTGCCTATACATATATATCGCTTACGGTGTTTGTAATATCGGTAATACTTTCATGGCTTGGCTATACCCTGGCAAGCGTCCAGTTGCTTATATGGTGGATTATGCAGCTTACGTGCATACTTACCATAACATGTGTCAGCAGGTGGATAACAAAATACGGTGAGAGAAAGAATCTGGCCTCAAAGCCTGTATCAAAGACATGGGCATATAAGCTGCTTAACGGTGTACTTCTGCCTGTGATGGGAGTCGTCTCGGTCATGATATCGATATACTGGGCGGCAGATGTATTTAATCTGAGTGATTTGTGCTGGAAGGTGTTCAACTATAAGTTTGTGAATCTTTCAAACCTCAAGTTGAGCATGACAGGCATTGCCACGGTGGTCAGCCTTTGGTTCCTGTTTTCATACGTCTGTATGTTTGTGAAAACAGCCCTGTATGATCATTTCAAGAGTCAGGACCCGAATACGGCGGACAGCCGCACGATGATGGCAAAGAATGTGATACAGGTGGCTGTGTGGGGAGCTTGGACGCTTGTGAGCCTGTCTGTTCTCGGTATTTCGCTTTCGTGGATACTTGTTATAACCGGAGGATTGTCTACAGGTATTGGTTTTGCCTCAAAGGACATAATCGAGAATATCTATTATGGCATCTCGTTGATGGCAGGTCGCATAAAAGTAGGCGACCTCATAGAATGCGACGGTGTCCGCGGCCGTGTGGCCTCGATAAGCTATACGAGCACATTGCTTGAAGCCACAGACGGTTCTGTAATAGCATTCCAGAACAGCCAGTTGTTCACAAAGAATTATAAAAATCTTACCCGCAACCACGGATTCGCACTGTCTGTCATCATGTTTGGTATCGGATATGGCAGCAACGTGAAGGAAGTGAGTGCCATGATAGAGAAGGCCGTTACGGATATGCGTCATCCACTTATGGATGGCAGCAAGCCGGTGAGGGTGGTATTTGTGGAATTTGGCGACAATAGTGTGAATCTGAAACTGTTCTGCTGGGTTGATGTGCTCAAGCAGGTGTATGCGGAAAGCGACATAAAGGAATGTATATACCGTACGTTGAACGACAATAATATAGAGATACCATTCCCACAGAGAGATATATTTATAAAGAATATTGATGCAATAAATAAATGACGCGGTGGCATATGGATGGCTTAATATATTTGTATACACATTGATTCAGTATATAAAACAGGCAGGTGATGAAAACTTAAAAGAAAGAAAAAATTTTGTAGCTTTCATTTAAATGCCGTAAATTTGCACCGTTTTATTTAACAGCTAAAATACCTATACGGCTTCGATGAATCTAAAACGAACAAAAAACATGAATAAAACCATAATAGCAGGGCCATGCGTCATTGAGACGTATGAGGTGCTTGATGCTGTGGCACGCAAAATTGTAGAGATAAACAGCAAATACGGTGTAGACATAATTTTCAAGTCTTCGTTTGATAAGGCCAACCGTACTTCAATCCGTTCATACCGCGGACTGGGGATGGAAAAAGGTCTTGAGATGCTTGCCGGTATAAAGCGGAAATACGGGCTTAGGATACTTACGGATATACATGAGAGTTTTCAGGCCGCGCCTGCGGCAGAGGTGGCCGATGTACTCCAGATACCGGCTTTTCTGTGTCGGCAGACCGATTTGCTTGTGAGTGCGGCAAAGACAGGACGCATCGTAAACATAAAGAAAGCGCAGTTTCTCGGTGCATCGGACATGAGGTATCCGGTTGAGAAAGCCCGTGATGCAGGTGCAAAAGATATATGGCTTACTGAGCGCGGCAATATCATGGGATATAATAATCTTGTGGTGGATTTCCGTAATATTCCCGGGATGCTTGATATTGTTCCTACGGTGATAATGGACTGTACTCATAGCGTACAACGTCCGGGAAGACTTGACGGCAAGACCGGTGGTGACCGACGCTTTGTTCCGCAAATGGCCATGGCGGCAAAGGCTTTCGGAGCCACAGGATGGTTTTTCGAAGTGCACCCCGAGCCGGACAAGGGTATGAGTGATGCGGCAAACATGCTTGAGCTCGATAAGCTGGAAGGGCTTGTGGAAGAGTTGATTAAGTAAAGGAAAAATTAGAAAACCGGAGACAATGAATAAGATAAGGGAAAGCGCGATACAGTGTATCAGAGACGAGGCTCAGGCTATGCTCGACCTCATACCGCAGATAGACGGTGATTTTGACAGGGCCGTGGAACTGATATTCCATTGCCACGGCAAGGTGATTGTGACAGGAGTAGGCAAAAGCGGCCATATAGGTGCAAAAATAGCAGCCACGTTGTCAAGTACCGGCACACCGTCGTTCTATATAAATCCGCTTGACGTCTTTCATGGTGACCTTGGAGTGATGACGAAAGACGATGTCGTGTTGGCAATATCCAATTCAGGAAATACCGATGAACTGCTGAGGTTTATTCCGATGGTGCTGCACATGGAAATACCTATTGTGGCAATGAGCGGAAACCCCGGTTCGCTTCTGGCAAAATATTCTACGTGTCATATCAATGTTAGCGTGAGCAAGGAGGCCTGTCCTCTGAATCTCGCCCCTACGAGCAGCACGACGGCTGCCCTTGCCATGGGTGACGCTCTTGCCGTGGCACTGATGAAACTTCGTAATTTTCAGCCGAACGATTTCGCGCAGTTCCATCCCGGAGGAGAATTAGGCAAGAGACTTCTCACCACTGCACAGGATGTGATGCATACGGTGAGCCTGCCGACGATAGCACCGGACATGCACCTCGGAGAGGCGATAATCCTCGTGAGCAAGGGAAAACTCGGTCTTGGAATTGCCACCGACAGCGGCAGGATAACAGGGCTGATTACCGATGGCGACATAAGGAGGGCCATGGAGAAATGGCAGGCAGAGTTCTTCGACAAGACCGTGGCAGACATAATGACAGTATCACCGAAGACGGTATTGCCTCAGACAAAGATTTCAGATATACAGAAGATAATGAACAGGTATAAGATACATTCCGTGCTTGTGACCGATGAAGACAGGCGGTTGTTGGGCGTGGTCGACCATTATTCCTGTATGATATAAATAATATCGTGATGAAAAAGGCATTTTTCATTGCAGTTGCGGCATTGTGCATTGTGTTGGATGTAAATGCCGTAACCGCAAGCGATTCTGCAATAACAGACATTCTTGAAAAGAAAGGCATCGTCTTCACCCATAATAATTCCGTGACGTTGCTTACCACGGGCCATGATAAGTTTGTGGATATGTTTAATGCCATAAGCCAGGCCAAGAGCAGCGTGCATCTTGAGTATTTTAATTTCAGAAACGATTCCATTGCCTCGGAACTTTTTGATATTCTGAAACGTAAAGCTGCCGAAGGCGTGGAAGTGAGGGCCCTTTTCGACGGTTTCGGAAATTCATCGAATAACCGGCCGCTGAGAAAGCGTCATATAGACAGTTTGCGTAAGGCCGGTGTCAACATACACGAATTCGATCCGTTGCGATTTCCGTGGATAAATCATGTGTTCAGCCGCGACCATAGAAAAATTGTTGTCATAGACGGAAACATCGCCTATACCGGTGGAATGAACGTTGCAGACTACTATATAAAGGGTACGGAGCAAGTGGGAGAGTGGCATGATATGCACTGCAGGATAGAAGGAGGGGCCGTAAGCCAGCTTCAGATGATATTTGTGAGAATATGGAAAAAGGTGACGGGGGAGGACTTGTGGAATCCTAAGTATTTCCGTGCATACGAGCCTGTGGAGATAAGCGGGCTTTCTCCTGACACGACGCCTACGGCCCGTCACAAGACAATTGGTATAATAAACCGTGAACCCCACGCTTCTCCTGATATAATAAGGGCGTTTTATATAGGAGCGATAAACAGTGCGGAAGATTCGGTGAAGCTTATAAATCCGTATTTCACATTGAACGGTAAGTTGAAGCGTGCAATAAAGAGAGCATTGAAACGGGGGGTTAAGTTTGAAATACTTGTTTCGGCAAAGAGCGACATTCCTCTCACACCGGACTGTGTTATGTATAACGTGCATAAACTGATGAAGCGCGGTGCCGATGTGTGGATATATCAGCCCGGTTTTCATCATACGAAGGTTATGATGGTTGACGGACGGTTCTGTACCGTGGGAAGCGCAAATCTCAACTCACGCAGTCTAAGCTGGGATTATGAGGCCAATGCCGTGATAATCGACACATGCACGACGCGTCAGCTGAATGATATTTTTGACGGAGACAAGAAAAAGAGCATATACCTCACTCCTGAGTATTGGAAGGAGAGCCGTTCCACATGGAAGAAGTTTGTGGGATGGTTTGCCCACCTGCTTGCACCGTTCCTGTAGACGGTGGCTTTGGCTACAGGCATATAATATACGCGCAATGATTTAATTTGTCTTTCAATATCGTAAAAAAACAAATTAAATCATTGCGGTTTTGTATATGGCAGACGGCTTTCGGTGAAATTCATTTATCTTTGTGGGGGGATAAGCGGCACACACCTTAAGAGTGTTGTGGCGTGCTTTCGGTACGTGTCAGGCGGAAAAATATCCGCAGGCAATACTTATATGTACGGCTTATCCTTACTCGTACGATTTATTTACAGACATTAAACATTTACGGACATGAACATTGAAAAGATTCACGCCAGAGAGATTCTGGATTCAAGAGGAAACCCGACAGTTGAAGTTGAAATCACTACGGACAACGGTGTTACCGGTCGTGCGTCTGTTCCGTCCGGTGCTTCGACCGGAGAGAACGAGGCATTGGAACTGCGTGACGGTGATGTTCTCAGATATGGAGGAAAAGGAGTTCTGAAGGCTGTTGAGAATGTAAATGAAGTCATTGCTCCCGAACTTATCGGCATGTCTGTTTTAGAGCAAAGGGCTATAGACAGCCGTATGCTTGCGCTCGACGGCACTCCGGCTAAGAGCCGTCTCGGGGCCAATGCTATTCTCGGTGTATCTCTTGCCGCGGCTCATACAGCGGCTAAGTGTCTTGGTGTACCTCTCTATCGCTATATAGGAGGCACGAATGCGCGCGTGTTGCCGGTGCCGATGATGAACATAATAAACGGAGGTGCACATAGTGACGCGCCTATTGCATTTCAGGAGTTTATGATACGTCCTGTCGGTGCCGGATCGGAAAGGGAAGCCGTGAGAATGGGAGCAGAGGTGTTTCATGCCCTCAAGAAGCTTCTTAAAAGCCGTGGACTAAGTACTGCTGTAGGCGATGAAGGCGGCTTTGCTCCTGAACTGAGCGGCATTACCGATGCCCTCGACAGTATCATGCAGGCCATTGCCGATGCAGGATACAGACCCGGAGACGACATCAGCATTGCCATGGACTGTGCCGCTTCGGAGTTCTCTACCTTTGAAGACGGAAAATACTATTATGATTACAGCCGTTTGAAGAACGGTGTGGAGAAAGATCCAAATGGAAAGAAACTCTCTGATGATGAACAGATTGAGTATCTCAGGGAACTGTGTGAGAAATACCCGATAGACTCCATCGAGGACGGTCTTGACGAGAACGACTGGGACGGGTGGGTGAAGCTTACACGTGTTCTTGGTGACAGGTGTCGGCTTGTCGGTGATGACCTGTTTGTGACAAATACGAAATTTCTTGGGAAAGGTATTGAAATGGGAGCCGGTAATGCCATTCTTATTAAGGTCAACCAGATTGGGACGCTCAGTGAGACGATGGATGCCATCGAGATGGCCCACCGTCACGGATATGCCACCATTACGAGCCACCGCTCCGGGGAGACGGAGGATACAACAATTGCCGATATTGCCGTGGCGACTAATTCCGGACAGATAAAGACCGGTTCGCTCAGCCGTACGGACCGGATGGCAAAATATAACCGTCTTTTGAGGATTGAGGAGGAGCTTGGTGCGAATGCTGTATACGGATATAGGAAACTGAGATAATATGATAATACTGCATATCGTACTTCTTGTCGGGGCTTTTGCGGCCATGGTCCTGCGCAGTCGGGTTTTGAAGCTTAAAGCAACGTTTTTCGATACGTTCCTGTCTGTATTGTTTTTTATTATGATTCTAAATCTGACAGACAGACTGATACCCGGCCACATGGTTCTGTCTTTCTTTATAGGTGCGGTGATATATGCTCCGGTAATACTTTGGCTGAGCAGGGATGTACCTAAGGAATGATAAGAAGTGTAATAATTTGCGGGTGCTGTAAAAAAGGCATCACCATGGAATATGTTATTCTATGGTGATGCTTGTGTCGTATACTATCTCAGGATCCTGTCCTGAGAACTCCATGTCTTTATAAGCTTTTGGCAAATCATTGTTGCCTATGTTGATGTCTTGCCTCACTGGACGTTCCCTGTCTCTTAGTGAATGTGAGAACAGCCAATCGTACATCTTCCTCATATAGAAAATCCTTGCAAGAGCTCCATGAGAGGCTCCTGGCAGCCAGTCGTATCGCAACCGCTTGTCGTTGCCAGATGATTTCAGGGCGTCGACCACCACTTTCGATTGTCTCACAGGCACGGCTCTGTCTGCGGTGCCGTGCATGATCCAAAGCGGAAGTTTGCCAAGTCCCTGCATGTCCTTCAGTGTGCATCCTCCGCACAGGGCCATTGCCGCTGCGATTTTATCGGGATATGTTCCTGCGAAATCGAGTGTTCCATATCCTCCGAGGCTCATGCCCGCCACGTAGACGCGGGTGGAGTCGAGTGCATAGTGCTTTTTCGTCCATTCAAGTACTTCGTTTATCTTTTGCGGTTTCCATGCGCCTCCCGGATTCTGCGGGACAACTACAATGGCATCTATCTGTCTTCCCTTTACTATCGCATGCAGAGGGCCATAGCGTCTTACACGGTTAAGGTCTTTTCCGCAAAGGCTTTGTCCATGGAGGAAGATTATCACAGGAGTGTTTTCCAATGTATAGTAATATTCCGTTGGGGTATATACCCAAAAGTTGTATCCTCCTGGGATGGAATCTTTCACGGGACGTATGAAGTCGTACTGGGCACTTATTCCGAGCACCATGCACAACATATATGTGATTATAATCAGTTTTTTCATTTAAAGTCGTGTTTTAGCTGTTATGTACTTGTAAATGCCGTTTCTTGGTATATGGGAGGTATCGCTTATCTTATGCAAATTTACATGAAATTATTGAAAATTCCACACAGGAGGATAAAGAAATGATTTTTCTTTAGAGGAAAGATACGGATCGTTTCCGGCAGATTCACGATGCACTCCTGTTGATTTTCTGGTATTTTACCCATTTGCGGCATTCTGCGGCCTTTGCATTGCCGGAGACGGACGGCAGCTTAACAGGGAATCCTGCGTATATATTGTAAAAAGTATTGCCTGAATCATATAGGTTTTTCACTTCCGGAAAATAAAAAGATACGGTTTGAAGTTTAAAACATCCACGTATTTTGGATAATCTCGATAAAAATTAGTAACTTCGCAGCATAAAATGCTGTGTGGGCATGCGTATATATACCGTATGTCGTACAGGAATTTCATGAATAAGATACAGTACGGATGAAAGAGATAATCATAAGAGACGCAGCGTTGAGGGCTGCCGCGGCGGAAGGCATGGATGCATTTGTTTCGGTGTTCATAGAGGCGATAGACAAGGCTATAGGCGGCAGGCTTGATGCCGGAAGCATGGCCGATTTGAATACAGACCAGATAACTCTCATGGCATACAGTATTTTGCGTGATGAAGTGATGGACGGAGGATTCGTGCAGCTCATTCACAATGGCTATGGAGGATTCATATTTCTCAACCCTTTTGCCAAAGTATTGAGAATGTGGGGAATGAGGAGCTTGTCCAAGCTGATATATAATGCCCACACATTATATTTAAAGTATCGTGCAGATATAGAGCGCGAGTGCACGGAGGAAGAGTTCATGGCCATGTTTGAGAAATATCCGGAATTTGACGACATGGACGATGAGTTTGTGGAAAACGAAGAGGAATGGACATCCTGCATCGCGGCATATATTGACGACCATATCGAAAGTTTTGCGAAAATAGAGCCGTAAGTGTATTTGAGCATGCCGGTAAATGTAAGATTGAATAATGAATAAGGAACAAGAACTTTTAAGAAAAAAGAGCCCTGTAAATATAAAGAATAAGAAAGCCTCATTTGAGTATTTCTTCATAGACACGTATACTGCAGGAATAGTGCTTACTGGAACGGAAATAAAGTCTATACGAATGGGAAAAGCCAGTCTGGTGGATACATTCTGTTATATCAGCAACGGTGAGATTTGGGTAAAGGGAATGAATGTAAGTCCCTATTTTTATGGCTCGTATAACAACCATGAGGCCAAGCGTGACCGTAAGCTCCTGCTTAACAGGAAAGAAATAGCAAAGTTGCAGAGTGCTACCAAACAGACAGGATTTACCATCGTCCCCCTCCTTGTGTTTATTGACGACAAGGGGCGTGCAAAGATGGATATTGCGCTGTGTAAGGGAAAGAAAGAATTTGACAAGCGTCAGACACTTAAAGAAAAAGAAGATCGGCGTGAGATGGACAGGGCCATAAAGCATTATTAGACGATATATGGCCAATTTGCCGGATTGTGTCTGCCTGTTGTAAGACATATATCATATAGGCATGATAAGTTATTATAAATGCAAAGGATAATTCAAAATTGGGCATTAAAGATATTATAAAACACCGTATACTGATACTTGACGGTGCCATGGGCACTATGATACAGTCTTACGGATTGACGGAAGAAGACTTTCGCGGAGAGCGTTTCACGGGTATCGGGACGTCCGTAAAAGGCAATAACGATATGCTGAACATCACGCGTCCGGATGTGATAGAGGATATACACAAGAGATATCTTGAGGCCGGAGCGGACATTATCACAACAAACACGTTTTGCAGTCAGACTGTATCGCAGGCCGATTATGGTCTCGGAGGCGCGGCCGCCGAGATGGCCTTATGCGGTGCACGTATTGCACGTCGTGCGGCAGACATGTATTCCACAGCCGCACACCTGCGGTTTGTTGCCGGTTCTGTAGGCCCTACAAACAAGACATGCTCGATGAGTCCAGATGTAAGCAATCCTGCTGCACGCGAGCTTGATTATGATACTCTTTTCGGTGCTTACTGCCGACAGATGGCGGCACTCATCGATGGCGGTGTGGATTTGTTGTTGATAGAGACAATTTTTGACACGCTTAACTCAAAGGCTGCCATAGACGCTGCGATGACAGTGATGGTGGAGAAGGGAAAGGATATTCCGATAATGCTCTCCGTAACGGTGAGCGATCTTGCCGGGCGTACTTTCAGCGGTCAGACCCTGGAGGCATTTCTTGCGAGTGTGAGCACATATCCTATATTTTCCATCGGATTGAATTGCTCCTTCGGAGCCGCCCAAATGAAACCGTACATAGAGGAGCTTGCAGCCCGTGCACCGTATTACATAAGTGTCTGTCCGAATGCCGGGCTGCCAGATGAGGTGGGAAACTATGGCGATACACCGGATGTCATGGCCGGGCACATGGCCGGACTTGTTGCAGGCAATTTTGTCAATATCATCGGTGGATGCTGCGGTACCACAGACGAGTTTATCCGCAGGCTTGTCACGGTGGCTGACGGCAAGAATCCGCATATTCCCGCCGAGGTTTCCCGTACACTGTGGCTCAGCGGATTGGAACTGCTTGATGTGACTCAGGAGGTGGGGTTTGTAAATGTCGGTGAGCGGTGCAATGTTGCCGGTTCGCGCAGATTCTTGCGTCTTATAAATGAGAAGAAATACGATGAGGCCGTGGCAATAGCTCGGAAGCAGGTTGCAGACGGTGCTCAGGTAATAGACATAAATATGGACGACGGCCTTATTGATGCAAAGTCCGAGATGGTAAATTTTCTTAACCGTATCGCGACAGAGCCGGACATAGCCAGGGTGCC
The DNA here is from genome assembly GCF_013166605.1 of Xylanibacter muris. GTDB lineage: Bacteria > Bacteroidota > Bacteroidia > Bacteroidales > Bacteroidaceae > Prevotella > Prevotella muris. Next base: position 25,633 of record NZ_JABKKF010000014.1, read on the forward strand.
TGTTATGATAGACTCCTCAAAATGGGAAGTTATTGAGGCGGGACTTAAATGCGTGCAGGGAAAAGGCATTGTCAATTCCATATCGCTTAAGGAAGGTGAAGAGACTTTCATACGACATGCCATGGACGTGAAACGCTATGGAGCGGCCGTTGTTGTGATGTGTTTCGATGAACAGGGGCAGGCAACATCCTTTGAACGGCGTATCGAAATAGCACGTCGGGCATACGGAATACTCACCGAGAAGGTGGGAATGAATCCACTTGACATAATTTTCGATCCAAACATATTGGCAGTGGCAACAGGAATGGATGAGCATGATTCTTATGCATCGGACTTTATCCGCGCCACAGGATGGATAAGAAATAATTTGCCGGGAGTGCATGTCAGTGGAGGAGTAAGCAATCTAAGTTTCTCGTTCCGTGGGAATAATTACATACGTGAGGCAATGCATGCCGTCTTCCTTTATCATGCAGTGCGTGCCGGAATGGATTTTGGAATAGTTAATCCTGCGGCAAATACGGCCTACTGTGATATTCCGGAAGAGCATCTCGGTATAATTGAGGACGTGATACTGAACAGACGTAAGGGGGCTGCCGACGACCTTATAAGACTTGCCGCTGAAATAACGGAGCACCGGAATCAGGAGACAACGGAAGTGAAATCGCGACATGATTTAGGTAAGGAAGATACTCCGGTGTCAGAAAAGACTGTAGGAGAACGTATTTCAGAGGCTGTTATAAAAGGTATAGGTGATCGCCTTGATGCAGATCTTGCAGAGGCTGTAGGACAGTATCCGCATGCTGTGGATATAATTGCGGGACCTCTGATGGACGGGATAAACGCTGTGGGAGAACAGTTCAGGTGTGGGAAAATGTTTCTTCCACAGGTGGTGAAGTCGGCACGTACGATGAAACAGGCCGTGGATTTTCTTCATCCGTACATTGCTGCGGAGAAAGTGAAGGGTGCTTCTACGGCCGGAAAGATTCTGCTTGCAACGGTGAAGGGGGATGTACATGATATTGGTAAGAATATCGTCGGTGTTGTAATGGCGTGCAATAATTATGATGTGACGGACATGGGCGTGATGGTGCCTGCCGGACAGATTGTAAGGAAAGCAATCGAGGAGCATGTCGATATTGTGGGGCTTAGCGGACTGATAACTCCGAGCCTTGAAGAGATGGTGACTGTTGTGAGGGAAATGCAGAAATATGGTCTTACAATACCTGTAATGATAGGGGGTGCGACAACGAGCGAGCTTTATGTTGCACTGAGGGTGGCATCTGTATACAGCGGGCCTGTGGTATGGGTGAGGGATGCTTCGCAAAATCCTGTTGTTGCCGCGAAATTGCTCGATAAGAAAGAACGCGGTACATTCATTAGTGCTCTCAACGACCGCTATAGCCGGTTGCGTGATGAATATGCAGGGCAATCTTCATGTATTGAATCCATAGAGGAAGCAAGAAAAAACAAGTTAAATCTGTTCTGAATGTGGTATAGGATAATTATGAGATGCCGATAAGGTGCTTTGCAAATCTTTGCCCGATATGAAAGAATGAAACAAACAAGAAGTAATAAGACATGATAAAAAATATTATATTTGACCTTGGCGGAGTTATAATGACTCTTGATCCTCAAAAGGCTGTGGAGCGTTTCATAGAGTTGGGCGTGGCTGATGCCGGCAGACGCCTTGACTCTTACACACAGTCAGGAATCTTCGGTGACATGGAAGAAGGAAAGATTTCTGCAGAGGAGTTTCGTCGTGAACTTGGAAAGCTTGCCGGACGAGAACTGACATTTGAAGACTGTAAGTATGCGTGGACGGGATACGTAAAGGAGGTTCCTGTGCGCAACCTCCGGGTTCTGTCTGAACTCAGGAAGCAGGGCTACAGGCTTATTCTGCTTTCAAATACCAATCCTTATATGATGTCATGGGCCATGAGCAAGGATTTTGATGGCCAAGGACACGCGCTTTCCGACTATTTCGACGCATGTTATCTCAGCTATAAGGTAAAGGCGATGAAGCCTTCGGAAGCTTTCTTCAGACACGTGCTTTCCTGTGAGGCCATCTTGCCGGAGGAGAGTCTTTTCCTCGATGACGGGCAACGGAATGTGGAAATGGCGGCAAAACTCGGGATAAAGACATTCTGCCCTGCAAACGGTGATGACTGGACAGAGGAGATTTACAAGTATCTTTAGAGACATACAGTGAATAGGAATGAATAATAACAGTTTTATGGACACTATAGTAAAAAGCCAGATAAAGACAGGCGTTGTTGCAGCGATTGAAAACAGGATGGATTTTCGCATGTTAGTAGTATTTGTGGGTATGATACTATCGTTGATGCTTGGTACAGATCAGATCACGGCAAAATCTGAAAGTGCCGCATATACTCATAGTAAGCGCGAGTTTCGCGGTGCGTGGATTCAGTGTGTTAACGGGCAGTTCCTCGGAATGTCCACCCAAAAGATGCAACAGACACTTACGTATCAGCTCGATGAACTGCAGAAACAGGGTGTTAACGCTATAATATTTCAGGTGCGCCCTGAATGTGATGCCCTCTATGAGAGTCGAATAGAGCCGTGGAGCCGATTCCTTACGGGAAAGCAAGGCGTGCCGCCTTATCCATATTGGGATCCGCTAAAATGGATGGTGGAGCAGAGCCATAAGCGTGGAATGGAACTGCATGCGTGGATAAACCCATATCGTGCGAAGACAACCACAACGAAAGAACTGGCTTCCAATCATATTGTTACACGAAAACCGCTCAATGCCTTTGCCTATGCCGGGCAGTATATCTTGAATCCGGGTATAGAAGAGAACCGTGAATATATCTGCAATGTGGTGGGGGATATCTTGCGTCGGTATGATGTGGACGGTCTTCATATCGATGATTATTTTTACCCATATCCGGCTGCAGGTCACGTGATTCCAGACGAGAGTCTTTATAGGAGCTGTTCAAACGGTATAGGCAACATATCCGACTGGCGGAGGTATAACGTGAATCTTTTCGTAAAACAGCTTCATGATACCATTTCAGCCGTAAAGCCGTGGGTTAAGTTCGGAGTGTCGCCATTCGGAATATACCGTAACAAGAGGAATGACCCGAACGGAAGCGAGACAAACGGTCTGCAGAACTACGATGATCTTTATGCAGATGTGTTATTATGGGTGAACAACGGATGGGTGGACTATTGTGTGCCGCAGATATATTGGCAGATCGGCCATTCTGCCGCTGATTATAAGACTTTGATAAAGTGGTGGAACAAGAATGCTTCAGCCCGTCCGCTGTATATCGGAGAGGATATAGAGAGGACAGTGAAATACGAAGGTACTGACGATCCTTCTGTCAACCAGATGCCGGCAAAGTTCAGGCTTCACCGTGAACTGCCGAATGTGAACGGTACTGTTCTTTGGTATGCCAAGGCAGCGGTAGACGACATTGGAAACTATGGCACGATGTTGCGCGAAGTGTACTGGAAGTATCCTGCTCTTCAGCCGAGAATGCCTTTTATTGACGGTAAGGCTCCGAAAAAGGTACGCCGTGTCAAGGATGTATGGACAAAAGACGGACTTATGCTCTTTTGGACTGCCCCGAAAGGTAAGGGATGGATGAACGAGGCTTCGAAGTATGTTGTCTATCGTTTTGACCGTGGTGAGAAAATCAATTTGGAAAATCCTGCGAAGATTATTGCGCTTACCGGTGACACTTTCCTCAAGTTGCCTTATAAGGATGGCAGTAGGCGTTATGTATATGTCGTGACTGCGCTTGACAGAATGCATAATGAGAGTAAGCCCGTAAAGAGAAATGTAAAGTTATAAAGTGTGATGAGGCTTTCAAAAAAGAGATATTTACAGGGATTTATCATTGTCACCATTGTTCTTGCAATAGTGAGATGCGCTTTTCCTGGTATTGCTACAGTCAGCCATTCTTCCGGTATTGACGCTTTTACCGATGACTCATTGGCTTACATCCGGTCCGGTTCTGTGGATAAGGTTACTCTCTCTGCCCAAAAAGATGATACTGTAAATACAGACGGGGATGTTGCCTGCACAGATGCTAAAAAGGATAAAGACGGTGTCTTGATATCTTCGGTGCAACCTGTAGAGAAGCGGCCTTTAAAGTTCTACAATCCCGATGGCTCGTTGCGCAAAAACAGGATTTACAGTGTGCCGACATTCAAGAACACTTTTCCCGATCTCAACGATGTGCAGATGGATGCCGCAAAACGTAATGGAGTATCTCCTGTAAAGAACAGGTTAGAGGCTGAGCACCGTATGACTGAGCTTGTTTACATTGGTGCAAATCCTTATTTCTATGTAGACAAGCTTGACAGCAGCATACCTTATCTTGTTCCACGTGCCGCTGTCTTGCTTCAGGATATTGGACGTGCGTTCTATGACAGCCTGCAAATAAAAGGCATTCCTCTTCACAAGATAATTGTTACAAGCGTAATGCGGACGAAAGAGGATGTACAGAAACTTCGCAATCACAATGGGAATGCTACGGAAAACAGCTGTCATCTTTATGGAACGACTGTTGATATTTGCTATAACCGTTATAAAACGATAGAAGATCCAGACGGACCTTCACGTCGTCAGGTTCGAAATGACACTTTGAAATGGGTTTTGAGTGAAGTTCTCCGTGACTTTCGTGACAATGGGCGGTGTTATATCAAGTATGAAGTAAAACAAGGGTGTTTTCACATGACTGTAAACTAACGCAGAAGGTCAGCTAAAAATACCAAAGCAACCAACTAATTCGCAAGATTTTCTGTATTAATTAGTTGGCTGTTTTTAGATTCTTTACTGAGGTATATTCAGTAATATCTGCTGACCCAAATTTGTCGTGTGAGTCGTAAATGGCCTAAAAATGAAAATGGCATATAAAGATGGTCTTCCATTATCATCTTATATGCCTATTTTTGTCTCTTTTATATGAATAAGTCCTGTATTAAACGTGTTGTTTACTGTAATTTTATTTGCTGTAGCCAATTGGAGATAATGAAATGAGCGGTAAACGGGACTCGAACCCGCGACCCTCGGCTTGGGAAGCCAATGCTCTACCAACTGAGCTATTACCGCGTAGATGAAAAAATAAAAGAAAAGAGCCGATACCCGGGCTCGAACCGGGGACCTATTCATTACGAATGAATTGCTCTACCAACTGAGCCATATCGGCATTGATAACCCTTTTCTTTTTGCAGGTGCAAAGTTAATATTATTTTTTGTAACTGCAAAATATTTTCTAATAAAGTTTCTCTTTCAGGTACTTTCCTGTAATACTTTTCTCACATCCGCTGACAACTTCCGGTGTTCCGGCAATTACAAGTTCACCACCTTTGTCTCCACCATCAGGACCGAGGTCGATAATGTAGTCGGCACATTTTATTATATCCATGTTGTGCTCTATCACAACAATGGTGTGTCCGCGCTCGATAAGGGCGTTGAACGACATTAAAAGTTTGTTTATATCGTGAAAGTGAAGTCCTGTTGTTGGCTCATCGAATATGAACATTGTAGGCTCCTGGCGTTCCTGACCGATGAAATATGCCAGTTTCACCCGTTGGTTCTCTCCACCGGACAATGTCGATGAACTTTGTCCTAACTTGATGTATCCGAGGCCGACATCTTCAAGTGGCTTCAGACGTTTCACAATAGTGGTCTGTTTGTGGATTGTAAAGAATTGTATTGCCTCGGATATTGTCATGTTAAGGACATCATTGATGTTCTTTTCCTTGAAATGTACATCCAGGATATCTTTTTTGAATCGCTGTCCGTTGCAGTTTTCGCAGGTGAGCACAATATCAGCCATGAACTGCATCTCTACAGTGATTACACCGGCTCCCTTACATTCATCGCATCGTCCCCCGTCAGTGTTGAACGAGAAATACTGTGAGGTGAATCCCATTTGTTGTGATAATGGCTGCTGTGCGAACAAATCACGTATGGCATCGTATGCCTTTACGTATGTGGCAGGGTTGGAACGTGTGCTTTTGCCTATAGGGTTTTGGTCTACGAACTCTACATGCTTTATTGCCGCAATATCTCCGGAAAGAGAGCTGTATTCTCCTGGTGAGTCGCATGTTTCCCCTATGTGACGTTTAAGGGCGGGATAGAGTATGCCTTTAATGAGGCTCGACTTGCCTGAGCCGCTTACTCCTGTTACAACAGTGAGGATGTTCAGTGGAATTACTGCATCGACTCCTTTCAAGTTATTCATCCGTGCACCGCAAATCATTACCGACATGTTCCAGCTTCTCCTGCTTTTCGGCAATGCTATGGCATCGTTGCCGGTTAGATATCTTACGGTATGGCTTTGTGGATATTTGGCGGCATTTATGTCGTTTATGTGTGATGTGTTTCCCTCAAACACGATTGTTCCACCTAAACTTCCCGCATCAGGTCCGACGTCTATCAGGTAGTCTGCCGCACGTATTATGTCCTCATCGTGTTCTACAACTATGACGGTATTTCCTATGTCGCGCAGCTTTTTCAATACACCTATAAGCCGGTCGGTATCGCGGCTGTGAAGTCCGATGCTTGGTTCGTCAAGGATATACAGCGATCCTACAAGACTGCTGCCGAGTGACGTCGTAAGGTTGATGCGCTGGCTTTCTCCTCCGCTCAATGTGTTTGACATGCGGTTGAGAGTAAGGTATCCTAATCCAACTTCAAGCATAAAATCAAGCCGTTGTTTTATTTCCCTTAGCAGGCGGCGGCCAATTTCTTCATCATGGCTTGACAGTTGCAGATTGTCAAACCATTCTTTAAGCCTTATGATAGGCATTTGTACAATATCATTTATGCTGCGACCGTTGATTTTTACATATTCCGCTTCTTGTTTTAAACGTGTTCCATGACATACAGGACAAATGGTTTTCCCTCTATATCTGCTTAGCATCACACGATACTGTATCTTATATTGGTTTTCCTGCACCATTTGGAAAAACGCATCAATGCATGCCCTGTCTTTCACTGCTTTATATTTCTCGGACGGAAGACCGTGCCATAGCTGGTTTTTCTGTTGTTGTGTGAGACTATAGTACGGTTCGAATATAGGGAAATTGTCGTCTTTTGCCCTTCGGCAGAACTCTTCTTTCCATATTTTCATTTTATCGCCATGCCAGCACACTACGCATCCGTCGTAGACACTGAGAGACGGATTGGGAATAACAAGTTTCTCATCGATGCCGATAACATTTCCATACCCCTGACACTCAGGACAGGCTCCGACTGGCGAGTTGAATGAAAACATATTGTCATCAGGCTCTTTGAAAACCATACCGTCTGCTTCGAATCTTGTTGAGAACTCATATACAATCATAGACGGTAGGAACATAATCTTGCATGTTCCATCACCTTCATACATTGCCGTTTCCACAGAGTCTGTGATACGGCTTATCGTGTCGTTGGAAAAGTTTACGGACATGCGGTCGATAACGAGAGAAATATCCTTGGGACAGATATCCAGGTTTTCATTGTTTTCAAGAAAGTCTTCTATCTGTATGAAATTGCCGTTTACATATATACGTGAATATCCCTGAAGTACATACATGCGCAGTTGTTGTTCAAGTGTGCGTCCTTCTATTGGATGCAACCCGTTCATGACAACAAATCTTGTTCCTTCGGAATACTTTTTTATGCAGTTGATGATGTCTTCCGTACTGTGTCTTTTAACCTCTTCACCGCTAACGGGGGAGTATGTGTGGCCTATCCTTGCAAAGAGAAGTCTTATATATTCATATATTTCAGTTGTTGTGCCGACAGTTGAGCGTGGATTGCGGCTTATTACTTTCTGTTCTATTGCAATGGCTGGGGGAATACCTTTTATATAGTCGCATTCAGGTTTGTTCATACGTCCCAGAAACTGGCGGGCATAAGCTGACAGACTTTCCACATACCGGCGTTGACCTTCGGCATACAGGGTATCAAATGCAAGAGACGATTTCCCGGAACCGCTCACTCCTGCAATTACAATGAATTTGTTGCGTGGAATTCTTATATCTATGTTTTTAAGGTTGTTGACCCTTGCACCTTTTATATCAATATAGTTGTTCATTATAGAATGTATATTGTAAAAAACTAATATAATTGGTATTGTCCTGATTTACAAAGTTATTATATTTTTGTTTTATAGACAAAAGTATGGGGCGTTTTTATAATTTTATAGCAGTTGCATTATTTATATTATTGTTGTAAAACTTTGTATGCCGTCTTTCTGTATCTGGATACAGGTTTTAATGATATTGATGTGACAGGAGGATAATAGTTTATGTGTGTTTTATTTATTGTTTATCCCATATCCGAATAATGCAAAATCTGCTTTCATCGGGTCTTCTGGAAATATCTCGGCCATACGTGCGGACAATTGTCGTGCTGCAGACATCGATGCCGTCTTGTTTTTTAGTAATCCTAATTTTACAGCTTGTTGCATGACGTGTGTGTCCATCGGTATTATAAGTGTGCGGAGGTCTATTATATCTTTCCACAGGCCGAGGTCGACTGGTGACCCGCTGCGTACCATCCATCTTAGAAACATGCATATTCTTTTGCATGATGATGTGGTATTTTTGGGGATAATACCTTCAATCCCGTTTGCAGCGAAGTACTGACAGATTGCTGCCACGGCATCAATACATTTACCATGCATGATGTTGTCTTTATTGTCTGATTTTGACGGATTGCCGTCGTTTAAAGATGAAATACTGTTTTTAACGAATTCTCCTATTGAGCCATATTGCAGCAGCATGTTTTGAAGTGTATGTAAGAAAGCGTTCATCGTGTGATATGTATATAGCCGATAGTAACATTTGTTCCTATTGTCGGGGATGTCAATTTCAAACTCACCGGATTTTACCCATTTGTATACGTTGCCCTCGGAATAGTCCAATATATTTTGTATTTTGGGCATAAACTGCTTTCTGTTGCCATAGCTCAGACATGATGCGATGAAAGCAATGGTCTCTTGATTCTCCTTTCCGTTTACTTGGTGCATGAACCAACTCGGGTCACCGTTAATAAATTCTTTTGTTTCGTATTTATCGGCATATTGTCTCAATATTTCTTCTGTTAGCATCTTATGTGTTTTTATATCCCATATATAATGAAAGAGGCCGGAAAAGCAAAAACTTTCCGGCCTTTCTTTATTATTGTTTTATTAAATAGCTTTTATTATGAAGATATTAAAGAATAGTTTTAACGGCCTCAAGCATACCTTTATCCTGAATAAGGTCAAGATACATTTTAACCATTGCGTTCAGACCTTCGATATCGTTCAGGTCTTCATTCCATATAGATGTTGCACCAAGAACTCCGTCAGCAACTTTTTGTGTGTCACCTGTAGCCCAAAGGTTCTTCAGTAAATCCATAATATCCTGTGCGTCATTAGGTATGATTTCTGTTCCGTCTTCACGCTTGCCGCCTTTGTAATAAGTGATTATTGCCGCCAAACCGAATACCAGTCCCTTTGGCAGTTCGCCTTTGCGCTCAAGATATGTTTTTACTCCAGGCAGGTCACGTGCACAGAATTTCGGGAATGAGTTAAGCATGATGCTTGTTACCTGATGGTCTACATAAGGATTGTCGAAACGTTCCAAAACGTCTGCTGCAAATTTCTCCAACTCTTCCATAGGCAGGTCAAGTGTCTGCATAAGCTCATCAAACTGTACCTTGTGTATATATTGGCTTATGGTTTCGTGGTTGCAGGCGTCGCGTACGATATTTACACCGCTTAAGAATGCCACTGGAGAAAGAACGGTGTGCGGGCCATTCAGCAATGTGACCTTACGTTTGTGGTATGGTTCTTCTGACGGAACGAACAATACGTGCAGTCCGGCCTTGTCTGCAGGGAACTCTTTGGCAATCTCTTTCGGTGCCTCGATAACCCAAAGATGGAATGTCTCTGCCTGTACAACAAGGTTGTCGCGATAGCTTATTTTCTCCTGTATCTCTGCAATTTCCTTGCGTGGGAATCCTGGTACGATGCGGTCTACCAATGTGGCATAAACACCACAACTGTTGTCAAACCAATCTTTGAATTCTTTTGGCAACTTCCAAAGTTCAATGTATTTATTGATACAATCTTTCAGTACGTGGCCATTAAGGAAGATGAGTTCGCATGGGAATATAATCAAGCCTTTTGACGGATCACCGTTGAATGTTTGCCAACGGCGGTACAGAAGTTGTACGAGTTTTCCCGGGTATGATGATGCCGGAGCGTCTTCGAGTTTGCATGACGGGTCGAAGGCTATACCTGCTTCAGTTGTATTTGATATGACAAAACGGATTTCTGGCTGATCAGCAAGAGCCATAAAAGCCTGGTTCTGTGAATAAGGGTTAAGGGCACGGCTGATGCAGTCTATACGCTGAAGGGTATTCACGGGTTGGCCGTTTTCGCGTCCCTGAAGATTCACATGATAAAGACAATCCTGGCCGTTGAGCCATTCTGCCATTCCGCGCTCAATCGGCTGCACAACAACAACAGAACCGTTAAAGTCTGTTTTCTGATTCATGTTCCAGATAATCCAATCAACGAATGCACGAAGGAAATTTCCTTCACCGAATTGAATAACTTTTTCAGGCATTACGCTCTTAGGCGCAAATTGTTTGTTTAATGGTTTCATACTATATGGATGATTTATATCAAGTTTTTCATTTTAATGCAAAGTTAGTGATTATTTGTTTAATGGCCAAATTTTTTATTGTGTAAATATAACGTAAAGGTTTACGGCCTGATGCCAACTGAAGAGGAATTATGCGGTTAGGAATTTAATTTACGTGCACACGAGTGAATGCGGTTTTGAATGTAGTTGTAAATGATAGTTTTTCATCGATGTATGTGTAATTTCTCTTCGTAATTTTCTTGCCTGGATTATTAACGCATATAGTATATGGTGCATGGCTATGAAAATGATATTGGTGTTATTTAAAAGAGGTTTGTCTGTAGCCGGTCAGTCTCCAAGTACGGTCTCCGATACCTTTGTAATATACAAATGCCTGATAACGGTTTTCTGTCTGATAGAAACTGTTTTCCAACGGAGTGAATGTCATGTTCCCTTTCGGTTCCTGAGCCATGTATTGATATGAATAATAGCCTTGTTTCTGAAGGATTGTCGTGTGATATGACTGTGTTTCATTGTCGTATTTCATCAGATATGAGTCGGAGTCTGAATCTGTTGTCCATTTGCCTGTAACATATACTGGTAGGTTTATCTCCGGTGATTTGAATGTGTAATGTACATACACATATTCGCATGTATGGTCTATTTCTGTATTATCGCTGTTGCGTATGAGAAAATATCCGTTTGCATCCTCGTCAAACAGATAGTTTTTCCTCAATTCGTCAATAAACGGGTATGCGTTATAGTTGTGACCGTCCCATGAGATGCGGTCTATGCCCATGGTAGGATGGGATACCGCAAGTATTTCGTATTTGCGGTATTCGTTGTCACCTGTAAATATAAGGTTCTTGTTGTGAGTCCATTTTACTCCTATATTGTTTATAATTGAAGGTTTCAGATTCTTTCGTGCATTGTCATGTCTTGCATTCTGCATAAAGACAGTTCTTATCTCTTCTTCATAGTTAGTTATGTTTATACCGCCATAGTTCAGTTCCGCAGTTAACTGTTGGTGGGCTTTATTTACGTCAATATCCGTGTTGGTTGTGACATTCATTCCGATGTTCATGATTTGTTCCACAACCATGAATTCGGCTTGCAATACTTTCTCTCCTCCGTTATCATCATCAAATATGCTTACACGGTAGTTTCCGCTCATTTTCAGACTACATTTGTCGTTTGGTATCTGTAGTGAATAGTGTGTGTAGTCGATAATCGTGTTTATGGAGTTTGTATAATTGTCTATGGTATTGTCATTAAGGCCGTTAAGATAGTCACTTTGAAATATCTGGTCAGACACGGTCCAGTCGGCTTCACAGTGCTCAATCCTGTATGTGTATCTGTGATAGTTATGCGACAGTTGGTCAAATCCGATGTTTATCACGTCACTGCTGTTAAGGTTTATCACAGGCGGTGACAGCCAGTCGTTGTTTGCCATGACCTGAACAGACTTGATGTCGTTTTTAAATGCCTTTGTCTGTGCATCTGATATCTGTGCCGTTACAGCGAACAGCGTTATTATGAATGATTTGAGTAAATCCATTATTTTGCCGCTTTTTTGAGTTTATAATAGATAGGCCATACTTTATGTGAAAACATTGGCATTATTAAAAAATCCCTGTTTATCCCAAATTGGGACAACAGGGATTTCTTTATGTATTAAGTGATATGATTATTTCTTGTTAAGAGCCATATCAATAGTCACTGCAACTGCAACTGTTGCACCAACCATAGGATTGTTTCCCATTCCGAGGAAGCCCATCATTTCCACGTGGGCGGGAACGGATGAAGAACCTGCAAACTGTGCGTCGCTGTGCATACGGCCCAAAGTATCAGTCATGCCGTAAGATGCAGGACCTGCAGCCATGTTGTCCGGATGAAGTGTGCGTCCTGTACCGCCACCTGAAGCAACAGAGAAATAAGCCTTGCCTGCAAGTACACGCTCTTTTTTATATGTACCTGCAACAGGGTGCTGGAATCGTGTCGGGTTTGTTGAGTTGCCCGTTATGGAAACATCTACATTTTCTTTCCACAGTATGGCAACACCTTCACGTACATCGTCCGCACCATAGCATTTTACTTTTGCCCTTGGGCCGTCTGAGTAGGGAATTTCCTGAACAACATTCAGTTCGCCTGTATAGTAATCAAACTTTGTCTGTACGTATGTAAATCCGTTGATGCGGCTGATAATCATCGCAGCGTCCTTGCCCAAGCCGTTGAGGATTGTGCGCAGAGGCTTTTGGCGTACTTTGTTTGCCATTTCTGCGATTTTGATAGCACCCTCAGCGGCAGCAAATGATTCGTGGCCGGCGAGGAAAGCGAAACACTCTGTTTCTTCGCGGAGCAGACGTGCTGCGAGGTTGCCGTGGCCGATACCGACCTTGCGGTCGTCAGCGACAGAGCCCGGTATGCAGAAGCTCTGCAGACCGATACCTATAGCTTCAGCTGCGTCAGCAGCTGTCTTTACACCTTTCTTTATAGCGATGGCGGCACCACATACATAAGCCCATTTTGCATTCTCGAAGCAGATACCCTGTGTTTCCTCGCAAATCTGATAAGGGTCAACACCTGCGTTCTCGCAAATCTGATTAGCCTCTTCAATATCCTTGATACCGTTTGCGTTCAGTGCGGCAAGAACCTGCTCGATTCTGCGCTCCTGGCTTTCAAATTTTACTTCTCTAATCATAATAACGTGTCTCCTTATTCTTTACGTGGATCAATAGACTTAACAACTCCCTGCTCGGCTTTTGTGCGACCGTAAGAACCTGTGAATTTCTTTACTGCTTCATTGGCATCCATTCCGTTCTTTATCGCTTCCATCATTTTGCCGAGATGAACATATTCATAACCGCAAACCTGGTTATCCTTGTCAAGAAACATCTTTGTTATGTAACCCTCTGTCAGCTCAAGATAACGTGTACCTTTGGCTACTGTTCCGTAGAGTGTACCTGTCTGGCTGCGGAGACCTTTGCCCAAGTCCTCAAGACCGGCACCGATAACAAGTCCGCCTTCAGAGAATGCGCTCTGTGAACGGCCGTAGACAATCTGCAGGAAGAGTTCACGCATGGCTGTGTTGATTGCATCACAAACCAAGTCGGTATTGAGAGCCTCAAGAATTGTTTTTCCGGGGAGTATCTCTGATGCCATTGCTGCAGAGTGAGTCATACCGGTACAACCGATAGTCTCGACAAGGCACTCCTGAATAACGCCTTCCTTGATATTAAGGGAAAGCTTACAAGCTCCCTGCTGAGGAGCACACCAACCAACACCGTGAGTGTAACCGGAGATGTCTTTTATCTCTTTTGCCTGAATCCATTTACCCTCTTCAGGAATAGGGGCCGGTCCGTGGTTCGGACCTTTTGCAACAACGCACATGTTGTTGACTTCATTGGAATAAGTCATATTCTCTTCTGTTTTATGAAAAATGAATAATTAACTCTTTAAACGTTTATTGCTGCAAAATTAATAAATTATTTCTATAAAATATATAAATCATTGTATTCTTTTCAACTCTTTAACTATATGGCACAGCCTGTTTATGGCAGATTGTCAACATGGTAGAAATATTATAAAATATTTTGCCGTTTATTATATTTGTCATAAATTTGTAGGCTATGACAGAAGATATTCTTAAACGGTTGAATGGGGCTCAGCGTGAGGCTGTATTGTATTGTGATGGTGCACAGTTGGTTATAGCCGGTGCCGGTTCTGGAAAGACACGCGTGCTTACATATAAAATTGCTTATCTGCTAAAAAACGGACTTGAGCCGTGGAACATCCTTGCGCTTACATTTACCAATAAGGCGGCACGTGCGATGAAAGAACGTATAGGCCAGGTTGTAGGTGAACACATTGCACGATGTCTTAATATGGGTACATTCCACTCTGTATTCTCAAAAATATTACGTTCCGAGGCCACACATATCGGATATACTTCAGGATTCACCATTTATGACCAGGGTGACTCGCGCTCATTGGTAAAGAATATAATAAAAGACATGAAGCTTGATGACAAGGTCTACAAACCTTCTTCTGTTGCCGACAGGATAAGCATGGCGAAGAACCAGCTTCTTCTTCCTGCGGCTTATGCCAACAGCGCGGAGACCGTAATGACAGACGTACAAAGGAAAATGCCAGCAATAAAGGATATTTATCTGAGATATTCGGAACGGTGCAGGCAGGCGAATGCGATGGATTTTGACGATTTGCTGGTGAATACATATACTTTATTTAATACGAATGAAGAAATAAGGTTGAAATATGTGGACCGTTTCCGGTATGTACTTGTTGATGAGTATCAGGATACGAACCGTGTTCAGCAGGCAATCGTGATGTTGCTGACAAAAGACAATCAGCGTGTATGTGTGGTTGGAGATGATGCTCAAAGTATTTACAGCTTTCGTGGAGCCAATATAGATAACATTCTGAATTTTACTAAGTTCTATGACAATGCGCGTCTGTTTAAATTGGAACAGAATTACCGTTCTACTCAAAATATCGTACGGGCCGCAAACAGTCTTATACGCCATAACCGTTATCAGATACCTAAAGATGTGTTCAGTGAAAAAGAGCATGGTGAGAAACTTGTGCTTAAACCGGCGTATAGTGACAAGGAGGAAGCGCTTATTGTATGCCGCGACATTCAGAAAATAAGAAGAACGGACAAATGTGAATACAGTGATTTTGCCATTCTCTACCGAACCAACTCACAGAGCAGAAGCTTTGAGGAATATATGCGCAAGCAAAATATCCCATATCGGATATATGGCGGATTGAGCTTTTATCAGCGTAAGGAGATTAAGGACGTTATCGCGTATTTCCGTATGGTGGTTAATCCTGACGATGAGGAAGCCTTGCGCAGAATCATAAACTATCCGGCTCGTGGTATAGGCGATACTACGCTTGGAAAAATTGCTGGTGCTGCCAACGCAAATAATGTCAGTTTATGGGAAGTGATTTGCAGGCCGGATGTTTACGGACTTAGTATCAGCAAGGGGACCATGGGGAAACTTTCCGGTTTTCGTTCGCAGGTCAGCCAATGGATAGAGAGGGTTGTGGCAACGGATGCGTATACCCTTGGACGGGATATAATAAAAGAGAGTGGAATTTACAGGGATATATATAAAGGGCAGGATCCAGAAGACCTTGCACGCCAGGAGAACATTGATGAGTTTCTTGGGGGCATGAAGGATTTTGTTGATACGCGCATGGAAGAAGACCAGACCGCTTATGTTATGCTTGGCGATTTCCTGCAGGAGGTGTCGTTGCTCACAGACCTTGACAGTGATACCGATGATAATCAGCCGAAAGTGTCGCTTATGACAGTACATTCGGCAAAGGGATTGGAATTTCCCACTGTGTTTGTCGTGGGGCTGGAGGAAAATATATTTCCTTCACCGATGAGCTGTAACAGTATCAGGGAACTTGAGGAAGAAAGGCGTCTATTGTATGTAGCCATCACACGTGCGGAGAAGCATTGTATACTTACGTGTGCCCAGAACCGTTTCCGCTATGGACGTATCGAGTACGATACTCCTTCTCGTTTTATAAATGATATAGACCGTTCCCTTTTGAATATAGAAGGGCAGGGCGGTGTATCGAAAATGTTCAATGGTTATGATGGTGGGCAGCGGAAGGAATGGATGCAGAATCCCCATCCGGTGGCGTCACAGTTTAAGGCGGACCCCAAACCGCGTATTGTTCCTGTGCGTAAGGAAAGCCCGGCACCGGAGGTTTTTTCAGAAAGTTTCAAGCGTGATTTGAATGCCGCGTCAGCAAGGAACATGAAACGTGTATCTGAAGTTACTGTTGCGGATAAAACCGATATCTCCCTACAGCCATCGCAAACCGATGTGAGGAAGGATGGTGTTGCTGTTGGAAACATTATTGAGCATCAGCGGTTTGGTATTGGGGTGATAAAGCATGTGGAAGGAAATGGAGAAAACGCAAAAGCCACAGTAGAATTTAAAAACGCAGGTACAAAGCAGCTGCTTTTGAAATTCGCAAGGTTTACTATTGTAAAATGATGTTTGTTACATGGAATGATGTTTTGACGAACAGACAGCCAATTCTATTTAAAGTATAATATCTTATAATTATAGGGATAAGGAGCCTATAATTATAAGATATATGTTCATAGTTTGAGATAAGGATTGTATGTCGTTTCCGTATCCATGCTTGTTTTTGGACCGTGTCCCGGATATATGACTGTATCTGGAGGTAGTGCGGACGATATATGCCGCAGACTTTCTATTATATCATCATACGAGCCTAATTCAAAATCAGTGCGTCCGATGCTCATGTTGAAAAGTGTGTCACCGGAGAATGCGATACCTTCCTCCGCGCAATGATAGAATACAGAACCGGGGGTATGCCCAGGTGTAGACAGTATTCTGAAACTATGGTTTCCGAATGTTATCATATCTTTATCGCACAACCATACTCCTGGTTCTGGAAAATCATAGTTTATGTCTATTCCGCAGAAAGTTTTTGCCTGTTCATGCAGCTTGCCGGCAAGTATCTTGTCATTGATGTGTATTTCAGGCTTTAATCCAAATTCCCCGTATATGGTGTCTGTGCCGAAATTATGGTCTATATGCGCATGGGTTGACAGCAGATGACGTGGCGTAAGCCTGTTGTTGCGTATATATTCCAAAATGGCTTTGCGTTCTTCCGCAAAAAACGCTCCACAGTCTATTATCACGCATTCCTTTGTCTCGTCACTCACTATATATGTATTTTCCTGAAAAGGATTGCATACGAATTTCTTTATATCCATGATGTTCTTTATTACAATGACATTTCAGACCGGTAGGTATATAAGATGTTTTTCTTTAAACCATTCTTCCTTGAACCACATTGACAATTCTGTGGTTTCCACAATCTTTCTGAACATTTGAGTCTCCGTTTCAAGATTTCCGCCTTTTAGGCAGAACACTCCGTTTGGCATTGAATTGCGTTGTTTTCCTGATATGTTCTTTCTCACTATTTTCATCAGGTCTGGCAACTGCATTACGGCACGACTGACAACAAAGTCGAATTTACCTCTCTCTTCCTCGCCTCTTAGATGTACAGGATTGCAGTTGGTCAGTCCGATGGCGTTGGCAACTTCTTTTGCAACCATAACTTTTTTTCCTGTTCCGTCAATAAGTTTGAATTTGCATTCGGGAAACATGATTGCCAGTGGTATTCCGGGAAAACCTCCGCCACATCCGAAATCAAGAATTTCCGTACCGGGGCGGAAGTTTATGGCTTTGGCAATGGCAAGAGAGTGCAGTACGTGGTGTTCGTATAAGTTGTCAATGTCTTTTCTGGAAATGACATTTATCTTGGAATTCCAGTCGTGGTACAGCTCGTCAAGTGCGGCAAGCTGTTTCAGTTGGAGTTCTGTAAGTTTTGGAAAGTATTTGATTATTTGTTGCATTATAATTGAGTTTAATGTTTTTTATTTATGATGTCATGAGTTTTTATTGTCACTTTTCATTAATTTCCTTATATCAGAATATCTGATATACAGTTCTGTCATTCCATTGTCGTATGGAGCTATTTCGTATGTATTATATATAAATGTGATTCCGTCTTCACCGATAATGAAATTTTCCGGTACGAACATTTCCGTTGAACACAGATAGCCCTTGTCTTGTAGCTCATTTATGTCTTCAGCTTCTGCTTTTTCCTTCAGTGCGTCAAGCACTATGGAGTTAAGTTGTTTGGTGTGTCCCGGTACAAATATATCATTGACGGTGAGCGGTTTTCCTGTTTCATTATCGAAATTCAGATAGAATATCTGTTTTATCGAATGCGCCCCTCCTTCATAGTATTCAGAGTCTATCTTATATACCATGACGCCTGGTTTGCCGTTGCCAACAGATGTCTGTATATTATAATAGAAATTATACCATGATGTCTTGTTTTCGTCACCGCGGTCAGCCTTGTATAATGCCGCGAAGTTTTCCATGTATTCTGTTGTATATCTTGTGGCGAAAGAATCTGCCGCATGTTTCATTCCTACATCTGACATATCGAACAGGCGTTTCTCTATCGCGTTGTTTATTGATTTGGACTTTTCCCCCTCTGTGTCTTTTACATAGATGATATCCATGCTTACTTTACACATCGGTGAGTCAGAATCCTTTGTAAGATGTACACTTCTTGTCACGGTTATCCTGTCGGTTTCGGGATTCTTTATGTTTTTATTTCCGCATGCTGCAATACATATAGCGATTGATAATGTAAGCAGTGATGGTGACAGGACGTTTGAAATTGCAATACAGTCCTTTATGTTTAAAATATATGTTTTCATATCCGATAAATATTCAATGTTCTGCATCAGAAAGGAAAGAGCAGTGGCAAAACGAATGTCATTGCTATTCCGATGATAACCTGAAGAGGCAATCCGACCTTTATGTAATCACCGAACTTATATCCTCCCGCATTCATGACAAGGGCATTTGGCGGAGTGGCAAACGGTGATGCAAAACACATGCTTGCCCCTAACGTCACCGCGAATAGGAACGGGTATGGACTTGCCCCTATTTCAATGGCGGATGTCATGGCAATTGGGGCCATCAAAACCGCCGTTGCCGTATTGCTTATGAACATTGTCAGAAGTGATGTGGTAAAGTATATCCCGCATAACAGTACTGTAGGTCCCATTGCACCGAGCACTTCCACAAGAGAATGGGATATCATGGCGGATGTCCCGGTCTTTTCGAGTGCTACGGACATCGGCATCATGGCGGCAATAAGTACAATGCTCTCCCAATTTATCGTTTTATAAGCAGCCTCTATATTGCGGAAACATCCGGTGAGTACTGTAAGCAGGCCGGCTGTCATTATAGCGGTGACCGGGGCGACCGGAATAAAGTCAAATACCATTGCAAACACCATTACGGCCATAATGACAGCCGCCATTGGCGCCTTGTAGTCGAGGGTGACCTGCATCGCCTGTTTCTCAGGTTGGCCGAGTACGACCCAGTCGGTTTCTTCATCGTCAAGTTTTGCGATATTGCTCCATTTGCCTTGTACGAGCAATACGTCTCCTGGACATAGCTTCTCACCGGTCAGATTGTCAAGTATGTAGTCTTTATTGCGTTTTATTCCTAATATGTTTATGCTGTATTTCTCACGGAATCCTGAATTTATAAGTCTTGTTCCTATAAGCCGTGATTTGGGCATAAGCACGATTTCCGTTATGCCTAAATCGTAGAAGTCTATATTGTTTTTATCCAGTTTCTGGATACGTGCTTTTTTTGCGAACTCATCCATCTTTTTCTTGTCGCCCATGAGGTATATAATGTCTCTTTCGGCAAGTATTGTACCAGGGGAGGCAAGGCTTTGTGTCACGTTTCGGATGATTCCTCCGCTTGAGTTGTTTTCATTTCTTATCTCGAGAATGGAAAGTCCGTAGTTGTTACGCAGGTTGAGTTCCGCAACTGTTTTTCCTTTTATGTCGGAAACGGATGTAATCAGATATCGTCTTACTCCATTGCTAAGATTATATTCCTCTACAAGTTCATCGAGAGTTTTTCCCCTTCCTTCCTTATTGCTTTCATTTTCATTGTTCTTGAATAGAAAGACCTTGCTTAATGGCAACATTATTATGATGCCGACGGCGATACATATAAGTCCCACAGGGGTGAATGAGAAAAACTCCAAAGGCCTGTAGCCGTTTTCTGTCAGTGCTTCCTGTATTACAAGGTTGGGTGGAGTACCTATAAGTGTAAGCATTCCTCCCATACTGCTTGCAAAGGCAAGCGGCATCAGCAGGCGTGAGGGTCTCACGCCCGACTGTGCTGCCATGCTTACTACAATGGGCATCATAAGAGCTACAGTGCCGGTGTTGCTTACAAAAGCTCCGATGAAAGCCGTGACGAATATCACAAGCAGGAACAGGCCTGTGTCGTTGCCTCTTGCAAGCTTTATTATTTTCTGGCTCATGACCTTGGCCAATCCTGTCTGGAGTATCGCGCCGCCGATGACAAACAGTCCCACCATCATTATCACCACCGTGGATGAAAATCCCGATAAAGCTTCTTCGGGGGTAAGTATGCCGAGAAGAACCAGTGATGTCAGCGCACATAATGCCACTATGTCGGAACGCAGTTTTCCGGATACAAACATTATGACTGTTATTAATAGGATGACAATAGTCGTGGCCATATTTTCTGACTGTGATTATTATGGGATATTCTTCTTATTTGCTTTCCTGTGTTTCTCCTATAAGCTTTAACGCAGACTGTGTGAGATATGGCTTCATTTTATCGTATGACACAACGAATGAAGGCATGCCTGACGCATACGGAGCTATCTCATATTGCTGATATGCGAATACTACGCCTTGTGGAGTGAGGTAGGGAGGAAATTGTGGCAACGGCAGGTAGTCCAATGAACTTTCTGTCAGGAGTAGTCCTTTCAGATTCTCGTCGTTGACGGTCTCACCCTCTGCCTCGCTGAAATATTGCTTCAATCCCTCTTTTATTATTTGTCTGAACTCTTCAGAATAAATGTCGCGCATCATGCTTGTGTCAAACTTTCTGCCGTCACTTTTTCTGAAGGTTGTTCCGATACCGGTAGACACGCCGTGTGCTCCGCCCATATATGCATACGTTTTGGACATGTATGTGACATACTTGTCTGTCTCGTTGATTTTTAATATCTCATAGCTTTTACTGTAAGGAGGCATGTCTGTATCTCCGTATTCTGCCGTAGCTCCGGCATCTTCTTTATACTGGTTTGCAATGATACCGTAATATTTGTCGGAGTAGAATTTTACGACAGAGTCTGTATTGGTCACATCACCGGTATATATTCCTCCAAGCTCTTCGTCAATATACTCTTTTATTCTGTTTGTCAGGATAGTATTGCCTTTTACGGGATAGTCTACCTTTATAAGCAATTCAGCCTGTTTGTCCTTTTTCTCTACCTTTATGGTATCTGTCTCAAAAGGAGTAGTACCTGCTTTGTCTGTTCCGCATGCAACCATTGTCATTGCTACTGCCGAAAGGATAAATGTTTGAATTTTCATTGTTGAATGTTGTTTTTAGGTTTATATAAAAAATAAAGGCTGCTCGCTGATAAAACGGGCAGCCCTTTTGAAACAAGTCTATTATTCAGAATAATTGTCTTATTCGCCTTTTATTGCTGCTACACCGGGAAGAACCTTGCCCTCGATGGCTTCAAGAAGGGCACCTCCACCGGTAGAGATATATGAAACCTGATCAGCCATACCAAACTTATTGATACATGCGACAGAGTCTCCACCACCGATAAGTGAGAAAGCTCCGTTGGCAGTAGCTTTTGCTATAGCCTCGGCAATGGCTTTTGAGCCTCCTGCAAAGTTGTCAAATTCGAATACGCCGGCAGGACCGTTCCAAAGGATTGTCTTGGCGCCTTCAATGGCATTTGCAAACTTCTTGCGTGTCTCAGGACCTGCATCCATACCTTCCCAACCCTCAGGGATGTTGTTGGCCTGACAAATCTGTGTGTTCGCATCGTTTTTGAAATCATCACCGGCGATGCAGTCTGTACCGAGAACAAGGTTTACACCGTTTTCCTTTGCTTTCTTGATAATGTCGAGAGCCAGGTCGAGTTTGTCGTTCTCGCATATAGAGTTGCCGATGTTGCCGCCCTGTGCCTTTGCGAATGTGTATGTCATACCTCCGCAGAGGATGAGGTTGTCAACCTTGCCGAGAAGGTTCTCTATGATACCTATTTTTGTAGATACTTTTGAACCTCCCATTATGGCTGTGAAAGGACGTTTGATATTGCTGAGGACGTTGTCAACAGCCTGAACCTCTTTTTCCATAAGATATCCCAGCATCTTGTTGTCCGCATCAAAATAGTCGGCTATGACGGCCGTGGAGGCATGTCTGCGGTGAGCCGTTCCGAAAGCATCCATCACATAGCAGTCTGCGTATGAAGCCAGTTTCTTTGCAAATTCCTTCTGACGCTCTTTCATTTCTTTCTTTGCCTCAGAATATGCAGGATCCTCTTTGTCTATACCTACGGGCTTGCCTTCCTCTTCGGGATAGTAGCGGAGATTTTCAAGCAAAAGAGCCTCACCGGCTTTCAACTCGGCAACTTCCTTGTCGGCATTGCCACAGTCGGCTGCGAATTTTACATCTACGCCAAGGGCATCGGAAACGTTCTTCACAATCTGCTTCAATGAGAGCTCCGGTTTAACCTTGCCTTTGGGCTTGCCCATGTGGCTCATCATGATAAGGGCACCGCCGTCGGCGAGAACTTTCTTCAATGTAGGAAGGGCACCACGTATACGGGTTTCGTCTGTAACATTTCCATTCTCATCCAATGGAACATTGAAATCCACACGGACAATTGCCTTTTTGCCGGCAAAGTTGAATTGATCGATATTCATAACTGTTGTTTATATATTTTTATAAAAATAACTTATATCCCAATACATTGTTTTTGCTTAAGAAGCTGATGCAAAGTTACTGATAAATATCGGTATCATTATCATAACAGCATAATATTTTAATCTTTTTTTATCCCTATTTTTCGTAAATGCAATATTCACTTTGCAAAATGATATGAAACAGGCTGTTGCCTATTGCTATATTTCTCCATTTTGCACTTGGTTTCATTTCTTTGTTGTATCTTTGCTCCCTGAAACTTAAAAACAACAAATATAATTGAGTATGAAACAGATTTCTACAGTCAAGGCACCAGCTGCCATAGGGCCGTATAGCCAGGCAATAGAGGCTGGCGGTTTTGTATATGTATCAGGACAATTGCCCATCGATGCCTCAACAGGGTTGTTTCCGGAAGGGGGAATAAAGGAACAGACAAGACAATCGCTTCTCAATGCACAGGCCATACTGTTGCAGGCAGGAGCGGATTTTGGCAAAGTGGTGAAAACGACGGTGTTGTTGGCGGACATTGACGACTTTGCGGCAATGAATGAGGTGTATGCGTCTTTTTTTTCAGCTCCGTTTCCTGCACGTTCGGCGTTCGCGGTAAAAGATTTGCCTAAGGGCGCTCTTGTGGAGATAGAGATGATTGCTGTAAAATAAAGGATATAACCAGTCAAGGCTCATACTTATGAAAGATTCTGTGATTATTGTAAGCGGCGGTATGGACAGTATTACTCTGCTTTACGAGAGGAAAGACGATATTGCTCTTGGAATATCGTTTGACTATGGAAGCAATCATAATGCGAATGAAATACCGTTGGCCGAGATGCATTGTAAGCGTCTTGGAATACGCCATATAACAATTCCTTTGGGATTCATGCAAAAGTATTTTAAGAGTTCTTTGCTTGACGGTGCGGATGCGATACCTGAAGGACACTATGACGGAAAGAATATGATGTCGACGGTCGTGCCGTTCCGGAATGGGATAATGTTGTCTATAGCCGCAGGAATAGCGGAAAGTAACGGACTGAAAAACGTGTTGATTGCCAATCATGGCGGCGACCATTCCATTTATCCTGACTGCCGCAATGAATTTATTGCGGCTATGAACAGTGCCGTGACAAACGGTACTTATGTGGGTATATGTATTGTCGCTCCATATACGGATATAACGAAAGCCGATATTGCGCGCCGCGGAAAAAAGCTTGGTATCGATTACAGTGAGACTTGGTCATGCTATAAGGGAGGGGAGAGGCAGTGCGGCAAATGCGGCACATGTATAGAGCGCAAAGAAGCTCTTGCCGAGGCAGGAATAGAGGATACGACTGAATATGTCGGGTAGTCGGAATGTATCATGTATGACGGTTATCCTCTTGTTGTGGTTATGTCTTCAGGGGAGTTATTATACTTACCTTGAATGCATTTGTTAATTTACTAAAAAATATCCGATCGTTTTTAATTTTTTGAAATCTATTTACATTTCTGATAAGTGTAAAATTCTCTTCCGATGAACATGCTATTCATGCTCAGTGAATGGCATGTTCATCGGCCGTGAATGGCCTATTCATCAAGCGTGAATAGGCCATTCATTTTTGGCATAGTTTTTGATTATTGTTAATGGGTTGATTATCAATGCGTTGTAATTTGGGCGGTTTTGTGTAAAGCTCATAAAAACGTAAGGGTAGTGCTGTGTGAATTTTTATTACGTTTTAGATTGTCTTGGATGGGACTTTTTAACAAATGTTGTTCAAATTGAACTAATCATGGAGGATTCTCGCTATCATATTCTCCTCAAACTAAAGTGCTGTAAGTAAGAAACATATTATATGTTTCGCATAACAGTAGAAAAAACAAAAATTTGGTTATATAAAATAATTATAGTACCTTTGCATCCGTTTTGTCTTTAGGGTGGGTCATGGCAGCAAATGGCTCAGTAACAACAGAAAAAGAATTTGATTTCAGATATTTAATAAATAAGTATGATAACAGTCACAAACCTTGCCATTCAATTTGGGAAAAAAGTTCTGTACAAAGACGTGAACCTGAAATTTACCAACGGCAATATCTATGGAGTGATAGGTGCCAATGGAGCTGGAAAATCAACTTTGCTTCGTGCCATAAGCGGTGAGCTTGAGCCTAATAAAGGTTCTGTAGAGCTTGGCCCGGGAGAGCGTCTTTCAGTATTGGAACAGGATCACTTCAAGTATGATGAGTATAGCGTACGCGATACAGTGCTTATGGGACATAAGCCATTATGGGAAAACATGAAGGAACGTGAGGCTCTTTACATGAAGCCGGATTTCAATGAGGAAGACGGTATAAGAGTTGCCGAACTTGAGGATAAGTTTGCCCAAATGGACGGTTGGAACGCAGAAAGTGATGCAGACCAGATGCTTACCAATTTGGGCCTGAACGAAAGTCTTCACGGAAAGATGATGAGCGAACTGTCAAACAACGAGAAAGTACGTGTGATGCTTGCAAAAGCTCTTTTCGGCAATCCGGACAACCTTCTTCTTGACGAGCCGACCAACGACCTTGACCTCGACACTGTAATGTGGCTGGAAGAGTATTTGAGCAATATAGAGCAGACTGTGCTTGTGGTAAGCCACGACCGTCACTTCCTTGATGCGGTAAGCACCCAGACTGTAGATATAGATTTCGGAAAGGTTACTGTCTTTTCGGGAAACTACTCTTTCTGGTATCAGAGTTCACAGCTTGCACTGCGTCAGGCGCAGAACCAGCGTCAGAAAGCCGAGGAGAAGAGAAAAGAACTTGAAGAGTTCATACGTCGTTTTTCTGCCAATGTGGCAAAGAGCAAGCAGACAACAAGCCGGAAGAAAATGCTCGACAAACTCAATGTGGAAGAAATCCGACCTTCTTCGAGAAAATATCCGGGAATAATATTTCAGATGGAACGTGAGCCCGGAACCCAGATTCTTGAGGTAAGCGACCTGAAAGCTGTCGATGCGGACGGTACTGTATTGTTTGACCATGTGAACTTCACAATAGAGAAAGGCCAGAAAACGGTATTCCTTAGCCATAACCCTAAGGCAATGACGGCATTATTTGAGATAATAAACGGTAACCGTCAGGCTGATGCGGGCGAATATAAATGGGGAGTGACCATTACTACAGCCTACCTGCCCCTCGACAATACGGAGTTTTTCAAAAGCGAGCTGAATCTCGTGGACTGGCTAAGCCAATTCGGCAAGGGCAACGAGGTGCAGATGAAGAGTTTTCTCGGACGTATGTTGTTCAAGGATGAGGATGTGCAAAAGAAGGTGAACGTATTAAGCGGAGGTGAGAAAATGCGCTGTATGATAGCCAGGATGCAACTTAAAAATGCAAACTGCCTCATACTTGACACACCGACCAACCATCTTGATCTTGAAAGCATACAGGCATTCAACAACAACCTTGTGAACTTCAAGGGAAACATTCTGTTCGCAAGTCATGACCATGAGTTCATACAGACTGTCGCTGACCGTATTATCGAACTGACTCCAAATGGAACAATAGACAAACTGATGGAATATGACCAATATATCTATGACGAAGCCATAAAGGAGCAGAAAGAGAAAATGTACGCCTCTGATTGATGGAAAGCATACGTCACTATAGACACAATATACATATTTATATTATTATAAATAAAAATCGGCATACTATTTGCAAGTATGCCGATAAAATATTTTATAGACATGGAAAAAGATATTAATATTACAAAAGGCGACACCATCGACGGTGATGAGTTGAAATCGGAAAATACGAAGGAAGCGACAGGCAATGTGAGCGATGATACCGAAAACAATTTGGAAAACGGCAATACAGGCGAGTCTGACAAAACAGAAGACGGCAACTGCGAGACCGAAGAACCGGCTGTTGAAAAGGACCCTATAGATGCTGCCAATGAAGAGATTGCCGCATTGAAGGACAAATATTTGCGCTCTGTCGCCGAATTTGAAAACTACAGAAAACGTACACTGAAAGAAAAGACGGAACTGATTCTTAATGGCGGTGAAAAGGTAATCTCTGCATTGTTACCCGTTGTAGATGACATGGAAAGGGCCATTGCCAACGGAGACAAGACTGAAGATCCGAAAGTTCTGCGTGAAGGCATGGAACTTATATATGCAAAATGCATAAAGATACTTGAAAGCCAGGGAGTGAAAAAGATAGATACCGACAATGCGGACTTTGACACAGACATGCATGAAGCCATTGCCATGGTGCCCGGTATGGGTGATGACAAGAAGGGCAAGGTGATAGACTGTGTGCAGACAGGGTACAAACTCAACGACAAAGTAATACGCCATGCCAAAGTGGCGGTTGGACAATAACAGACAATGGCTAAAAGAGATTATTACGAGGTCTTGGGTGTCAGTAAAAACGCATCGGAAGACGAAATAAAGAAAGCGTACAGGAAGATTGCCATCAAATGGCATCCCGACCGTAATCCAGGCAACAAAGAGGCTGAAGACAAATTTAAAGAGGCGGCAGAAGCATACGACATCCTTCATGACCCTCAGAAGCGTCAGCAATATGACCAGTTCGGATTCAACGGCCCGCAAGGCGGTTTCGGTGGATTCGGTGGCGGAGCCGGAAT
Organism: Xylanibacter muris; assembly: GCF_013166605.1. Taxonomy (GTDB): domain Bacteria; phylum Bacteroidota; class Bacteroidia; order Bacteroidales; family Bacteroidaceae; genus Prevotella; species Prevotella muris. The sequence goes on from NZ_JABKKF010000014.1 coordinate 53,230, forward strand.
GAATATGGATGACATATTCTCTATGTTTGGCGACATATTCGGAGGACGTGCCGGTGGTTTCGGTGGTTTCGGAGGCGGTGGCCAACGCCGTGCCCAGCAATACCGCGGAAACGATTTGCGCCTTAAGGTTAAGCTTTCATTAAGCGAGATTGCCCATGGAGTGACCAAGAAGTTTAAAGTAAGAAAAGACGTTTGCTGCGGCCATTGCCATGGTAGCGGTGCCGAGGCCGGAAGCGGGAGCGACACATGTCCGACATGTCATGGGGCCGGTGTTGTGACACATACAACACAAAGTATCTTCGGAATGATGCAGACGCAAAGCGTTTGTCCCACCTGTAATGGTGAAGGAAAGGTCATCAAGAACAAATGCCGTGAATGCGGAGGCAGCGGTGTCGTGAAAGGAGAAGAAGTCGTAGAGATAAAGATACCGGCAGGCGTCGCGGAAGGAATGGTCGTAAACGTACCGGGCAAGGGAAATGCCGGTATGCATAACGGCATCAACGGAGACATTCAGGTATATATAGAAGAGGAAGGAAACGACATTTTTGTAAGAGACGGCAACGATGTCATATACAATCTTTTACTCGACATACCGACAGCAATATTGGGAGACGAAGTGGAAATTCCAACAATAGACGGCCCGACGGTAAAGGTAAGGATAGAGCCGGGTACCCAACCCGGAAAAACTCTCAGGTTGAGGGGAAAAGGACTTCCTGCAATACAAGGATACGGGCATGGCGGAACAGGAGACCTCGTAGTAAACATAAGTGTATACATACCCAAGACCTTGAGTAAAGACGAAAAGGAAGCGGTGAGATCTTTTGTCGGAAGCGACAACTTCAAGGGTGACAGCGCAACCAGGCAGTCTATATTTCAGAAATTCAAGAATTATTTCAGCTGACAACCTTATATTATATATTAGGTGTCTAATATTGGCAGCAGGGAAAACATCTCCATCCTCTGGTCCTATATGGGATACAGAGGAATGGAGATTTTATATACAAACAGATTTTACCATACAATGACATGTGCAAAAAGATGAGTTATAATGAGACTGTAGAGTATCTGTTTTGTCAGATGCCTATGTTTGAACGTGACGGGAAAAGCGGATATAAGGAGGGACTGTCCAACACACTTGCCTTAGACAAGTATTTCGGACATCCGCACCGAAACTATCCGACAATCCACATCGCAGGAACAAACGGGAAGGGTTCTTGCTCACATACATTGGCTGCGATTCTTCAGACATTCGGATATAAAGTCGGTCTGTACACCTCTCCACATCTTGTTGATTTCAGTGAAAGAATAAAGATAAACGGGGTGCCGGTAGGCAAGGATTATGTCGTTGACTTTGTCAGAGACGATAAAGATTTCATTGACTCACTTCATCCGTCATTCTTTGAGGTGACAACAGCACTGGCATTCAAGTATTTCAGCGACATGAAAGTTGACGTCGCGATAATAGAGGTAGGACTCGGAGGAAGACTTGACTGTACGAATATAATAACTCCTGTTCTTTCGGTGATCACAAATATCAGTTTTGACCATACTCAATTCCTTGGCGACACTTTGACAAAAATAGCAAGTGAGAAAGCCGGAATAATAAAACCTGGTGTCCCCGTTGTAATAGGTGAGGCCACATCTGAAACAAGGCCTGTATTTGAGATGACAGCAAAGGAAAAAAACTCACCTTTAATATTTGCGGAAGACAATCGCGAGGTACTGGATTATGCTAAACATAAAATTGAAGGATTCGAGTATAACACTCTGCATTATGGGATATTACACGGCATACTCGGAGGGTTGTATCAACCTAAAAACTCCAACACTTCGCTCGTCGCCTTCAATGTGCTGCTAAGTGAATGCAATGAAAAGCTACACATACCATACGATGGTGAAATTCCAGCCAATAAACTTAATGAAGCTTTGGAGGGTGTTGTAAGGAAAACCGGACTCTTTGGCAGATGGCAAACAGTAGGCGAGAATCCCAAAGTCGTATGCGACACCGGACATAATACCGGCGGATGGCATTATCTTGGCAAGCAGCTGAAGGAAATAAAATGCCGAAAGATGCATGTTATATTTGGTATGGTGAATGACAAGGATATAGATAGTGTCGTTAAATTGCTACCGGATAATGCATTATACTATTTCACTAAAGCAAACAATAAAAGAGCTGTCAGCGAAGAGAAAATATCGGAATATGCCTCACGATATGGGCATAGGGGAGAAGCTTACCCGACAGTGGCAGACGCTTTCCGTGCCGCCTGTCTCGCTGCAGAAAAAGAAGACTTCATATTCATAGGCGGCAGCAGCTATATTGTCGCAGACTTTTTAAATAGTTGTATTTAGGTGTTTTTAACATTAAACTCCATGTTTTTTACTGTTTAATTTGTGATTTCCGTTTTTTTTTGGTTACTTTGCAAATACAATCAAATTAGCAATCAATAACTAAAAAACAGCGAGTATGACGAACACAACAGGAAGTGCAAACCTATGCGGTTTGAATCGGAAAGATTTTCAGACCATTGTGAATGGGAAAAAAACTGATTTATATATATTAAAAAACAGAAAAGGCTATGAAGTTGCAATAACAAACTACGGTGGTGCGATTGTGGCCATCATGGTGCCCGATAAAGACGGCAACATTGCAAACGTTATTCAAGGACATGACAACATTCAAGATGTGATTAACAGTCCGGAACCTTTCCTGTCGACACTTATCGGGCGATATGGCAACCGTATATGCCGCGGACAGTTCACTTTAAATAAAAAAGATTATCAATTGGCTGTAAACAATGGTCCTAATGCCTTGCATGGCGGCCCGACGGGATATCATGCACGTGTGTGGGATGCCCGCCAGATGGGACCGAGGTCATTGGCACTTAATTATGTATCTGCCTATGGTGAGGAGGGTTTCACGGGAGAATGCCGCATAACAGTTGAATTTACTTTCACTGATGACAACGAACTCGTAATAGAGTATTTGGCAACAACCAACAAGAAAACAATAATAAATCTTACACATCACGGATTCTTTAGCCTGGCCGGTATCGCAAACCCGACTCCCGCTATTAATAATTTAGTTTGCGAAATCAATGCCGATTATTATCTTCCTATTGACGACACTTCAATACCGACAGGAGAAATACGCTTTGTAAAAGGCACACCGTTCGACTTCCGTACACCAAAGGAAATAGGAAAAGACATTGATGCGGATGACGAGCAGATAAAAAACGGAGCAGGATACGACCATTGCTTTGTTCTCAACAAAAAAGAAGAAGGCGAGTTGAGCTATGCCGCAAAGATAACGGAGCCCGTAAGCGGACGTACAATGGAAGTATATACAACAGAGCCTGGAGTACAGGTGTATTCCGATAATTGGGCTGACGGATATGCCGGTCAGCACGGGGCTACATTCCCACGCCGTTCGGCAATATGTTTTGAATGCCAGCACTTCCCAGACACTCCGAACCACCCGTACTTCCCTTCTGTAATACTGACACCTGACAAACATTATAAGCAGAAGACCATCTATAAGTTCGGTGTAGAGAAATAGGAAAATTAACTTTTTATATAAAATCTATCACACTCAAAATCACAATGAATCAAAAACAAACACCAAACTACACGTTTGCGCTTACTGTAGTTATTATCGTATGTTTCCTCATCGGTTTTGTTACGACAATGAACAATTCGATGATTGAGTTCTGTACAAAAGCATTTGATCTCAACGCCCGGCAGGGGCAATATGTAAACGTTGCTTTTTACGGTGCGTATGCTTTGTCCATACCATTTGCATTAATGATGAGTAAAATCGGCTATAAGAGCACTCTTATATTGGGTTTATTCGTTGTCGCCATGGGATTCGTCGCCAACTATCTTGGCATATCAGCCACAATAGGCTCTAATTCCGTATATTTGGTATTCCTATGCTCAATGTGCATTGTTGCGCTGGGTATCGTTATGTTGCAGCTTGTTGCCAACCCATACGTAATGGTTCTTGGAGCTCCGGAGACAGGTGCGTTCCGCATGACTTTGAGCCAGGCCCTTAACTCTGTTGCAACAACACTTGCACCCATGTTTATATCATTTGCCATAATAAAAGGACAGACGCCTACTCCTGACGCGGTTCCGGGTCCGTTTCTCGGTCTGGGCTTGTTTACTCTTTTGCTTTGTGTAATACTGTTTTTCCTGAAGCTGCCGAACATAAACGAGGAAGAACAGGCAGCGGAAGCAGGACACAACACACAATATAAGGACAGCGTGTTCAAGTATCCTCACGTGTATTTCGGGGCTCTTGGTATATTTATGTATATGGGACTTGAAATAGGTATACCTTCGATGCTTCCTTATAAAATAGACAATGCGACAGAATACCTGCCTCTGTATTGGGGCGGCATGATGGTAGGACGATTTGCCGGTGCTGCAATACTCAACAAGTTCAAGCCGCGTGCAATTCTTATGGCATGTCTGCTTGGTGGTCTCGTATGTGTAGGAATATCGTTTGTGTTGTCCGGTATGGCAAGTGCATACGCTCTTCTGGCAGCAGGTCTGTTCCACTCGGTGATGTGGCCTTTGATTTTCAATCTCGGTCTTCAGGAACTTGGCCCTCACACAAAGGCTGCATCGGGTATCATCAATATGGGTGTTATCGGTGCTGCCACACTTCCATTGCTCATGGGATGGGTTGTTGACATATCAAGTGTAGGTACGGCACTTTGCCTCATGTTCGTGTATTATGCCTATGAGATATGGTTCTGTAATTGGGGAAGCAAGATCGGTATAAGCGGAAAAGGATAATCACGGTATTACCATAATGATAATGGTTCGATTACAATAAGACATCCGAAAATAAAATAACTTCAACTAAATAAAATACAATTATGAAACTAACAATCGATGACGTAAGAAGACGTTTTATCAAGCATTTTGATGGAACAACAGGTTCTATATATGCCGCTCCTGGCCGTATTAACCTTATCGGTGAGCATACAGACTACAACGGTGGTTTTGTTTTCCCGGGTGCGGTACAGCAGGGTATGATGGCGGAAATCAAACCTAATGGAACACGTATGGTACGTGCATATTCCATAGATTTGAAAGACTATGCCGAATTTTCATTGGATGATGAAAAAGGACCGTCGGCCACACACTTCCGTTATATCTTCGGTGTATGTAGGGAGATGATGGCTCTCGGTATTCCCGTTGAAGGCTTTAATACAGCTTTTGCAGGAGATGTTCCACTTGGTGCCGGTATGTCCTCATCCGCAGCTCTTGAAAGCTGCTTTGCATTTGCTCTCGACGACCTTTTCGGCAAAGGTGATACAGACCGTATGACACTTGCTAAAGTGGGACAGGCAACAGAGCATAAGTATATAGGCGTGAACTGCGGAATAATGGATCAGTTCGCATCTTGTCATGGTAAGGCAAATAACCTTATGCGTCTTGACTGCCGTAGCGGTGAGTTCCAATATTTCCCATGGGAGCCGAAAGGCTATAAGCTCGTGCTTGTAAACTCATGTGTAAAACATGCCCTTGTAGGTTCACCGTATAATGACCGCCGCAACAGTTGTGAGCGTGTGGCCAAGGCTATTGGAGTTGAAACTCTTCGCGATGCAGACTGGGACAAGCTGGAGGCTGTGAAGGATCAGATTTCCGAGGAGGACTATAAGAGAGCCAAATATGTTATCGGTGAGTATTTCAGGGTTCTTGCCGTATGTGAGGCTTTGGAGAAAGGCGATTATGAGACTGTAGGCCAAAAGATGTATGAAACACATGAAGGACTTTCAAAGGACTATGAAGTATCATGTGAAGAACTTGATTTCCTTAACGAAATAGCCAAGGAATGCATGGTTACTGGTAGCCGTATCATGGGCGGAGGCTTTGGCGGATGTACAATAAACTTGGTAGAGACTGACCTATACAAGCATTTCTGCGAAACGGCAAAGGCAAAATTTAAGGAGAAATATGGTAAGGAACCGGTTATCATTGATGTAGTCATCGGTGACGGAGCGCGTAAAATCTGCTGATTAATGCATAGTACAACAGTCCGGGTGATTTTTCATCCGGACTGTTTGTTTTTATCCTGTTCGTGTATGGAACATAAATAAAGAACTGCTTATACAGTTCCGCATCAGAACATACTTATTCCAAATGTCCGTCAAACCTAAGGAATCTACATCAGTACTTACATAAATCAGCAATATGTAAAGTTCAGAGCCAGAGGACAAAAGCCATGATAAATTTCACATAAGACCAGTAAGTGGACATGTAGAAACGTTTATTAATGTTAATAGACCGTCCTAATAGTGTAAATAAAACACTTTAGGACGTTTTTTTTATGAAAACTCTTTGTTTTTTCATATAATAATTGTACTTTTACAGACAAAATAATACAATTTAATTTAAGAACTAAAAACTTATTATTAATGAAAAATCTTTTTAGATCAATTTCAGTGATAGGAGTATCTGCTATGGTACTGACCTCTTGTGTAACTGAACAACAGTCGGAGAAGACAATATCAGGGCTTGATCCGGCAGCTTTTGACTCAACTATTAACGGAAAGAAAACAGAGTTGTTCACGCTTAAAAACAAAAACGGAATGGAAGTGTGCATCACTAATTTCGGAGGACGTGTGGTGTCGCTTGTTGTGCCCGACAAAGACGGGAAGCCCACTGATGTGGTACTTGGCTATGATAATATAGCCCAGTATGCAGATACAGTAAACTCTCCAAGTGATTACGGCTCATCGGTTGGACGTTATGCCAACCGCATTAATAAGGGAAAGATAACAATAGAAGGTCAGGAATATCAACTTCCTAAAAACAATTTCGGACACTGTCTCCACGGTGGAAACTCAGGATGGATGTATCAGGTTTATGATGCGGAACAGCCTAATGACACCACATTGTTGCTTACGATAGTGTCACCGGATGGTGACAATGGTTTCCCAGGCACAGTAAAGGCCACCACAAAATACACGGTGCTGAGTAACAACACTCTCGATATAACGTTTGAGGCAACAACAGATAAAGAGACTGTCGTGAACATGACAAACCACAGTTATTTCAATTTGAACGGTGATCCGTCAAACGTTGGAACAAATATGATTCTTTATGTAAATGCGGATAATTTCACTCCCGCTGATTCTACATATATGACAACAGGAGAAATCGCTCCTGTAGAAGGGACACCTATGGATTTCCGTAAAGCCCATGCCTTATCTGAAACAATAAATGACACTACATTCCAACAGATAAGGAACGCCACTGGATATGACCACAACTGGTGTTTGAATACTTACAAGGATGGAAAAGGTGATGACACGCAGGTGTGTGCGAGTCTTTATTCTCCACAAACAGGAATTTTCCTTGAAATGTTCACAAATGAGCCGGGAGTACAGGTTTATACAGGTAATTTCCAAGGCACAGGCATTACATGTAAGAATGGTGTGAAATATCCAAAGCATGTATCGGTATGTCTTGAGAGTCAAAAATATCCTGACTCACCTAATAAAAAAGATTGGCCAAGTCCTTATTTGAAGCCGGGAGAAAAGTATTATAGCCATGTCGCATATAAATTCTCTGTCAAGTAGTTCATTATCTAAAACTAAAAACTAAGAAATATTATGGAATTATTAGACTGGATTGTCATTGGTGCGTTTGTAGCACTTATGATATGGATTGTTTACACTGTTATCAGAAAGAAAAAGGAAAATTCGGACGATTATTTTCTTGGAGGCCGTGATGCCACATGGATTGCCATAGGTACCTCTATTTTCGCATCCAATATCGGCTCGGAACATCTTATCGGACTTGCCGGAGCCGGTGCCTCATCAGGTATGGCAATGGCGCATTGGGAAATTCAGGGATGGATGATTCTTCTTTTAGGCTGGGTGTTTGTTCCGTTCTATGAGCGTTCTATGGTTCTCACAATGCCTGAGTTCTTGGAACGTCGCTATAATTCAGCAAGTCGGACCATTTTGTCGCTCATTTCCCTTATCTCATACGTCATGACAAAAGTGGCTGTTACGGTATATGCCGGAGGTCTTGTGTTCCAACAGGTTTTCGGAATAGAGAAACTGTGGGGAATAGACTTTTTCTGGATTGCAGCCATCGGATTAGTACTTGTCACTGCCCTTTACACTATCATAGGAGGAATGGAATCCGTTCTTAAGACATCCGTTCTTCAGACTCCTATATTGTTGGCCGGTTCCGCATTCATCCTGTTCTTTGGTTTCAAGGCTCTTGGCGGTTGGGATCAAATGATGGCGATTTGTTCGGAAAAGGCCGTAAATGACTATGGAGATACAATGGTAAACCTTATCCGCAGCAACAACGACCCGGATTTTCCATGGCTTGGCGCGCTGCTCGGTTCCAGCATAATCGGTTTCTGGTATTGGTGTACAGACCAGTTTATTGTTCAGCGTGTCCTTTCCGGACGTAATGAGCGTGAAGCACGCCGCGGTGCAATCTTTGGTGCTTATTTGAAATTGTTGCCTGTATTCCTGTTCCTCATCCCCGGTATGATTGCATACGCGATGCATACAAAAGGCGTTGAAATTAACGGTGTTGTATATCACCTGACAGATGCTTCCGGACAGTATGCGGCTGATGCGGCATTCCCATCTCTTGTTGCCACGTTGCTTCCTGCAGGTCTTAAGGGCGTGGTCGTTTGCGGTATACTTGCAGCTCTTATGAGTTCACTTGCATCTCTGTTCAACTCATCTGCGATGTTGTTTACAATTGACTTCTACAAACGTTTCAAACCAAATACATCAGAGAAGCATCTCGTTGTTATCGGACAGACTGCAACGGTAGTGATTGTTGCCCTTGGTATCTTGTGGATTCCTGTTATGCGTTCTGTTGGTAACGTTCTTTATACATATCTCCAGGATGTCCAGTCTGTGCTCGCCCCCGGTATCGCGGCAGCATTCCTGCTTGGTATATGCTGGAAACGTACCTCGGCCCTCGGTGGTATGTGGGGTTTGCTTTCCGGTCTTATAATAGGTCTTACACGTTTAGGTGCAAAGATTTACTACAGCAACACATCGGATGCGGCCGAGAATTTGTTCAAATATGTATTCTATGATTTAAACTGGCTGTTCTTCTGTGGCTGGATGTTGCTTGTATGCTGCATCATCGTCGTTGTTGTCAGCCTGTTTACTGAAGCTCCATCAGAAGATAAGATACGCGGACTTGTTTTCGGAACTGCCACACCTGAGCAAATAGAGGCAACACGCAAGAGCTGGAATAAGTGGGATGTCATCCACACTGCAATTATTCTTGCAATTACTGCTGCATTCTACTATTATTTCTGGTAAATAACATAAATAGTGAAGAGCTATGTGCTCTTCACTATTAAACTAAATATACCACTCTTAATGCCATATCAAGCAAATATGACTTGGATTGTTTGGCTTAATGAAAACGTTGTCTTATAATGACTCAATTTTATAATGAATATTCCAAAGTACTTGTATCCGTTGACTGCATCATATTCGGATTTGATGAAGGAGAACTAAGAGTACTTATAGGCAAACGAAAGATGAATCCGGGATTAGGGCAAGCATCCCTATATGGAGGTTTTGTGCAAAACAATGAAAGTGTAGACGATGCCGCACACAGAGTTTTACAGGAACTTACCGGAATAAAGAACATTTATATGCGTCAAGTAGGCGCTTTCGGTCAGGTTGACCGTGACCCGGGAGAACGGGTTATATCTATTGTATATTATGCTTTGATAAATACAAAAGACTACGATTCTGAATTACAATTGGAACACGATGTTAGATGGGTTAATATAAATGAAATACCCCAACTGTATTCCGACCATAATTCAATGATAGCCAAGGCTCATAAAATGATGCAAAATCAGATTTCACGCGAACCTATAAGTTTTCAGTTGTTACCAAGCCTGTTTACACTCACGCAATTACAGAAAGTATATGAAGCGGTTTGCGGTGAGGAAGTTGACAAGCGTAATTTCAGAAAACGTATAAAGGAAATGGATTTCATTGAAAAAACAGAACTTATAGACAAGAGCAGTTCAAAGCGTGGAGCCTCACTCTACAGATTCAATAAAAGAATATACAAGGAAGATCCGAATTTTAAATTGTAATCAATAAATCTTAAATACTTATGTTAGAAGAACTGAAAGAAAAAGTGTTTCGTGCTAACCTTGATTTAGTAAAACACAATCTCGTTATATTCACATGGGGAAATGTCTCAGGCATAGACCGTGAAAAGGGACTTGTAGTAATAAAGCCTTCAGGAGTGAGCTATGACAATATGAAGGCATCCGACATGGTTGTTGTCGACTTGGAAACAGGAAAAGTTGTGGAAGGTGACCTTAATCCGTCATCCGACACTCCGACTCACCTTGTTTTATACAGGGAATTCCCGGAAATAGGAGGAATCGTACATACCCATTCAACTTATGCGACAGCATGGGCACAGGCAGGAAAAGACATCCCCAATATCGGAACCACACATGCCGACTACTTTCATGACTCCATCCCCTGCACTGATTCAATGACCGAAGCCGAAGTCAGCGGAGACTATGAATTGGAGACTGGAAATGTAATCGTAAAACGGATAAAGGCCGGTAATATTAATCCTGTACATACTCCAGGCGTATTGGTGAAAAACCACGGTCCGTTCTCATGGGGTAAGGACGCGGACAATGCCGTATATAATGCAGTGGTGATGGAGCAGGTTGCCAAAATGGCATTTGTCTCATTTTCTGTAAATCCGCAAACGACAATGAATCCGTTGCTTATAGAGAAGCATTTCAGCCGCAAGCATGGCCCGAATGCATACTATGGACAAAAGAAAAAGAATTAATATCTTTAATACAATAACTAAAAACAATAAAACTATGAATACTTTTTTTGAAAATTACGAAGTATGGTTTGTAACCGGAGCACAGCTTCTGTATGGAGGCGATGCTGTAGTGCAGGTTGACGGACACTCAAAAGAAATGGTTGACGGACTGAACAATTCCGGACGTCTCCCTGTGAAGGTTGTATATAAAGGCACAGCAAACAGTTCAAAAGAGGTCGCAGACATCTTCGCCCAGGCAAACAACGATAAAAAATGTATCGGTGTAATAACATGGATGCATACATTCTCTCCTGCAAAGATGTGGATTCATGGCCTTCAGATACTTCACAAGCCTTTGCTGCACCTCCATACACAGTTTAATGAGGAGATACCATGGGACACAATGGATATGGACTTCATGAACCTGAATCAGAGCGCCCACGGAGACCGCGAATTCGGTCACATCATATCACGCATGCGCATTCGTCGCAAACTTGTTGTCGGATATTGGAAAGACGCCAAGACACAGGATCATATTGCCGTATGGGAGCGTGTATGTGCTGCATGGGCAGACTCACAGGACATGCTGATACTCCGCTTCGGTGACCAGATGAACAATGTTGCCGTTACAGACGGAGACAAAGTTGCGGCAGAACAGGTTCTTGGATATCACGTTGACTATTGCCCGTTCAGCGAAGTGATGAAATACTTCAACGAGATAAACGATGCTGATGTAGATACATTGGTGGCAGAATATTTCAGCCTGTACGAACATGATGCATTACTCGAGGATAAGACGACAGAAGAATACAAGAAGGTATGGAATGCTGCAAAGGCCGAACTGGCACTTCGTGCAATTCTGAAGGCCAAGGGTGCAAAAGGATTCACAACAAACTTTGATGATCTTGGTGACATCAATGTTGAAGAGACAGGCAAGGGATTTGATCAGATACCCGGTTTGGCGTCACAGCGTCTCATGGCAGAAGGCTATGGATTCGGTGCGGAAGGTGACTGGAAGTCTGCAGCTCTATATCGCAGCGTATGGGTGATGAACCAAGGTCTGCCTAACGGATGTTCGTTCCTCGAAGATTATACTCTTAACTTTAATGGTGAGCAGAGCTCCATTCTTCAGTCACACATGTTGGAAGTCTGTCCGCTCATTGCCTCATCTAAACCAAGACTTGAGGTTCATTTCCTCGGAATAGGTATCCGCAAGAGCAAAACCGCACGTCTTGTATTCACATCTAAGGTGGGAAAAGGCGTTACTGCAACTGTTGTTGACATGGGCAACCGTTTCCGTCTCATCGTCAACGATGTGGATTGCATTGAACCGAAACCGCTTCCAAAACTTCCAGTTGCATCAGCACTGTGGATTCCGCAGCCGAACTTCGAGGTTGGTGCAGGGTGCTGGATTTATGCCGGAGGAACACATCACAGCTGTTTCTCTTATGACCTCACAGACGAGTACTGGCAGGATTATGCTGAAATTGCCGGCATTGAATGTCTCTTCATAAATAATGAAACTACCGTTGAGAACTTCCGTAAGGAATTGCGTTTCAATGAGGTTTATTATATGTTGAATAAAGCCTTGAATTAATATTTTTTTGTTTTATTAAGAGTTAAGGGAAATGACATACTGTGTAACTGCAGATATCAATGATATAGTTGTTTCCCTCTTAACTCTTAATAAAATATTCATTAAATCAATATATTCATAATGAGTTTAAACGCAAAATCAACCATTGAGGCAGGAAAGGCCATATTGGGTATAGAATTTGGTTCCACAAGAATCAAAGCCATATTGATAGACCAGGACAACAAGCCCATCGCGCAAGGTAGTCACGAATGGGAAAACCAGCTTGTCGACGGTCTTTGGACCTATAGTATCGAAGCTATATGGAATGGTGTTCAAAACTGTTACGCTGACTTACGGGCAAATGTAAAGAAGCAATATGATACAGACATAGAAATACTCGCAGCCATCGGTATCAGTGCAATGATGCATGGGTATATGGCGTTTAACGACAAACAGGAGATTCTCGTTCCATTCAGAACATGGAGAAACACCAACACAGCCCAGGCTGCCGCGGAACTTTCAGAACTGTTTGTATATAACATTCCGCTCAGATGGAGTATATCACATCTGTATCAGGCTATATTGAACAGGGAAGAGCATGTGGGCAACATTGATTTTCTTACAACTCTTGCCGGCTATATCCATTGGCAGATAACAGGAAACAAAGTGTTGGGAATCGGTGATGCCTCAGGTATGCTTCCTATAGATCCTGAGACAAAAGACTACAATGCGGACATGGTGGCAAAGTTCAACGAACTTGTTGCTCCTAAAGGATACGGCTGGAAGCTGTTAGACATTCTGCCTAAAGTGTTGCTTGCAGGTGAAAATGCAGGATTCCTGACTGAAGAAGGTGCCAAACGCCTTGACATTTCCGGACATCTGAAACCCGGCATTCCTGTTTGTCCTCCGGAAGGTGATGCCGGCACGGGAATGGTTGCGACAAACGCTGTGAAGGTTCACACAGGAAACGTGTCTGCCGGCACGTCATCCTTTTCTATGATTGTTTTGGAGAAGGACTTGTCAAAACCTTATGAAATGATAGACATGGTAACAACTCCGGACGGCAGTCCAGTGGCCATGGTTCATTGCAACAACTGTACTTCAGACCTGAATGCGTGGGTCGGTCTTTTCCGCGAGTATCAGGAACTGCTTGGAATACCTGTTGACATGAATGAGATCTATGGCAAGTTGTATAACAACGCACTTAATGGAAATGCAGACTGTGGCGGACTGATAGCCTACAATTACTTCTCGGGCGAACCCGTAACAGGACTTTCCGAGGGCAGACCCTTGTTTGTGCGCTCCGCCAATGACAAATTCAATCTTGCGAATTTCATGCGCTCACACCTCTACGCATCCGTAGGCGTCCTGAAGATTGGTAACGATATCCTTTTCAAGGAAGAGAAAGTGAAAGTGGACAGGATAACAGGACATGGTGGATTGTTCAAGACCAAAGGCGTAGGGCAAAGAATACTTGCCGCTGCAATCAACTCTCCAATATCCGTAATGGAAACAGCCGGAGAAGGCGGAGCTTGGGGTATAGCATTGCTCGGCTCATATCTCGTGAATAACAATGAGAATATGACACTCGCCGATTACCTTGACAACAGTGTGTTTGGCGGTGATGCCGGTATAGAGGTTTTCCCGCTTCCAGAAGACGTTGAAGGATTTAACACATATATTGAGAATTACAGAACCTGTCTGGCCATAGAAGAGGCCGCGGTAAAATATAAGAAATAAACTATTCGCATGAGAAAACTATTTATATCATCTGCTTTCATTTTAAGCAGCACATTGGCTGTTTCGGCGGAAGAGGCGACAGCAACCATAAACGTAAACCAGGGCAGCCAGAAAATATACAAGGAAATATACGGCCAGTTTGCCGAACACTTAGGTTCTTGTATCTATGGCGGTCTGTGGGTCGGTGAGGATTCAAACATCCCTAATATAAAAGGTTATCGTAAAGATGTCTTCGAGGCATTGAAGAATCTCCAGATTCCGGTATTGCGCTGGCCGGGCGGATGTTTCGCTGATGAATACCATTGGACAGACGGTATAGGCCCCAAGGAAAAACGTCCTAAGATGCAGAACAACAACTGGGGAGGAACAATAGAAGACAACTCTTTCGGTACGCACGAGTTTCTGAATCTATGTGAGATGCTTGGCTGCGAACCTTATATCAGTGGTAATGTAGGAAGCGGAACTGTTGAAGAGCTTGCCAAATGGGTTGAATATATGACAAGCGACGGTGACACCCCGATGGCCAAACTTCGCCGTCAGAACGGGCGTGACAAGGCTTGGAAAGTGAAATTCCTCGGTGTCGGAAACGAAAGCTGGGGATGCGGTGGCAACATGCGTCCCGAATACTATTCCGACCTGTATCGCCGCTATTCCGTATATTGCCGCAATTATGATGGAAACAGGCTCTATAAGATAGCAAGCGGAGCAAGTGACTATGACTACAATTGGACCAAGGTTCTTATGAATAACATAGGAAACAGAATGGACGGTGTGTCATTACATTATTATACAGTAACAGGATGGAGCGGAAGCAAAGGCTCTGCCATTAAATTCAATAATGACGACTATTATTGGACAATAGGCAAATGTCTTGAAATAGAGGATGTGATTGACAGGCATTCAAAAATCATGGACGAGAAAGACCCGAAGAAGAATATAGGTCTGCTTGTTGACGAGTGGGGAACATGGTGGGATGAAGAACCCGGAACAATACAAGGACATCTGTATCAGCAGAACTCCATGCGCGATGCGTTTGTAGCGGCATTGTCTCTAAATGTATTCCATCGTCATACCGACCGTGTGCGCATGGCCAACATCGCACAGGTTGTGAATGTACTTCAGTCTATGATTCTCACAGATCAGAAAGGCACGGGACACATGGTGCTTACCCCGACATATCACGTGTTTGAAATGTATAAGGGATTCCAGGAAGCTACTTATCTTCCAATGAGCATTAAGTGCGACAGCATTGAAGTTCGTGGTGACAACAGAGCAAGAAAAGGACGCAAAGTTCCTGCTTTAAGCACATCGGCGGCAAAACAGAAAGACGGTTCCGTGATAGTGTCATTGGCAAATGTAAACCTGGATAAGGAACAGACAATAAAGATAAACCTTGACGGTATCACGGCAAAAACAGTTTCGGGCAAGATTCTGACATGTAAGAACATTACCGATTATAACGATTTTGAACATCCCGAAGTTGTGAAGCCTGCGGTATTCAAGGGAGCCAATCTGAAGAAGAATACCCTCAATGTAAAAGTTCCTGCAAAGTCTATAATAGTATTGAACGTAAAATAGACACAATAAAAATCATATAAAAAATAATTAAATATAAGAGAATATGAATGACAAGATTCTTATGAGCAAAGCAGCGGACAACATCCGTATACTTGCTGCTTCAATGGTTGAGAAAGCAAATTCCGGCCATCCTGGCGGAGCCATGGGCGGAGCCGATTTCATCAATGTACTCTTCTCGGAGTTCCTTGTTTACGATCCTGAAAATCCTACATGGGAAGGACGCGACCGTTTTTATCTTGATCCGGGACACATGTCTCCCATGCTCTATTCCGCTCTTGCACTGCAGGGCAAGTTCACTCTTGACGAACTTAAGGAATTCCGTCAATGGGGTTCACCGACTCCCGGACATCCGGAAAGAGATTTGAATCGCGGTATTGAGAACACCAGCGGTCCTCTCGGCCAGGGGCATACCTTCGGTGCCGGTGCTGCCATAGCAGAGAAATTCCTCGAGGCTCGTCTTGGAAAGGAAGTCATGCAGCATAAGATTTATGCATATATTTCCGATGGAGGCGTTGAGGAGGAAATTTCTCAGGCCACAGGTCGTATAGCAGGAATCCTTGGTCTGAACAACCTTATCATGTTCTACGACAGTAACGACATCCAGCTGTCCACCGAGTGCAATGTGGTGATGAAAGAAGATACGGAGGCAAAATATAAGGCATGGGGATGGAACGTGATCAATATCAACGGTAATGATGCTGATGAGATACGCGAGGCCATCAAGGCTGCCCAGAAAGAGGAAAAACGTCCTACGCTTATTATCGGCAAGACAGTGATGGGCAAAGGCGCACTTAAGGCAGACGGTTCAAGCTTCGAGCACAATATCGGAACACATGGCGCGCCTCTCGGTGGAGACGCATATAAGAATACCATGAGGAATCTCGGTGCCGACCCGGAGAATCCGTTTGTTGTATTCCCTGAGGTTGAGAAACTATACGCAGACCGCAGAGAGGAACTGAAGAGAATTGTGGCAGAACGTCATGCGGCAGAGGCAGAGTGGGCAAAGGCTAACCCGGAGAAGGCTGCCATGATGAAAGAATGGTTCGGCGGCAATGCCCCCAAAGTAGATTGGAGCACACTCGTTCAGAAAGAGAATTCAGCCACACGTGCTGCAAGCGCTGCATGTCTCGGTGTGCTTGCAGAGCAGGTACCGAATATGGTCTGCGCTTCTGCCGACCTTTCCAATTCAGACAAGACCGACGGTTTCCTTAAGAAGACCACATCATTGCAGGCAGATGACTTCAGCGGTGCATTCTTCCAGGCAGGTGTTGCCGAGCTTACTATGGCATGTATGTGTATCGGTATGTATCTGCATGGCGGTGTTATACCGGCCTGCGGCACATTCTTCGTATTTTCCGACTACATGAAGCCTGCGGTACGAATGGCTGCACTCATGGAAGTGCCAATAAAGTTTATATGGACACACGATGCATTCCGCGTCGGCGAAGACGGCCCGACCCACGAGCCTGTTGAGCAGGAAGCTCAGATACGTCTTATGGAAAAACTCAAGAACCACCATGGCAAGGACAGTGTCCGCGTATTCCGTCCTGCAGATGCCGACGAGACCACCGTTTGCTGGGCTATGGCCATGGAGAATATGGAAACTCCAACGGCGCTTGTATTATCACGTCAGAACATCACCAAATTACCGGCAGGCACGGATTATGAGCAGGCCCGCAAGGGAGCTTACATCGTGGCCGGTTCTGATGACGAATTTGATGTAATCCTTCTTGCAAGCGGTTCTGAGGTGTCTACTCTTGTATCAGGTGCTGAGCTTCTGCGCAAGGACGGTATCAGAATACGTATTGTCAGTGTTCCGTCTGAAGGCCTGTTCCGCAACCAAAGCAAGGAATATCAGGAAAGCATTCTTCCGAAGGGAGCTAAGATATTCGGTATGACCGCCGGTCTGCCTGTAACGCTCGAAGGGCTTGTAGGCGCAAACGGACGTGTGTTCGGCATGCAGAGCTTCGGTTTCTCAGCTCCTTACAAGGTGCTTGACGAGAAATTGGGATATACCGGTGAGAACGTATACAAGCAAGTAAAGAATTTCCTGGCCGAATAATCTCTATGGATATAAAGACAGTAGGAATAGCCTGCGACCACGCAGGCTATCCTTTGAAGAAATTTGTAATTCAATATCTTGAGGAGCACGGTTATCCCTATAAGGATTATGGAACCTACAGCGACCAGAGTTGCGATTATTCCGACTTCGGCCATGCTTTGGCCAACGGCATTGAAAGCGGTGAGGTTTATCCCGGAATCGGCATCTGTGGCAGTGGCGAAGGTATAAGCATGACGCTGAACAAGCATCAGGGCATACGTGCTGGATTGGCATGGATTCCGGAAATAGCCCATCTCATACGCCAGCACAATGATGCGAATGTGCTTGTGATGCCTGGACGTTTCATCGATAATAACACTGCGTCAAAGATTATGGATGAGTTTTTCAAGACCACCTTTGAGGGCGGACGCCATCAAAGACGTGTTGAGAAGATGTCTCTCTAAGCACATTTGTTTTGAAAGGACAACGATCGGAAAACGCATAATATGATGCGCTTTTAAATACACATCAAAAAGCAATGGACCCCCATATCCATTGCTTTTTTTAGATTTATTAAGCAACTCTGTCTGAACATTTCCACGTAAAAGCTGTAATTTTGCAAACTATGAGAATAGATATTATCACCGTATTACCCGAAATGATAGAGGGGTTTGTTCACGAAAGTATATTGTCGCGTGCCGAGAAGAAAGGACTGGCAGAAATTCATCTTCATAATCTGCGCGATTATTCCAACGACAAATGGAGACGCGTAGACGATTATCCATACGGAGGATTTGCCGGCATGGTGATGCAATGCGAGCCTATCGACCGCTGCATCAGCGCGCTAAAGGCCGAGCGTGATTATGACGAGATTATCTTCACCTCCCCTGATGGCGAACGGTTTGACCAACCCATGGCCAATGAGCTTTCCATGAAAGGCAACCTTATAATACTCTGCGGTCATTATAAGGGTATCGACCATCGCATACGCGAACATATAATAACACGCGAGATATCGATCGGTGATTATGTACTCACGGGTGGAGAACTTGCCGCAGCGGTAATGGCAGATGCCATAGTGCGTCTCGTTCCCGGTGTGCTGAGCGATGATCAAAGTGCCTTGTCTGATTGTTTTCAGGACAATCTTCTTGCTGCCCCTATATATACACGGCCGGCAGACTATAAGGGATGGAAAGTGCCGGAGATTCTTCTTAGCGGGAATGAAGCAAAGATAAAGGCATGGGAGATAGATCAGGCAATGGAAAGAACAAGCCGCTTGCGTCCCGACTTGCTGGAATAGATTCGGTCATGAATCGAGGTTGGGGGATGAAGGTCTGCTATTTACCCGGTTTGGATAATATTAGTTAAAAAAGGTGTCGTCTGAAATGCTCTAAAATGTAATAAAAAATCACATAGTGCTGTTCTTTCGTTTTTCAGAATTCCTCGTAGACGCTTAACGTGTTGATAGTCAACACATTAATACTAAACAAAAGGTATGCCAAAAATGAATGGCCTGTTCATGCTTGATGAATAGGCCATTCACTGTCGATGAACATGCCATTCATTGAGCATGAATAGGCCATTCATCGGAAGAGAATTTTACATTCATCTGAAATGTAAATAGATTTCAAAATTTTAAGATGGCCGGAACTTTTTGTGTAAATAAACAAGTGATTTCACGGTATCCCATCAGTTGATAAGGTAGATAATAGAGCATATTGGAAATAAGCTCATATTTATATACTTTCAATTACCTCTCTTGTACTGTTTAATACAGACATTTGGCGAAAATATCTCAAAAGGTAAAATAATAGATAGATGTCCTATTGCAGATTTTAAATGCAATAGGACATCGAAAAACAGAGAATGATTGTTTTTCAGGTATATTGTTACCAACCCAAACATTCTTTTATTGTATTTTCATCCAAACCTTTATCTCTCATCCGTTGGGCAATGTCTTCTTTTGTATCTCTTGGTTCAATATATGAGAATAATATACAGGTCAACGTTTCGACAGCTTTTGAAATGCGGTTGCATCCCTCCTCTGTAGCGACATCTATTCCGCAGAATGTTGCGACCTCCCTATGCAGGCTTAAATAATATATTCCCCCAATGATGATTGCTGAAATGGCAACAAAATCCACACCGGAATGCGCAAACAGTTTTCTGTAATTCTCGGTGAGGGGTGTCGTGAACATTTCCCGTATTGTAGCCGTACGTCTGGTGGTGTCGTTTATTTCTGCAACTTCCCATCTAAGTAGTTCCAACATGACAGATTTTTCTTTGAGGGAATCTATAAGACCTTTGAGCAAAGCTATATATTGCTTCTTTGTGGATTCATATTTTGCTGCATCATTGGCGATATTAATAAGCCAATAGTCACAGGTTTTGACCAATTCACTGAAAAACTCGTCCAAATCTTTATATCTGTTATAAAAAACAGGTGGTTCTATTCTCGCCTTTTTGATAATTTCTGTAACTAAAGAACCTGAAAAACCATTTTTCAAAATTTGGTCTATCGCAGCCTTTCTTATGTCTTCAGCAATATCTGCCTTAGTTCTTCTGTAACGTTTTTGAGGTTTGGAATCCATTAAAAATCAATTTCTTTTCTGATACTAATTAATGTATTTACAAGATGGTCTAATTGCCACATTTCATGTGATGCAAGGACGCTTATCCTGATTCTTGCCTCTTTCGTTCTGACAGCAGGATAAGTAATTCCACTGGCAAATATACAATGTTTCTGTAACAAATCGGCTATTCTATATACTTTTTCATTGTCTTTAACCATAATTGGAAATATGGGAGACTCTGAATTTCCAATATCAAAACCAGCGTTTTGTAAATTCTTTCTTAGATAATATACATTATCCCATAATTTTTTTCTTATATCCGGTCTTGTCTTGATCAGTTCTATAGCCTTTAACACTGAACCTGCTACTTGCGGTGTCATGGCCGCTGAAAACACATTGCTGTCCGCATAATATCTTAAGTATTGAACCATTTTTTCTGATGCGGCTATAAATCCACCTACACACCCGAATGATTTGCTGAATGTTCCTGTTATAATATCCACTTGCCCCAGACAGTTGAAATACTCTGCTGTTCCACGGCCGTTTTCTCCCATGACACCAATGCCATGCGCATCATCAACCATTAACAAGCAATCATGCTTTTTGCAAATCTCTATGTATTCCGGTAATTTGGATAAGTCACCGTTTTGAGAGTAGACACCATCAATGATGACAAGGCTTGTTTTATATATTCCTTTCTCTTTTTCAAGAACCATATCCAAATATTGGGTGTCATTATGTCCGATGTGTTTGATATTCGTTCCTCTAAGCCCACTTGTGGCACTTGTATGGATGTATGAATCTACGTATGCAATATCATTAATTCCGAGGATTGCGCGTAGCAGGCCTGTGTTGGCGCCAAATCCTGAAGAGAAAAGTATGGCGTCTTCCTGTCCGGCAAATTCAGCGATTTCCTTTTCCAGTCTTTTATGAATATCGAGGTATCCGCCAATGGCCTGTGCCGCACATGCCCCTGTTCCGTATTTACGAAGAGCCTCTACTCCAGCTTCTATTGTTTCAGGACGTTGTGACATTCCAAGATAATCATTGGAGATAAAAGCGGAAACAGTATCTTTAACCCCCTCCAAGGTCATCTTTGCTCCAACATCGCTTGTGCCAGTTACCCAATAACACGTTGTCTCAAATTTATTCATTTGATCAATGTAGTTTTGAAACTCTTCTGAACGTTGTTTTACGTTTGTCTCCATTGAAAGTCCAAAATCTTTCAAGGATAAAAATCTTTTCTCTTTTAGCATTCTCTCTTTATTTTAATTAATATTGTATATATGTCATATATAAAATATGTACAAATATAGCTAATTAATAATGTGTTATCAAAATATTTTGTTGTATAAAATAAAAAAAATATGTTTTTGTTTTGTATTATATAATATATATTGTATATTTGTAGGCAAGAAATATGGCATGATATCAAAAAGTTGAGTCGTGTAAAATGGAATTAAAGCCAAAATGTGAAATTAATTAATAGAAAACCAAAAAGAATTATTAAGGTTGTCTCAATGGCAATCATTATTAATTCAGAAAAGGAAATCTGTAAATATTGAAATTCTCTGTTCTTTGACAATGTATCGGTGGATTTATGTGTCTTCAAAGGTACATAAAGCATAAAATAACTTTATAAAATACAATTATGAAATTAACTAAATTGACGTTGAGTGCATTAGATAAAGAAATGTGTTTGACAAAACAGCAGGTGAGTACTTTTGTTGGCGGATATGACTATAAATATTGATCGGATATGATCCCAATACAGGAACTTATTCGTATTATGATTCGTCAAAAAGCACTCAAGGAAGTGATCAGACATTTAGTTCAAGTGATTTATGTGGCGCTATTGACTGTATGCAGTCAATAGATAATTATAGCATAAAATAGACAATATAATTAATAAAAAGATATGATTAAAAATTTTCAATTTATAAAGTATCAAATGCTTTTATTTGCAATATTTCAGTGTACATTTACGTATGGTCAAAAGAAAAGGATGACGGATGCAGAATTCAATAATCCGAAAGTGGCATGCTATGTTAATGACACATTTGTCAAAAATTTCATTGGAATTGACATGAAAGCAGCTCCAGGCGATAAGATGATTAAAGAGAATTTGAAAGAACCGATAGTTATCAATAACAACGAGTACAGTGGGAAAGTGACCATTAAACGTGATAATGAAACTGAATTTATAACATTGGATGAAATTCGTAAACTTTACTGTCCAGAAACGGTACAGCCTGTTGTCTATATGATTAACGAATACTTCATCACAAAAGATATTGCATCTTACAAGCTTGACAAAAACTATATTAATACATGTGAGGTACTTCTTAACTCTGACTTTGAAATACTTAAGGGAGAAATTCCATTCTCAATAATACGCATTTTTACAAAAAACGATGACAAATCTGTAAGACTACGTTAGTAAAGTTAACAGTGGGGCAAATTTGTGTCCCCACTGTTAACTTTACTAACTACTACGGACTATAATCTGCCACATCAATGGATATGGGAGCAGCCCAAGACGGACTGTCAAATGGTCGGATACACTGAAGACCGTGCCCGCAAGGAAGCCTATAACAGGGAGAAAGGGATACGTTGTTTGGAGAAGGCATACCACAGAGGAACACTTGCCAAGGACAACATCAACAGGCGCGGATACAACAAGTTCCTGAAAATATTGTTACCAACCCAAACATTCTTTTATTGTATTTTCATCCAAACCTTTATCTCTTATCCGTTGGGCAATGTCTTCTTTATAATTCTCTCTTTATTTAATTAATATTGTATATATATCATATATAAAATATATACAAATATAGCTAATTAATAATGAATTATCAGGATATTTT
>NZ_JABKKF010000015.1 GCF_013166605.1 Xylanibacter muris
ACCTAACCCGTTTGTCACGTCAACGGACATAAAGGTAAACATCCCGACATCTGCAAACACTGCCATGCTGAACATCTACGACCTTAGCGGGAAGCAGATAAAAAGCATCCAGGTAAACGAACGCGGGGAGCATTCCATCTATGTAACTTCAGAAAGTCTCGCACCGGGAATGTATATCTACAGCCTCATCATAGACGGAAAGCTTATTGACACTAAAAGAATGGTTGTAACACAGTAAATCCCGTAAAGCCATGAAACAATACATTACTATTATTACCCTCCTGATCATCTGCTGTTTCAGAAGCCAGGCACAGACCAATGTCAGTATACACGCAGGCGAAAAGCCGCTCGAGACTCTGCTCACAGAAGAGCAGAAGAAAAGCGTCACGCATCTTACAATAACGGGAACACTACTCGATGAGGACTATGCGTTCATACGAAGCACGCTGCTTAATAGGCTCAAAGAGCTGAATCTGAGGGATGCAGATATAGATACTATTCCGGAACATGCGTTTGATTATGATTGCGATTTATATGCCGATGGATATGCATACCATAAGACAATCCTCCTGCCAGCAAAAGTGAAGTATCTTAGCGACAATTCTCTATCTATGTGCAATACACGCCCCACATATATCATATCCGGTGAATACCCCAACTTGGGAAGAGACATTTATTTTCATAATGATCATAATTATTGGGATTCAAATATACGAATACTCCCATCTGCCGACAATCAATTCCTGAAAATGGAAGATAATTGTGTGTGCTCAGCAGACGGCAAGACATTATATTTTATAAACAATAAAGAAGAAACCCTTTATTCTAAACTCAACGTTGATAGAATACCTTCAGGAATCAAGACGATATATAAAAATGCTTTTGAAAACAGATATCTTTATTTCTATTATCTTGAAATACCGGAAACGGTTGACTCTATAGGAGACAGAGCTTTCAGTAATATATATTATGACCCAGAAGCGATGGATGCGTCGCCATCGAAATACGACATGGGATATATTATCTGGAAATCAAAAACACCTCCACGCTTAGGAAATAGAGTATGGAGAGACAATGACTTTTTAGATAAATTAGCCGTATATGTACCTGACGAAAGTATCAACATATACAAAAACACAGAAGAATGGAATCTGATTCCGCATTACTTCAAGTCAAGCAGTTTTGATGTAACAAATATAAAGGCCAACATAAAGGCAGGCGACAAGCCACTTGAAACGTTGCTTACTGACACGCAGAAGAAAAATGTCACCCACCTCACCATCACGGGAACGCTGCTCAATGAAGACTATGCCTTCATAAGAAGCACGCTGCTCGACAGGCTCAAAGAGCTGAACATGAAGGATGCGGACATAGACACAATTCCGAAACATGCGTTTGAATTTAAACAGAAAGATTTAGACTTCCACGACATTCAAATTGTTTTACCAAAAACATTAAAGTCCATATCTGATTATGCGTTCCATTCGGAAAACAGTAAGTGTTTCAAAGTAGTACTTACCGGGGCATTCCCGTCCTTAGGACAAAAATGGAATTCAGGTGTCGACAGTTTCAAACCATCTGAAGATAACACACACTGCTTTTACTGCGCGGACTGCGAAGGAATTTATTCTTCAGATAAGAAGATTCTATTCTACTACCGAGTGGGAAATGTTCATGAAGGAACTAAAATCATAGGCGGCCGAGCTTTTCATAATACAGTAGTACAAAGCTTTATGATACCGGAAAGTGTGGATTCTATAGGGGATTACGCTTTTCAAAATGCAATCATGGCTTATATAGTAGGAGTCAATTACTCACAGCCTATCGCTTATTGCGAAGCAAAAATACCGCCAAGACTCGGGAATGACGTGTTCTTGGATAACGAGATTTTCGTGTTCCATGTCCCCGACGAAAGCGTAGAGTTGTATAAAAACACAGAAGGATGGAATGTCCTATATATCGCGCCTATCAGTTCTGACATCCAAACAATGAGCCAGAGCAAGACCATATCTGTAACGTTTGAAGACAGGCACTGCATGTTAAAGCATGAATCCAAGACCATTTCAAACATCACCGTTTACAATACGGGAGGACAACGCATTTGGACAAAAGACGCAAATGCAAACAAGGCAAGCATCCCCAAACAGGTTTTGGTTTCCCCATACTCTCTATTAAACATACATTACACCGACGGCACGGTCGAAACAATAAAACTTAAACCGTAAAGACATGAAACGATTATTGTCAACAATACTATTACTTACCACTGTAATTTGCAGCCTCACGGCACAAATCACAGGCTCGGTGAGCATCAGCAAAGAAGACCTTGTGTTTTCCGAGCGGAATGATTATGACGTGATACGACTGAAGGATAGCTATTACACAACAACACAAACAGGAGCACCGGAACTGCCTGTCATAATAAAGACATTTGTAATTCCACAAAACACAAAGGTAACAGCACTTGACATAAACTTGTACGGAAGCACTAAGCTGAAAGGCAAATACATGCCGTTTCCTGTCCAGCCGCCAATAACGGTCGGAGGAAACGAAGAGACAGAATTTACAGCCCTGGATCCTTCCATTTATAACAACACATCTCCATATCCTGGAAAACATGGAGGGATAGTAGCAGACTACAACGAAATGGGATATCACTTGGTAAGGATTATGCTCTGCCCCGTATCATTCGACCCCGTATCACGAGAACTGACACTGAACAATATCAGTTTCTCCCTGAAATACGAAAGTTGCGAGCCATCGGGCATACAGCCTGAAGCGCAAAGCGGCCGAAGGGCTTCGATGATCAAGAAGTATATAAAGTCTATCGTTGACAATCCGCAGGACGTGGACAGAAGCGTGAAAGCAATAGCGATAAATTCGGACTTGACTTTAGACAAGTATCCCAACGGGATGACAATCGATGCAATAAGCGAACAGATTCCAGACTATATAATAATAACAAACAACAAGCTGAAAAGTGAATTCAAGCGTCTTGCGCAATGGAAGACACAAAAAGGAGTGCCTGCCAATCATAAAGGATACGGAATCCATCGGCAAGGAATATGAAGGCGCTGACCTTCCCGAGAAAATACACAACTATCTGAAAGAGTGCTATAAGCGATGGGGCTCAGGACTCTTCGTATTGTTGGGAGGCGATACGAACATTGTTCCGGTAAGACAATACCATGGTTCCACAGAAGAGAGAAAATCTTTTGACCATAATCCGTCCGATTTCTATTATGCAGACTTAGAATCAGATTGGAACACAAATAGAAATCATATTTATGCAGAACGTGGAGTTGATTATGTTAGGGGAACTATACTTTGTTTTGTTGGCCGGGCTCCAGTGGAAAATAAGACTGAGACAACTATATTCATAAATAAAGTGTTAGCATACGAAAAAATGAATTCAACATCTATCGATAAAAGCTATCTGATGAATCATTTGGCTGTATATGGATACACAGTAAAAGACTCATCGTCCCCTCCCTTGCATGGAAGCGGAAAAGAAGCTATAGATCATTATTTAGCTACATATACAAAACTAAATAAATGGTATCTTTTTGATCATTATAACTGTAAATGCAATCAACACGATGACAAAACACAATATTCAACAGGAGAAGAACTAAATCGAAATAGTTTTATTTCCGCACTGAATAATGGAGGTAATTCGGGACTGAATCATTTCCATATTGTATATCACATGGACCACAGCCATCCCGAATACATGGGAGCCTCGAAAAAAGACAAATCTGAACAAATTTTCATCTCAGATGTTGACGAGCTTGCAAACGGAAAACATCTACATATTATTATTTCTGGAGGATGTAACCCCGCAAATTTTGAGTACGATTGCATAGCTAAACATTTTATAAATAACTCCAATGGCGGTGCTGTTGCTTTTATTGGTAATGCAAATAATGGATATGCTTATGAACATGCACAATACAAATGTTTCCTTAATTCCATATACAAAGAAAATATTATAAACTTAGGAATGATACTTAACAAGCTTGCTACAGACACAAACTATCCATCTGATTCAGAAAGTTCAACACCAGACAACCTCCGTCTCCACCTTTTAGGTGACCCGGAAATGCCCGTATGGTCTGCCGTACCTCAAGAACTGGATGTTAGTGTAACACCACCCGACATCACTACCGGGAAGAACAAGATAAAGGTTAGAATTGAAAATCTCCCTGAAGGCGAGGAGGCGACAGTGTGCCTTATGAAGGATGCTGAGGCATACACATCTGTAGTGGTTTCTGACACGAAGGAGCACAGTTTCTCGTTTACACCGAAGACCGGAGGGAAAATGAAAATAACCGTTACAGCAAGGAACTTCATACCCAAAGTATTCAACATTCCAATAAAATTCAACCATGCCAACCAAATGTCGATAAGCAGAATCAAGAACTTTAAAGGCAGAATAGGCACGGGAAATACTGTAGACCTTAACATTGTGCTGAAGAATACCGGAAGACAGACGGCAAACAATGTCATTGCAAGGCTAACAACCCAATCACCATACATAAACATCCAAAACGACCGTTTGGCTTATAATACCATAGATATGGGGAGTGAAAAGGAAATAAACGAACGGTTCAAGGTTTCAGTGGCACCTGATGCGCCAGAAATCATGCGCAACGATTGGAATTCCGTGTGCTTCTATCTTGATATAATCAATGAAGAAACAGGAACGGTTGACATCGATACATTCAGAGTGGACATTGTGTCGCACAAGGCAAGAATAGATAAAATTTCAAGACGCATTATTGATAGCAAATATGCCATTCCACTAGCAGGAGATAAAATAGAGCTGGATTTATCATACGTATTGTTAGGTAAAGATATAGAAGGAAACAAAACAATATCAAACAGAATCACATGGAAGGCCGTGTCAGAAAATCCAAATATTCAGAACCTAATGATTTTAAATTCTGTATGCAGTTTCAACATATCCGAAAACTATCAACAGGGAAATAGACTTCCTGTACGAATAAGACTATTGTATGACAATATAATACATGATAGCATAAATTTCGATGCCTCAGTTTTAACTCCAATAGCAGACATATCTAAAGTCAAAGGAAAAAGTACAGACCATTCAATATCATTCTATTGGAGTACAATGTCACACGCGCCGAAATACAACATCTATCGCAGCGACTCGGAGAATGGGACATACACCAAACTGAACAAACTGCCGCTTAAAACGAGATATTATGAAGACAATGGGCTATCAGAATACTCAACATTCTATTATAAATTCTCGGCACTGACATCATCAAACATGGAAAGCGAATTGTCGCAACCAATAAAGGCTTGGACATTGTATCCAATGACAATGAAAAAGCGAACATTTACAAAAGGCTTATATGCCTACGACAGCGAAGTAAGCGTGGCCGACATAGACCTTGACGGGAAAAAAGAGATTGTGCTTAACTCGTACAACACATCCCACAACTCTATGACAGACATTATCGTATTGAAACCTGATGGAAGCGAGCCGTACGGGACAAAGGACGCCACGGAACCGTGCACGGGATTCGCGCACAACGACGTATGCCACACCGCACTGCCGACCGTGGCCGACCTCCACGGCAACGGAGAGTTTTCCGTAGTCTCGTTCTCGCTGGGTACTGACGATACAGGAAAATACAATGCCGTATGCTATTCGGCACAAGACAAGGACGGAGACGGAAGACCCGATAGGAAGTGGCTGCAACAGACAGGTGTGCCGGCATACCGCGCGGCGGTGGTTACGGACATTGACAGGCCCGCAGACACGAAAGGACGGAAAGAGATAATCCTGCTGAGCAACGACAGGTCGATAATGATATTCAACGCTGACGGAACGCTGCTCAGACAGTTCGGGGAGAACATAGCGGGACACTACGGATGCCCGGCAGTGGCCGACCTCGACGGAGACGGATATAAGGAGATTATATGCGGAGACGGAAGCGGAAACATACACGTATGGAGGCATGACGGAAGCACATATCTGCGCTCGCCGTTCTTCACACGCAACGGACACAACCTCATGTCGTCACCGGTTGTATGCGACCTCGACGGAGACGGACAGAAGGATATAGTCATCGCATCAAGAGACCACACCAGCTATATCTACGCCATACGGCAGGACGGGACTTGCATCGGGGCTTTCGACAGCAACGCTGCGTCTCCGGCCGCGATAGAGTATGCGGGATATGCCAGCGGAGAGGGGCTCGACCATGCAGTGACGGTGGGCGACATCAACGGTGACGGAAAGCTCGAGGTAACAGCGCTCGGAGCACATAAAGTGCGCGCATGGGACAACAACGGCAAAATGATCTTCGACACACCGGTGCCGGGACTCTTCAAAAGCAAGGAATGGGCCACACACCTACAGCCACCGCTGCTGGCTGACGTGGACGGAGACTCGAAGACGGACATCGTATTCAACAACGGACAGAGGATATACGCAATACATGCCGACGGTACGGAAATGAAGGGATTCCCGCTAACAACAACGGGCGACATGATAGGAAGCGTATGCGTGGCTGACATAGACGCCGACGGACGGAACGAAATAATATCGGCAGACCGGGCAGGATACATCACCACGTGGAAGACACAAGGGACGACTGTGGTATGGGGACGCACACGCTTCGACACCGGATTCACGGGAGAATACCGCCCAGGAGCGGCAGACCCGACGGTCATCACAGGGAATACGGAATGGCAGGGCGGAGACTCTCCGTGCGACATCTATGTAGGAAAGGGGCGGCTGCTCGTCAGCAAAGGAAGGATACTCGACCTTGACAACTTCAGCAGGATCATTGTCACGGAAGGAGCGACCCTCGAAATAGACGGGGGAGAGATAAAAGACGCGGACATACTCATAAAGGCCGGAGGCACGCTGAGAATAAAGAACAATGGAACGGTCAGGATAGCAAAATACGGAAGGCTTGACTCGGAACCGGGAGCGATAATGGAGATATACGGAGGAGAAGTGAAATAGAAACATGTGGCACCAACAGGCAAATTTACCCGGCCGGTGCCACATGTTTTATTCTCTGCCCTATCAAGGAATGACATGCAGTTCACGCATGTTATCTGTCAATACTGCGGCAACCCTGTGATACGGATAGTTCGTATGGCCTTTCTCCCATTCCGGATAAGGCCGTGTCCTTACATCATTAGGCCGCACATTCTTCAATGAGTCATAATTGCACGGATGCATGGCATCCGGAAACCATTCGCGCATAATCAATGTAAATTCTTTCTGGTTGCCACAAGTCAGGTCATTGTATTCCAACACCTTTTGTACGGCAATCCAATGCGCCTGTGCACGTAACACATATTTCCCGGTATTGTCCTTTTTGTTGATCGTATTGTATATAGCCTCCCGTATCTGGTCAAGCGGAGCACTGTCCTTAAAATATCCGTTATTGGGCCAATGTGCCTCCGGCCCCTTCTTCAGGCGTTCAATCTCTTCCTCAAGCACCTGTATCTTTGCCTCCATGACGAAATAGCGGCACAGCTGGTTGGTCGACATGCGGAACGCATCCCCCGCAGCTTCATCATCGGCATCCCGGATTATATTAAGGTGTTCATAAAGCTCTTTCCCAAGTTGCCCGAGATTATCCGTCTGGGATATCCCGCAGTACGTTATTCCGAATGCATTCAAATAGCCACGTGTCTTCGTGCGTAGCTCCTTCCACTGCTTTTTCAAGAAAGCGATATGCTCCTTTACCGTCCCGTTTGTCTCCGTCCTTAAAGCCTCGTCAATCCCCGATAAGAATTCTTTCCTGAGGCTTTGCCAATACCCGCTGTCACAAAACTCCTTAAGACTGTTATTGTATAAAACGACAAAGTCTTCAGCACTACGATTGTAATGTGCGGGAACACCGAGAATGGTCAGACAGCAGAGCACAGTATAGAACTGTTGCCTGAAACCTTCAACCGGAGTATTCAATATATCCGGTGTGCAGCGTATGTTCAGTTCACGGCATAGCTCCTCTGTATGGTCTATCAGGCACTTATTCTTTAAAAGAGCCTCAGTCCACTTTGCAAAATCCTTAAAATTGGCAATAAGGCGCAACTTTCCGTTATCCAGCATCTGCGCCTTGTTGCACAAGATATACTGAAACAATTCTTCTGCCTCAATAATAAAATATTCCGCCTTGTCTATCCGGACATGCGTGTCTTTTATGAGTTGCCGGAAACTGTCGCAATGCTCATCACAAATAATCTGCATGCGCGTTTCATGTATTTTCCCGACAAGCCGGAACAGCGCAAACAACTTGTAGCCGCAAAAATGCAGGGTACACATCTTTTCCTCACAATCAGTGGTTCCATGCCAGTCCAATAGCTCCAACACCATATTGACAGCTTTAAACACCCCGTTGCAGCTCTCGTCGAAGAAACCCATCTTCTGTGTGAATTTCGAAACAGGAACGTATGGAGACATGCCACCATTCCCATAAAGGTAGTTTTTTTCCATAGTAAAAAAATAAAAACAAAAACATTCAGTTAGTAACACACATCACCCTTACCAAACCTCCGGCAACACCGGTTAGGATTGTTTCTATTTACATTTGCATCTATTTGGCATACATACAAAATGCAGACTTCGAGACGGAGGGTTAATCCATGGGAAATATCGTAAGAAAATCACGAATAAGTGTCTCAGATACAAATTTAGAAAAATTAAAATAAATTTAGCGGGATTCAGGGACTAAAAGCATAAAAAACATACGTCTTATTGATATAAATCAAGGTTTCTCAAGCCGGATTGTACTATCTTTACCTTGCAAGCGAATTCTGAAGTAATCAGGGACAGTTATTTCTTTCGGTAAACTTCCGTCAGTCATATCATATCCGCAACTTTTCATATAGCCATCTGTCTTAAAGGAACGCATTACGCCAACACTTGTATTTTTGATATCCTTTCCGTATAAAGCCACGATCTCTTTTATGCCTCCGAACATCCGGCTTTCATTATACCGCCTTTCGAGCAGTTCTTTTTCTTCTTCCCATTTTTTACTCCAGCCACCATCATCTTCCATATAGCGAAGGCTATCCTCATATTCTTTGCTTATCTTTATAGTCTCATCACTATAACCTGCCGCATAAACCAATATCTCATTCATCCGGCTTAAATCATACTCATCATTCATGTCGTCCAATACATATTTCAAACCATTCATCATATCGTCAAACGACAGACTGCCTTTCCTGTTTCCGGAATCCATTTTTAATGATACAGGAAATCCTTCATGGTCTATATAGACTCTGATAAAATATCCTGTTCTCATCCCGTCTCTATAGTAGTTATATTCGTTCGCCGTCATCTTCGACCAGATATCCAGTTTTTTGTCATACTTACTTCCCTTTTCATAATCCTTGAAAGGACGGAAAACCGAGTCCATCTTTATTGATACTCCCTGCACGCTGTCGCTGACAGCACAACCGTTCATCCCTGCCATTAAAGAGCAAGAGAAGAACACTATAATCAAATACTTTAATAGCTGCATAATCATATAACTTTAATTTTCTTCATCCTTATCATGAAAACTTAATCTGATGTACTCTGGATATAGGATTTTCTTCGGTAAGTCTTTTTCATCAGACGTAAAATAAAAGACCTTTTCAAATACAAAATTATCAAACACCTTTCCATATAAAGCCAAAATATCTTTAATGCCTTTGAGCATCCGGCTTTCCCCATACAGTTCTCCCAACAAACCACCATCATATTTGTCACCACGAACCCTATCCTCATATTTTTTACTTATTTCAATTGACTCGTCCCCGTAACATGGCGGATATATCCACACATCATAAAATCTCCTTAAACCATATTTACTCTTAATATCTGACAAGACAAAATTTAACCCGCTCATAATATCTTCAAGCGACAAATTGCCTTTCCATCCTTCATTATTGTAGTCTATTTCTAAAGTATATGGGGAAAAACCAAGTTCCATTTCGACTACGATAAAATATCCCGTCCTTTCCCCACCTTTATAGTATCCATATCTAATTATTACAATATTTGCAAATTTGTCCTTAAGGGATGGCACTTTTTCAAAATCCTCAAAAGGACGGTAAACAGAATCTATCCTCATGGATATTGCCTGCACACTGTCACCTGCCGTATGGCTTTTCATCTCTGATATAAAAAAGAAAGAGAAGAATGCTATCATTAAAACTTTTAATCGTTGCATAATCATATAACTTTTTAGTAAAACACCTCGTTTTTACCTATTCAAAAATTATTTTGTCTTGGCATCAGACTTGTCGATTATTTTGCACATATTGATATCTAATGCCGTATCCAAAATCGTATCAGGTATTTCTACGGTATTCTATGGAAATCAGAGTTGTATCCAACCTTAATTCCTCATCATCCTTGACATAAATACTCTCTGATTTCCTTGATACCACATTACCATTGTCATCATATTCATACGCATAATATTCCGAAGGTAGACGGTTTAACGATGTCTGCGACCGGGATACAGACGATATAAAAAAGAACCCGACTAAAAAGAAAATTTTCTTCATTGCTATATGCAAATTAAATCAGCAGACTTATAACTTTATAAAAAGCAAGGGAAATTGCAACAATAGGTTATCAAAGACTTGCGCGTATGTCAAGGAATTAATCTATTCAAGTGCTGCATAAAACTCAGATAAATAATCTATGGCATAATGAAAGATAATGCAAACCAGACGCAATAAAGCTCGCTTCAGATTGCAAATGGCCATTTATCCGGAGCAAAGATAAAGATAAAATCTGAAAATAGAATGACAAAATCCGGAAATATTAATTGCAACCTAAAGATTTAACGGCCGGGATTTTGTCGGATAAAAAAAGTATGATACATTTGCAGCTGCGGAACAGCGGTTTCGGAAAACAGCGGTTTCGCAACAAAAACGAAAAAAGACATGAAACTTCTTAAGTTCATCAAAGACTGGATTCTTATTTTTGCCATTATTTCAGGAGTGGCCGGCTACTTTGCGTATGTGAACATCCCTTGTCTTGACTCCACCCGCAAGACGGCTCTTGCCACTGTGGAACTGATACAGCCAATGCTTATTTTCTCCATGCTTTTCCTTACATTCTGCAAGATTAACCCGAAGAAGCTGAAGCTTTGCGAATGGCACTGGTGGCTGCTGGCCTTCCAGTCAGGAATATTCCTGGTTCTGGGCGCCATTGTGATGACGATGCCCCGCAACGGCATGCGTATAATACTCGAAGGAGCGATGATATGCTTTATATGCCCTGTGGCAACGGCCGGTGCGGTGGTTACAAAAAAGTTAGGCGGTAATGCCGCGCACATCACCACCTACACAATTCTTATCAACCTCGTGGCCGCAACAATAATTCCTGCGGTCATTCCATTTGTGCATCCGCAGCCTGCGATGTCGGCATTGGGCGCATCGGCACTGATACTCGGAAAGGTGTTTCCTCTGCTGCTCTTCCCGTTGCTGCTTGCCTTACTAATAAGGAAAGCCCTGCCGCGACTTCATTTTACACTCTCACACTATCAAGGTCTTGCTTTCTATCTATGGGTGGTGGCACTGACACTTGCCACGGCCGTCACCACAAGATTCATCGTTCACAGCCACGTGCCGCTCTCAGTAGAATTAGGCCTCGTGGGCGTAGCTCTCGTAAGCTGCATCCTGCAGTTTATGACAGGATGGAAAATAGGCCGGATATATGGCGACAAGGTCACGGCCGGACAGTCGTTGGGCCAGAAGAACACGGTGCTTGCCATCTGGATCGGCTATACGTTCTTCACCCCTATAACATCTGTAGCAGGAGGATTCTACAGCATCTTCCACAATGTGATAAACTCATACCAACTATATATGCATGCCAACAGGAACAAGCATGCATAAAGACATATACAACAGATACATATATGCATCAGACATATACATTAGACATATATATGCATCAGACACATCGCAAAGCGATGTCCCTACATGTGTCAGGGTTCTGCATAAGCACCTGATACCTCTATGTTCCATCCCTTTTCCTCCCCTTCGGGGAGGGCAGGAGGGGCTTCTTTCCCAACGAGGACGTTAGGAGGGTTTTCATACCACAAGTAGGGACGTGCCTTTGGCACGTGTCAAACGGCAACATCCCTCCAATGAACAAACTCGGCATAGTATACATCGTACACATCGCAAAGCGATGTCCATACTCGTTTAACATCTTCATTGTGTGATTTTCAATAACAAAATAAAATGCCATTTCAAAATCTGGTTTTGAAATGGCATTTTATTATTTGAAAGCTTCAAACCGTAAGCTCTTCACGAAGGCCTTTTAATGTTTATAAACCCTCATAAGGCATTATATACGGTCCTCCGTCACTTAGCCGTCAGCTTAACAGCCTTACCTCCTACTTTCACAATCACAAACCTGTCGCCAACATTAATGTCGGTAGTACCGGCAGCGGCATTCACCTTTGCAATCATCTGTCCGCCCATGCCGTAAACTTCAATCTCGCTGTCGGTATCCAGCGTGACGGAAACGACTCCTCCGGCAGCGGAAACCGTGGCATTGCAATCCACAGAACTTATGCATGTCGATATGAGTTTCACATCAACCGTATTGGAGTTTGCAGACAGTATAGGCACAATATTAAAATTCTGCACGGTTCTTCCCACAGCCTGCACATTGTACGAATAATCGAAATCCGAATTAGGATTATCAAGCTCAACACCGCACGATGTATCGTCGATGTCTTCCTTCTTTAGGATAAGACTGGTCAGTTTCTCGCCTGCCTTCAGTTTCTGCATGATGCTGATCTCATCGATAAACAGCTTGTTGTCTCCTCCATACTCAACGCTTATGGACGAGTTGGTTGTTCCCTTGGTAAACTCAACGTCATAGCCGGCAAAGCCCTCTTCAAGAGTAACCTGCTTTTTTTCCACCTCTTCTTCACCGGAATACAGTATGATGTCTATCTTTGCACCGGCATAATAACGTCCGAAAGAACCTTCCGCCATTCTGACCTTATATGTGAACACGCCTCCGTTCTTCGACAAGTCAAGCTCGGGAGTGACTACACTGCCCTTGTCTCCATAAGGTGATATGCCTATATGTCCGGCCGCATAGCAGTCGTTGACAGCAAACCATCCGGGCTGCCTGGTATAGCTGTCGAGATACTCCTGAGTACGTCCGAATTCAACGCTTTCAAGCGTTCCTGCGGTAACTCCGGAAAAATCTTCAGATATTACGGCAACCTCCCTGTCATCGGCAAGCGTCTCTGTCTGATATACATTAAGGATATATGTCATGGCATCTTCCACAGGCTCCCAGTTTGCGACAAATCCGGTCTGCGACACCTTTGTGGCCTCCTTGGCCACAGGAGCACCGATAGCATCGATAACCTTCACGACCTCGATTTCGTTAGAATAGTCAGACACACCTCCGTTTTCCTTTCTCGCGCGTACAGTATAATAATATGTCTTGCCTTTCACCAGACCGGTTACAGTCATGAAAGTATTCTTGACAGTCTCGTCCTTAAGGAGATAATCCTTGTCTCCGGTCACGGTCTTTGTATATACGTCAAGCAGGTAGTCTGTGGCTCCGGTCACTTTCGACCATGATGCAGAGAACGACTCATCATCAGCCCTTGAAGGCTGGTTTGCCGTAGGTGCGGAAATAAGGTTCGGACTTGTCTCAACCTTTATCTCATCAAGCAATATACCCTCCGTCATGGGCTTCAGCTCAATATAAGAGCTCGAAGAGCCTCTATCAAGCACAAACGACAGCGTATGCCACTCGCCATCCTCAAGAAAGATCTGCTTTGACGACATATAGCCCAATGCCAAAGTGACCAAATCGCCATAGCTTGCCACACTCTTTATTCTCAGTGTGACCTTCACCGTTCCGCCGTTGGCAGACATATTGTAGTTGGCTGTGCGGATATAGCTTCCCGCCGCGCCCAGGGTACCGATCCTGAGCATGCCTCCTGCCTCAAACACATTAGCCCCTCTCCATCCCTTGAGAGTATTGCCCAACTTGCAGTTATAACTTGGTGTAGAGATGTCTGTCGTACCAGGCTCTGTCTCGGAACCTTCCGTAAAGGCATCGAAGTTCTCACTCATTATCACTTCCAACCCATCATCTGCCTGGGCATGCCCGGACAGGAAACAAACGCAAAGCAACAATGCAGTGAAAAGTAGCTTTCTTGTCATATTCATTTCTTTTTGTTAATAAATAAATTACATAAAATTTTTATACTTACGGCAAAGTTAATGTTTTTTGTCTAATCCCAATCATTTTACGCAGTAACGCGGCCGCATTTTTTGCTTTTTTTCGATTTACAGGAAAAACGACCGGCAGGAAAGTTATAATTTAGAGACACGCGTCCATATATAATATATAAATGTAAAACGTCAGAAAAAGCCATTTAACAATGCCCATAAAAAAACATATCTGTAGTATTTTTGAAATAGTTTTACGTTTTATCGGTAATGTAAAATTCTCTGTTGATGAATGGCCTATTCATGCTCAATGAACATGCTATTCATCAACAGAGAACAGGCTATTCATCAAGCATGAATGGCATGTTCATTTCCGGCATCTTTTTGTTTATTGTTAACGTATTGTATATCAATGAGTTATATAATCATCAAAATCAAGCAGGAATGAGCGCAAGAAGCACTGCGAATTTTTATTACATATTTATTGTTCCGTCAATCGGAACAGGCAAAAAAAGTCATTAAAAGTTTCCCTGATAATAATAAAAACGTTAACTTTGCAGCCATCGAGAATCAGTCGGACGACTGTAAGGGGTGCTCGGACGTTTGTCCGGGCTGAGATTATACCCATGAAACCTGATCCGGATAATGCCGGCGTAGGAATATTTTCCATCCGCATCTTTATATCCTAATGTGCAGAGAGCATAGTATGATGACCCTCAAACTCTCCTAAGGGAAAGAAAGTGTCCCTCAAACTCCCCGAAATGGAGAGAATGGAAGAGTATATTGGAATATTCCGAATCCGCGACGTGAAGCCCCTCCTGACCTCCCCAAAGGGGAGGAAAAGGGATAGAATGTGGAGGTATCAGGTGCGTATGCAGAATCAGCAACGCCCGGCTTGCTCAAATATTGTCATGTCGAGAAAAGGCACCGACAACGGCAACCAAAACAGGAAAAGAGACATCAAAAAAACTATCTAAATATATAAAGAATGGAAAAACTGATTATTTCCGGAAAGGAATTTAACTCACGCCTGTTTCTCGGAACAGGCAAGTTCAGCTCAAACGCAATCATGGCCGAAGCCATAAAGGCCTCGGAAACACAAATGGTGACAATGGCCATGAAACGCATAGACCTCAACGATGACAACGACGACATGCTCGCACACATTGCCGTCCCGGGCATACAGCTGCTGCCCAACACATCGGGCACGAGAAATGCCGAAGAGGCGGTGTTTGCCGCAAAGATGTCACGTGAGGCATTCGGCACAAACTGGCTGAAACTGGAAATTCACCCTGACCCGCGATACCTGCTGCCCGACCCTGTAGAAACACTGAAAGCCACAGAAATGCTCGTAAAGGAAGGATTCGTTGTGCTGCCGTACTGCCAGGCCGATCCCGTGCTGTGCAAAAGACTGGCTGAGGCCGGTGCGGCAACGGTCATGCCGCTTGCAGCACCAATAGGCACAAACAAAGGTCTCCGCACACGCGACTTCCTGAACATAATCATCGAGGAGGCCACCGTTCCGGTCATTGTCGACGCAGGAATAGGAGTGCCAAGCGATGCCGCAGCGGCAATGGAAATCGGAGCGGATGCCGTGCTTGTAAACACGGCGATATCCGTGGCCGGTGACCCTGTGGCCATGGCAAGCGCATTCAAAAAGGCCGTGGAGGCCGGACGGGAGGCATACGAGGCCGGACCGGCCATACAGCCCGCAACCTTTCAAGCTGAGGCCAGCTCACCGCTGACCGCATTCCTCAACAACTGATAAAAAACAACATAAGAAATGCCCTTATACTATGAATGTAAAAATAAACAACGAGACTGCAAACCTCAATGAAGGCACAACGGTGGCTACCCTTGCCGGGAGCCGCAATCTTCCGGAACGCGGCATTGCCATAGCCATAAACAACGAAATGGTGCCGCGCGGAGAATGGGCCGTACGGAAAATCTGCGACGGCGACGACATCGTGATACTTAAGGCCTTCTGCGGAGGGTAGGACAAAATTGCCGGTATACGGCATGCACCGGCAATTCATCTACAGTTATCAGACAAAAACAGCAAAAAAGAAACGAAAAAATGTTTTATGACGAAATAAAGAAAATAAGCTGGGAAGAGACCACAGAGAAGATAATGGCAAAAACAGATGCCGACGTGCGCCGCGCATTGGCAAAGCCACATCCTTCCGTGGACGACTTCATGGCCATGGTGTCACCGGCAGCAGACAGATACCTGGAGCCGATGGCACGCCTGAGCCGCATGTATACAAGAGAGCGGTTCGGCAATACAATAAATATGTTCATACCTGTATATATCACAAACTCATGCGCCAACTCATGTGTATACTGCGGCTTTCATGTACAGAACAAGATGCCACGCACCATACTGACCGAAGAAGAGATAGTGAGGGAGTATGAGGCAATAAAGAAACTCGGCCCGTTCGACAATCTGCTCGTGCTCACGGGCGAGAATCCGGCCAAGGCCGGTGTAGACTACATAGCACGTGCACTGGACCTGGCGAAGCCTTATTTCAACAATCTGCAGATAGAGGTGATGCCGCTGAGCCGCGAGGATTATGCCGGATTGCGCAGGCATGGCCTCAACGGAGTAATATGCTTTCAGGAAACCTACAACGAGGCACGCTACAAGACGTATCATCCGCGCGGCCCGAAATCAAACTACCAATGGCGGATAAACGGATACGACCGTATGGGAATGGCAGGAGTACACAAAATCGGAATGGGGGCGCTAATAGGACTGGAGGACTGGCGCACGGAGGTGACCATGCTTGCATACCACCTGCGCTATCTCGAAAAGACATACTGGCGCACGCAATACAGTGTGAACTTCCCACGGATGAGGAAGGCCGACAACGGAGGCTTCCAGCCAAACGTGGAAATGACCGACCGCGAACTGGCACAGGTCACGTTTGCAATGAGGATATTCGACCGCGACGTGGACATATCGTACTCGACACGCGAGACAAAAGAGGTGCGCAACAATATGGCCACACTCGGAGTGACGACCATGAGCGCGGAAAGCCACACCGATCCGGGAGGCTACAGCTGTCGCCCCGACTCTCTCGCACAGTTTGACGTGAGCGACGAACGCACGGCAAGGGAGGTGGAAAGAGATCTGAAGACACTCGGAATGGAACCGGTATGGAAAAACTGGGACGCCGCCTTTGACAGGGCCGGACACTGACAACAGCCGGGCACGGCCGCTAAACAAAAAGCATACAGACATGACAAAGAAATATATACCTATCCTCACTATAGCAGGAAGCGACAGCAGTGGAGGCGCAGGCATACAGGCCGACATAAAAACGATGTCGGCACTGGGATGCTATGCCGCATCGGCCATTACATCAATAACGGTACAGAACACAACGGGAGTGACGGCCGTGGAGGCCCTGCGTCCGGAAATAGTGGCCGGACAAATAAAGGCCGTCATGGACGACATACATCCGAAAAGCGTGAAAATAGGCATGGTGAACGATACCGCCACA
This sequence comes from Xylanibacter muris, assembly GCF_013166605.1. Lineage (GTDB taxonomy): Bacteria > Bacteroidota > Bacteroidia > Bacteroidales > Bacteroidaceae > Prevotella > Prevotella muris. The sequence goes on from NZ_JABKKF010000015.1 coordinate 17,727, forward strand.
ATAACGGCAATAGCCGAAGAACTACGCAGACACAATGAACCGGACTATCTCGTGATTGACCCTGTGATGGTATCCACAAGCGGCTCACGCCTGATGCAGGAAGACGCACTCGAAACATTCCGGAGGGAGCTTATGCCACTCGCTACGCTTCTCACTCCAAACATTCCTGAAGCCGAGGTGCTTTCAGGAGTAAGAATCAGCGATGACACGTCATGCGACGCGGCGGCAAGGGTCATTGCCAAAGCCATGAAAACAGGAGGATATATGCTGATAAAAGGCGGGCACACCGGTGGAAACGAGAAGCAGGACAGGCTGTACGACAGCAGCGGACTGTTTGTTACGGCATTTACACAGCATGCCATAGACACATGCAACACCCATGGCACCGGATGCACCCTTTCATCCGCAGTCACATGCTATCTGGCAATGGGCATGCACATGGAAGAAGCCATCGGAAAGGCAAAGGAATATGTGAGCATGGCCATAGCCGCCGGAGCAGACGTCAGCATAGGAGGGGGACACGGTCCCGTGAACCATTTCTTCTGTCCTGAACCGATGCGGAAAACAAGATAAAAAAACAATCATGATATGAAACAGATACAATTCATAACCCATGCCAACGCACGATTCGGATATGTGGAGGGCGCACTGATGGCAATAGAAGGAGGATGCCGGTGGATACAGCTCCGTATGAAGAACGCCACAGACGACGAGGTGAGACAGGCCGCAGGAAAAATAATGCCCGCATGCAAGGCGAATGATGCAGTATTCCTGCTTGACGACCGCGTGGAACTCGCTATGGAACTGAAGACCGACGGCGTGCATCTGGGAAAAAACGACATGCCCGTGGACGAGGCGCGGAGAATCATGGGAGAACAGTTCATCATAGGCGGCACGGCAAACACGTTCGAGGATATAGAACGGCTATGCTCACAAGGCACCGACTATATAGGATGCGGACCGTTCAAATTTACCACGACAAAGGAAAAGCTGGCTCCGGTGCTCGGCACGGACGGCTACAGGACCATCATGGCAAAGATGAAAGAAAAAGGGATTAACATACCTGTAGTGGCGATAGGAGGAATAACCTTTGACGATATAGCAGACATAATGCAGACAGGAATAGACGGAATAGCGCTGAGCGGAGCCGTGCTGAACGCAGGAAATCCTGTGGAGGAAATGAAGAAAATCATAAGTCTGTGACATCCCACGGACAAATGAATAAAAAACAATAGAACAAAACATTAACAACCACAACATTAATAAAATGAACAAGGATATAAGAATAACATACCCCGGTTCGGAAAAGGTATACATGCAGGGAAGCATATACCCGGACCTGAAGGTAGGAATGCGCCGTGTGCGCCTTACCCCCACGGTAGAGATAAAGGACGGAAAGAAAACAATGACGGAGAACGCCCCGGTATATGTTTATGACACCAGCGGCCCGTACAGCGACCCCGACATCGAGACCGATCTGGAAAAAGGTCTCCCCCGCCTGCGCCAGTCATGGATAGACGCACGCAAGGAAGGGGATACACAGATGGCACTGGCAAAACGGGGAATAATCACCCAAGAGATGGAATACGTGGCCATAAGGGAGAACATGAACTGCGCCGAACTCGGGATAAAGTCACACGTCACACCGGAATTCGTACGCTCGGAAGTGGCGGCGGGAAGAGCCGTCATACCGGCAAACATCAATCATCCGGAAACAGAACCGATGATCATAGGCACCAACTTCCTTGTGAAGATAAACACCAACATAGGAAACTCCGCCACGACATCGGATATGGACGAAGAGGTGGAAAAGGCGGTATGGAGCTGCAAATGGGGCGGTGACACGCTGATGGACCTGTCGACAGGCAAAAACATACATGAGACGCGCGAACGGATTCTGCGCAACTGTCCGGTGCCGGTAGGAACAGTGCCGATGTACCAGGCCTTTGAAAAGGTAAAGGGAAAAGCCGAGGACCTCACATGGGAGATTTTCCGTGACACACTCATAGAACAGTGCGAACAGGGCGTAGACTATTTCACCATACACTGCGGAATACGCTTGAAAAACGTACCGCTGTCGCAGGGACGCCTTACAGGCATGGTGAGCCGCGGCGGAAGCATCATATCAAAGTGGTGTATGGTGCATAACGAAGAAAGCTTCCTCTATGCACATTTCGACGATATCTGCGACATCTGTGCAAAATACGACGTCGCGATATCGCTTGGCGACGGCCTTCGTCCGGGAAGCACATACGACGCCAACGACGCAGCGCAGTTTGCCGAGCTCGACACCATGGGAGAGCTTGTGGAGCGCGCATGGGCAAAAAACGTGCAGGCGTTTATCGAGGGGCCGGGCCATGTGCCGATGAACAAGATAAAGGCAAACATGGAAAGACAGATAGAGAAATGCCACGGGGCACCTTTCTATACGCTCGGCCCGCTGGTTACGGACATTGCACCGGGCTATGACCATATAACAAGCTCCATCGGAGCCTCAATGATAGGATGGTACGGCACTGCCATGCTCTGCTATGTCACACCCAAAGAGCATCTCGCACTGCCAGAAAAGGATGACGTGCGCACGGGAGTGGTGACATACAAGATCGCAGCACATGCCGCAGACCTCGCAAAAGGATTTCCCGGTGCGGACATACGCGACAACGCGCTGAGCAAGGCGCGCTATGAGTTCAGGTGGAAAGACCAGTTCAACCTCTCACTCGACCCGGAGCGTTCGCTGGAATACTACAGGACATCAAACAAGACCGAGGGTGAGTTCTGCACCATGTGCGGACCTAACTTCTGCGCCGCGCGAATAAGCCACTCACTGAAAGACTGCGACAGGTAATGACACCACATCGGCAGAAGAAATCCGAAATATGAAATTCATAGTGATAAGCCCTCCCGGATTTATTCCGGGAGAGGCTGTTTTGATAAAGCAGCTGTTTGATGCGGGCATGGACACCCTGCACCTCCGTAAACCGGAAGCAACAATTGACGACTGCGCCCGGCTGCTTGACGAGATACCACAGGAACTGCACCGGAATATAGTGATTCACGACAATTTCCGCCTATGTGACAGGTATGAGCTGCAAGGAGTACACCTCAACAGCAGGAATACTATTCCACCGAAATTCAGCGGACACCGGCAACACACTGTGTCGGCATCATGCCATACGCTGCAGGAAGCAGCAATGCGCAAGGATAATCTTGACTATGTGTTTATAAGCCCTATATTCAACAGCATATCAAAACAGGGATACAGCTCCGCATTTTCCCAAAAAGAACTTGACATGGCCGCAGAAAAAGGAATAACAGACGATAAGACAATAGCACTCGGAGGCATATCATACGGCATGATACGGCAGCTGCGCAAATGGCACTTCGGAGGAGCAGCCTTTCTCGGTGATGTATGGGAGAAAGCCGGACGCGATGATTTTGCCCTCTACGCGGAAAGACTAAGCGTGGAACTGCACGGATAAAACCCCACCGGCCATCAGATCACATTTTACATCGCAAAGCGATATCACTTCTCTGAGGATAGATGACAGTGACACCCTAATGACCGATTGGAGCATATCATCATTTCCTTCCGCACACAGGACAACCGGCATTTCTGCAGAAAGAAAATCTGTTGAAATCCATCGTAAGGGCATTGAAACGAAGAATGCTGTCGGTGAGCAGACGACCTGCCCCGGAAAAGTATTTCAATACCTCAGACGCCTGAATACAGCCTATGACACCGACCGCAGGACCCAAGACCCCGACTTCGGAACACAACGGAACGGAACCCTCAAGCGGAGGTTCGGGAAACAGACAGCGGAAACAGGCCGTGCCGTGAACGTGGGTGAACGTCTGACCGCCATAGCCAAGCAGACCTCCGTATGAGAAAGGTTTGCCCAACGACACACATGTATCGTTGATAAGATACTTCACGGGGAAATTGTCGGTGGCATCTACAATAAAATCATAAGGGGAAAAAAGCTCCACGGCATTCTCGGGCGTGAGAAAATCACGAAAGACATCAACATGTATGCCGGGATTCATCGCAAGCATCTTTTCCCTTGCCGACTCCACCTTTGCACGTCCTGCATCATATGTCGAATGGATTATCTGACGCTGCAGGTTTGACAAGTCGGCCACATCGCCATCGACAATACCGACAGTGCCGACGCCTGCCGCGGCAAGATACATAAGAACCGGCGAGCCCAGCCCTCCTGCCCCGACAACAAGCACTTTGCCCGAACGTATCCTCAACTGGCCGTCTTCGCCTATACCGTCGAGAAGAAGATGACGGCTGTAACGCCTGCGCTCATCTTCGGATAATGACTGCATCTGCATTTTTCTATTTCTCCATTTCTTTCATACGGCTGCGGATGAAGTCAGCGACAAACCCGACAGTGTCCTCTATTCCCAACAACGAGGAATTAACACACAGGTCGTATGAAGCGCAATGCCCCCATTTCTTGCCTGTATAATAGTTATAATACGAGGAGCGGTCACGGTCTCCTGCCTCTATAATCTTTAAAGCCGCATTGACGTCACACCCGTTGCGGCTGCAGATCCTGTCGATACGGCTACGGGAGTCGGCTGTAATAAAAACATTCACCGTATTCTGATAGTCACGCAACACATAATCGGCACACCGTCCGACAAACACGCACGAGCCACCGTCGGCCGCCTTGCGTATCGCATCACTCTGAAACTTGAAAAGGTTTTCCTGTGAGAAGTTGTTGCTGTAGAAACTGTTGTCGCTCACATGGGGGGCATGCATGTGGAACAAAGACCTGAAAAATCCTTTTTGCTCATCATGCTGCTCGAAGAACTTTTCACAGAATCCGCTTTCCCTGGCTGCAAGACACAAAAGCTCGCGGTCGTAAAAGCCGCATCCGAAAATGTCAGCAAGCCTGCGGGCGATGGCACTGCCACCGCTGCCGATCTGACGTCCCACGTTAATTATTATGTTCTGATTGTTCATTTACCGTCAACGTTTTATGTTGTTTTTTGAATTTACGCATATAAATCATCATTATTACAAGGGTGATAACCGAAGCAACGGCATCGGATACGGGCATCGACCACCATACTCCGTCGACCCCAAAGCGCAGAGGAAGAAGAATAAGCATCGGCAAAAGGAATATCATCTGACGCGAAAGGGAAAGAAACATGCTCACCCCCGCCTTCCCGATACTGAGGAAAAAGGTGGTGACTACCATCTGACAGCCGACAATGGGAAACGCCAGCATCATTATTCTCAATCCCCTCACGGCCAGTTCTATCAATTCGGTGTCACCGGTGAACAGCCTGACACACTGACGGGGAATAAACTCTGCCACGACAAAACCGACTGTGGTGACACACGTGGCGGCGACAACGGCATATTTCAGCACCTTCATCATACGGTCAAAACGCAACGCCCCGTAATTATATCCGGCAATGGGCTGCATGCCCTGATTGACACCCATAGTGACCATCACGAAAATAAACGCAATGCGGTTGGCTATTCCGTAAGCACCGACAGCAAGGTCGCCACTGTATGTATACAAACCTTTATTTATAAATATCACAACGATGCAGGCACACACATTCATGGAGAAAGGCGACATGCCTATGGCAAGGATATTACGCACAAGACTGCGGTCGAGACGGTAAATGCCGCGCCCGAGATGCAGAAGCTCTGATTTGTCACAGAATATCCTCATCTGCCATATCAAAGCCAGCACCTGAGAAAGAATGGTGGCGTAGGCGGCTCCGCTGATACCAAAATCAAGAACATATATGAATATAGGATCGAGGAACGTGTTTATAATAACGGTGAACATTGTGGCATACATAGCCTGACGGGGTTTTCATGCCGCACGGAGGACAGCATTCATGCCGAAATACATGTGGGAAAACACGTTGCCAAGCAAGATTACAACCATATAGTCACGGGCGTATGGCAGCGTCTGATCGCTCGCACCGAAGAAATATAGTATGGGATTGAGAAACAAAAGACACACCACACTGAACGCGACCCCTATCATAACATTAAGAGTGATGGTATTGCCAAGTATTCTACGGGCTGTAGAATAGTCCTTCTGTCCGAGTTTCACGGATATACAAGTGGACGCGCCCACACCCACAGCAGCACCGAAAGCCGCAGACAAATTCATGAAGGGGAAAGTCAAGGCCAGTCCAGAGATAGCCACGGCTCCCACACCCTGGCCTATAAATATACTGTCGACCATATTATACAGGGATGCGGCCGTCATGGCCACAATAGCCGGCAGACAATACTGAAGAAGCAGTGAGCCGACCGGCTTCGTTCCCAATTCCAATGTTGATTGAGTATTATCCATATCTTTCTTTTTACCGGATGCAAAATTACAAATTTATTCGGGATTTCAATAATTCTCAATGGCTTTCATTCTCTTACGGCGCTGCTTTTTCGACACATAATGACGGTCAAAGACATTGAGAAACGAAAGAAAATCCTTTCCGGACGGTTTGGGAGCAACAGCTCCCTCTGCCTTTATCTTCATTGCCAAACCCATATTCTTCAATATGTCTTTCCTGGCACGCCCGTATACAACGACCTCGCTGAGCCTGTTGTATTCGGGCAAAAGCCCTATGGTGTCGGTGAAAGACTCCAGACTGACTCTTCGTATTATATATCCGCTTCTGCGGAATGTCAGTCCCGCCTTTACCGAATCGGCAGAAAACCGTCCCTGCCAGTCTGTTCTGACAATCCTCAAACCGTCATCTATTATAACATCAACATCGCGCATCGGGATACGGGATTCAAGGTCAATGACAACTCCACGGAATGTCTGACCGTATATTTCTGTACTGATACCAGACAGCATCAACAGAAAAAGCAAATGAATATAACCGGTATTTATCAAATTTGCATCCGTGACACGGAATCGCCGCACCACGGATGCAAATATATTTATTAAAATCGGAAATGAACAGGTTACAGATAAGTTATCTTACAAAAACAAGTTTATTTATCCTATCATTTCTTTTTTTTACCAAAAATATGTTTATGAGGCATCCGTACCACATATCACAATGCCCCAAGACTACAGCCATCAGACAGCCAACGGCTCGTAAGGCAACCCGAAGACATCGGCAACAGCCTTATACACGACCTCTCCCTCTACGATATTCAACCCCTCAAAAAGAGCCTTGTCATCGGCACAAGCCTTACGCCATCCCTTGTCGGCAAGGGCAAGGGCATATTTCAATGTGGCATTGGTCAATGCAAGTGTCGAACTGTTAGGCACGGCCCCGGGGATATTTGCCACGGCATAATGTACGATATCATCAACAATATAAACAGGCTCGCTATGAGTTGTGGGGTGAGAGGTCTCGAAGCATCCGCCCTGGTCGATGGCCACATCGACAAGTACAGAACCGGGTTCCATCAGTCCAAGCATATCACGGGTGATAAGATGCGGAGCCTTGTCACCGGGAATAAGGACAGAGCCTACAACAATATCCACATCGGGAAGCTCTCTAACGATGTTATGATGCGAAGAATACAGTGTATCGACATTCGGAGGCATGGTTATCGACAGCTCGCGTAACAGGGAAAGGTTTATATCGGCTATAAGCACATTGGCACCCATACCGGCCGCCACCCTCGCTGCGGCCTGCCCTACAATGCCACCTCCAAGCACAAGCACTTTCACCGGCTTGACACCGGGAACACCACATATAAGCTTGCCTTTGCCACCCTTGGTCTTCTGGAGATAATATGCCCCGTTTATTGTTGCCATACGTCCGGCCACCTCACTCATAGGAACAAGCAACGGAAGAGAACCGTCGGAAAGCTGCACCGTCTCATAGGCCAGACAGACACCGCCACTCTCAATCATGGCTTCCGTGAGCCTGCGGTCGCATGCAAAATGGAAATAAGTGAACACAAGCTGACCTTTTCTGACCAAAGGATACTCCACGGCTATCGGCTCCTTCACTTTCACTATCATGTCGGCCACAGCGTAAGTCTCCTCTATCGTGGGAACAATAACGGCTCCAACGCGACTGTAAGCCTCATCAGGAAATCCGCTGCCAATTCCGGCCGTATGCTGTACATACACCTCATGACCGTGCTTCACCATCTCTGCAACGCCTGCCGGAGTCATCCCTACGCGGCTCTCGTTGTTCTTAATCTCTTTAGGAATACCGATTTTCATAATTCCAAGGTTTTTACAGTTAAACAATCATCATTGCACAGGCACAGAGCACGAGACTTGAAAAAGGACACCGAGGCCCGTATGCCATACAATAATATAACAGGCTACAAATATACGTTTTTTATGTCAAAGTAGTATAATCCGCAAATATATTTTTCATAATAGCAGAAAAAAAACAATAAAAGGAGATTCTTGTCGTTTTCAAATAACAGAAAACATTTTCACTGATATAAAAAACAACAATAACTACAGCTATGATTGAAATTGGAAACAAAGCACCGGAAATTCTCGGACGTGACGAGAACGGCAACGAGATCAGACTAAGCGACTATTCGGGAAAAAAACTTGTGCTGTATTTCTATCCCAAAGACATGACTCCCGGATGTACATCGGAAGCATGCAGCCTGCGCGACAATCATCAGGCTCTGCTCGACAAGGGATATGAAATACTCGGAGTCAGCATTAACGATGAAAAGTCTCATCAGAAATTCATTGAAAAACACGGACTTCCTTTTCATCTGATAGCCGATACTGACCATTCTCTTGCCGAGACTTTCGGGGTATGGGGCGAGAAAAGCATGTGCGGCAGAAAATATTTCGGAGTGTTCCGTACAACGTTCATAATAAACGGGGAAGGAATAGTGGAACATATAATCACTCCAAAACAAATAAAAGTAAAGGAACATGCAAATCAGATATTGAATATATAAGCTCATATCATCAAATATATGGCATTATATAAAATGTCCGGAAATCTCTTTAATGGATTTCCGGACATTTTATATAATGCCACACTTTCTGCTGACGTCCATGACAGAAGAAAGACGTACGGCCATTCCTTTATCAGAACTCTGCAGTTTTCGGTGTCCTCGGGAACGGAATGACATCACGGATATTCTGCATTCCGGTGACAAAGAGAATAAGACGCTCAAAGCCAAGACCGAAACCTCCATGAGGACATGAGCCGTACTTACGCGTGTCAAGATACCACCACATATCCTTCATCGGGATATTACGCTCGGATATTTCCGCCATAAGTTTGTCGTAGTCTTCCTCACGTACGCTACCGCCTATAATCTCGCCTATCTGCGGAAACAGCACGTCTGTACCCTGAACGGTCTTGCCATCGTCGTTTATCTTCATATAGAATGCCTTTATTTCCTTAGGATAGTCTGTCATAATCACAGGTTTCCTGAAATACTCTTCCACAAGGTAACGCTCATGCTCGCTTGCAAGGTCTGTGCCCCAGCTTACGGGAAACTCAAACTTATGCCCGTTTGCCACTGCCTCTTCAAGGATTTTAATACCCTCGGTATAAGGCAGACGTACGAAAGACTCGTCTACAACAGACTTAAGACGCTCTATAAGAGTCTTGTCTATCATCTTGTTGAGGAACTCAAGATCGTCCTGACAATTGTCCAATGCCCACTGTACGCAGTATTTGATGAAATCTTCCTCAAGATCCATAAGGCCGTTCAAGTCGATGAACGAAACCTCCGGCTCTATCATCCAAAACTCCGCAAGATGACGCGGAGTGTTTGAATTCTCGGCTCGGAATGTCGGACCGAAAGTATAAATTGCTCCCAAAGCCGTGGCGCCAAGCTCACCTTCAAGCTGTCCGCTTACAGTAAGAGAGGCTTGCTTACCGAAGAAATCATCATCATAGATAATCTTTCCATCCGCGTCTTTCTTGAGGTCATAGAGATTCTTTGTAGTGACCTGAAACATCTGGCCGGCCCCTTCACAGTCGCTGGCTGTGATAAGCGGAGAATGGAAATAAAAGAATCCATGGTCATGGAAATATTTATGGATGGCTATAGCCATGTTATGACGTATGCGCATTACGGCACCGAATGTATTTGTACGCAAACGCAGATGGGCATGCTGACGCATGTATTCAAAGCTCTGGCCTTTTTTCTGCATAGGATAGTCACTGCCGCATGTTCCATAGATTTTCAGTTCATGACACTGTATCTCTACCGTCTGGCCTGCTCCCTGACTTTCCACAAGCTCGCCCGTGGCACTTATACATGAACCTGTTGTGATTTGCCTGAGCATATCACCGTCAAACTTTGCCGGATCAACCACAATCTGGATATTCTTTATTGTCGAGCCGTCATTAAGGGCAATGAAGTCTACTGCCTTGCTGCTACGGTGAGTGCGAACCCATCCTCTTACGTTAACCTCTGCTCCGAAATCAGTACGTCTGAGAGCATCAACAACTTTTGTTCTCTTAATCTCTTGCATATTATACTTGTTTTTATAAGGCCGAAAAGTTAAGCCATTAAAGGCTTAACTCTCCGATTCCTGTTTAGTATATGTTTTTTATTCTTACTCGTATGCACCCATGCGAAGGCGGTCAACCTCCTCTTCCGTGAGATAACGCCAGTCACCGCGACGGAGGTTTTTCTTTGTAAGACCGGCAAACTGCACGCGGTCGAGTTTTGTTACCCTATAGCCAAGACTTTCGAATATACGCCTTACAATACGATTCTTTCCACTGTGAATCTCAATGCCTACCTGTTTTTTATCGGTCGCATCGGCATATTCGACAGCATCAGCCTTAATCTCTCCGTCTTCCAACATTATACCGTCACGTATCTGCTGTAAATCGTGAGCCGTAATATTGCGGTCGAGATATACATGGTAAATCTTCTTCTTTAGGAATTTCGGATGTGTCAGCTTACTTGCAAGATTGCCGTCATTGGTAAGCAAAAGCACACCTGTGGTATTGCGGTCGAGACGCCCTACAGGATATATACGCTCCGAACATGCGTTCTTTACAATATCCATAACGGTCTTGCGTTGCTGGGGATCATCGCTCGTGGTCACATAATCCTTCGGTTTGTTAAGCAACACGTATACTTTCTTCTCGATATTGACAATCTGGTCATGGAATTTTACCACATCGTTACGCAGGACTTTCGTTCCAAGTTCTGTAACAACGGTTCCGTTTACACTAACGACCCCTGCCTGGATGAATTCATCCGCCTCACGACGGCTGCATACACCGGCATTTGCGAGGAACTTATTAAGACGTATAGGCTCATTGGGATCATAATTCTCCTCCTTATACTCTATACGCTTCTTGAAACTGTACTTTGCATTAGGATCATAATCCGCAGAATGCTGACGATAACCACCGCGGTTGTTGTTATAGCCCTGTTGACCGTAGCCGCCACGATTGTTGTTATAACCGCCGCGCTGCTGATAACCACCGCGGTTGTTATAGCCCTGTTGACCGTAACCGCCACGATTGTTGTTATAACCGCCACGCTGCTGATAACCGCCGCGATTGTTGTTATAGCCTTGCTGACCGTAACCGCTCTGCTGATAACCTGTATTATCCTCACCTTCACCATTGTTATTATAACGGGGACGGAAGCCACCGCCACGGTTGTTGTTGTAACCACCCTGCTGTTGATAGCCGCCACGGTTGTTGTTGTAACCACCCTGCTGTTGATAGCCGCCACGGTTGTTGTTATAACCGCCACGCTGCTGATAGCCGCCATCCGCATTATTGTTATTATAGCGCGGACGATACTGACGCTGTGGAGCACCGGACTGAAGGCCAGCTCCGAATCCTTCCGGACGGAAACCACCGTCATCATTGCCGCCTTTATTATAACCGGGACGCTGATTGTTGTAAGGACGCGACTGGTGAATACGCGGACGTGGAGAACGCCCCGGAGTACGATAGCTCTGATAATTTCCTGTCTGACCTGACGTTTGATAACCTTCACGGCTGCCGGCATTCTGCTCATTTAACATTTCCTCCGGCTTCTTTTCATTTTCAAAATCCATAATCGTTTTAATTTAAATACAGCCTCACGGCCACTTGTTTTGTTTTATGTATTGTTTATTATTGATTGCTGATTTTCAGAATTAATTATATTCCAGTATAGTTATGCGGAGTAATTGCCATCAACTCGGCCTTTACCTCATCGCTTACTTCAAGCCCCTTTATAAAATCATGTATTGTGGCTTCCGTCATCTGGGTATTCGTACGCGTAAGCGACTTCAATGCCTCATACGGATGAGGATATGCCTCACGACGCAGAACAGTCTGGATCGCCTCTGCCACAACCGCCCATGTATTGTCAAGATCAGCCGCAACTTTTCCTTCATTAAGAATCAGCTTGCGAAGTCCTTTCAAAGTGCTTTGGAAAGCAATAAGACTATGTCCCATCGGAACACCGACATTACGCAAAACTGTGGAATCGGTAAGGTCGCGCTGCAAACGGCTTACAGGCAACTTCATTGCAAGGAACTGAAGCATGGCATTTGATATGCCCAAATTACCTTCGCTATTCTCATAATCTATAGGATTGACTTTATGCGGCATCGCACTTGATCCCACTTCACCGACCTTTATTTTCTGCTTGAAATAATCCATGGATATATACATCCAGAAGTCACGGTCAAGATCTATCACAATAGTGTTTATACGACGCATTGCATCAAAAATAGCTCCAAGATAATCATAATTACTTATCTGTGTAGTATACTGCTCACGCTGTAAACCAAGCTTCCCGCTGATAAAAGCATTACCGAATGCACACCAGTCAAATTCCGGATATGCCACATGATGAGCGTTGTAATTACCTGTAGCGCCACCGAACTTGGCGGTAACCGGCACAGACTTCAAGGAAGCCAACTGCAGCTCAAGACGATAGACGTATACCATTATTTCTTTTCCAAGACGGGTTGGAGAAGCGGGCTGACCATGAGTCTTTGCGAGCATTGCAACATCTTTCCATTCCTCCGAATATGCACGGAGCTGTTCTATCAGCTCCTCAACAGAAGGATAAAAGACATCTTCCAAAGCATCTTTTACAGATAAAGGCACACTGGTATTGTTGATATCCTGAGAGGTCAAACCAAAATGAACGAATTCCTTAAAGTTATCCAAACCGCCTATCCTGTCAAACTCCTCCTTAATATAATACTCAACGGCTTTTACATCATGATTAGTCACTTTTTCTATATCTTTCACACGACGTGCATTCTCTGGAGTAAGATTGCGGTATATGTCGCGAAGCTGTTCAAAAAGATTGTTGTCAAAGTCTTTCAACTGTGGAAGAGGCAACTCGCATAACGCAATAAAATACTCTATTTCAACTTTTATGCGATAACGGATAAGTGCATACTCTGAAAAATAAAGCGCAAGAGGTTCGGTCTTTCCCCTATAGCGACCATCAATAGGCGAGATGGCTGTCAATACGTCAAATTCCATATATCCTTACTTAAATCATTTTTAGGCCACAAAGTTAATCATTAAATTCGACTTATAGGCAAAAGTTTCATTAAAAGTTTATAGTACATCAAAAAGTCCTGCCATATCTGTCGATATAGCAGGACTCCAAAAGTGGGCGTTGACGGATTCGAACCGCCGACCCTCTGCTTGTAAGGCAGATGCTCTAAACCAGCTGAGCTAAACGCCCGTTGCATTTATATAACGGCATTACGTACCGTTGCTTTAATAAGGAAGTGGGCGTTGACGGATTCGAACCGCCGACCCTCTGCTTGTAAGGCAGATGCTCTAAACCAGCTGAGCTAAACGCCCTTGTTCCTTTTAAGCGAGTGCAAAGGTAGGACATTTTTCTGAAACCACCAAACTTTTTCGCAATTATTTTCACACAAAACAAAACTTTTTTGTTTTTCACATCAATATTCAACAAAATTATGCCTCATCAGAAATATATGGGGATTAAGCCGGGGGATAAAATATGACATAAAAACACAATACACATCGCAAAGCGATGCCCTACATGGGGCAGGGGTCGGCATACACACCTGATACCTACACATTCCATCCCTTTTCCTCCACTTCGGGGAGGGAAAGAGGGGCTTTCATCCTCCATGTATGGACGTGCCTTTGGTACGTGTCAGGCGGAAACATCCCTCCAACAGATAAGCTCTGTTTGTAGTATACATTGGACACATCGCAAAGCGATGTCCCTACATGGGGCAGGATTCGGCAAAAACGCCTGATACCTACACAATCCCTTTTCCTCCCCTTCGGGGAGATCAGGAGGGGCTTTCATCCGACATGTAGGGACGTGCCTTTGGTACGTGTCAGGCGGAAACATCCCTCCAACGGATAAGCTCTGTTTGTAGTATACATTGGACACATCGCAAAGCGATGTCCCTACATGGGGCAGGGGTCGGCATACACACCTGATACCTACACATTCTATCCCTTTCCATCCCTTCGGGGAGGTCAGGTAGGGCTTCTTCCCTCCCTTTGGGGAGCTGGAGGGGTCGTTTACATTATCCACATTGCAGACTATAAAAAAACTACCAACAAAAACAAACTGTCATATAAAATAAATCCGGAGCCGTTTTTACACAACTCCGGACTTACCGTATAAAAATCTTATATTATAAATTACTGTGCAGAACCACCTGAGTGACCAGATGTATCAGCCTTAATAGTCACATTTACAGTAGCGTTTCCATAAACTTTTGCTGTGAAAGTTTTATCACCGCATTTGAACGTATACTTCTTGTAAGCCTGCTTAATGGTGTATGTAGCAGAACCATAACCTGTCGATGAGAAAGAAGTAGTCTTATTCACAGTCTTGACTCTTGAACCGAAATGATTGTTCAGATAGTTCAGAAGCAGACTATTTGTCTCAACAGTCTCATAACCAACCTTCTGTGTATAATTAATACGGTTCTGGCCTTCATTTGCCAAAATACTGTTTGAAGCAACAACTTCTTCACCTTCCTCAACATCATGATTCGCAATTTTTGCAAGGAAACTCCATACAGAGAAGTGGCCTACTTCTGCAGAAACAGTCTTACCATTAATATCTGCACGAACAGGATTAGGATCATTACTATTATAGCATTCTATCTCAAGTCCTGTCAAATCATGCTTTGTTGTAACAGTAAGCCTTACAGGAGTATCAAACTTAACACCTGAAGGTTCACAATCCAATGCTATTACAGAATAGTCAACATTATCACCCTCTTCTTCTGCAACATCATCTGATGTTGGAATAAACGCTGTAACAGAGAAAGGATTACTGCTACTGCCTTCTGTTATTGTTGTACCTGCAGAAACAGTAATCTCAGCATCAACATCTGAAGTTTCCTTATTAGGAGCATCATTGCCAACTGTCACATCAGCATTCTGACCCAATACCTCTGCCTGATCCTTTGTTTCTTTTGATTCCTTTACAAGAGTAATTTCTACAGACATATTGTCATTGGAACCGAAATCGATATCTTTCTCAACCGTACGATAACCGTCTGCAGACACTCTAAGTGTTCCTGTTGGCTGCACGTCGCTTAAAACAACAGTCTTACCATTGCTGCCTTTGTTACCAAACTCAACCTTTGCATAAACATCATTCGTACTGACATACAATGTCTTTGTATCACCAAGTGTCGGTTGCTCAATAACTTTCGGACCTGATATGGTAGCCTCGTCACCACAAGAAGTAAAAAGTCCGGCTACAGCAAAAGCCATTACACCGAAAAGAAAATTTAATTTCCTCATTTTTCTATAAATTTTTAATTAATAATTATTATTCTATCTCACTTTTAAATTAATTAACACTGCCATCAAGACATTTCTTTATATAAGTCTCGATATAAGCAGCTTTCCAATAATGAGCGGAATAGTTCTCATCAGGACGAGTTTCATATTGGCGTCCCATTTTATTCCATTCATACTCATAATATGATACCATGTTATATTGCCAGTCAAAATACTGAGGCAGTCTGACTCTCACAAACCCGTCACGCCTTTGGCTCTTTCCGCCAAATGGTATGGCGAAACAAAAACCGGCATTATGCTCACCCTCTGTAAGTATTCCGAACAGACCTATGGAATAATCACTGTAATGTCTGGCAACATCAACCCTCACTCCATAGTCCCCATAAAGGAAACGTCCTCCGCTCACTGACAGCCGCATACCTGTATACGATTCATAATAATCCAACTTCATCATGGCATTCACCCGATTCCAATTCGTTGCAGTAAAACCGTTATTATCAACATAAGCGGCACCGGTATATCCCATTTGGGCCGTCACATCAATATATCCGTTCAACCTATACCCAATCTCCGCATGCGCCCCTACTCTGTCACCAAGAAAGAATCCCAATGCTGCCGTGGCATGCCAACGGGCACTGTTCACAAAATCCTGCCGTATATTAGCTGCACCGATATGAATATAGCGGTTGGTGTTTCCCCGCTCCAAGTTGTGTATGACAGGAAGTACAGGCTGTAAATATATCCTGTTTCCCCACCACAAAGTGGTTTCAAACGAAGGAGCAAAACTCACTGAATATTCACACAGTTTATCCAACCTGTTATTTTGAAAGGTAACTATAGGATATAGAGAGACATCCACTTTCCCGTATGATTTCCCTACGAGCGCGGATTCTGTTAATTTCCTTGTTATCTCTTTCGAATCATACCCGACCCGTATATTCCAAACAGAATCGGATAAGCACGCAGATATTGCCACTTTAGGCACCATATTCTCAAAGACCGCAATTCTTATAATCCTCCGCGGATAAAAGCCGTTTATTATTTTTATAGCCTCTGCCGCACCCCTGTATGTTCCACGATAAGTCACATCCGTAAACGAGGCGTACACGCAACTGTCTGTAACAGCCACACTCACATTCTCAAGACCGGATTTGTTCAACTCATGTGCCACCTCCTGAGAAGATATCCCTGCATCTGCCTGAGCAGCAAGAGAAAGCATCCGTATCAGCAGTAAAAACGACACAACATACAATCTTCTCATTATATCAATACTTTATCGTATACATGTAACTCAATCCGGCATTTACTCCTTCAAACTCTCTTGTAAAACACATCACATTCAAGCAACGGAATAATTTGGCCGATATTCCAATATTAGTACCACGCGTATCATATTCTATAACGACACTCATATCCTTAAAGAAGTCCGGCGAATAAGCCATTCCTCCAAAAATACCATCGTATGCAACACCATCATCAAAAGGAGCGGCATATCCACATGTAAGTCCTAACCGTCCGAATCTGCAAACGTCAAAATGTTTGGTCGCAACTCCATAAACAGAAGTATAACGGCTACCACCGTGATCTGAATATATGTCGTTTACACCAATTACAACGCCAGGCCACCACCTGTTGTTTTTTTCTTTTACCGGCCTAAGCCTCAAACTGGTAGATCTGTCTTGCTGATAAAAGCCTTTCTTACCTTCATTACGGCCTCCTTTCGAGACCTTAAGAAGGGTTTCCCTGAAAGTCAATTCAACAAACGGAAATGGAGTAAAGTCTATATAATAAATACCAGTATTATAATCATATACGTCAGAATGCAACTTACGTTGTACAAAACTGACACCACCTTTAAATGTACCAGGCTTATACATATCAGCCGTGGGAATATTCATAAGCCCGGATGTCCCAAGCACCTCCTGAGCATTACAAACAGATGTTACCCGAAAGAACAACCCCATAACAAATAGTGTAAAAAACCTTATATACACCTTAAGAGTATCCATTTCCACCATTAATCGTCAAAATCGTCTGCAAAATTAGTTATTTTTGTAAAAACAACACCTATAGTTTATGGTTTTTAACCTTTGTTTAACAACATATTACAATAACATTATATTATTGATTATACGATATATACAATAAAAAGAAACAGACGATTATTAAAAAAGGCTTGTACATAAAAATACAAGCCTTTTTATATTTATAATATCTATATGTCTTTATCCTGATTATTTAATCTGGATTGTAGCACGACGGTTGTAAGATACAGGTGAAAGAACATTAACGCCACCGGCTGCAACAACTTCAATGTTGTCACGGTTTACGCCCATCTTAACCAACTCGTCAGCAACCACATCAGCACGCTTCTGGCTAAGTCTCTGATTGAAAGACGCACTACCTGTCTTGCTGTCGGCATAACCTGTAACAACAATCTTTGAATCGTTCTCTTTTGCAAGCTCAATGAGATCCTTAACATTCTGAAGATCTTTTCTTGAGGCAATCTTAGACTTACCAATATTGAAGAATACGGAAACAGGAGCGGCAACAATTTCCTTCACTGTCTTAACTTCTGTAGTCGGCTTCTGATTTGCCAACATGTTCTTCAACTTGGCATTCTCATCCTGAGCGTCTGCAAGCTGAGCGTTAAGAGCATCAATCTGTCCCTGTGAAAGAGCTTTGATTGCATCTACATCAGGCGTCTTGTTCCATGTAGACTTACCAAGTTTATAGGTAAGACCGATTTCAGCCCTGAAAACACGGTCATTATCAGCAAAACTTGCAGACTTGCCCTCAAGTCTCTCCGGGAAAGAACCGTCGAAATCATCAGCAGTCATGTGATAGTTGAGATCGAGGTTGATCGCGAAGCGATTTGAGATTCTGAAAGTATTCAAAATACCACCGCTCAAACCAAATGCATATACATCTGCAGTGCAATTGCGAACAGCACCGGCACCTACATAAGGAATAAAGTTCCATACACGGTTTTCATTGTAACCGCAGAGCATATTGCTCAAGTTGAACAGAATCTGCTCCTCAAGATCCCAGTAGTCTACTTTATTATCTTTGCAGCTTTCTGTATTCACACTCTTGCCCCAAACACCATTGAACTTTGTGCGAAGACCGAGACCGGGTGTAAACCATTTACCGATTGCGACAGAGAAACCCATGTCACGACGGAAATCTTTGAAAGGACTCTGTGCAAAATCCTTGCCTCTTTCCTGATTTGAATAAAAAGCTGTCCATGTGCCATTTGCCTGGATAAACCAATTACTCCAAAAAGAATTTGTGGCTACACTGTACTTCTCTGCAGGTACAGAAGATTCATTGTCCTGTGCAATACCTGCCACAGAAACACTGGCAAACGCCAGCATCATTAATAATTTTTTCATACCTATACTAATTATTAAATTAAATTGCTACTTACAATTGCAGCGCAAAATTACCCATTTATTTTTACATGTGCAACAAAATGTTTAAAAAAAACATTTTTTGCCCTCAAAAATGACACATTATTTGATGTTATAGCTTATTATATTATAATTATTGCCTATATACCATTATCAATTAAACAATTGCTCAATATCCTTTTGTGCCAGAATACTTAAAATGAGAGCTCCGTCAGGAGTGTAATTGACATTAGAACACAGAAATAATTCATTTACAATACATTCCATTTCCTGATTACCCAACACCTCCCCTTCAGATACGGCCAAAGACCTTGCCATAGACAGGGCAAGTGTCTGATTTACTTTTTTTAAAGCCCCACTGCCTATTTCAGCAACTTCTCCAATCATCTCATGCAATAAAGTCACATAATCTATACATTCCATGCCGGCAGGTATCCCGTTTACGGCATAGCTGTTTCCACCAAGGTCGGTCAAGTCGAAACCAGCATGAACAAGTTCATCAGAAACAGTATTCTTTGTCAGGACTTCAGAGGGTGACAAATGTATTATTTCCGGAAAAAGAACTTTCTGAGATTCCGCACAGCAGTTCTCCATCTGTCGCAATATCTTTTCATACTGTATACGTATACCGGCTCTGTGCTGATCGATGACCATCAATCCTGACTTTACCGCTGTCATAATATACTTCCCCTTATATTGATAATGTGCAGGAGATTTGTCTTCTATTATACTTTTATTACCTCTATTGTCTTCGTTCTTAACCGGATCATCTTGTTCCTGGTATTGAAGTGGCATTTCAAATATATCACCCTGAGCCTCCCGATACTGTATATCCGAAAAAGCATCATCCTCAGAGTTCTTTCTGCCATACATTTGCTCCCAACCGGAAAGCGCCTTCTTGTTTCTTTCATCATGGGAAGCAAAAGGATTATATTCCGGATTATATGAAACAGAAGGCGGTATTACATCGGAAGACGGCATGAACAACGGAATGTCCGGTTTACCTTCCGTATCAAAATCAATTGCCGGAACCTCACAGAACTTCCCCAAAGAATCTCTGACGGAAGCCATAAGTATTTGCCATACAGACTGTTCATTCTCAAATTTTATTTCAGTCTTGGTAGGATGGATGTTCACATCTATATCAGTAGGAGGCACTTCAAAATATATGAAATAAGGGACCTGCATTCCTACCGGCACCATCCTGTCAAAAGCCTGCATCACAGCCTTATGGAAATATGAATGCCTCATATATCTGCCATTCACAAAAAAGTATTGATGCGCCCCTTTCTTACGTGCAGCCTCAGGTTTTCCCACAAAACCCGTTATCTTACATATAGCCGTATCCACTGCAACAGGAAGCAGATCATTGTTAAACCTTTTGCCAAAAACATCGGCAATACGCTGACGCAAGCTTCCAGAACGGAGATTCAACAGTTCCGAGCCATTGCTATGCAACGTAAAACAAATATTGGGATATACAAGAACAATTCTCTCATAGGCCGCCATAATATTATTCAGTTCGGTTGCATTTGTCTTAAGGAACTTTCTTCTTGCGGGAACATTATAAAAAAGATTCTCGACAGTCATATTACTTCCCACAGGACATGCCACAGGCTCCTGCCCCACCACCTTCGAACCGGATATGGATATGTCGGTCCCTATCTCGCTGTCATCGGTACGTGTCTTGAGTTCCACCTGAGCCACAGCAGCAATGGATGCAAGAGCCTCACCTCTAAATCCCATTGTATGAAGAGCAAACAAATCATCCGCCTTCCTTATCTTCGATGTGGCATGACGCTCAAAGGCAAGACGTGCGTCTGTCACAGACATCCCTTTTCCATTATCTATAACCTGTATGGAAGTGCGTCCGGCATCAACCACGAGGACATTCACCGTCGTAGCCCCCGCGTCTATAGAATTTTCCACCAGCTCCTTAATGACAGAAGCCGGTCTCTGTATAACCTCACCGGCAGCAATCTGATTGGCCACCGAATCCGGCAGCAATTGTATTATATCGCTCATTTCTGTTTTATAATATAAGCAACAAAAAAAGTATCATAACCGCAAAAACAATAATAATATGAATAGTGGAACACCTCACCCCCGACTTTCTCTGTTTCCGGCCAAATACAATAGAATATTTTTCTATTCCCGAATACAGATTCTCAGGTTCTGTTCTCTCATCGGATGATTTAATATCCGATTTATACTTTCTTTCCATAGCCCGTAGTCTTTCCTTACGTTCATCCACATATATAAATCTATGGTTAAAACGCCTTGGGCGCTTATTATAGAACAGTCCCATGAGATTATTATCCTTATAAAAGCATTCCCTTATTTTCCACCGGAAGCATCAACATTCTTTTCATTTGCTTCAACAGGACTTGTAACATCCTGTTCCTTTTTATCTTCGGCATTCTCTTCTTTTCCCCCTGGTTTATCCAGCATTTGCAACGGTGCCTCACGCCTTTTCACCTCCTTCAATTCCGTACCGGCCTTCTTGCCCCGCCAGTTGAATATATCTTCTTTATCAACAGGTCTCACATAGTCAAACCACGCAAAAGAAGGAAGGAATCTCTTGTCTGGCGGTATCTGAGTTATGGGATACATTGTTGCCTCAACCTTAGGAGTCCATATTTTTTTCAGTTTTCTGTTCTCAAGATACATTTTCATCTGGCTTGTCTCGAGATAATTCAATCCCGTAGAAGTAGAGTCGCTATCATCTATAGGATGATATATCACCAATACATTATCATTAGCATCAGATTCATAAATCTCCCCTTTATCGAAAAAAGCGAACATCTCTCTTGAAGAAACCTGATTGAAATGTATACTGTCGAACATCTGTTCAACCGACAAGGCCTGATTTATTACATGGGCACGGTTAATGGTGGAATCTTTCATATAAACCTTTATTATCTCCCCCAAAAGTTGCTGGTTATTATTCCAGACTATAGGGTCACGATACATTGTCATACACGAATCCTTACTGTCATATACAAGCGAGTCGCACACCGCCTGCACATCAAAACGGTAGGCTCTCACTTTATTATATGCGTGTATCTTACGATACACACTGTCGGTATTTATATTGAACGTGAAAATTTTAAATGTATCGGCATGCATATAAAGAGAGTCATGCTGCGAGAAATCTACAGCCATTGCCCTCTTGGTCGCCATGGCATAGCCCGTACTGTCATCATACATGCAATAATCTCCAATAAGCATATTCTTATTAATCTTATCCGTATAGACGACATTTCCGAAAGCCTCGCTCGTACCGGCCTTACCGTCATAATAGACACTGTCTCCAACGATTTCCTTGCCGGTATCTGTCATGACAGAACGGTCATAAAGCTCGGCCTGCTCAAGATTTGTGTTGTAATATCCGTTCTCGGTATATATATTACTTGTACCTTGAATTATATTCGAAGGTCCTACGGCATGCGCCAATGACGACCTCGTATCATAATACAATGTATCTCCCGTAAGTATCATCTTTTCATTACGCAGTTTTACATCATAATTGAAAACGGCCGTTTTGGTCTCCGTATTGTACTCCCCCCAGTCAGAAGTAAGCGTATTACCTTTGTCAACAAGTTTTCCGCCCTCGAAAAAATAGCCTGTGTTATAAAGTCTGTCAAAATTCAGGCTGTCGGTATAAAGTACAGACTTACGATGATGAAGCCGTACATTGTACCGGGCCATGGCCATCTGCTCATTTCCATCATAATAAGCATAATCACTGAAAAGCGAAAGCGTGTCACCCTGATACATCTTCACATTGCCAAAAGCCTCAAACGAATTACTTGCCTCAAAAAAATACGCGCTGTCACAATAAAGCTCTGCACCCTGATGCCTGAAAGCCACATTCCCGTTTAATATCTGAGCTTCAGGATTCTTATATTGATTATAGTGCAATACATCAGCATGTATCAGATATACGCGGTTATCTTCTTGCTTAGGCTTACGGGATGTCTTTTTACGCTGCGGTGTACGCGCATACACTATACAAAGGGCAAACAGGCATAGAATCACACCGCATGCGACTCTATGCCCTCCAAACAATATTACTGGGATATTCCTTATACTCATTTAATCCATCCTTGATATTCAAAATTGCAGTTTTTATACTTGTCATTTATCCTGACGTACGTATTTTTAATTTTACCAACCACCCATTCGTGCAATTTCTCATCCTTACGTTTCTGGAGCACAAGATTCTTCAATATATGATAGTCTTCTGTGACAGTTGCCTTATGGCCTTCTATCCGATTCTTCAATTTCACTATTGCACAGACAGTCTTTCCTCTTTGGTCCACCATCTCAAAAGGTTCCGATATCTCTCCGACCTTCATTCCGTCCACAGCTTTTGCGACCTCAGGCGGCAGGTCCTGCATATAGAACTTTGACGTACGTCCCTCCTCCGTCGCATTAAACATAAGTCCTTTGTTGTTTCTCGTGTCCTTATCTTCAGATATGAGTGAAGCACCGTCATCAAAAGAAAATTTATTATCCACGATATCCGTCCGTATTGAGTCAAGCCGTGCAAGACTTGCCGCAATTGCAGAGTCTGACACCACAGGTTTTTTCAATATATGCCGTACATTAACCTTATCTCCACGCTTTTCTATAAGCTGTATGATATGATAGCCAAACTCTGATTCGACAATCTTCGACACTTTCTTCGGATCAGTGAGATTAAACGCCACATTTGCAAAAGCAGGATCAAGAATCACTCGTCTTGTAAAGCCTAATTCTCCTCCACGGCGGGCAGAACCCGGATCTTCTGAGTAAAGACGTGCAAGAGTCGAGAATGAAGACTCACCTTTGTTTACACGATCTGTGAAATCACGCAACTCATCTTTAACACGGTTTATTTCCTCGATGGAGACTCTCGGAATCTGGGTGAGAATTTGGACTTCAACCGATGTCGGAACAAAAGGAATGCTATCCGAAGGCATATCCTTGAAATATCTGCGGACCTCTGCCGGTGTAACAACGACATCCTTTACAAGCTCTTCACGCATTTTCTGTGTCTTATACATGTCACGCACCATGTCATGAAGCTCATTACGCATCTGGCTCAAACTTTCATTTCTATACTCTTCCAGTTTCTCACGTGAACCGGCATTCTGAATCCAAAACTCTATCTGTTGCTCTACCCTGGCGCTTATTTCAGACTCAGTCACTTCTATACTATCTATCGCAGCCTGATGCAAAAACAGCTTCTGCACAGCCAACTGTTCCGGAATCACGCAATCAGGGTCACCATTCCAATTGGCACCTTCCTGAATTGCCTGTGCACGGGCTGCCTCGACATCAGATTTTAGTATAGCCTCATCACCAACCACCCATATTACTTCGTCAACAACACTGACATGGTTGTCTGCCATACTATTGTCATCAGCCACATTAACCTGCGCTCTCGATTCTGTTACGGCAAAAAGCAACATGCCTGCCGCAAAAGATAGTATAATACCTGTTTTATTCATTCGTATCAATTATGGTTGTTCACTGTCTTTACAACATTCTCATCAACTTCCACCTTATATTTACGTCGCAACTCTTCAACCCAAAGTTTCTCAAGATAATCCTGATAGTCGGCAATCACAAGTCCTTTTACATCTGTATAGTCTTCCGGACCTTTCTTAAGAATCTTTCCGTATGTAGCATCTATCGGATAATCCTTCAAGGACGTCACTGTCGTATCTTTACCAAACACCTCACGGTCTATAAGAGCATTGTCGCCTTTCTTGAAAAGCCCTTTCTCTACCCGGATACGTATGACGGAATCATTATTGAAAGTCTTACGCAGGGCATCTCCCCATTCGTCAAACTTAAGTTTTCTGACACAGGCTTGAACAGCCTTAACGTCCTTGGCATCTTTCACATGGTATGCCATACCTTTAAATCTCGGTGTTTGCCATACATACTTCTTCTTGTTTTTCTTAAAGAAAGAAGCAAGCGCTTCCGTATCATTGGCAGCTTTCTCCCACACAGTGCGGTTACTTATCTCATACAACAACAGTCCGTCATGATACTCACGTATAAGATTCTTCAGGTCCTGGTCTTTTGCCTGCATCGAATCAGCGCGCAATTCAAGCAAATCTTCCTTCGTATATCTACCTCCAGACTGCTTAACCATCTCTTCAAGTTTCCTGTCGGCAATGGCATCCCTCACATTACGTGCCTCAATAAAGCTCACTATATTATTCCGCAATGAGTCAAAAGGTTCCAACTGCTTACGGTCCTTCATCAATATGATATGATATCCTACAGGAGACAGGAACGGTTCGCTCATTTCTCCGGTTTTCAACGCATAAGCCTTGTCTTCAAATTCCTTAAATGTCTGTCCAGGACCTATCCATGGAAGTTTTCCACCATTACGCGCAGAACCGTGATCCTGAGATAACCTTGAGGCCAGATCCGAAAAATCGGCTCCATTCTTCAATGCAGTGTAAATGGAATCTATCCTGATTTTCGCCCTGTTCTGTTCCTTTTCATCAGCATTCTGATTCAGATGCAGGAAAATATGTGCAGGAAGAATAAGTCCTCGCTCACCTATATTTTTCTTAGTGTTCTCGTATACCTTTCTTGCCTCGGCCTCAATATCGGAATCCAGCACCAGCGACGGTCTGATTTGCTGATCACGGTATTGTGCAAACTCTTTCTTAAATGAAGTAAGAGTATCCAGCCTGGCATCAACGGCCGCAGCTACCTTCAGCTTATAATTGACAAACAAACCGACATATTCATCCACTGTTTTTTTGTCTATCACGCCATCGGCATTGTTCTTATTATACGAATATTCAAATTCCGACCGTGATATAGGTTGCCCGTTGATTGTCATTATTGTCGGGTCGTTCTGCGCCATTGCCACCGATGAGCTTAATGCCATGACAGCAACAAGAAACATATTCTTCATTATTATCTTCATTTTCAAGTTGAAAAGGAGTCGACACGTCATGACAAAATACCATGTCGTAACACGCCAACCCCTAAACAATACATATCTAATTAATTATTGGGTCTTGAATAATTCGGAGCCTCACTTGTTATGGAAATGTCATGAGGATGACTTTCAAGCACACCGGCATTCGTTATTCTTGTAAACTTGGCATCGTGCAGATGTTCAATATCGGCCGCACCGCAATATCCCATGCCGGAACGCAAACCACCGACAAGCTGATATATCACCTCCTGCACCGTACCCTTATAAGGAACCCTTCCTGCAATGCCTTCGGGCACAAGTTTCTTAACATCATTCGTATCACTTTGGAAATAGCGGTCTTTTGACCCGTTCTTCTGCTCCATTGCCTCAAGCGAGCCCATTCCTCTATAGCTCTTGAACTTACGTCCGTTGAATATTATAGTCTCGCCCGGACTTTCTTCCGTTCCGGCAACAAGCGAGCCTATCATCACAGAACTTCCTCCGGCAGCCAAAGCCTTTACTATATCCCCTGAATAGCGCAATCCGCCATCTGCGATAAGCGGGACTCCCGTTCCTTTAAGAGCACTATAAACGTCATATACAGCAGAAAGCTGAGGCACTCCGACACCTGCGACCACACGTGTCGTACATATTGAACCGGGGCCGATTCCGACCTTCACAGCATCTGCGCCATTCTCTACAAGCATCCTTGCCGCAGCACCTGTTGCCACGTTTCCTACAACAATGTCAACACCCGGGAAGCTATGCTTTGCCTCAACAAGCTTCTCTATCACAGACTTTGAGTGTCCATGGGCAGTGTCGATGATAATGGCATCGGCACCGGCATCCACCAATGCCTGCATACGGTCAAGGGTGTCCGCCGTGACCCCTACTCCGGCTGCCACACGCAAACGTCCCTTGTCATCCTTGCAAGCCATCGGCTTGTCCTTCGCCTTTGTAATATCCTTATAAGTAATAAGTCCTACAAGACGGTTGTTTTTATCAACAACAGGAAGCTTTTCAATCTTATTCTCCTGCAAGATATGAGCCGCAGCCGCCAAATCCGTCTGCTGATGCGTAGTGACCAGGTTTTCCTTTGACATCACATCATCGATCAATTTGTCAAGATGACGTTCAAAACGAAGATCCCGGTTTGTAACAATACCGACAAGATGTTTATCATCATCAACAACGGGAATACCACCGATATGATACTCTGCCATCATATCAAGGGCATCCTTTACAGTAGAACCACGACGAATAGTCACCGGATCATAAATCATACCGTTCTCCGCACGCTTGACAATAGCCACATGACGGGCCTGATCCTCTATGGTCATATTCTTATGAATCACTCCTATACCGCCTTCACGTGCAATGGCAATAGCCATCCGCGACTCCGTTACAGTATCCATGGCCGCTGTGACAAAAGGCACATTCAACTCTATATGCCGTGAAAATCTTGTTTTCAACTCTACTGTCTTTGGCAGTACCTCTGAATAAGCAGGGATTAAAAGGACGTCGTCAAAAGTAAGGCCGTCCATCACGATTTTATCTGCAATAAATGATGACATATTGATAGTTTATAAAATTATTGCGTGCAAATTTAGCACAAAAAATCCATATTATTACAATATTTACCCATTTTCTTTTTCAAGTTAATACGTTTTAACGGCAAGAAAATACAGACACGAAATCAAAAAACGCTGACATTCCTGCCAGCGCTCTATATTTCTCCAGATAAATCATCAATTAGCCATTTCCGAAATGAACTTTATTCTCACCAGACGTATCTCATCCTCGGAATACTCGTCTCCAAGTTCCTGAATGGCTGTTTCCAGCTCGTCCGTATCCGATGACATAAAGTAATCATAAATATCGTCTATATGCTCCTCATCCATGACTTCATCAAGGAAGTAGTCTATATTCAATTTTGTACCGGAATAGACTATCGCATCGACCTCGTCAAGAAATTCGTCAAAATCTATTCCTTTGCCATTCGCTATGTCATCAAGAGGAACCTGCCTGTCTATGCTCTGTATTATACTGACTTTCAACATTGATTTCTTCGCCACCGTGCGCACCCTCATGTCCGCATGGCGTTCAATGTCATTCTCCTTACAATAACGCGTTATCAAATTAATGAAATCCTTGGCGTACGCCTGCCTTACCTTACCTTCCCCAACACCCTGGATACTCTTCAACTCTTCTATTGAAACGGGATAGTCCGTCGCCATCTGTTCCAATGAAACATCCTGGAATATCACATAAGGCGGGCGTGACATTTTCCGTGCGACTTTCTTCCTCAGATCAACCAACATTGAATAAAGGACCGGATCAAGGGCATCAGTACCGCTCACATCGTCGAAAGCCATACTTCCATCATCATTAAACTCAGCATCCAGAACGATCATGAACGGAACGGGATTCTTCAAGTACTTTTTTCCTTCCGGTGTTATTTTCAATAATCCATAGTTTTCCACTTCTTTTCTAATATATCCGGCAATAACAGCCTGACGTATCAGCGGACGCCATATCTTTTCGTCCGAGTCCTCTCCCGCACCAAACATTTCCAAATTATGATGCTTATGAGCGATTATCTCATCCGTCTCACGTCCTTCAATGAAATCAATCACATAATCCACACGGAAGTTTTCCTTTATTCCGACTATTGATTTCAATACAATGACAAGCTCCTTGCCTGCCTCTATCTTCCGTTTGGGATGTATGCAGTTGTCACAATTGTCACAATTCTCCTTATCATAGTTCTCTCCAAAATAATGCAACAGCATTTTTCTCCTGCAGACGGAAGATTCTGCATAAGCCGCAGTTTCCTGAAGAAGCTGACGTCCGATATCCTGTTCCGCGACAGGCTTGCCTTCCATAAACTTGTCCAGCTTCTGTAAATCCTTATTAGAATAAAATGTTATGCAGAGTCCTTCCCCGCCGTCTCTTCCGGCACGTCCGGTCTCCTGATAATATCCTTCAAGGCTCTTCGGTATGTCATAATGAATCACAAACCTCACATCCGGTTTGTCGATACCCATTCCAAAAGCTATTGTCGCAACAATGACATCAATCTTCTCCACAAGAAAATCATCCTGTGTCTGTGAACGTGTGGCCGAATCCAGACCTGCGTGATATGGTGCGGCCTTTATATCGTTTGCTTTAAGTATTGCGGCAAGCTCCTCCACTTTTTTTCTTGACAGACAATATATGATACCGCTTTTCCCCTGATGAAGCTTAATGAATTTGATTATATCCTTATCCACATCCTTTGTCTTCGGACGTACTTCATAATACAGGTTGGGACGATTGAACGAACTCTTAAACTCATTCGCATCAATGATTGCGAGATTTTTCTTTATATCTGTACGCACCTTATCTGTAGCCGTGGCGGTAAGGGCTATAATCGGTGCTGCCCCAATCTCATTTATAATAGGACGGATACGGCGGTATTCCGGACGGAAATCATGTCCCCATTCCGAAATACAATGTGCCTCGTCTATGGCATAAAAAGAAATCTTCACAGACTTGAGAAACCCAACATTATCCTCTTTAGTAAGCGACTCGGGAGCCACATAAAGAAGCTTTGTGCGTCCCTCCCTGATATCAGCCTTCACCTGATCGATCGCAGACTTATTCAAAGAAGAATTAAGGTAATGGGCTATCCCGCGGACATCACTCAGATTCGTTATGACATCCACCTGATTCTTCATCAAAGCTATAAGCGGAGATATAACGATTGCCGTACCTTCCATAATCAGAGAAGGCAACTGGTAGCAAAGAGATTTCCCTCCGCCTGTCGGCATGAGCACAAACGTATCATTCCCGTCAAGCACATTACGTATGATTGCCTCCTGGTCGCCTTTGAATTTATCAAAACCGAAGAGGCTTTTCAGCGTCTGTGTAAGATTCACATTATATGCCATACATCTTATTATCTGTTATTAACGAAATCGCCCTATGCATTCATCTTGTCAAGAAAGGACTTGTCGAGCTGTCGTTTCACATAGTCACCGGTAACATTAAACTTCCTTGACCTTGTGGAGGGTTCCTCAAACATAGCATCGTTCATAACACTCTCAACGATAGAACGCAATCCACGCGCGCCAAGTTTATATTCCACGGCTTTATCCACAATCATATCAAGTGCCTCATCTGTAAACGTAAGCTTTATACCATCCATTTCAAAAAGTTTCACATACTGCTTGATAATGGAATTCTTCGGTTCAGACAGAATGTTTCTCAATGCGGTACGGTCAAGCGGACTCAGATAAGTAAGCACAGGCAGACGGCCTATTATCTCAGGAATAAGCCCGAACGATTTCAGGTCCTGGGGAAGGATATACTTCATCATGTTTCCCTTGTCTATACCGCGTACGTTACGCACAGAGTTAAAACCCACCACGTGGGTGTTCAGTCGCTGGGCTATCTTTCTCTCTATACCATCAAAAGCCCCGCCGCATATAAACAGTATATTGTGGGTGTCGACATGTATATAATCCTGGTCAGGATGCTTGCGTCCGCCCTTGGGAGGAACGTTTACCATAGTTCCTTCAAGCAGTTTCAGCAGTCCCTGCTGCACACCCTCACCGCTCACATCGCGCGTTATTGAGGGGTTGTCGCTCTTGCGCGCAATCTTGTCTATCTCATCAATAAACACTATTCCCCGCTGGGCGGCCTCAAGATCATAATCAGCCACCTGCAACAGCCGCGACAATATGCTTTCAACATCCTCACCGACATACCCGGCTTCGGTAAATACCGTGGCATCGACTATAGTGAAAGGCACATCAAGAAGCCTGGCTATCGTACGTGCCAGAAGGGTTTTTCCCGTACCGGTACTTCCGACCATGACGATATTGCTTTTCTCAATCTCGACACCGTCGGGGTCTTCCGGCTGTTGCAGACGCTTGTAATGATTATACACCGCCACGGAAAGATAGCGTTTGGCCTCATCCTGACCTATTATATATTCATCAAGATATGCCTTTATCTCCTTTGGCTTGGGCACTTTCTTTATCTTGAATTTCCCGCTGCTTTTCACCTCAGGCATCAAAGCGCCGGCCTCGTCCAATATTCTGTAAGCCTGCTGTACGCATGAATCGCAGATATATCCGCTAATACCTGTCATGAGTACATTTGCTTCCGCTTCTGTCTTTCCACAGAAACTACAAACTTTCTTCATCCGTCTTTTCTGTTTTAATGCTATCCGTCACACTTTTCTCCATGCACGGTTTCTTGATGTAGATGCTGTCTATCATGCCATATTCCTTCGCCTCCGCTGCTGTCATCCAATAGTCACGGTCGCTGTCGGCCCACACTTTGTCGAAATCGGTATGCGAATGTTCCGATATTATGGTATACAGCTCTTTCTTCAGTTTCTGTATCTCACGGGCTGTTATTTCAATATCCGATGCCTGCCCCTGCGCTCCTCCAAGCGGCTGATGTATCATCACGCGGCTATGCGACAACGCATAGCGCTTGCCTTCGGTGCCCGCCACAAGGAGCACTGCGGCCATGGATGCAGCCATGCCTGTGCATATCGTGGAGACATCACTTGAAATAAACTGCATGGTGTCATAAATACCCAGACCGGCATATACGCTTCCGCCCGGAGAGTTAATGTATATGGAGATGTCCTTTTCGGGATCTGTCGAATCAAGATATAGCAGCTGCGCCTGAAGGACATTGGCCGCATAGTCATCAATCTGTGTTCCAAGGAAAATTATACGTTCCATCATCAGTCTTGAGAAAACATCCATCTGTGTCACATTTAGCTGGCGTTCCTCAAGTATATACGGATTGAGATACTGGGCCTGTGATTTTATCACATCATCAAAAACCAAACCATTAATTCCCAAATGCCCTGTGGCATATTTTCTAAAATCTTTCATAAATATATTGTCATATTTTGATTTAAAACAGGATAAAAAAAGAGGTTATCAACCTTTTTATACTGTTCATAGGAACAAAGTTAATAAAAAAGTTGATAACCTCCTTATAATTTGAGGTTTTTTCCGAAAAAAATTATTTCTCCTGCATCATTTTATTGAAGTCATCCAAAGAAATATTCTTCTCATTAAGCTTGACGACATTCTTCGTGGCCGCAATAAGCTTTATATCTATGGCACGGTCAACAAAACCTTCAATATTCTTATTATCCTTGAGAATGCTGTCAGCATAGTTTTCAAGATATTCATCAGGAACATTTGACATGCCATACTGGGCGAACTGCATGCGTGCAACCTGTACAGCCACGTCTTTTATATCCTTATCTTCAACCTTTATACCGTTGGCGGCAACAAGCTGCTCCTTAATAAGGTGCCATTTCAACTCTTTCACACTTGCCTCATAATTGGACTCGACAAATTCCTGTCCCTTATCCTTATTGTTATTCATCATAAGACGCTTGAGAAGCGTGTCGGGGAACTGGAGCTCACCTACCCTGTTTTCAAGATACTTACGCAAATCCGTAAGGAACTTATAATCGCTGTCATTGGCCAGCTGCGACTTGATTCCTTCCGCGATTTTCTTACGGAAAGTCTCTTTATCCTTAACCTCATCCTTACCGAACACCTGGTCGAAAAGTTCCTGATTAACCTCTCCTTTTACAAAACGCGACACCTCGGTAACAAGATATGTAAAGTCTGATGTCATGTCCTTTGCCGCCTCCTTGTCTATTTTCAAAAGAGAAGTCAGTTCCGCATCGTTCTCCGGATAGGCCTTACGCGGGTTGAATGTAATCACGCTTCCGAGCTTGGCACCGTCAAAAAGAGCCTTCTGCTCATCAACCTTGATATATTCCGGCATCATTACGGCTGACTCTACAACCACACCGTCTTCCTTTGCATTGCCGTCGGCGTCCAACTCACGCAAATCGCCTTTCAACATATCATTCTGTGCAGGATCGTACTCTTCCACCTTATCGTAATGGCCGGCACGCGACTGGAACATTTCAACCTGCTGATCAATCAGTTTATCATCAACATCAATGTTATAGTAGTCAACGGTATCCTTATCGGTGAGAGTCGCATCCAGTTCCGGAGCCACGGCAATATCAAAAATAAATTCAAAAGGCCCGTCTGTCTTGAAATCCTGCGGCACCTGTTTTTCATTAGGCATCGGCTCGCCAAGCATCTGGATTTTATTTTCGCGGATGTATTCATACATCTTCTCGCCAAGCAATCTGTTTACCACATCCACCTTCACAGAAGTACCGACCTGACGTTTAATCAAACCCATCGGCACCTGGCCGGGACGGAAGCCCGGAACATTTGCTTTCTTACGATAATCCTTTAAAGCCTTGTCTACATCTGCCTGATAATCTCCCTGCTCTACGGTAACAGTCATCAGTCCGTTCACCTTATCGGGATTTTCAAATATTATATTCATCTTTAAAATTATTATTTATATGCACTTTTATAATTTTGGAGTGCAAAATTAAAGATAAATGATGTAAAAGCCTAATGATTACAGAATTTTAACGTTTGAGCCATTAACAGCGGATTCCGCACCATCAAATACAGACAGGACACAAAGAGGTTTCACGGTATATCCTCCTTTGGCTCAAACCATCATGGACGTGGATGGTGAACAGTAAATGTTAAAAGTGTATTTGGCCTAAATACAGAGTGTACGTAGGCTACATACACAGTGTATTTTGGCTAAATACAGAGTGTATGTAGCCCAAATACACTTTTAACATTTGCTGTCCGCGCTTTGTCGGCCGGCATTTAACGCTCTTTTAATGGCAAACTGTCCGGACCTGACACTAATATAAATTCCGCGCTTTCCGGAATCCTGCTTTGAAAAGCATCCGGTTAATTATTATTAAAGAGACTTTAAAACCATATAACATCTTGATTTTATTTACTATTTTTGCAAAAATATAGTTATGGCAGGATTATATGTGCCCTTTAATACTCCGTATTTTCACATACACAGTGTAACAAAATGACAACCAAATATTTTCACAACACAAAAAACACGCTTTAATTACGAATATTTATTAATATCATAAAAAACAAAAGACATGAGTAGAAAAACTACATTAGCATTATCAATTATCATGGCCGGTGCATTTCTATGCACAAACGCCAATGCTATTGAAAGGAAAACCGGAGTAAAAAGAACGGCTCCGTCAAAAAACATTTTTGGAAACGCATCCTCACAGAATGATGGTTTTAAAATGCCATATACAATACAGGATGCGCCATGGGTAAAGGCAAGAAAAGAACCTGCCGTTATAACAACGGAACCGTCCGTCACTTTCGGATGGCTTTCCGCACCGGGAAAATCAAACTGGTACTACACACAGGATCTTGATATTACCGTAGACATGAGCAACGGATATCCCCAGATCAAATACAAAGGCGCAGAAATCAAAGTCTATGACGACAACCATAAGCTTGTAGGCGATATTTATGCAAAAGTGCCGGAAGGCATCGATGTGAACATGATAGAACCTCATGGCATCATAACAAACAAGCTTTTCGACAACGACAGCAAAACATACGAAATAATGGTTTACCTGCATCAGACAGGAAACAAAGACAACAACTATCAAGGCACAGACCACACACATATCTACAGACTGGACGGGACAAAAATAGGCGAATACATAGGAAGCGGTGATATTTTCGATACTTCAAAAGGCTACGATATATACCAGCGTTTCATTCTCATAGACTTAAACAGCACTGTAAAAAGCGAAGACGGTACCGTAAAGCAAATGCCGAAGGCTGAAATCTACAGGCCGGGCACATGGGGAGAGACAGGAGCCCAACTGGAACATACTTTCACAATGGACTTTGACCTGCTAAACTACAGCGACGGACCTTTCATCAATACATTCAACATCGACGGCACTCCTTATTATGCCCTGGCACATTACAAGCAAAGATATGATGAGGAAGGCACAAGCATGGATGAAGACATTGTGCCTACAAAAAACAACGCTTTCATAATCGAGACTTTCGACAAAAAGTTCAACCGTGTGGATTCCGTTTCCATTCCTATGGTGACTCCGTCAAACGCATACTACCGCTTTGCAGCTTTCGGACGCTATTCCTCTAAAGACTTCACAAAAGGCTACTATTCCGGAGACGACAAGTTCAACTACATTGTCACATTCTACGATTATATCTCATCATCGGATTCCTACAACTTCTCATTCAACGTCTATGACAGCGACGGTAAGTTAATAAACACTATATGCGACAATGTAGTGGAAGACACATGGTCACAGATGACAAGCATAAAAGGACAAAGCGAACAAATGATGTTCCTTCAGACAACACCGAAAGGCGAACAGCAGGTTGCAATGGTGGACATTCCCTCATGCGAGAAAAAAACAATAATACCTGCAAGAATAAACAATGAGAACATCGCATTACCCATCAACCGCTATCCTAAAGGCGACAGCTATCAATATGTAATAAAGATGGCACATGCCGATACTGACGACAACAAGAATACGATAGCAAGACTGATGTGGATTAACCCGGATCTATCATTTGACAGATTTACAAATTTCAATCTCGGCCCCACCTCGCAGATGTTCTCTCCGTACATAACCAATGAAACAATGAATCCGTACATCTTCAACACAGACGATGAACTGGAATACATCTTCCTTTCCAAGGAAGGACGTGACGGAGCAAGCGAATATGAACTGCAAAACGTATATTATGTAGGAAAAGAAGACGGCACAATCATTAAGAGGTTTGAGGCCGAACAAGGAAAATCCCTCACTATGGCTGGTATTTTCGCGCATACCCCGATAAACTCAAGCCTGTACATCATGTCAACCAACAATGAGGACGGAACATATCAGACACAGTTCTACAGTCTTCCATTCACGTCATTTGAAAAGGGAGGAGACGGTACACCGGAAAACCCGTATCTCATTTCATCTGCCGGAGACATGATGCAAATAAACAAAAAGACTAACGCACATTATAAGTTAGCCAATGATATCGAGATGCTCTATTCCGGCAGCCGCTGGTCACCAATCGAGAACTTCTCCGGAACAATCAACGGTGACGGACACTCTATCAACGGATTGAATATAGAAAGCGACCTGTATCAATCAGGATTATTCTCGTACGCAAATGTAGGTTCTGAAATAAAGAACATGACAATAGTCAACCCGACAATCAATATTACAAATGCGAACAACTATGTAGGTGTCATTGCAGGAACTGCCACTGAAACAAAAATCACCAATGTACATGTAGTGAATGCAGACATAAAAGAGCCTACAGGCATGGCAACACCTGCTGTGGGAGGCTTGACAGGAAACGCGACCTATTTCTCTGAATTCAGAGACTGTTCGTTCAACGGTAACATCATGGCAGCCGGAACATCATGCGTCGGAGGAATTTCAGGAGAGACAAAAACAAGCACCAACATTATATCATGTGCCACAAGCGGCAGCTATACAGCCGACAATACACTTGGGGGTGTAGCCGGAAGCACAAGCCGTGGATGTGAAGTACGCAACTGCCACACATCGGTAACCCTTACGGCAAACAACACCGTAGGAGGAATCGTCGGTGACAACGAGGCAAGAGGCATTATCGAAAACTGCATAGCCGAGGGCAAGATAACCGCAAATCAACCTACAAAATGGGGCGGTCTGCATGCCGGTGGCATAGCCGGGTCTCTTGAAGGAAACTACGACTGGAAGAATAACAAAGACACCGTAATACGTCACTGTATAGTCAATGCCGACATTTACATACCTGCAGAAGAAGCTAAAGACGCCACCGTGCACCGTGTTGCCGGCAGGACAATAGCCGACAAGGAAGGCAGCGAGGACATAGAAC
The DNA here is from genome assembly GCF_013166605.1 of Xylanibacter muris. Lineage (GTDB taxonomy): Bacteria > Bacteroidota > Bacteroidia > Bacteroidales > Bacteroidaceae > Prevotella > Prevotella muris. The sequence continues at coordinate 54,602 of NZ_JABKKF010000015.1, forward strand.
ACGGATTAGACGGCAACTACGCCCTGAATACCGTGACTGTAGGCGGCAAGGCCATTGAGTCTGATGACGAGACCGGTCTGGAAGGTGCGACAAAGACTGCAAGCGAACTAAACAAAAGCTTCCTGACGTCTGTCAACTACAATTACGGAGAGACATCCGCAGCCCCATGGAAAGAATATGGCGACCTGCCAATACTTTACTTTGAAAATACAGCAAAAGCCATTATGCTCAGCAACAGCAACATCACCGTACAGCCGGGAGCCACATACGACATAACCGCTACCGTTTACGGTACATCCGCCGATGACATTGAAGTCTTTACATCAGATTCTGAAATCGCAGAAGTTGAGATTACAGAAATAGAAGACAACAAAGCCACATTGCGCATAAGCTGCAAGAAAGACGCACCGGCAACAGTCACAGTAAAAGCCGGCAACATAACCGCAGTATGCAAGGTGAACGAGACAACAGGAATATCAAACACCGTTGCGGAAAATAACGACATGAAGATACGCGTTACAGAAGGCACAATCATTGCAGAAGGCGCAGACAAGATTGCGGTTTACTCTATCAACGGCACACGGCATCTGCTCGTATCAGGTGACACAGTAAGCACAGATTCTATCAGAAATGGTGTTTATGTGATTGTAGCAACAAACGCTAACGGCAATAAGACGTCATGCAAAGTTGTCATCAAATAAAAAGGAATAAATACACCATAGTTAATGAAACTTAGGAATTTTCTATTAAACATGCTAACGGCCGTCTGCATACCGCAGGCAGCCGTTGCTGTTCCTGCCTTTCCGTATCCGATAAAGGTGCGGCAGGCTGACGGGACTTTCATCACGATAAGACTTAAAGGTGACGAACGGGGACATCTCGCGTTTACAACCGACGGCTATCCTCTATACCAGAACCCTACAACAGGCAATTATGAATATGCGGCACTGGAAAATGGCAGGATAACCGGCAGTGGCATCATTGCCGCGGACGCTCAGAAACGCAATACCGCTGCAAAATCATTCCTACGCTCACAGAATGCGGACAAGATTATGAATGCGGCCATGGAAAACCGCAAATCCACGATCGCAAGGAAAGGGGCATACCCGGGAAAAGGCAAGACAAGCACTAATAACAAAAACAGTGCAAGCAGGATAAGGATATCCGACATTCCGACAACAGGCGACAAGCCGTCATTGGTGATACTTCTTGAATTCAATGACGTAAGTTTCACAAGGACGGGCAACAATCCCAAACAATTCTTCTGTGACATGTTGAACAAAGAAGGATACACCAACGGGAATGGAGCAAACGGAAGTGCGGCTGATTTCTACAAATACTCGTCAAACGGATTATACAGACCGTCATTCGATGTATACGGGCCGGTAAAACTATCCGGAAACCAAGCCTACTACGGAAGTCCTGACGACAATGAAAGCGACAATATCAAACACCTTATGGAGGGATTCTCCGAGGCCTGTAAGAAGCTTGACGGAGAAATAGACTTTTCGAAATACGATACGGACAATGACGGATATGTAGACAACATATATTTCTTCTATGCCGGAAAAGGCGAGGCGGACGGTGGAGGAACAAACACCATCTGGCCGCACTCGGCACTAATGGAGGAACTGACCGACATTCCACTGATACTTGACGGGGTGCATATCAGCCGCTATGCCACAAGTCAGGAGATTGACGGCTCACGACCTCAATACCCCGTGGGGATAGGAACATTTGTGCACGAATTCGGACATGTGCTTGGATTGCCCGACCTTTACGATATATTTTACGGTGCATTTACATTCACTCCTGGAACATGGGACACAATGGACAGCGGATCTTACAACAATAACGGGAACACACCTCCCGCATTCTCAGCATACGAACGCTTTGCTCTCGGATGGCAGGAACCCATAGAACTGAGCTCAAACATTTCCGAACCGTTCACTGAGCTTCCCGAACTGAATAAAAGCAAGAAAGCTTACAGAATATCTGTGAACGGAAAAGAAAATGAATATTTCATTTTGGAAAACAGACAGCAGAAAGAATGGGATGAATACATTCCCTGGCATGGAATGCTAATGTGGCACATAGACGAAGACCAGCAGGTATGGAATGAGAACACGGTAAACATACAGGCAAGCCATCAGAGGGTGGATATAGTAGAGGCGGACAACAAGCGCACGGAAAACAGCATATCCGGTGACCCGTTTCCGGGAACCTCAAACATAACGGAATGGACAATGACGGCATGGAACGAGACAGAACCGCTCGGTATTGACGGCATAAGCGAGGAAAACGACACGATAAGGTTTATGGTAAGTGGTCTGAACTACAGGATTACGCCCCCGCAACTAAAGATATCGGAAGTGAAGGACAGCAGTATCACAATAAGATGGCACAAAGATATAATCGCACATAAGTATATAATGAATGCGTATATCGTAAAGAACGGTGAAAGAACACCGCTCAATGAATACAGCAATGTTGTATTATACAATGATGAAGAATACACTTTGGACCGCCTTCTGCCTGACACCGAATATATCATAACCTTATCTGCAGAAAGAGGCTCATACTCTTCCGAAGATGCAAGTTTATCGGCACGTACGGAAAAGCTTGCGTTCGAAAAGCGCATTGTGGAAAACCTTATAGTAAAAAACACCGGCAACAACAGTTTCACCGCCGGCTGGGACATCGTGGACCACGCGGACAGTTATGAAGTGACACTCAGCCTGCTAAGCATTGACGAGAATAATACTACGGAAATGGGATATGACTTCACAGACAAAGACGGAGGAATGCCGGATTCATGGAAATACAAGGGAGGAACATACGCGTCTGTAGCCAATTATTACGGACAGGCCGCACCGTCACTGCGTTTCAACCAAAACGGAAGCTACATTACATTTGCCTACCCTGATACAAAAATTTCCGCACTGAGATTCTGGACACATCATACCACCTCATTTAAAGGAGCGATTCATATTGAAAGATATGCAAACGGAGAATGGAGCAATGTCAAGTCCTTATCATCGGATGAACTTCCAAACAACGCACAAATATTGGAAAGTACATTTGACAAATCCGATTCCATAAGAATACGCTTCGAACGCAATGCAGGAACTATATATATAGATGACATTATGCTCGGATGCCATCCTTTCATCCACACTCCATTACCGGAATATAATGAAAGAAACATCGGCAACGTTCTTGAATACACATTCAACGGACTTGACATGAAAAACTCATACAGTCTGGTTGTAAGGGCAAGAAGCGGGAACAGCCTCAGCATAGCCTCGAACCCGTTGACAGTGGGAGGAGGCGTCAGCGGCCCTGACGGCATTGAGCCTATAACTACAGGGAACAACGCTCCGATGGAAATATTCACCATCTCCGGCAGTAAAGTATCTTCAACAGGAAACATGCCTGACGGCATATATATAATACGTAAGGGAAATACCGTTAAAAAGGTTCTGAAAAAAGAATGACCGCCCACAACGGTAAAGTAATTCGCTATTGCAAAGTAAAGCCACACGGATACCGGTTTAATGCGTCTATCCAAGTGGCTTTACTCTTTTTCCATAAGGTCCAATAGGGTCGGGAAATGATGAAAAGTTGAACGAATTCACATTATTAATCTAAAAACTCTTTTCCTCCGCCTCCTTGGCTTTTCTTTCCTCCTCCAACATGAAGAAGTCCTTTTTACGCAATACGAAGCTATTCGTAAGATACTTCTCACGCACAATCTTGTTTTCGGAAAGCTCTTCCGGAGTACCATGGAAAAGTATCTTTCCCTCAAAAAGAAGATATGCACGGTCTGTGATACAAAGCGTATCCTCAACATTGTGGTCGGTAATGAGAATTCCGATGTTACGGTATTTAAGCTTCCACACAATATGCTGAATATCTTCAACAGCAATAGGGTCTACACCTGCAAAAGGCTCATCAAGCATGATGAACTTGGGGTCGATGGCAAGGCAGCGCGCTATCTCTGTACGCCGCCGCTCTCCTCCGGACAGCTGGTCGCCCTTATTCTTACGTACTTTCTGAAGTCGGAACTCATTGAGCAACGTTTCCAGTTTATCCAACCGTTCAGCACGCGTCAGACCGGTCATCTCCAAAACAGCCATTATGTTGTCTTCAACACTAAGCTTACGGAACACGCTCGCTTCCTGAGCCAAATAACCGATACCGACACGGGCACGTTTATAAACCGGATCCTTGGTTATGTCGACACCGCCAAGGGTTATTTTTCCACCGTTAGGCACAACAAGTCCTGTCGTCATATAAAAAGACGTTGTCTTTCCTGCACCGTTAGGCCCAAGCAACCCGACTATCTCTCCCTGCCTGACTGTAAACGACACATCATTGACAACCGTACGCTTGCCATACCGCTTCACGAGATTATCCGCACAGAGCACAGCCCCGTCATCACCCGTTATCGGCATTGCAAAAGGAACACCGTCACAGATTTCCTGATTATTCTTATGCACACTATCGCTCATATCATAAACATTTATCCGACAGCATCATATCACTTCAACAATACACGATGTGCCGTCGGTACAATCGAAATGCAAAAATACTAAATTTGCCGCTCAATATCGTACATATTCTTAAAAACTATTATCAATGTTATAGTTTTTAATGGATTTTGCCGTATCTTTGCATAAAGATTAGAATACATCACAGATATTATACATGATGTAGCAACAACAAAAAAACAACGACAATGCTGATAGAAAAATCTCTGAACACTCTCGGACGTTATCTCATTCTGATGGGACATACATTCCAGAAGCCTGAACGCATGAGAATGTTTTTCAAGGAGTACATAAAGGAAATGGCACAGCTTGGGGTCAACTCGATTGGTATAGTGCTTCTCATATCATTCTTCATAGGAGCGGTGATATGCATACAGATGAAACTGAACATCCAAAGCCCGTGGATGCCACGATGGGTAACAGGATACACAACCCGTGAAATTATGCTTTTGGAATTCTCCTCATCCATAATGTGCCTGATTCTTGCAGGAAAAGTGGGTTCGAACATTGCATCGGAAATAGGAACAATGAGAGTCACACAGCAGATTGACGCCTTAGATATAATGGGAGTAAACTCGGCCTGCTACCTTATACTACCCAAGATTCTCGGATTAATCACCATTATGCCTTTCCTCGTGATATTTTCATCCGCTACCGGAATTCTCGGAGCATACGCCACGGCATACATCGGACAGGTGCTGTCTCCGGAAGATCTCACACTCGGACTCCAGCATCAGTTTAACGCATGGTTTGTATGGATGAGTATAATAAAAAGCACATTCTTCGCGTTTATAATCGCCAGCGTGCCTTCATACTATGGATACACGGTAGAGGGAGGCTCCGTTAATGTCGGAAAAGCCAGCACAGACGCTGTGGTAAGCAGCAGTGTACTGATTCTGTGCTCAGACGTGTTTCTGACGCAGTTGCTAAGTTAAATTTTCAACAAACCGGAACATATCATGATTGAAATAAAGAATCTTTGTAAATCTTTTGGCGACAAGGACGTTCTCAAAGATATAAGCACCGTATTTGAAAGCGGAAAGACAAATCTTATAATAGGCCAAAGCGGTTCGGGAAAGACCGTACTGGTAAAGAATCTCGTGGGACTTCTGACTCCTACAAGCGGCCATGTGCTCTATGACGGGCGCGATTTTGTCAACATGGAGAAAAAAGAACAGATCATGCTTCGAAGGGAAATGGGAATGATCTTTCAAAGTGCAGCATTGTTCGACTCTCTCACTGTACTGGAAAACGTAATGTTCCCGCTCGACATGTTCTCGTCCATGAATCTTACAGACCGAATAAAAAGGGCACGTTTCTGCCTTGACCGCGTGAATCTCGTGGATGCAGAAAAGAAATATCCCGCCGAAATTTCCGGAGGCATGCAAAAGCGCGTGGCAATAGCGAGAGCCATAGCACTAAACCCCAAATACCTGTTCTGCGATGAGCCAAACTCAGGTCTCGACCCAAAGACGTCACTTGTCATAGATGCCTTGCTTCACAGTATCACACATGAATTCAATATCACAACTATCATCAACACTCACGACATGAACTCTGTAATGGGTATAGGTGAAAACATTATTTTCATCTATGAAGGAAAAAAAGAATGGCAGGGCATAAGTGCCGACATAATGAACAGTACTAATGAAAGACTTACAGACTTTATATTTGCAAGCGACCTGCTGAAAAAAATGCGGGCAGCGGTAAAGGGGAAAGAATAATGCCTGTTAAAAGTGCTGCAACACCATATTTGCAGCACCCTCAACAGGCATGACGGGTACTTACGATATCATCATTTATCTAAATAATAACGCTTATCAATAAGTTATTTAACACGCTCAAGCACCGTCTTACTACAAATATAAAATGGACCATCCGCACGTTCAAATAACAGTGTCATCCTATCACCTGTAAAATCCTTTATCAGAAACGGAATCCACTCCGGCTCATCATCTTCTTCTTCATCATCAGAACCTACTAATTCATAAAGAATTCCTTTATTCAGTTTCCATAAAACATTATTGACTTCTCCGGTGACAGATTGAGAAACCAAAACTCCTTCCTGCTTATTGCCTGTCTGGGTAATGGTCATAAAAGATCCTACCTCTTCATCTATATACTCTTCCACTACTTTTCCATTTATTCTTTCACATTCATAAGAACTGAGGCAACGCCAGGTTCCCACAATGTCGGATGCCGTACAAATAACATTACCACTATCATCTTCATCATCAGAACATCCTGTAAAAATCAAAGGCAAAGATACCAGAACAGACACTATAATAAAACTAAAATACTTTCTCATTTCTTTATTTTTTTAATTTATCTTTATCATTAATTATTTTATACAGTCCATACCATAAAAAACAGACAACAAAAAAGCGCGGACTGTTACTTTGTCTGTTTTCTTGAGGTATCGCCAAACACCATAAACATTCAAACAAGTAAAAGCCCACGCCATAGGCGTGAGCATCAACTTTTACTCTTGAATGTTTCTTTCTTTTTTGGCGATTTTCAAGAAAACAAGAATAAAGCTAACGCTTCTTTATCTTATGTCTTTATAACTGTTATGCTACATAGGCGATATGTTTTTAGTTTTAATTATTCAAAGGTAATAAAAAACAAAAAAAACAGCAAACTCCGTTGAATACCGTCCCTTATAGTTTAAACAAGATTAACAATTGTGCGACACTATGGAAAAATTACCTTTCCATCTTCAACTTCCACACGAACAACATACCAAAAACATACAACAGCCTTACAAAATTCATGAATTTTGTAAGGCTGTTGTTGTAAACATACGAAAAGACGGCTTTATCATTTCATTCTCCACACACCGTCACGTTCCACCATCGGTACGACAACCTCTTCCTTCACACTGTCACCGAAGCAAAGCAAAAGAAATACGTTCGTGTATCCGGCAACAGAGTCTGTCTGACTTCTTAATACACGTACCTCACCTATACCATTGTGAATAGCTTTCTGTGATACAACGAATTGTTTTACATTTACAAGCAACTGCTCACGATAATTTTCAGGAATACTGTCTGTTCCATCAAGTCCGGAAAGATATTCAGAGTAATTCCCTGAAAAAAGATGTTCATAATAAATCTTTGCCGCTTTTGCCGCAAGCTCTTCCGGAGAGGTTTCTTCCTTGCATGAAACGGCAAAAACGGCAAAGATTATACATAGTATTTGAAACAAACGCATCATTTCTGACGTATGAATATGTTTATAGGCGTACCTGAAAGATTCCAATTCTCCCGTATCTTGTTCTCAAGAAAACGACGATACGGTTCCTTTATATACTGCGGAAGATTCGCATAGAACACAAATGACGGAATCTGAGTGTTCGGCAACTGCGAACAGTACTTTATCTTTATGTACTTTCCCTTGATTGATGGTGGCGGATATGCCTCTATAAGTGGCAACATCACCTCATTGAGCTTGGTGGTGCCAATCTTTGCCTTACGATGCAAATACACATCCTTGGCTGTTTCAAGAACCTTGAATATACGCTGCTTGGTGACTGCCGATGCAAAAATGATCGGGAAATCCACAAACGGAGCCATACGGCTACGGATGGCATTCTCAAACGTGTCTATGACCTTCTGGTCTTTGTTCTCTACCAAATCCCACTTATTCACCACCACTACAAGGCTTTTATTATTCTTCTGAATCAACTGGAATATATTCATATCCTGAGCCTCAATACCCCTGGTGGCATCAATCATCAGTATGCATACGTCACTGTTCTCTATTGCACGTATCGAACGCATGACACTATAGAACTCCAGATCCTCCGTCACTTTATTCTTCTTGCGTATACCGGCAGTATCTACAAGGTAGAAATCAAATCCAAATTTATCGTAACGCGTATATATGCTGTCACGGGTTGTACCGGCAATCTCTGTCACGATATTACGGTCTTCACCTATAAAAGCATTTACAATACTGCTCTTTCCTGCATTCGGACGTCCTACGATAGCAAAACGCGGTATACCGTCTTCAGTGACATCCGAGACGTCTGTCTTCAATTTTTTTACCACAATATCAAGCAGGTCACCCGTACCGCTTCCCGTTGCCGCACTGATACATATAGGCTCGCCAAGTCCCAAGGAATAGAATTCAGCGGCATAATATTGCTGCTCGTTATTATCCGTCTTGTTTGCAACAAGAATAACCGGAAGTTTTGAACGGCGGAGAATCTCTGCTACATCGGCATCAAGATCTGTCACACCGTTATTCACGTCCACAAGAAACAAAACGACATCAGCCTCTTCCGTGGCAATAATCACCTGCTTACGTATCTCCTCTTCGAAAATATCATCCGAATTCACAACCCATCCGCCTGTATCGACCACGGAAAACTCTCTGCCACACCATTCACACTTGCCATACTGGCGGTCACGGGTGGTACCGGCCTCATCACTGACAATAGCATGGCGCGAGTTGGTCAGCCTGTTGAAAAGTGTAGACTTGCCCACATTGGGGCGTCCTACTATTGCTACTAAATTTGCCATAAATATATTTATATTAATAAGGAATAAAGAAAAATACCATATTCCTAAACCGATGTTTTTATTAATTCAATTATAAAACTCTATTAAATGTCTTCACGAAAAAGATTTCTCTGCTTCCTCCTGTCCGGTAAACATCACACCAGATTATATCCGAAACTGTCAAGTTCTTCCTTTGAATTTCTCCAATCCTTATCCACCTTTACAAACACTTCCAAATAGACATTCTTACCGAAAAATTTCTCCAGAGACTTACGGCTCTCTGTGCTGACCTTCTTTAAGGCATAGCCCTGATGCCCTATTATAATACCCTTCTGTGAATCGCGTTCAACATAGATTACAGCATTGATATGTATACGGCTATCCGATTCCTTAAAGCTTTCAACCCTGACTTCTACGGAATAAGGTATTTCCTTGTCATAATAAAGAAGTATTTTCTCACGTATAATCTCACTTACAAAGAAACGGGCCGGCTTATCAGTAAACTGGTCTTTCTCAAAATAAGGAGGACTGTCCGGCAACAGTTCATATATACGCTTAAGTAATATATCAACTCCAAACTTATTCTTTGCGGAAATAGGAAGAATCTCGGCATTTGGGAGTAATGCATGCCATTTGTCGACAATATCACCAAGTTTCGACTGCTCGCTCTGATCTATCTTGTTTATCAACAGCAATACAGGCACAGGCATACGCACAACTTTATCAAGAAAGTCCTTGTTCTTCTCCGGATTCTCCACGACATCAGTCACATACAACAGAACATCCGCATCTTGAAGTGCAGACTCAGAGAATGCAAGCATGGACTCCTGCAATTTATAATTAGGCTTAAGCACCCCCGGGGTATCCGAAAATACAATCTGCATATCCGGAGTATTAACAATCCCCATTATACGATGCCTTGTAGTCTGTGCCTTGAATGTCGCAATACTAATCCTTTCACCGACAAGTTGATTCATCAGTGTTGACTTACCCACATTGGGATTGCCAACAATATTTACAAATCCTGCTTTATGCATGATAAAAATGTATATTCGCTTACAAAATTATAGTTTTTTTTTGACATACCCAATAATAACTTTAGTTTTTTACAGACAAAGAAAGCATCTATGCTGAACAAATACAACAAAACTACAAGGGACATACTTTCATTAAGAAAGCATGTCCCTTGAGTTTATAAGATATTAATATCTATTACAAATCGGCTATTTTACAGCAGAAGCCTCTGCTCCGTCATAAGCCCACTTATAATAAGATGCGCCATGTACAAAACCAGCACCAAAAGCTGTGAAAATAAGGTTGTCACCCTTCTTCAAATTCTTCTCATTATCCCACAAAGCCAATGGTATGGTCGCAGCACTGGTATTACCATAATGCTCTATATTAACCATAACATTCTCCATAGGCAAGTCAAGACGCTTGGCAACAGCCTCTATAATACGCATGTTTGCCTGATGAGGCACCACATACGCAATATTGGTCTTGTCAAGATTATTGCGTTCTGCTATCAGGGCGCAATCGTCACTCATATTTGTTACCGCATAACGGAACACAGTACGGCCTTCCTGAAACAGATAATGCAGACGGTGGTCAACAGAAAAATGCGATGCCGGACAAACAGAACCTCCTGCCTTAGTATGCAGGAAAGGAAGACCCTTTCCGTCTGTACGGAAATAAGAATCCATAACACCTATATTCTGTTCTGTCGTTGCCTCAAGAAGTACAGCTGCCGCACCGTCACCAAAAAGCGCGCAAGTGCTGCGGTCTTTATAATCAACCACAGATGACATCTTATCGGCACCTATAACGATAATTTTTTTATGCCGACCGCTCTGAATCATATTTGCAGCTACATCAAGAGCATACAAAAAACCACAACAAGCACCCCACAAGTCAAACGCAAAAGCATTACGCAGACCAAGTTTGCCAAGAACAATCGATGCTGTTGAGGGAAATTGATAATCAGCGGTAGAAGTAGAAAGAATGAGGGCGTCAATCGTATCAGGATCAACCCCTGTCTTACGCAAAAGTTGCTTGGCTGCCTTACGCGCCATATATGACGTACCGAGACCTTCTTCTGTAAGTATACGGCGTTCCTTGATACCCACACGCGTCATAATCCACTCGTCGTTGGTATCAACCATTCTCGACAACTCCTCATTATTAAGGACGTAATCGGGAACGTAACCTCCTATACCGGTGATTACCGCGTTAATTCTTTCCATTATTCAGCTGTCTCTTCCTTTACAATAGCGACCTTACCTCTATAATAACCGCAGGTAGGGCATACAGTGTGATAGATGTAGTAAGCGCCGCAGTTCGGGCATACTGCCAATGTAGGAGCTACAGCCTTGTCATGAGTTCTTCTTTTAAGTGTACGAGTCTTTGACTGTCTTCTTTTAGGATGTGCCATTTTTTTTAATCTTTAAATATTATTCTTTAATTTTTCCAATCCACTCCATCGCGGATCTACAGGTTTATCATCCCCATCACTACTTCGGGTAGATGAATGCTCTTCAAGCATTTTAATCATAGCAACATTGCATTTACCAGGGGCATGAACGTGCTTGAGGGGGAGGCTTAAATCTATAAATTCGTAGATGAACCATGCGACGTCCAAAATTCCTTCATCTTCTGCAACGGTCACAAGGTCATCATCCTCTGAGTATTCCTCACCATATTTCGCCATTAGCCTGTTATCGCTTTCTATGGCCTGCGTCATATCATCAAGGCAACGGTCACATTGAACAATGACCTCACCTTCTATATGGAAGTTTAATTCAAAATAACGCTCTGCTGTCTTATGTATAGCAAGACTCACGACCACAGTGCCCTTCCTAACGTCAGGAGCATCTATAGCCGCAAAAAAACTGCTGTCGAGACTATATGTAAATAATGTCTCACCATCATTCAGCCGCTTTAAGTCTATTTTTAAGTCGTCTAAACTAAACATAGCACAATCTTCGGGCTGCAAAGGTACTTATATTTTTTGACATACACACATTTTTTAATGGAAAAAACCGCCATAGAGACGCTTTTTACTATATTTTAGCAGATAACAAAAAGAAGATTTCCCGATACAGTATTTCATTACAAAAGTATTTCCTTTCAATATAGTCATAACTTCTTTAACTCTATGCGAAAAGTTGTACCTATACCGACTTCCGATGATTTCACAAATATTCTTCCCTTATGATATTCCTCCACAATACGGTGGGCCAAAGAAAGTCCAAGTCCCCAGCCACGTTTCTTTGTCGTGAATCCAGGAGTAAACACATTCTTAATATCTTTCTTTTTTATCCCCTTACCAGTATCGGTAACTTCTATTATGGCCTTTTGCGGTGTCTCTTCAACATTAAATGTAATAACCCCTTCTCCTTCCATTGCATCGACTGCATTCTTACACAAATTCTCTATCACCCACTCAAAAAGTTGCTGACTTATACATACAGTAATATCTCCATCGGCAAAATTCTTAACCATCATGACTTTCTTTGAAGTACGGCGGTCCATATAATCAATCACATGGTCAAGAACTTCATTAAGGCTGGTTGGAACAGGTTCAGGCAAAGAACCTATCTTTGAAAAACGGTCAGCAATAAGCTGAAGCCGTTTCACGTCTTTATCCATTTCCGGAATAAGCCCGTCGTCAGGATAACTTTCCTTCAATATCTCTGTCCATGCCATCAAACTTGAAATAGGTGTCCCTAACTGATGAGCAGTCTCCTTTGACAGTCCGACCCAAACCTTATTCTGCTCTGCCCTCTTAGACGAAAGCAATGCAAATATAGCCACAACAACGAATATTAACACTATGCCTAACTGTATATAAGGATAATAGGCAAGACGTTTCAGCATTATAGAATCATCATAGCATACCAGTTGATAGTCTGAACCGTCTGAAATATCAATCTTTATAAACTGACCGGACTTATAATAACTATTCCCCAACTTTGCAACATACTTCACAGAATCATCTGAATTTGAAGCATCAATGGAAATATTACGATAGTCCATCACATTACCATTTTTATCCAATACAATTACAGGAATAGTATTATTACCCTGAATCACACTTAAAACAAGAGACAAGTCTGTATTTTCATCGGCATTATTCAGAGCATGCAACGCCTGAGCCCACACCTTCATATTATTCTGCTCTTCTTTAGACATGTCATTAACGAGCAAGTGGGATGTAAACAAAGATATTATTGCTATGACGAAAGCTGCCACAACCAACAATATCTTTACCTGTCTGATTCTATCTGTCCATTGCATAAATAATAAACGAAAAAAAACATTTATTATTGTACCACATCACTTATCTCAAACAACATGAAAAGCATGAAAAAATACGCATGAAAAAAAATACAAACCATAAGGTTCCCGCATTCCCTCCCAACGCCCAAAGTAGACACGTGCCAAACAACCTCTCCGACTCCCTTTCGGAGAGAGAAAGGATGGGTATGTGGAACATTCCGAATCTGCAATGGGTATAATATACATCATGGTTTGTATAATATGTGCCATCATTCATTGAAGGAGCGGAGAAATCCCCACATGAGCATCCAACAAGTAGGGACGTGCCTTTGGCACGTGTCAGACGGCAATATCCCTTAATGAGCAAGCTATATTTGTAGCATACATTACACCGGACACATCGCGAAGCGATGTCCCTACATGGGGATGTATCCACCGGCAATACGGGAATTCTCCCCACGGCAATACGTATATTCCCACACGATACCCGCCACAATATCATATCTCCACTGATTTGCTACTGAGCCAAAAAACGGCACTGCCGAAGGGCACAGCAGGCAGGGACATACAGACACAAAAAACGGCACTGCAGCAGAATGGGACACACAGACACAAAAAAAATCCCCGGACACTTCATTAGTGTCCGGGGATTAAAATAAAGAAGGCGGCCTCCTACTCTCCCGCATTGCAGTGCAGTACCATCGGCGCAGACGGGCTTAACTTCTC